>NZ_CP108538.1:4664375-5321250 GCF_035994185.1 Streptomyces sp. NBC_01217
CGCGGTGAGGGTCATCCAGCTGCGTACGACCAGGCGTTGCAGTGGTTGTGCGCCCGCCCCGCGCTGCCAGCAGGCCAGTACGAAGGCGGCGCCGCCGGCGAGCAGGACGAAGCCGGCGTACGCGGCGTAGCGCGCGATGCCGTAGAGGGTGCCGACGAGGCCGCCGCCGGCCTCGTCCGCCGGGAGGGCGACGGTGGTCTTGGAGGGGGCTCCGATGGAGAAGGTGAAGGCGCCCGAGACGGGGTGGCTGTCCGCGGAGACGGCCTGCCAGGCGACGGTGTACGTACCGTCGGGCAGTCCGGTGTGTAGGGAGACGCCGTACTTCACGGTGGAGCCGCTCTGCAGATCGCGTGGTGCGGCGGCGGTGTCGGCGCGTTTGCCGCTGGGGTCCAGGACCCTGATGGAGCCGTCGCCCATGGCGACCTGTTCGGAGAAGGTGAGCGTGATCTCCTTGGGTGCGGTGTTGACCACCGCCCCGTCCTGCGGATCGCTCCCGGTGAGTGCGGCATGCGCGGACGCGGTTCCCGCGCCGCCCAGCAGCAGGCCGAACACCATGCCGATGAGGGCGGCGAGGAGTGCGGCCGCGGCGAGTGGCCGGCGTGGTGCGGGAGTGGACGGGGACGGTCCGAAGTGCGGGGCGGTGGCTGTCATGGTGAGTCAGTCCCTCACTGCTTCTTCGGGTTGTGGGTGGTCTCCTTCACGGGAAGGTCGACCTTTATCGGGTCGGCCTTCTCGAAGTGCAGTTCCACGGACACGTTCTCGCCCTGCTTGGGCTGCTGCTTGAGCTTCATGAACATGATGTGGTTGCCCCCGCGTTCCAGATCCAGCTCGCCGCCCGCGGGTACTTCGAAGGACGTCACCATGCGCATCGTCTGGTTCTTCGTCTCGTGGATCGTGACGTCGTCCGAGAGGGGGCTGGTGACCGAGGTGAGCCGGTCGGATGTGCCGCCGCTGTTCTTGACGACGAGGAATCCGGCGGCCATGTCGCTGACGGGCTGCGGCATGAACGCGCCGGTCACCTTCAGCTCGGGCCCGCTGTCCGAGGACGAGCACCCCGCCAGCGTCAGCCCGGTGGTGAGGGCGACGACGCCGGCGAGGACGGTGCGGCGGTTCACGGAGTCTCCCCCTGGAGGATCTTGGGGAGGTCCTTCTCGTAGTCGTCGGGCGAGGTGTCCTCGCTGTAGACGAGGTAGCCCTTGTCGGTCTTCGGGGAGAACGCGATGACCTGGGAGCCGTGCATCGAGACGACGGTGCCGTCCTTCTCCTTCTTCGGGGCGTCTATGCCGATGCCGATCTGGCGTGCGCCCGCCTGGATGGTCGGGAAGTCGCCGGTGAGGCCGATGAAGGAGGCGTCCTGGGCCTTGAGCCAGCTGCCCAGTGAGGCCGGAGTGTCCCGCTCGGGGTCGGTGGTGACGAAGACGACCTGGAGCTTTTCCCGGTCGGCCTCGGGGAGCGACTTCTTGGCGATGGCGATGTTGCTCATGATGAGCGGGCAGACGTCGGGGCAGTTGGTGTAGCCGAAGTAGATCAGCGTCGGCTTGCCCTTGGTCTGCTCACGGAGGTCGTACTTCTTGCCGTGGGTGTCGGTGAGGACGAGGTCGGGCTTGGTGAACGGCTGGTCCAGTACGGTCGCGGCCTTGGTCTTGGTCTGGACCGACACATCGGCGACGGGCTTCTTGGCGCCGTCGTCGCTGCTGCCGCAGGCGGACAGGGTGAGTGCGGCCGCGGCGACGAACGCCGCGGCCAGCACAGTCTTCTTAACCATGGAGCACTGATTCCTGGTGGGTCGGTTTACTGGTGGGTCGATGTGACCGATGGGGCTGTCGGTCAGGCGGTGCGACGGCGGCCCGCGAGGACGCCGAAGGCCACGCCCGCAATGCCGATGACGATGCCGACGATGCCGAGGACGCGGGCCGTGGTGTCGCTGGAGGACTCGTCCGCCGCGGCGGCCGTCGTCTGCTCGTCGGCCTCCTTGGCGGTGGTGTCGTGGCCGCTCTTGTCGTCGGCGGCCGCGCCGTGCTCACCGGTGGTCGCCGCGGTCAGCTTGAGGACCGGTGCCGGGCTCTCGGGCTCGGCGGCACCTTCCTTCTGTTCCTCGATCCAGCGGACGACCTCCTTGTTGTCGTACGTCTGGATGGCCTTGAACACCAACTGGTCGGCGTCCTCGGGGAGCTGGCCGATGGAGAGCGGGAACTGCTGGAAGCGACCGGGCTCGATCTTGCTGCCGTCCGCGGTCCAGGTGACCTTGGAGACGGCCTCGTTGATCGTCTTGCCGTGCATCTCCAGCGGCTTGGCCAGCTTGCTCTTGGTGACCACGATGTCCCAGCCGGGCACGGCCTGCGGCATGACGGAGGCCAGCGGGTGGTCGGTGGGGAAGTTGACCTCGACCTTGGTCGTCGAGGCGTCGTCGCGCTCGTTGGGGACCTTGAAGTTGACGGTGGCGTAACCGCCCTTGGCGGCCTCGCCCTGCGGCTGCACGCTGACGTGCGCGGAGGCGGTACCGGCGAGGATCAGCACGGTGGACGCGGCGATGCCGCCGGCAAGGGCGATGCGGGAAACGTTCATGACAGGGATCACTCCACAGAAGCACGAGGAAAGGTGGCCCGGCGCGCGGGTGCGCGGCGGCATCGCGACACCTCTTCCCCACGCGCGGCGTGCGTACGTACGCCGGATCGCCCGGCACCGAGTGGTGCGTGCGTCGAGCGGAGGGTGTCGCGTCAGGCTGCGAGTGCGTATACGGGTGGCGGCCCGCGCCTGATCACCATGTGCTGCAACGGGTCCCCGGTGGCGGGTGCCGGTGCGTCGACTGCGGTACGGGGGACACGCGGCCCGGTCGTCGGCCCCCCGGGAAGCCCCGCGCGCAGGGCGTCGACGAGCGCGAGCGCGGCGCGCAGCGCGCGCAGCCGGGCCCCGGCCGCGATCTGCTGGGCGCCGTGCGCGGACAGCCGGGCGAGGCGGAACAGGGCGATCTCGCCGCGCCGCAGCAGCCAGCCGGTGGCCACGGCGGCCAGCAGGTGGCCGAGCAGCATGGGCAGGCTGGGCAGCAGAGAGGCGAGAGAGGCCGGGTCCGGGCCGGATGCGGTGGCCATGTGCTGGTGGCCGCCCGCCGCCACGGATGCCGGGTCGATGCCCGCGGCGGTCACGATGCGGTGTGCTTCGGCGGCGTTCAACTGCGCGGGCCCCATGCCGCACACGAGGCTCGCCGCGAACCGGATCAGTGGGTCGTCGCCCGTCACCGTCTCCGGTGAGGAGGTGTGCGTGCCCACGCCGAAGAGGGTGTGCAGGGCGACCTGTCCGCCGGCCAGTGCGGCGGTGATGGACGGCAGTGAACGCTCGCGTCCGGCGAGCGGTGCCGCCACCGCGAAGACCCCCAGGAATCCGGCGAGCAGGGTCCACCAGGGGACGGCCGCGCAGGAGGCCAGGGAGTGACCTGCCGCGGACAACGCGACACAGACCGCGGTGAACACCGCGGCCCTCAGGAGCCGTAGACCGGCTCCGGCGCGTGCGACAGGCATAGACATGGCGGGGCCATCATCGCACCGCCTCCCGGGCCTCCGTACGGCAGGTCCGGAAGGTCACCTTCCGTCCGATTGGATGCGGGCCGGGGCCGCTGTGGCCGGTTTTGGACACGGGTCGGGGACATCGGCCGGTCTGGCATACACGGGTGTACGGAGTGCTGGTATCCGCCGAATGAGCGGTCTCACATCCGGACTGTGCTTACGAGGGGTCCCGCGCGGCAATACGTATCGGTATGTCGAGCCGCAGCCAGGAGGCTGGAGCATGAGCATGTGGTGGTCACTCCATTTGCGGCGCGAGGCTGCGAGCGTTCCGCTCGCCCGTCGTTTCCTGCTGGGCGCGATGGAGACCGCGGGCGTGGATCCGGAGATCTCCTTCGACCTCTCGGTCGCGCTCACCGAGGCCTGTGCCAACGCAGTTGAGCACGGCGGTGACCACCGTGCCGAGGGAGAACAGAGCGCCGGCCGAGATCCGTGGGACGCGTGGGACGAGCGGCCCGGGACGGCCTGCGGGCGGTACCGGGTGACCGCTTATCTGGACGGCGAGAAGTGCCGTATCGAAGTGGCCGATTCGGGGCCCGGATTCCCCGCCCGGCGCGCGCCGCACGCGTCCGCACAGCAGCACGACCCCCAGCAGCACCCGCCGCTCGGCGCGGAGGACGGCCGGGGTCTCTGTCTGATCGAGCAGCTCGCCGATCATGTCCACTTCGGCAACCGTCCCGGCCGTGGTGCGGTGGTGAGCTTCGACAAGGTCCTGAAATGGCGCAAGGGCGCCCTGCTCATGGTGTCCTGAGCGGGGCGCCCTTGCGGACCTTCCGGTCCTTACGGTCTTTCGTGGATCAGCCCTTGAGCTGTGCCATCCACGCCTCGACCTCGTCGGCCCGGCGCGGCAGCTTGTCGGAGAGGTTCCGGTTGCCGTCCTCGGTGACGAGGATGTCGTCCTCGATCCGGACGCCGATGCCCCGGTACTCCTCGGGGACGGTCAGGTCGTCGGTCTGGAAGTACAGACCGGGCTCGACCGTGAGGCAGACGCCGGGCTCCAGCGTCCCGTCGACGTACGTCTCGGTGCGCGCGGCGGCGCAGTCGTGGACGTCCATGCCGAACATGTGGCCGGTGCCGTGCAGCGTCCAGCGGCGCTGGAGGCCCAGCTCCAGGACCTTGTCCACGGCCAGGTCGCCCAGCAGACCCCACTCGACGAGCTTCTCGGCGAGCACGCGCTGCGCGGCGTCGTGGAAGGCACGGTAGTCGGCACCGGGCTTGACGGCCGCGATGCCCGCCTCCTGCGCCTCGTACACGGCGTCGTAGATCTTCCGCTGCAGCGGCGTGAACGTGCCGTTGATCGGCAGGGTGCGCGTCACGTCAGCGGTGTAGAGGTCATTGGTCTCGACACCGGCGTCGAGCAGGAGCAGCTCGCCGGAACGCACCGGGCCGTCGTTGCGCACCCAGTGCAGGGTGGTGGCGTGCGGGCCGGCCGCGCAGATGGAGCCGTAGCCGATGTCGTTGCCCTCGATGCGGGCGCGCAGGAAGAAGGTGCCCTCGATGTAGCGCTCGCTCGTCGCCTCGGCCTTGTCGAGGACCTTGACGACGTCCTCGAAGCCGCGTGCGGTGGCGTCGCAGGCCTTCTGCAGTTCGGCGATCTCGAAGGCGTCCTTGACCAGGCGGGCCTCGGAGAGGTAGACGCGCAGTTCCTCGTCGCGCTCCCCGGTGACCTTGTCGGTCAGCGCGACCTCGATGCCGCCGTCGTGGCCGCGGACGTTGCGGACCGGGCCGGTGGCCTCGGCCAGCGCGGCCGGGAGCTTGCGCACGTCCTTCGCCGGGATGCCCAGCAGCTGCTCGGCCTCGGCGAGGGAGTGGCGGCGGCCGACCCACAGCTCGCCCTGGCCGTCGAGCCAGAACTCGCCGTTCTCGCGGTCGGAGCGCGGCAGCAGGTGAATGGTCGCCTCGTGCCCGTCCTCGGTCGGCTCCAGTACGAGGACGCCGTCCTGGGTCTGGTCGCCGGTGAGGTACGCGTACTCGGTCGAGGCGCGGAAGGCGTACTCGGTGTCATTGGAGCGGGTCTTCAGGTTGCCCGCGGGGATGACGAGGCGCTCACCGGGGAAACGCGCGGAGAGCGCGGCGCGGCGGGCGGCGGTGTGTTCGGCCTGGGCGATCGGTTCGAGGCCGTGCAGTTCCGTATCGGCCCAGCCGGACTTCATGTTCGCGGCGAGTTCATCGGAGACGCCCGGGTACAGGCTGTTCTTCCGCTGCTTGACCGGCTCTGCCTCTGCTTCTTCGGTCTCCGGGTTCTCCGGGGTGAGCTCCTCAGCCACGATTTGTCTCTCCTTGATACGACACTGGACCCCGTCCATCGTACGGGCGTACGGAAGGGGGCACAGGGCCGGAAGGCCTGTTACACGGCCTGGCCGTGGCGGGACGCACCGCGTGGCCGGGGCGGGGCCGGGCAGCTCACCGGAAGGCTCAGTCGAAGCGCGCGGCCAGAATGACCACGTCCTCCGTGCCGTTGCCCTGGTCGAGGCCGTCCGGCAGGACGGTGCGCAGCACATGGTCGGCCACGGACCCGGCGTCGCCGCGCAGCGCCTTCGGTACGCATGCCGCGGCCGAGTGGAGCCGTGCGAAAGCCCGGTCCATCGAGTCGCCGGTGCGGCGCAGCAGCCCGTCGGTGTAGAGGAGCACGGTTTCGCCGGGCGCGGGGGTGATCTCCACGCTGGGCGCCTCCCAGCAGGCGAGCATGCCCAGGGGTGCGGAGAGCGAGGTCTCGACGAACTCGGTGCGCCGGTCGCCGATCACGAGCGGCGGGGTGTGTCCGGCTCCGGCCAGCAGGATCTTGCGGGGGGCGGGCTCGCAGTAGGCGAACAGGGCGGTCGCGGAACGGGCGGGCTCGGTCAGTCGCAGCAGCAGTTCCAGGTCGGAGAGGACGGCGACCGGATCCTCGCCCTCCATCACCGCGTACGCGCGCAGTCCGGCACGCAGCCGGCCCATGGCGGCCAGGGCGGTCGGTCCTGAGCCGTTCACCGAGCCCACGGCGAGACCGAGCGCGCCTTCCGGAAGAGCGAGCGCGTCGTACCAGTCGCCGCCGCCCTGCGGTGCCGTGCGATGGCGTGCGGCCAGCTGTACGCCGTTGGCCCGGGGCAGCCGGGTGGGCAGCAGTTCCTCCGTGACGGTGGCGACGTCGGCCCTGGCCCGTTCCAGCTCCAGCAGCCTGGCCAGATGCTCGCCGGCGTGTGCCGCGTAGAGGCCGACGAGATGGCGTCGGCGTTCCACCGGTTCGGCGGGTTCGTCGTACAGCCAGACGGCCGCACCGAGCCTGCCGGTCGCCTCGGCGGTGAGCGGCAGGGCGTAGCTGGCGGCGTATCCGAGGCGGGCGGCGACCTCGCGGCGGCGGGGGTCCAGGCTGGTGTCGCCGAGCAGGTCGGGGGTGGTCTGCGCGCCTTCGGCGCCCGGTAGTCCTTCCAGGATCCGGCCGTAGGAGGTGGCGCTGCGCGGCACCGTCTCAAGGTGTCCGAGTTCGGCGTGGGCGAGGCCGAGGCCGATGGTGCTTTCGGGGCCGCGGCGGTCGGACGGTTCGAAGACGATCATGCCGCGGCGGGCGCCGACCAGGGCGGCTCCGGCGTCCAGCAGTTCGTGCAGCGCGTCGTCGAGCGTGCTGGTTCTGGCCAGTCGCTCGGTGAGTTCGTGCAGCGTGGTGAGGTCGGAGACCCAGGCGGCCAGCCGGTCCTGGATGAACGACCCGGGGGCGGCCGGTGCCTCGGACAGAGAACCGGCAGTGTGCGTTGAAACAGGAACCATGGGATCGATTCCAGCCACTTTCGGCAGGTGCGGGGCGCTCATGGCAGTCGGCTTTCCCGCCGGTGCGTTTCGACGAATAGCATCGCAAACCCCCATGTCATTCTGCGCCGCTATCAGTGCATCCACATGTACACGTAGCATCCACATGTACACGCACAAGTAAGGCCATGTCCAGCATTGTCCCCACGGGATTTGTGGTGTCCGAGCGACTGTCAAGTTGGCCAAAAAATGCACCCTGTGGCAGCTATTTGCGGTCGACTGGGTGTGCTCGACAGGGGGTGTTCTCGGGGTGAAGTCCCAGAGGGAGCGTCATTTCGGGCATGCTGGGTACGTAATCGATGATGACCAGGGGCAGTTCTGACCGCCCCGGAACCCGGCAGCGGGCCCGGACGTCCTTTCCTGTGACGGCCACGCCCCCACCCCCGAGTGGCGGGGTTTGCACCTTGGGGCGGCAGGCGCGATACGTGCGCTGCTCCTCGCCATGCTTGTGTCCGGACCCGTCTCGCTCCTGCTCGACCCGGCTCAGCGCATGCTCGGTACCGACGACCCACCCGTACCGCAGGTTTGAAGAGCATGTACGCACAGTGAAGTGATGAACGCGCGGCGTGATGCGCGCGTGGTGTGATGTGGACCCTCGGCGTTCAACGGAAAGGAACGAGCGCTCATGCGCGAGATCCTCGGAAGGCGACGCAGGCTCCGGCTCCGGCGCAGGGTGAGGCCCGTCCAGCTGGACGGGGCCCTGACCTGTGCCGCCGCATGGCAGTGGCCCGTGCTCCCCGGAGTGGGACTGGAGGCGGCCGGTGGTCGCGGTGACGGTGGCCGTGGCTGTGCCTGTCCCGATCCCGAGTGCGCCGTACCCGGTGCACACCCCTTCGACCCCGGTCTCCTCGCGGCGACCACCGACGAGCGCATGGTGCGCTGGTGGTGGACCAACCGGCCCACCGCCCCGATCGTGCTCGCCACCGGCGGCCGCGCCCCGTGCGCGCTGAGCCTGCCGGTCATGGCCGGTGCCCGGGCGCTGGCCGAGCTGGACCGGATGGGCACGCGACTCGGCCCCGTGGTGGCGACGCCGACCCGGTGGTCGCTGCTCGTCGCCCCGTACACCCTCGAACGGCTCGGTGAGCTGTTGCACGCCAAGGACTGGGTGCCCAGTTCGCTGCGCTTCCACGGCGAGGGCGGCTATCTCGTCCTTCCGCCGTCCGAGGTGGGGGCGGGGCAGGTGCGCTGGGAACGGGCTCCCGCACCCGGCACCCTGCTGGGCTCGAACGGCAGAGCTGTCGTTCCCGCAGCCGCCGCGCCGTGGCTGCCGGATGTGGGGACGGTGCTCGACGCCCTGGTCGAGGCGAGCAACGGCGCACCGGACGGCGGCAGTCGGCTCGCCTACTGACAGCTGCGAATCCATGGTCGGCTCGGCTCACTCATTCGGGCGTGAGCCGACCCGAGTTCCCGGAGTAAAAGGGCGGGGCGGCGCCGGGGTGTTCAAATTCCGTTGATATCCCCGGCGGACCGTCAGGAATTCGGGCGAAGCCGACAGCTGTTTCCCACCACACCTCCGGTTCAGCTGCCGGTCCTGGCCCCATGCCGGGCCTTGCAAAGTCCGCTGCAGCAAAGCGAGTCGGCGGAGAGTCGGCCGAGGGCTTTCTGAAGGATTCTTTCCGGCATCCAACTGCTGCGCGGGACCGACCGCTCCGGCAGGGTCTGCGGTGCGTCAGGTGGAGTGGCGCCGCCGTGGATTGACGAGCCGTCGTCAAGAGGCGGGGCTCCGTGGGCCGGGTCGGCGGGCGTGTCCGTGGGCCGCGTCCGTACCGGCGAGGGGGCGTGCGCGGGCTCGTGCGCCGCGTTGCGCGCTGTGCGCTGTACCCGGAAATGAGGATGCCCGATCGCTGGCGACGGGGGATGCACCAGCGACCGGGCTTCTAGAACGGTAACAAGAGATCTGCCGTTCGCAAATTCGATCTCGCTTATTCGGACAGTGATTTACCTGTGAGTACGGCGAGTTGTGATGCGCATCACCGAACGGACCCGGCAGTCGTCACTGTCAGCTGAGGGTCACCTGGCGGTTGGTGAGCCCGCCACGGGCCCGCCGCTCCTCGGCGGTGAGGGGCGCGTCCGAGGCGAGCGCCGCCGTCAGCCGCTCCGCGAGCTCGGCCGCGGGCTTCTCGCACTCCGCTGCCCCCATCGCGCTCGGCAGATCCCAGACCGGGACCACCAGCCCGTGCGCCCGGAAGGAGCCGACCAGCCGCGTCCCCTCGCCCAGCGAGGAGGTGCCGGCGGCGTGCAGCCGGGCGAGCGCGTCGAGAAGCTGCTCCTCGGGGTACGGCATGACCCAGCGCAGATGGTTCTTCTCCGGGGTCTCGCACCAGTACGCGGCGTCCACACCGGAGAGCAGCGTCGTCGAGATCGCCGCCTCGTTCGCGCGCTCCAGAGAAGCCGACACCTCGGGCGTGGCGTTCTCCGCGTCCGGCACCCAGAACTCGAAGCCGGAGTGGACCACGGGCTCGAACGTCGCGTCGGGGTCGAGCACATCCTGCAGCCGCGGACCGTCGGCCGGTGCGCGCCGGGCCGCCACGGGCGAACCGGGCTCGGCGGCCAGCGCCCGCTCCAGGGTGTCCGCGAGGTCACGGCTGAGGTCACCGGACGGGGTGTCGTTCTGCAGGGCGAGCAGCACCGAACCGTCGTCGCGGCGGAGCGCCGGCCAGGCCATCGGCAGGACGGTCGCGAGCGTCACGGAGGGCACGCCCTCGGGCAGCCCGCCCTTCAGCGTCAGCTCGACCGTGGCCGCGGGCACCAGCTCGCGCAGGGCGACCCAGTCGCACTCGCCGGCCAGGCCCTCGAAGGGGCGCTGGACGAGCTCGGTCACCGCCTGGACGGCGGCGCGGCCGTGACACGCCTTGTAGCGGCGGCCCGAACCGCACGGGCAGGGCTCGCGAGCCCCGACCACCGGGATCTCGCCGTCCTTGAGCTGCTGCTTCCCGGCCTTGGTCTGAGGGCGCTTCTTGGCCATGGTGGGCTTTCTCCCGATTGTGACAGTGCGGTCTGGGCCGCGAGCCTAGCCGCCCGTGTCGCGTCCGGGACACATCCGCCCGCGCGCTCGCCTGTCCGCCGGTATGTGTGCCTGTACGCGTACCGGTACGGGCGCTCGCACCGCAGCCGCCACCGTGGCCGGGCGTATCCGTGCGGGAAGGTCAGCCCACGTCGTCGAAGGCATCCGCGAAGTCCAGCCCGTCGAGTCCCGGCACGCTTGATGCGCCCGGCATGCCTGATGCGCCCGGAGCTCCGGGTACCCGCCTGTGCCCCTCGCTGACGAGGACCCAGACGGTGACCTCGCCGGACGAGCTGTCGCGTACGCCCCACTCCTCGGCGAGCGCGCTGATGATGTTGAGCCCGCGGCCGCCGCGCGCAGTCACCGACGGTGTGGCCGGAATCGGTCGGGTCGGACCGCCTCCGTCCGTCACTTCGACGGTCAGTCCGCCCGTTCTGTCCACGCGCCATGCGGCGCGGATGTCGCCATCACCCACATCTGTGTGCCGCCCCAGCGGCCTGCCGTGCCGACAGGCATTGCTGAGCAGTTCGGAAAGGATCAATACAGCATCGTCGACGACCGAATCCGGCACCCCGTAGCTGCGCAGTTGCTCGCGCATCCGGTGCCGCGCCTGACCCACGCCCGCAGGGCCATGGGGTACGGCCATGCTCGACGACGTGGGCACTTCCTGTGCCACCACCAACGCCACCCCCGAGACCTCCTTTGCCCCACGCCACGGAGTGGATGCCCTCCCGGACTGGACCGGAAACCGGCCAATCGCCTGCCAGTGACGCACTCGTAACGATTGAATACGGTTCGAATGCGCCGGTGTACTCCGTGTAACTGATGTTAAGAGCGTCCCAGTTGTGACAGAACCTGCTTCGGGCGGTTCGTGATGATTGCCTCGACGCCCAGTTCGATGCAGAGCTCGACGTCCTCGGGCTCGTTGACCGTCCAGACGTGTGCGCGGTGGCCGGCGCGGTGCAGTCGCTCGATGTAACCGGGGTGACTGCGTACGATCCGCATCCCCGGACCGGCGATCCGCGCCCCGGCCGGCAGCCGCCCGTCACGCAGGCGCGGTGAGACGAACTGCATCAGATAGACGGTGGGCAGCGTGGGGGACGCGGCCTGGATGCGGTGTAGGGAGCGCGCCGAGAAGCTCATGATCCGTACCGGTGAGGGGCCGACGGCCGGCGGGATGTCGAGCTCGAAGCGCTTCAGCAGATGCAGCAGCCGCTCCTCCACCTGGCCCGCCCAGCGGGTGGGGTGCTTGGTCTCGATGGCCAGCTGGAGCGGGCGCCCGGCGGCCCGTGTCTCGGCGACCAGTTCGAGCAGCCGTTCAAGAGTGAGTACGGAGGTGAGTTCTCCCGGCGCCGGATCCCAGTCCGGGGACTCCGACTCCTCGCGGTCCTTCCATGAGCCGAAGTCGAGGGCGGCGAGCTCGGCGAGCTCCAGCGCGGAGACGGCGCCGCGGCCGTTGGAGGTGCGGTTCACCCGGCGGTCGTGTACGCAGACGAGGTGGCCGTCGGCGGTGAGCCGTACATCGCACTCCAGGGCGTCGGCGCCGTCCTCGATCGCCTTCCGGTAGGCGGCCAGGGTGTGCTCGGGGGCGTCGTCGGACGAGCCCCGGTGGGCGATGACCTGGATGGAATGGTGCGTGGATTGCTGTCGTGCATGGGTCACTGCGTCATGGTGTCACCGAGAGGCCGCCGCCGCGTACCGCTTGAGCCGCGGGTGACCGCACCTTGCGCCGCGCTTGCGCGGTACTTGCGCCCTACTTGTGCCGTGGTTGTGCGCGCCTTGCGCCGGGGGCCCGTTTTGCCGGATGTAAAGATTGGTGTGCAGATGCACAGGTCCTGCTTACAGTGGCCTGACGTGTCTTGGGAAAAGCTGTCCAGGGACACGTACACAGCGGATCTCTTGCCGAAATTGATGTGGAACCGAGGAGTAAAGAGCTGTGAGCACAGAGAACGAGGGCAACGAGGGCACTGCGGCCGAGGCCGTTCCGTCCGTTCCGTCCGCACCTCCCGTGCCGGCCGACGCTCCTCAGGGGTCACCGGGGAGCACGCCGGCCCCCGCGCAGGCGCCGGAACCGGCCACAGCACAGCAGCCGTTCCCCCCGACGGGCGAACCGGTCACCGCGACCACCCCCATGGCTTCCGTCCCGGGCACTCCTCCCCCGGGCCTTCAGTCGGCCGCCGACGTCAACTGGCCCCCGCCCCCTCCCGCCGTCCCCGCGTACGCGCACCACGGCGCGGACGGCGGCGGCGCCGGTCCGGTCTGGGGCGCCCCGGCGCAGCTCCACCCCCCCGAAGGCCCGCGCAAGCGGGGCATGGGCGGTCTGGTGGCCGCGGTGGCGGCGGCTGCGCTGATCGCGGGCGGCATCGGCGGTGCGCTCGGCTACTGGGCGGCCGACCGCAGCGACGGCTCGACCACGGTCTCGGCGTCGGTCAGCCCGCAGGACCTCAAGCGCGATCCCGGCACGGTCGCGGGCGTGGCGGCGAAGGCGCTGCCGAGCGTGGTCACCATCGACGCGCAGGGTGGTGACGGCGAGGGCGGTACGGGCACCGGCTTCGTGTACGACAAGGAAGGCCACATCCTCACGAACAACCACGTGGTGGCCTCCGCGGCGGACAGCGGCCAGCTCACGGCGACGTTCTCCAACGGCAAGAAGTACGACGCCGAGGTGGTCGGCCGGGCGCAGGGCTACGACGTCGCCGTGCTGAAGCTGAAGAACCCGCCGGCGGGGCTCGCCCCGCTGGCCCTCGGCAACTCCGACCAGGTCGCGGTCGGCGATTCGACGATCGCGATCGGCGCGCCGTTCGGCCTGTCCAACACGGTGACGACGGGCATCATCAGCGCCAAGAACCGCCCGGTCGCCTCCGGCGACGGTTCCGGCGGCAGCAACTCGTACATGAGCGCCCTGCAGACCGACGCCTCGATCAACCCGGGCAACTCCGGCGGCCCGCTGCTCGATGCGCGCGGCGCGGTCATCGGCATCAACTCGGCCATCCAGTCGACCGGCAGCAGCATCGGCCAGACCCAGGCGGGCTCCATCGGCCTCGGCTTCGCCATCCCGATCAACCAGGCGACGAACGTCGCCCAGCAGCTGATCAAGACCGGTCAGCCGGTGTACCCGGTGATCGGCGCCACGGTCACGATGGACGAGCGCACCGGCGGCGCGGCCATCTCCGACCAGGGCGCGGGCGGCACGACAGCCGTGGCGAAGGACGGCCCCGCGGACCGGGCCGGCCTCAAGGCGGGCGATGTCATCACGAAGTTCAACGACACCGTGGTCGACAGCGGCCCGACCCTGATCGGCGAGATCTGGACCCACAAGCCCGGCGACCGGGTGACCCTGACGTACAAGCGCGACGGCAAGACGGCGACGGCCGAACTGACCCTGGGCGAGCGCAAGGGCGACAGCTGACCGGCCAGGCCATCCTCGCGCCACCCCCGGTCCGAGGGCCGAGGACGCGGGGCGGATGAGTGGGGCTGCGGATTGCTTCCGCAGCCCCACTCGTGCGTCACACGCCGTGCCGGAATGTCACGCGGCGCCGGATGGACCGGGCGGGGGAGTCGGCGGGCCCGGACGACGCCCTTGGGTCTCGGCTGTCGTCCTCCACACGCGAAGTTCCGGCGAGGCAGGTCTCGCACGTCCTTCATCAACGCGTCGAATCGGTTCGGGGCTCTGAGTGATTGCCTGGAGGTCCTGGATAAGGAGTTCAGTCAGCGACTCGTCGAGCTTCTCGCCCACGCCCTCGGATCCCCACCGGACGACGAGTTGCGCGGCTCGGTCCAGTCCCTCTTCCGTCGCTTGTGGGAAGGCCAGGGCCAGCGAGGCCCGAGCGATTTCAACTGCGCTGCGTGTGCGCATGGGCTGACCCTCCAGCGTCGTATCGGTGAGGTCGGGGTGGTTTCAGCTCCGACGTGCTGCGCAGACGACGCACTGTCCCGCTGTCGCGGCTACGCGCAGATGGATGTTGTTCATGTCCTGCGCCTGACGTAGGCACTCGTTTCTCCCCAACTCGGCGTACTCGGCAGTGCACATGGTGTCGCGAACCAGGACTTCCCAGTGATCCTGAGCGAGTAGCCAGTGATTTCTGTGGGCGCGGCGGACGAAGTTGTCAAGGAAGGTGTGGGCTTCGGGTGCCTTGTTGAAGTACGCACCCAGGTAGGCGATTTGGGATGGTGGCCGAAGTATCTCCCCCAGCCTGCGCCTTCGGAAGAGGCCACTCGTCGAGAGTTGTTTCACGCTCTGAATACGGGTGGCGATGACATGTCCGGCGATACCACCGATGATCGCGGGGACGAGCAGCCAGCCAATGAGCGAGGCGATCCACAGGAGGACGTGGTTCGGGGGGTCGATAAGCGTGAACGTCTTGTAGACGTCGCTGTAGCTCTTACTGCGTGCGGCGTAGAAATAGAGAACACCCAAGAGGATCGCCAGGGGAATCCCCCAGTCGATGAACCACTGCGTAACGCCGGAGAGTGCCTTGCGCGAGCGGAACAGGCGCCGCAGCCGGACGCCGAGTGGCTGTGGCGGCGGTGGGGTCAGGTCATACGGTATGGGCAGATGGCTGATGCTCAACTAGGAGAGTCCCTCCCACTTCGACGCTACTCTCGCCACGAATCTATTCATGCCGGGCGGCGGGCACACAGCGCAATACGGAAATGATCTCGGGCCGGTCGATGTGGTTCCTGCGGCAACTCTGTGCAGAGGCGCCACGGCCCGCCGGGCTGCGGCTGGCTGGCCGGCCGGTGACCCGTCGCCGAGGGCGGGCAGAAGGAGAGGCAGACGCGCGTGCGGAGCATGGACGCCGGGGACCGTCGGGTCGGGGGTGCGGGCAATGTGGACAAGCTCCTGCCAGGCCAGGCCAGGCCAGGCCAGGCCAGGCCCTGCTCGGCGTCCGTCGACGGACGCGGATCCGTGTCACCGAACCCGGAGAAAGAAGCGCTGAACGGTGTGGGGCAGGGCAGAATCCCGGGCTGTGATGATCAGCGCGCGCGAACTCAACCGGGCGACCCTCAGCCGCCAACTGCTGCTGGAACGTGAGCCACTGACCGTCCTCGACGGGGTGCGGCGCGTGGTCGCGCTCCAGGCGCAGCACCCGGCCTCGCCGTACCTCGCCCTGTGGAACCGGCTCACCGGTTTCGCTCCGGCCGAGCTCGATGCCGCCTTCACCGGTCGATCGGTGGTCAAGGCGACCCTGATGCGGATCACCCTGCACGCCGTGCACGCCGAGGACTACCCGGTCTTCCGCGCGGCGATGCAGCCCACGCTGTACGCCTCCCGGCTCGGCTCCCGCTTCGCGTCCGCCGGGCTGACCCCCGCGGATGCGGACGAGCTGGTGCCGGAGCTGCTGGCCTTTGCCCGTCGGCCGAGGACCTCGGCAGAGATGCAGGCGTGGGCCGAGGAGCGGCTCAGCGCCGAGAAGAAGGACGCGGCGTGGTGGGGGCTGAAGGCGTACGCGCCGTTGCACCATGCCCCTACGGATGCGCCGTGGTCATTCGGCCTCCGGCCGTCCTTCGTCGCGGCCGGGTACGGGCCCGTTCCCGCGGACCGGGCGGTGGAGCCCCAGGCGCTTCGGGCCCTGATCCTGCGCTATCTGGCGGGGTTCGGGCCCGCATCGGTCGCGGACGTCGCGCAGTTCGCCATGGTGCAGCGGGCACCCGTCCGCGCGGCGCTCCGCGCCCTGGACGGCGCCGTCGAGCAGCTCCGGGGGCCGGACGGCGGCACGCTGTTCGACCTCCCGGGCGCCTCCCGGCCGCCTGCCGAAACCCCGGCCCCTCCCCGGCTCATGGCCATGTGGGACAGCATTCTGCTGGCCTACGCGGACCGCAGCCGGGTGATACCCCCGGCCTACCGCCCCCTGGTGATCCGGCGCAACGGCGACGTACTGCCCACCCTGCTGGTGGACGGTCATGTAGCCGGTGTGTGGCGCCCGGCGGACGGCGGCATCGAGGCCACGGCCTTCCACCCCCTGCCACCCGCCACTTGGGACGGCCTCGCCGCAGAAGCCCGATCCCTGACGGCCCTACTCGGCGACCGCGAGGCGGCGGTCTACAGCCGTTACCACCACTGGTGGGCAAAACTTCCCGAGGCCGAGGTACGGATGCTGTAACCAGAGACTGAATCGCTCGGACTTCGACGACACACGCTCAAGGGTCGCTGTTTACAGGACAACGGGGGTCGAGCTTCACGGCTCAGCCACGGTCGGCAGCCAAGGCCGTGGCCATTCTGTGGCGATGATGAAGTGGGCGGGCTGCGCATCACCATGTGCCCAGCCCTTCGCCTGGAGTTCGGCCGGCGCCTCGACGCAGCTCGACGCCACGGTGGTGTGCGGTGCGATGGACGAGTCTCGCGCACAGCAGGGCTGCCACAGCCTGTACAGGTCCGGCCCTTCATGCCGCGGCTGGAGGTTCCAGGTTCCGTGCCCCCACTCGCCGTAGGTGATCTCCTCGGCGCCGAGGCGAAGCAGAACGGCAGCCGCGCGCGCGGGCGCGGGCGCGGGCGCAGTTCAGGGCTGGGCAGGCCAGTCGGCCGTGGCCTCGATCGGATAGCCGGGCTTCACGGCGTAGTGACCCGATGGCTCTCCACCTCCCAGACCGTGGAGCTCCGACGGTTGATGACCAGGTGCAGGGCCGTGGGCATGAGCGCGTCGAGCACCACGATCGGCAGTTCAGGGGTTGTGCCGGAGCGAGCCGCCTCGAATCAATGGGAGAAAGTCGTAACTCGCACGAGGGCCCCACGGGGTTCGCTGTCTGAGACCGGAGCAGCCGAGGCGGCAGGCATTGACAGTTGTTCCCCCCGGCTTCGGCCTGTCGCTCGATGCGAGTTCCGAAATCAACCGATGAGTTCCGCAGGCTGGGCTGGTCTACCCCGGCGTACACCATCGAACCTCGGACTGGAGACTCACCATGACCACTTCCGCACACGCCGGTCGCATGCTGTTCGTGAACATCCCCGTGGCGGACATCGAGCGCAGCAAGGCGTTCTTCGCGCGGCTCGGGTTCAGCTACAACCCGATGTTCACCGACGAGACCGCCGCCTGCATGCTGGTCGGCGAGCAAGCCTCCGTCATGCTGCTCAGCCACGACACGTTCGCGCAGTTCGCGAAGCTGCCGATGGCCGATCCCGCCACGCACACGCTGGCGCTCTACTGCTTCAGCGTGTCAGCCCGCGATGAGGTTGACACGGTTGCTGAGGCTGCGCTCGCCGCGGGCGGCTCCGAGGCGGACGGTCCCGAGGACCACGGCTTCATGTACTCACGCAGCTTCTTCGACCTCGACGGCCACGGCTGGCAGGTCATGTGGATGGATCCGTCGAGCACCTCGGACAGCTCGACTTCCCGCACGCCGGCGAGAACGTGATCCTGCCCGGACCACCGGGCACCGGCAAGACCCACCTCGCTGTCGCGCTCGGGATCCGCGCCTGCCTCGCCGGGCAGCGCACGCTGTTCGCGACCGCCACCCTAATCACCTACGGCCACGAGCTCCGTTCGACGCTACGCGCCTTCGCTCCGCTCGCAGCCGTCCATCACGCCAGGGTGGTCCACTTTTCAACCGGGTTTGACAGCCCTGACGGCAACGACGGCACACAGACGTGCATGATGGCTAACCTGGACGACCGAAGTTAGAGGGCGTCAGCATCTCACTCGGCGTCCTGCCCGATCCTACGGATGAGAAAGTCGCAGGGTCCTCTCTGCGCTCTTACTCCACGGGTCACGGGAGGGCGCGGGCACAGGGCCCAGCGGGCCTTTCTCTCTGGGGATGCCGACAATGCCGGCACAGCCCTGGGGCCGCGGTCCGGGTGCTGATGATCGGCGCAGCGGGCATGGGGCGCGGAACAGGGCCAGTGGACCCTGTGTGGACCACGGCCGCTGCGAAACGCCTGGAGCCGGTACGCTGTACCCGCTCCGTCCCAGGTGGGCCGGGGCGTAGGTGGGTTGCCCGAGCGGCCTAAGGGAACGGTCTTGAAAACCTCGATCGCTTCCGGCTCGATTTTCCGGGCAAGATCACACAGTCTTGGCAGCTGAGAAAGCTGCATGTGAGAGGGGCTGCCGAAGTATTCGGCAGCCCCTCTCACACGCCTGGCTGTCTCAGCGTGTCCCACTGGATCTCAGTGCGAGCCAGCTTGTGTGGCCAACCTGCGGCCAAGTTTTGAATCCCGCTTCGCTATCCGAGCCTCGCGCCAAGCTGCCCGGATCTATGCTCACGCACATGAGTAGCGACGAGGGTAAGACACCAAAGTTCTCTGCTGAGATGGCCGTCCATGCCACAACCACCCTCGTAGCTGGGGCTGTTGGGATAGGCCATCCTGAAGCGGGCCTCTTGCTGGCGATGGCCAAGGACTTCACTGACCCCGTTCTTGAGGGCTTCGTCGAGAAGCTCAAGATCCAATATGAAGAGCGGGCTCGGACTGCTCTCGCGTTCGCTGCGAACGAGGCGGGCCTGACGGCCAGCGGATTCATGTTGAGTATCGATAGCGACCACCGGAAGATGACTCTTACGGCTCAAACTATTCAGGCAGCGACCCAAACGCCGTTGGAGCAGAAGATCATCGCCCTCGGGCGCAGCCTGGGGCGTGGAGTAAGAGACGAGACGTTGGTTGACGCCGAAATGCTGCGGATTCGGGGACTCGCGGGAATTGAGACGTGGGAAGTGCAGCTCATGGAGGTCCTAAGCGCGGGGCCGCCGGTCCCTCAGAGCAGCAGGATTGAAGACCAACGGCTTCCCGGCTGGACCAGATCAGACATTCTTAGCGTGCGTTCTGGGTTCGCGGCGGCTGTGGACGCATCGGTCGCACGTTTGACACGTGAGGGCATGGCGAGAGATGCCTCCATCGGAGGGTTTGGTGGCGGCGAGCCGAGGTGGATCCTCACCGAGTTCGGGCAGGAATGTCTTTGCCTGCTGAGGACGGTACCCTCTCCTGCCTGACCGCTCCTGGTCGCAAGGGGCGGCGGACTGTTCTCCGATGAAGCGTCAGGTTGTGAAAATGCGAAGGCATCCAGGGCAAGTCCGTGACGGCAGCTGAGGTGTAGTCGGGTTGACGTACCCGATCCAACACCCACATCCACCACAGATGTACTCGCCACGGGCACCGGTCCTAGCTGCGAGGAATGCCAAGCGCCCCTGCAATGTTGAGTGATCCGGCACGATATCGACGGCGTGGCAGATAGCCGTCTCCGGTTCAAACTGAAAGCCCGGCGATACCTCGGCAGCAACGTCCGCCACACCATGGGCGAACAGCTTCGGCACTGTGAACATGTGGCGCTTGGAGCAACCGACCTCACCTATGCGCGAACTCGTCAGGCCAGTATGAGTACGGACATTGCTAAGCATAAGGGATGTGATGTTCTTCATCATTGGTTCAACTATGTGGATCCACCGATGAGTCGTAAGGGCGTGCCACACCCGTCCCGTACTCATCGGCGCAGGTTGCTTCTCGCGTGTTTCGATGAAATCCAGCAAGGTCTCCTCGTGCCGCAACCCCTGCTCGATGAACGCTCGCACGTCTGCTCGCACATCCCCACCCTTCACATGCTCTTCGCTGAATGGCCAAACTCTACTCACTGATCAGGTGTGCCGTCAGCGCTCGCGCTCGCCGTCCGAAGGTGCCGCTGCCCCAGCAGGGGCAGCCGCCGAAGGCATGGCCAGATGACTGCCCCTCGCCACGCCTCGCCACGCCTCGCCACGCTCCGGGGCCATCTGCGTGTACGGAGAACAGCCGTTATTTCGAACGCACTTGAGTATGTGGCGGTAGCCTTCTGGGCTATGACAACCGCTCCTTGGCAGCGCCTCTCTGTCCGGCTCGGTGGCCCGGAGCTGGATGCCGCTCCGTACTCAGGAGTGCCCAACCACCTGCTGGATCCCTTGCAGCGGTGGGCGTCGCAGCGAGCGGAGCGGAATGGCGGCGCCGTCGGCTCGACGCTGTGCCTACGACTTCGTCTCGCTCTCCCCGCTCGGCACTCGGCGGGTCAATTCTTCCGTCAATCTTCGGGCACAGATCTGCTCGACATCGTGGATGGTCTGCTGTGGTTGGGGGCTGATTTCACTGGAGACGGGGATCCTGATAGCCAGCTGGACCGGCTCCTCAGCGAAGCGGGCTCGTCATACTGCGTCAACGCGGAGACCAACGGCCTCGAACTAAGGATTACGCCCGCCGCACGCGAGGCCGTCAAGCAAACCGTCGCCGACGCAGCAGCCGGATCGGCAGCGGAGCATTTGGCAACTGGATGGCACGCGGCGTACGGGCTTCACCCTGATCCGGTACGGGCCTATAGCGAGGCGATCAAGGCGGTTGAGTGCGCTGCTCATGCCGTCATCCAGCCGAACCACGCCCGAGCAACTCTCGGCACCATGATCGGGGAGCTCAAGGGCCCCTCGCGGCCGAAGTTTCACACCGTGCTTTCGACTCCTTCTACTGCAGATCCGATCAAACCAGTGGAATCGATGATGTGCGCGCTATGGGACGGACAGACCTCCAGACACGGCAAGCAGACTCCTACTGTTCCGGAGAGTCTGGAGGCGGCGCGAGCTGGTGTACACCTTGCTGCGACGCTCGTGCAATGGTTCGCCTCTGGCTCGGTGACACGCTCGCACTGAGCCCGGATCCACCGGCTGATGTTTCCGAGGTCCGATTTCTCGCCGAGGGCTGATGGTGGTGTGGGGCTTGGGTTCGAGGGCGGGCGGCGCCCGCCGCGCTCGGGTCGCGGCCTGTCCGAGGTGTTTTGCGAGTCGGGGCTGGGGCGGTGGTGCCGGTGGCCGGTGCGGCCGTCAGGGTGCGGTGTCGATGGAGGCCGTCAGGGTGTCGACGGTGGGTGATGGACGGCCTCGAACAAGTCCTGGTAGGCGGCCTGCCAGGGCCAGTTGGCGGGCAGGTGGGCGGTCAGCTTGGTCCTCGCGGTGCGGGCGAGTCGGGCGGGGACGTGGATCAGGTGGGCGCGGAGTGTGGCGGTGGTGGCCTTGGCGTGGAAGGCCGAGGCCAGGGCGCCGGCGGCCCGCAGCAGGTTGTGCGACATGGCCCACAGGATCAGCCAGGCGGCGTTCGCCTGGAAGTTTCCCGAGGGCAGGTGGGCGAGCGCGGAGGACTTCCCGTCCGCGATCGCCTGTTCCACGACAGCGTGTTGCCGGTGGTGCAGTTCGGCCTGAAGCATGCCGAAGGGGCTGTTGGTGAAGATGGGATGGTAGCGCCAGGAGTCGAACAACTCGCCCTGCCCGGTGGCTGCTTGCGGGTTCAGGCGTCGCACCCGTCGCACGATCAGACGGGCGGTGACCTGCTCGGCCTTCTTGCGTCCGGTGAACGCGGTGTACTCGGTCTCGGCGACCTCGGCGTCGGAGACCATCTCGCCGGTGTCGGGATCCACGAACGCCTCGGGGTAGCGGATCGGGATCCAGGCGTCCTCGGTGATGCGGCCGATCGCGGCGGCGATGGAGGGGTTCATGCCCGTGGTGAGGGAGAAGTGGGCACCGGACCTGTGGCAGGCGGCGGCCACATCGGCGGTGTAGAACTTGCTGTCCGCCCGCACCATCCGGATTCCGGTTCCGCCCGCGTCCTTCGCGATGGCCAGGGCCTGGGCGACGAAGCTTTTCGCGCCGCGGACGTCGGCGGCCTTGCCGCGGCGCAGGCGGACCGCACCGATCACCGGCCGGGCGAGCGGGGTGGACAGGGTGGCCATGATCGGGTGCAGGGTGCGCTGCCCCTTCAGGCGCCCGTGCTCGGCGCCTTGCTTGGCCCGTCCGTAGACCCGGCGGTGGGTGGGGTCGATGTCGATGAACATCAGCTGCCCGGCGCCGGGCAGCAGCGGGGTACGGGTCGCGAGGCGGGCCAGGAATTCCCGGTGCACACGGTGGAGTTGCCGGTTGTGGCCGTGGGTGAAGGAGCGCAGGAAGGTGCCCAGCGTGGACGGGGCGCGTATCCCGGCGAAGGCCCGGTCCATTGCGCCGTGCCGCAGCCGGTCGGCATCATCGATGGAGTCGGCCCCCGAGCACATCGCGCCCAGCAGCGACATCACCTTGGCCGCCGGATGGGCGCCGCCGCTGTTGTCGGCCGCCTCGATGCGGACCTGGGCGGCCAGACCGGGCAGGCCGACCCGTTCGGCGAGCGCGATCAGCGGAAGCAGCCCCGCATCCGCGATCAGATTCGGCTCGTCGAAGAGTGCGGAGACATGGACGGCGGCATGGGAAGATTGCATCTCGGAAGAGCCTTGTCATCGTGCGTGCTGGAAGCCTCAAGAACTCCCATCATCGCAGGTCACAAGGCTCTTCCTCGTTCCCGGAGAAGTTGTCCACAGAGGTCAGCCGGTGGATCCGGGCTGAGGGAGGGCTGGAGTGTGGGGAAAGATATGGACTCTGCGTGGCCTACTGCTTGTCTTCGCGTTGGTCGAAACCGCAGCGCCCCTGGGACTCGACTACGGCTGTCGGAGTTGCCCAGGGGCGCTGTGTTCCTGTCTTTTAGAGATGAGGCGAGCAAGAAGTCGTTTTGAAACCGCGATGGGTTCTGATCAGGAGGTAGACGGGTCTTCGATGTGCGCCTCTAGAGCAGCGCTGATCAGCTCGTTGGCTTGTTGCTGATGCCCGCGCAGGACCTTCGCGTAGAAGCGCCATAGGACCGCAGGGCTGTGGCCGGCTCGCCTAGCGACCTCCACAGGGTCAACGCCCACCTTGATCCAGAGCGAGACACCGGCATGTCGGAGGGAGTACGGCACTTCGGCGATCTGGGTTCGCAAGTCTGCTTCGTCGAGTGCCCTTCGTCTCGCCTCCTGCCACATCTCCGTGTATTCCGTGGATCGAATCCGCCCTCCTCGAACGGCGGTGAAGAGCCGTCCGTCGGGGGCCGATCCGTGCGTTCGGATGTGCTCGCTCAGCAGGCGTACGAGAGCCGGCGGAATCGGTAGAGACCGGGTTGCTCGCCGAGCCCGACGCTTCAAGCCGCGTTGCTCGTACGACTTCCCGTCGTCCGTCCACCCCGAGCCGACCTCCGGGCGGCTTCCTGCGAGGATGAGCTCGCCCCATCCCGTGGCGGGAAGGCGGCAGTCTTGCTGCCGCAGATCCGCGCCTTCCGACGGTCGCATGGCGGCGTAGTACAGGCACCCGAAGAAAGCGTGCAGGTGACTGCCTCGTGGCCCCTGTGCGGCTATGGCGTCCAAGAGCTCACGGGCGAGCTTCGGTCCGGGGACGTACCGGAAGTCGACTTCGTCATCCGTCTGGGGCGGGTCCCAGTCGATCTTTGTGAGCGGGTTGTTGGTGAGCAGGTCGCGTTCCACTGCGAAGCGCAGTGCGTTGCTTAGGACGGTTCGCTTACGGCTCACCGTGTTGTTGGCAGCTGGCTTGCCGTTGAGCTTGAGTGACAGCGCTTCGAGGGCGGGACGGAGGTTGTCGGACTGGGCCAGGTCTTTGACCTTGAGCGAGTGCTTCGCCACCCAGTCCAGCGCCTGGGCCGACTCCTCGGGCGGATCCAGTACGTCTTTGCGCAGCGCCCACTGACCGGCTTCGTTCTTGGTCATCTGGAAGGCCCAGGTACGGAGGGCCAGGCGTAGGACGTCCTGGTTAGGCATTCCCTTCCGGGTGGTCACTAGCACGGGCATCATGTTCGCCAGCGCCTCCGCGATTCCGGACCTGTGTTTGGCGGATGCCTTCGGCCACTTCATGAGCGCGTAGGCGCATGAGTGGTCGAACCAGGTGGGGGAGTTGAGCTCGCGAAGCTCCGATGCCGGGACCCCTGTTTCGGTGTCGAACTGCTCGCCGTTGCGCTGGGCGGTGATGAGTTCGGACCGTCGGCCGTCTGCGAGCTTAGAGGTCACGAACGGCTGTTGGTGTACCTCGCCCCCGACCTTCCAACGGAGTTGGAACGGAGCACTCTTGCTCGGGCGCTGCCGGACGCCCCAGATACGTACATCGAAGGTCAGCATGCAGTCGCCTCCTCGTGTTCGTTCAGCCACTTGTCGAAGTCGGCCCGACGGAAACGGAGTTGGCCGTTGGGGAGCTTGATGCACTTCGGGGCCAGGCCGCGGGTGCGCATTCGGTAGAAGGCGGCGCGGGACATGCCGAGTTCGTTGAGGATCTCGGCGAGCTTCATATGCGGTTCTCGGCGCATTGAGATCAGTCCCCCTCGGCGTTGCGGATGCGTCGCGTGTTGCTGGGCGTGATGGCGACGGCCGGTGCGGAGATCGTCAGCAGCGTCAGCAGATCCTCTCTACCTGCGGCTTTGCTGTGCTGACGGGCGTCAGCGGAGGTCAGCAGTGTCAGCACCGGTCGGCGATTCCGCTGACAGCGCTGACGCCTGCTGACGTCGTGTCCGGGAGTGTTTCCGCAGGCCAGCGCATTCTGCTGACGCTGCTGACGGCTAGCGGGCATCGGCGCTGTCCTCCGGAGTCTGGAGGGAGGGGTGGACGCGGTACGTCGTCGTTGCGGGTTGACCAACGCGGCCGCTCCTGATGCGTTCCTCGGCTCGGAGGTAGCCGTGGGCTTCCAGCAGAGCGAGGGCGGGTTCGACCTGCGCGACCGTACGGAAGCGGCGGGAGGCTGCGACGGCATCGCGTCGTTTGACTGCGGTGCGCCACGTGCCATCCGCCTTTGGGCGACGGAGCCAGCCGAGGATCGTCTGCGCGGCGTCGGTGGCCGGGTCGGAGGCGATCAGGTCGAAGACCGCCAGGGCGTGAGCCGTGTAGTAGTCGGTGATCTCCGTCGCGCGGGCGATGGTCGCCTCGTCCACGGGCTGGCCCCAGTCGTCGCTGCTGACGCGGTCTGCAAGGTGGAGAAGCAGGGCGACCCGGGCGGTGTGACCGACCAACTTGCCTGCCCAGTCCAAGAGGTGGGAGAGCGGCTGCTCGGGACGGAGCGACGTTTCGAGCTTGTCCTGCAGACCCTCGACCGCGCGGTCCGCCTGCGCGGTGAGCCGGACAGTGACGGGATCGGGCAGGGCGTAGAGAGTGCGCAGGAGCCGGGCGAGACCGTCTTGGTAGCGCTGGGTGATCGGCTCGGGCACGGGGGTGGTGCGGATCTTGCGGTAGCCGAGATTCGAGGCGGGCAGGGCGTAGAGGAAGCGCGCGAGGAGCCCGCGGTCGCGGGCGCCGGGAGCGCTGGCCAGGTCCTGCAGAACCGCGGGTTGCGGAGTGATGCCGATAGTGAGGGCGGGCTTGTCCACGCTCGGCTGTTCCCGGGTGATCCGGTCGGTCTGCAGGCGCTCGCCCTTGTGAGCCTGCAGGAAGACACCCAGCGCGGGCCGTGCGCT
This sequence comes from Streptomyces sp. NBC_01217, assembly GCF_035994185.1. Taxonomy (NCBI): domain Bacteria; kingdom Bacillati; phylum Actinomycetota; class Actinomycetes; order Kitasatosporales; family Streptomycetaceae; genus Streptomyces; species Streptomyces sp. NBC_01217. The sequence continues at coordinate 4,689,934 of NZ_CP108538.1, forward strand.
GTAGCGCCCGGCGATGATGTCGAAGAGGTCGCCCTCAGGGGAAAGTGCGGCGAGGCACCTGTGGATTGCGAGCTGCTGGGCGAGCGGCTCGGGGGTGATGTCACCGGAGACCGTCAACCGCGGCCTAGGCGGCACGAAGATCTCTTCGGCGAGCAATTTGGCGGCGGACGCCTCAGCGACCAGCGAACTGCGGTCGATGTCGCTGCCCGGCTTCCGGGCCTTCGCCATGAGGCCTTCGGCCTCCGCGAGAGCCGCCTCTCTGGCGGTTTCCGCCTCGACGATGCAGGCCCGCGATTCGTCCTGCAGCTGACGCTCGACCTCGTAGATCGGCTCGGTCATCGCTGCGAAGACATCGGACTTTCGAGACGCGGGAGGCATGGCGCAGACCAGGTAGAGGTTGGACTGTTCACGCCACCCGGGGCGGATTTCCACGTTGACGCGTCCGCCGGCCGCAGTCGAAACCGCCGCGAGCGCCATGGTGGCGGCCAGGTCCGGAGGTGTCTGAGTGAACTCGGCGACCGCGGCCACGTGTTCAGCGATCCACGGCGTCAACGCCGAGACGGGGAAAAGCGGAAGCGATGCATGCGTGCCGAGAGGGATCGGGGCCGGCCATTGGTCGGCGCTACGGATTGTGGCGAGCTCTGCAGATGCCTGGGCTGCGAGCTGTTCTACATCCGTTGTGCCCTGCCGACTGTGCGCGATCAGGCGGGTGCCGGTCTCGATGAGGCGCCGCTGATTGGCGACGTCGGCCACGATCTCCGCGTAGTACGAGCTGTTGGCTGCGCTGGGCGTCGCCTGAACGAGCGCGTGCAGATAGGTGGCCCCGCCGACCCGCTGAAGCTGTCCAACATCCCGCAGCCGGGCAGCGACGGTGATCGGGTCTACGGGCAGATCGGCCGCGTGCATGGCGGTGACGGTGGCGTGGATCGTGGCGTGCGCGGGACGGTAGTAGTCGTCCGGGGCCAGAATCGCGGCCACTTCAGCGATCGCGTCGCGCGACAAGAACATGGCCCCAAGTGCAGCCTGTTCTGCTTCCAGGTCGTTCGGTGGTGCGGTCTCGGCGGAGTCGGTCACAGCGCGGCCTTTCGGCGAAACGCGACGACGAGCGCCGGGAGACTGTGGCAACCTCGCACGGCCGTACGGGCGACTGCGCGAAGCGAGGGGAAGTGGTGCATCCTGATGGCACCTCCTGTGTCCGTGGATGGGATGGGAGGAACCGGGGCAGCGGGCGTCTTTGACCCGTCGACCGCTGCCCCGGGCGAAATCAGATGGCCTGCGTGAGGCTCCATGCGTGGTACGCCTCGCGGACGTACTCGCGGTGATCCGGACCCGAGGCCAAATCGGCGCCTCGAAGACTCAGCAGGCCGTTTGCGGAGTCGCGCTCGACCAGACGGAGCGCGGCCTGCTCAGCGGTCTGCACGGCGGAGGTGGCGACCTCCGGGGCGTACGTGTCCACTTCCTGCAGGGCAATGCGGTCCAGGAGCGCGGCCTTCCTGATCCAGAACTCGCGGTCCATGGCCGAGCCGAACTCGCGTGTGGATGCCCGCCGGGCGATCCAACCGATTTCGGCGATGATGCCGGGGGCTGTCGCGTACGCGACGGTCGGATCGGTTGCCTGCGGTTCAGTGCTGTGGCCGTTCGTTTCGGACATCACTCGTTCTCCTCAAGTGTTGTTGGTCGTGCGGGCCGGACTGGCTGTCCGGCCCTCTGCGCGGCCCCACCTCTTCGATGAGCTGGGGCTGCACAGAGGGCCGTCAGCCGAGGGGATGCGGCGCGGGCCTGGTCCGGGTGGCAGCACCAAGGAGCAGTGCGCGAAGGTCGGTGCCGATGACGGCCGCGAGACGGTGCTCGATCGCCTGCCAGGAGACCGGGTCAATCGCCATCAGAGCGGCGACGGCCGCGGGGCCTTTGCCCTCTTCGATGGCGGTGAGGGCGTCCCGGAGCTCGCCTGCGGCCATCAGCGAGATGTGTGGTGGGGTGGATGCGCTCGGCTTGGTCATTCCGGATTCCTCCCGGTCAGTTGAGGATGTTCTGAACGGCGTTCTTGAAGGCGGACATGATCTGGTCGACGGAGCCGGCCGCACCGCTCCTGGCGAGGTAGAAGCCGAAGAGGAGGGCAATCACGGCGGCGCCGATGCCGACAGCCTTGAAGCGCAGATACAGCGCGAGCAGGACGCCGAAGAGTCCGAGGGCAGAGATCGCGAAGTCCATGGCAGTGCCTTTCCGAGTGGTCAGCGGGTGCCGTCGTGGTGGAGTCGTGCGACGAGGTTGTAGAGGTGGCGGCCGCGGCGTATGCGCCGTCCGTAGCCACGGCAGCGGCGGCATTCCCGTCCGCGCTTGAGCTGCCGGGTGAAGCGGCTCACCCGCACCTTCGCGCCCCATCCCTTGCACTTGCGGCAGGTTCCGAAGGGGCTCGCGGCGCACAGAGCGGCATAACAGAGAGCGACGAAGATTAGACCTGGCATAGCGTTGATCCAGGCAGGCATGAGAATCCCTCTCAGGGCGGCGATCAGCGGACTTACGGGAAGGTGGGCTAGGAGCTAGTTCCCAGCTCAGAGGCGGTCTTTGTCGCTAGAGGGGGTGCTAGACCTAGCGGGCGTGGCCGCTAGGTCTAGCGACAGGTCGGCTACGCGACCTCAGCCCTTCCGTCACGTTCCGCGATCGCCTTGAGGACATCGGCGCGCTTGATTCCACGCCGGTTGGCGCCCTTGCCGTCCTCGGTGCTGCCCCACACCTGCAGGGTGCGGATGCCGAACGGCTTTACGGCCACGGTGAGTTGTTCCGCCGTCCAGGCGCCGTAGACCTCCGGCCGAAGCTCGGCGAGGCGGGCAATCACCGCCTCGTTCCAGACCTTCGGTTTCTCGGCCGAGACGCAGGCCATGAGATCGGCGAGGAGGTCGTACGTAGCTGCCACGTCCGTCTCTGGCTGCTCGCCGAGAGCGTGTCCGCCGAGGGTGCCTGCTCGCTCGCGCAGAGCACGGGCCCGGAGTGCGATCCGGTCGGATGCCACGGCGTCGATGAAGGCGGAGCGGACGATGCGTGCATCCGCGCCTTCGCCGAGGAAGTAGCAGATGCCCTTGTCCCCCCAGGCGAACATGCTGGCCCGGACGCCGCGCTTGTAGGCGCCGGTCCCGAGCACCATGTCGTTCTCGACCTGGCCCATGACCTTCAAGCACCAGCGTGCGGAAGCATTGGCGCTGATCGACGTCGGGATGCTGTCCTTGTCCGGCCGCTGCGTGGCCATCAGCAGCACAATCCCCGTGGCCGGTCCGCGCTTGACGAGGTCGGTGCAGATCTCCTTGAACTCGGCACCGTACTTCGGGTGTTCGAACCAGACCTGGCACTCATCCACACCGACCACGATCGGGTGCAGCCCGAGCGAGCGCTTCGAAGCCAGTTCGGTCGTGACCTTCGATTCCGGGCAGACGTCCCGGGGCAACGAGCGGATCACCTTCGCACGCCTGCGCAGCTCACCCTGCAGCTCGCGCATGTCTGCGATGGCGTACTCGATGTCCGCGTCCTCCTCGCCGGCGCGGTGCCGGTAGGCGACGCGGTCACCGACGGTGTCGAGGTCGCCGGTGCCCTTCAAGTCGTACGTGTGAAGCTCGGCCCGCACGTCCAGCGCGGCAATCAGCAGGAGCAGCCGAAGCAAGAAGGTCTTGCCCATCCTCGGGATGGCGCCAATGATGCCCGCGATGAACATCAGGGTTACGCCGACCCACCGCCCGCGCTGGTCGGTGCCCCAGTGGACTGGCTTGAAGAGGTCGACGTTCCCCGACTTCGCCAGGGGCCAGAGTTCCTGTTGGGTCTGGGACATGTCCTGGTCGCCGACCCACAGCCGGAGTCGACCCGTGTGCTGGTCGGCCACGGCCTCGGGCCACACACAGCCCAGCGGACGGCGGAGACCCGACGCGAGCTTGTCCCGACGGTCGACTACATCCGTCACGGTCACGCCGTACGGAAGGTCGCCCTCGGCGAGCCATCCGGGTCCGTCGCGGGTGATCGGCGCGGTGAAGTTGAACCCGTCCCCGCCCTTGGACTGGGCTTGGTTGATCGCGGGAATCCCCAGGGATCCGAGAGCGCGAAGCACGATGTCGCTGGTGAGTTTCGTAGCCTTCGGGATCTCCACAGCCCTGTGGATGACCGGGTCGTCGGCGGGCTGGCCGAGCCGGCCGAGGGCCATCGACACTGCCGAGGCCGAGATCGCCAGCAGCCACGTCGGGGCGAGAACGTACATCGCGAAGGCAGTGGTGGAACCCACGATCGAGGCGGCGACGGCAACCACCGTGCGCCAGCGCACCCGCCGGTCTCGCTGACGGCTCAGCTTCAGATAGTCGTCGACGTCCTCACGGCTCGCGGCGTCCTGGCGGAGCGGCTCGCCCTCCGCGTCTACAACCCACCGCAGCGAGTCGCCTACGAACCGCACGGCGCCGCGCGGTACCTGCAGAGTGAGCCGCAGCGTGTACCAGGGCGTGCGCACCGCGTGGTAGGCCGCGACGTGCCATGCGTACGCCGCAACTCCCTTGCCCGCAGCCTTGAACTCGCGCCCTGACTTCGCCCACGCCGGGACGATCGGACGACGCTTGGCGCCCCGTACCCGATCCATCAGGCCGGGGCCCGACGGTCCGCCGGGACGGTCGACCTCGGTTACCTCGTCAGGGTCGGCCGACTCGGACGGTCGGCTGCCGCCCGACCGATGCTTGTCGAAGTCGAGGACCGACCCTCCAGGGTTTTCGGAGTCGGCGCCCATCTCCTTTTCCAGGTGCGCAAAGAGATCGCGCTCGTGATCGTCGTCTTCCTCGTGTTTCACTGAATCTTCCTTCCGGAACGGGAGGGGAGCTGAGACCCGGCCCTACCCGCCAAAGCAGCGGCCGGGCCTCAGCTCGAAAGTGGTGGATCAGAGAGGTGACGTCGGGTGCTCGTCACACGGCGGCTTCGGTGCGTTCCTTCTCTGCCGCCTTCACCCGCTCGGACCTGAGCACGTCCCGTAGCTGCCGCGAACGGTCCTGGCTGCAGCCGACGGCTTTGCGAATGGGCTCCGCGTCCAGCTGTTCGTACGACCAGCCCGCCGTCTGTTCGCGGGCCTTGACGATCGCCTCGTCCCACGTCATGCGCCGACCGTTCTTCGCCGACCTGTTCTTGCGGCGTGACGAGGGTGCCGATCCGGAGCCCGACCCACCATCGGCGGGAGGCTCCTTTTCGTCGTCGGTCGGGACGGCACCGTCGGGGGTGAGCTCACCCAACTTGAGGAGTACGAGGTCTCGCCGCGGAGCGTTCCTTCGCCATGCGCGACCGTAGGTCTCGAACAGCTCGGCGCGGACCAGCAGCCGTTGTTTCTCCAGCGCCAGCGCTTCGCGATAGTCGGTGGTCTCCCACAGAACCATTCGGCGCCAGAGCAACAGCGTCGTGCGAGGAGCGATCAGCCAACGGGAGCGACGGATCCGTTCCATCCTCGCGCCGGTAACGGCACCGATGCGGACGGCGTAAATGTGTGCCGCGATCTCGCTCAACACCACCCACAGCAGGGGCATGGCCCCATGGGCGACCCTCGATGAGACCGAGTGCCCGGCTGCGACGTTCAGCCCGCAGGTGACCAGCGTCAGCCCCCATGGCACGAACCGCACCCACGCGAGCGGCATGTCGAGACGGATCAAGAGCAGGTTGGCCGCAGTGAAGACGGGGATGGCAAGGTCGATTCCGGTCGGCAGCATCCACGGGTAGGTGAATCCCCACCGACTGGCCGCCTCGGAAACCGAGTTGAACGAGGCCGCGAACCCCAGTCCGCCCACCCCGCCACCGGCAGGAATCACGACGCCCAACAGCACCTTCTCCGTCTTGCTCAACGGCGGTGGTACCGCAACTGCGGAGGATGCGAGAGTCATGCGGCCGTCCTCATCCGGGCCACCGCTCGCATGGTGCGGAGCTTGTTTCTGAGCGGAACGACGCTGGTCAACGCCTCGGCGTAGCGTGCGTTCTCACCGGCGATCGCATCGGTCTTGGCCGCTTCCTGCAGTTCCGCGAGCACTTCGCCGGCGACCGCCAGGCGAGCCGCGCGTTCGTCGGCGGATTCGCTGGGGGTGCCGAGGAGGAACAGCTCACGGAAGTCGTCGGGAAGCGCCGCGTCGAACCCGTAGGCCAGCTCTTCGAACTCGATGACGTTTACGGCCTCTTGGCCGCCGATATATGTACGCAACGATCTCTCCTGCGTCCTGGATGGGATGGGAGAGTCAGGGCGGTGAGCATCTTTGACCCGTCGGTCACCGCCACTGACTGAGGAAGTACTCAGACGCGGAAGCGTCGGGGGTCGGCAAGGCGGCTGCCCCAGTGGTAAGCGATCGCGACGGCCATGTAGCTGCCGAGGCTGGTCAGTAGCGTGAGAGACCAGTCGGCGCCCGCCTCCTGGGCGGAGCATCCGCCGAGAAAGGCGGCGGCCAGCGCAAGTCCGGCGGAGATGCGAGTCAGTACGCGACGTGCCTTTGTCGGTGGCTTGACGTACCGGGCCACGACATCCAGCTCGTCCGGCTCGCCAAGGCGCACCGAGCCGCTGGAGACGTAGAACGCGACCAGGCTGACGCCGGTCTGACTCGTGACACCGACGACCGTACCGAGTGCCATATCGCCGCGATCTCGGACGACGTCACCAAGCGCAAGCTTCATCGGATCCCCCTTCGGGACTAGGCAGGCCCATCTCGATCAACTCATAAAGAGGTCTTCTCTTCAACTCCTCTTTATGAGTTGCCATGACTATGACGTGCCTCTCCCTGACTCGTCAAGACCTCTTTATGAGTCGTAGGCTGAGCGCGTCAGAACGACAGGACGGTGAGCACCACATGGCAGTCGCATACGAGCGGATCGCGGACGAGCTCAGGCAATCCATCCGCGCAGGTGAACTGAGGCCTGGTGACCGCCTGCCCGCCGAGTCGAAGCTCGCTGAGAAGTACAAGCGGAGCGTCCCGACCATTCGCGACGCGCTTCGTCTTCTGCGGGACGAGGGCCTGATCGAGAAGCAGCACGGCCGCGGCAACTTCGTCCGTCAGTCTCGAACGACCGTGCTGCGGACCAACCTCCGTCACCAGTGGGAGAAGGACCGCGCGCGCGAGCCGGAGCCTGTGCGGCTGAGGACAGGCGCGACAGAGCATGACACCGGTCTGGAGATAGACGACCTCGTCTTTCATGCGTCCTACCGCTACATCGAGTCGGACGAGCGCCTGTCCGGGATCTTCGATGTCCAGGAGGGGACACCTCTTCTGGAACGCACGTACCGAACGCGATACGCCGTTGAGAGCGCCCCATTCAGTCTGGTGACCTCCTACATCGTCCGAGGCCTGATCGAGGGGAACCCCGATCTCCTGGACGAGACCAACGAGCCATGGCCGGGCGGCACGCAGAACCAGCTCTTCACCGTGGGAATCGAGCTCAGCCGCATAGAGGAACACGTAACCGCTCGGCCACCCACGCCGGAGGAAGCGGAAGAGCTGGAGCTGCCGCCGGGGACATCGGTCCTGGTTCTCCGGAAAACGTCGTTCGACACCGACGACCGCGCCGTGGAGATGTCTGACGTCACGCTGCCTGGTGACCGCACGGAAATGCTCTTCACTACTCCCCTGGAAAGGTGGTGAGTGCCGTGCGTCGGCGCATCATCATCGTCACGGCTGTCCACCCCCCGTCCGCCCCGTTCTTGGCAGACGCCTACAAGTCTTTGTGCAACCAGGGGCTGCCGGACGGGTGGGAATGGCACTGGCTCATTCAGGAAGACGGCCGGACCGACGAGGTCGCCCCCCATGTCCCCGACGACGAGCGCATCACCTTCCGGCAAGGGCGTCCTGGCGGTCCTGGTGTTGCCCGCACCATGGCTCTCGCGCGCGCGGACGGCGAGTACATCAAGATCCTTGATGCCGACGATCAGCTGCCTGCTGGTGCGCTTGCCCGCGACCTGGCCGCGCTCGAAGGTGACTCCAGCATCGGCTGGGCCACCTCGCGCGTCCTCGACCTGCTGCCCGACGGCACGACGGTCGGGTTCGACGGGGATCCCGAGGCCGGCGCCATCGAGCGAGGAGCTGTACTCGAATTTTGGAAGGCGAACGGGTTCCGCGCCCAGGTCCACCCGGCGACCCTGTTCGTCCGCCGTGGCCTGCTCCTGGCGCTGGGCGGCTGGATGGCTCTTCCCGCCTCGGAAGACACCGGCCTGTTGCTCGCGCTGAATGCCACCAGCCGCGGATGGTTCTCGCCGGAGGTCGGGCTGTTGTACCGGAAGTGGCCTGGACAGGCCACCAGCCAGGCTGCGCACACCGATGCCGGCGAACGCGATGCGCGCATGGCGATTATCGAAGCCAGGGCTCGGGAGCTGGGCTACTTGGGGTGGGGTTACCCGACCACGGGCACTTCGTAGACGATCTCGCAGTATGCGGCAGGTACGACGATGTCCGCCGTCTCGACCGGCTTCCCATCGCTGCTGTAATAAGTCCGCTCAATACGCGTGACGAGCGCGCCCCGCTGAACGCCGAGGAGGACCGCCTCCTCGGCGTTTGCTTGTCCCGGCTCCGGCCTCTCTACCGCACGGCTGACCGTAATTCCGATCTCGGCCATGCGACGCACGACGCCCGTCCCTGCATACGGCCCACCCTCCGGCAGCACCACGAGCGTGCCGGTTGTGATGCTGTACGGCTCCCAACTTGTCGACACATGCGTCGGCTTGCCGTCGGACAAGTACTCGTAGGCAGTGCGCACGCAGTAGTCCCCCTCTGGGACGCCGAGACGTGCCGCGATGTCCGGTGGAGCCGGCACCATTGCGTCACTCCGACTCTCCCAGGTGCCCCCCTTGCCGAGTGCGGCCACGTCGACGCGCAGCGGTGAGCCTTCAGGCTCACCGCTGTACAGCGAGCGGACCATACGCAGCCGTTCCCGCGGCTCAGCGACGTAGGTCCCCGATCCGGCGCGGCCTTCCAAGACGCCCTGCGAGATGAGCACCTCCTGGGCGCGCCGGATTACGGCCTCACCCACACCGCATTCCTCCCCTAGCTGAGCGCGGGAGGGTAGCCGGTCGCCCGGTGTCCATTCCTGATCCGCGATGCGCTGTCTCAGCACGTCAGCGATCTGGAGATAGGGCGGCTGCTCAGGCATATAGAAAATCTAGCCCACTACGTCTAATCTAGATAGCTAGCTCGTTCCTAGCTATCTAACATGACTCGGAGTGATCAATGGCGGCAAGGCGCCTTGCTCTCTCACCCGAAGCTCGTGCCGATGACATCGCAACATGTCTCGCCGCAGCTGGGTTCGCTCCGCGCCTGCAGGACCGCGAGGACCACATCGCCATAGAGACAGAGCTGCCGAACTCGGTCTCCGCCGAGTCCTGGCACGAGCTCCTGTTGCTGCTGCAGAAGGCCGATTCCTTCGGGCTCGACAGCAGCGAGAGCGGCCGCACATTACGGGTCGCTGTACGTAAGAACACCCCCGCGACGACCGACGTCGTCCGGGGGCACGGCCATCAGCTATAGGGAGCTGATCAGCGTGTTCGACCATATCCGCCGCACTGCCGCATGGGCGAGAGGGCGACTCGTGCCTGCTTCTGGACGGCAGGGCCGCAGTTTGTCGGCAAGCCCGCCGCCGATGAAGCCGAAGGCATTGCCCGTTCCCAAGCCCCAGCAGCCTGCACAGCGCTCAGATTCCACCCGCGAGGAACACTCCACACTCGTCCGGCCGTACATGCTGACCGTCGAGGAACGTGCCCGTCGGTGGAGTGAACCGCAGCCCCGCACGCTGCTGGTGTGCCCGCACATCGACATCACAAAGGCCGCCTGATGCCTACGGGACGGCAGCAGCCGATACACCCCAGAAAACTGACGCCGTACCACTCCATTCCTTGCCGCATCGGTACGCACAGCCAGTGCGACGAGATGGAGACCGCAACCGGGCCGAGCGCACTCCCGGTGATCTACGAGGCGTGCGCCTGCCAGTGCCACCGATCCAGCATCCAGAGTGGCGGTGATTCGCAGCAGTGACAGCCAATCGCTATCAGGACATCGCGGACGATCTCCGGCAGGGCATCGAGACTGGCTTGCTCCGAGCTGGGGACCAGCTGCCCGCGGAGACAGTTCTCGCCCGCCGGTACACAGCCAGCGTGCCCACCGTCAGGGTCGCCCTCGGGGTTCTCCAGGACGAAGGACTGATTGAGAAACAGCACGGCCGGGGCAACTTCGTCCGCCGTCCGTTCGAGCGGATCACGTACTCCAACGATTGCTTCGCGCGGGACCGGCGAGCGGCGTTCAACACTGCTCTGCACGTAAGTGTCAGCGTCAGTGAGGTGCAGGCCGGGGACGAACTGTCGGCCCTCCTGCAGGTTCCGAAGAACACCGTCCTCATCGAGTACGTGTACCTCAGCAGCCAGGGAGCGTCCCCGCACAGCCTGGTGCACATCTACGTACCACGCAGCGTCGCGCGCGCCAGCACACCGGACGCGAGCCGGTCGCCCTTGGGCGATGACATCCGGGGCCGGCTCGCCGAGACCGGCATCGAAGCGACGTCGACTGTCGACCGTCTTACGGCTCGTCTGCCGACCCCCAGCGAAGCGAAAACCCTTCGGCTCGGCGCTGGGACGCCCGTGCTGGCCGTCGAGCGAGTGTCTATGGACGCCTCGGGCCGGGTGGTGGAGGCAGCCCTCCTGGTCCTCCCTGGCCACCGGACAGAAGCCGTCTTCACCACCCACGCACCGATCGAGGAACTGGAGTCAGCGGGATGACCGACAACCTGAACGAAGCCAACCCGTCGCAGATGCGCCTGCTTCCGTGGACCACGGCCGGAGGTGACCCGTGCTACTTGAGCCCTGACGGCCGGGGCGGTGTGATGTCGAGGATCGCCGACGAGATGGAAGCGGCACAGCTGACCACGGCTACGGATGTTCTCGAAGCGGCACAGGACACCCTGACCAACCGGCACGCGGACAATCGTGAGCTCCGGATCGCTCTGGCGCGAGCGGCGGTGGCGTTGTCCGACGTGCTGCGCGTCGCAGAAAGCCGAGGCGCCCGCTTGCCCGGTTCGGACAAGCAGCTTCCGGCCGACGAGAACGGACGGGACGAAGGTCCGCGACTTCCCGCCGGGGCATTCGGATGACCACGGCGGTTGAGCGCATAGTGAGGAAACGCGGTCGACGGCGGTCCGAGCGGCCCGCGACCTACTGCGGTTGCTGTACGGGGCACCGCGAGATCTGGTGTCCGGACTGCTGCGGCTTCTCGGGATGCCCAACCTGTCACTTCAATTTTCGAGTCCCGTGCCCTGTATGCGCGGGCGGCAGATGGCAACCCATCCGCTGGTGACAGCCCCATAGGCTCCGCTCCGGTTCCACGCACCCTTGGACAGGTCGAGGCCGGAGCGGAAAAGGGTCCCGCACGCGGAAGGAGTGAGGCGACGTACGCCGATGCACTGCCTCACGACGGCAACCGCTCTGGGACAGCAGCGCCTCCCCCGACGCTGCTCGCGGCCCGGCTCTCAGCTGAGAGCCGGGCCGCGCCATGTCAGGGAAGAGTCTCGGCATCCACCCGCGAGAAGATCAGGTCGCTCTCTTCGACAACCGGCCCCCGCCAGCGAACCGGTACTGCGGCCTCTTCACCCAACGCCGTTGGGTAGCTCCCTGGCGAGTAGTCATTGGCAAGCCGATACACATGAAAACCGTGTTTGCGCATGGTCGCCAGCAAGTCGTCAGCGGAATCGCCCAGCTGGGCCATGCGAGCAGGAGTTACCTCAACGGTGATCTCGGCATCCGGCCGGAGACTGTCGAGCATCGGTTCCAGTCCACGGACGACACCGCCCTCTGAGCCCTCCACATCGATCTTGATCACGCGGGCCCGAGCGATCTCCACCGGATCGAGCGCCTCGGGCAGCGGAACGGCCTCGATCTCGAACGTCGACTCTGCCGGACCCTCGTACGGAACGATGCTGTTCGCGCCCATATTGGCCGAGCTGGCAAGAATGAAGGTCAGCATGGTTCGCCGGTCGTCGACCGCCAGATTCACTGCGCGGATGTTCCGGCAGTCGTTCAGCCGAGCTTGCTGTAGGAGCCGACGGTGGAACTCTGGGGACGCCTCGATTGCCACCACGCGGCCCCTGTCCCCAACCAGCTGAGAGGCGAGCACGCTGTAGTAGCCGACGTTGGCTCCGACATCCACGAACGTGTCGCCGTGGCGGAGCCTCCGTCGGAGCCAGCGAGACATGTTCGGCTCCCAGACACCGAACATGTAGATGTAGCGCTGGATGAGGTCCTGTGTATCGACGGCGAATTTCGGTCCGTAGACGGTGTCGACCACGCGTCGGCGGGGGTTGTCCCGGAGAAGCGGATTCAGGCAGCGGGCAGCGATCGGGGCCTTACCGACCGAACCAGGGGCGCGGCGCACGTACCCGCGCCCCAAGGTGATCAGTGCCTCTACCAGGGGATTCGTCATCCACTCGTCTCTCCGCAGTGCGCCCGGGAACCGTAGCGTCGGGGGCCGGATACTCCCATGGTCCACTACGGCCAGCGCAAGGCGTCAGGACGCGGCTGGAGTCCGGCGGTCCTGGTCGAACGGCAGGTCCAGCATGCGGATGGCATTTCCGCGCAGCAGCTTGTAGGCGACGTCTTCAGGAAGGCCCCCAACGTGATCAGCCGCGACCTCCTTCGTGTGCGGCCACGTGGAGTCGACATGTGGGTAGTCGGTCTCGAAGGTGGCGTTGTTCACCCCCACGGTCTCGATCGAATCGATGCCGTGCTTGTCACGGAAGAAGCAGCAGAACATCTGCCGGTAGTAGTACGTGGACGGCGGCTCAGGAATCAGATCCTTCACGCCGCCCCAGGCCCGGTGTTCCTCCCAGACGTCGTCGGCGCGCTCCAGGGCGTACGGAATCCACCCCATCTGCCCCTCGCTGTATGCGAGCTTGAGCCGCGGAAACTTCACCAGCACGCCGCTGAACAGGAAATCCATCATGGACGCCATGGCGTTGTTGAAGCTCAGGGAGGCCTGTACCGCGGGCGGCGCATCGGGGGAGGCTGCCGGCATCTGTGACGACGAGCCGATATGCATGTTCACGACCGTGCCGGTCTCCTCGCACGCGGCGAAGAAGGGATCCCAGTAGCCGGTGTGGATCGAGGGCAGCCCGAGGTATGTAGGGATCTCGCTGAAGGTCACGGCACGCACGCCACGGGCGGCATTGCGCCGGATCTCGGTGACCGCGAGCTCAACATCCCAAAGCGGAATCAAGCACAACGGAATCAGCCGGCCACCGCTGTCCCCGCACCACTCCTCAACCATCCAGTCGTTGTAAGCCCGGACGCATGCGAGTCCGACCTCCTTGTCCTTCGCCTCGGAGAAGGTCTGCCCGCAGAAGCGCGGGAAGGTGGGGAAGCAGAGCGATGCCTCAACGTGGTTGAGGTCCATGTCAGCCAGGCGCGCCTTCGGGTCCCAGCAGCCACGCCGCATCTGCTCCCGCGTGATGCCGTCGAGGGTCATCTCGTCCCGCGAGAAGCCAACGGCGGCGATGATGCGCTTGTACGGGAAGATCAGGCCCTCGTACTCCCACCAGTCGGTCAGCTGACCAGCTGGATCCGTCGTGAACCGGTACTTCCCACCCACGTACTCAAGCTCGCCGATCCCTGCTGTGAACGGCTTCGGGCCCTTGTCGCGGTGCCTCCTCGGAAGCCAGGTCTCGAAGAGATGCGCGGGCTCGATCACGTGATCGTCCACGCTGATGACCTTGGGGAGATCGCTGGTACTGCTCTCGTTGCTGATCATGTTGTACCCCCAGCTGTTCGCCGGTTCGACCGGCTTGAATCTGACGCCCCATCAGATTGAGACTATGGGCTCGCCTCGTCGACGACAAGGAGGAAGTGACGTCTTGCCCTCTTGCAGGATCAGGCAAGGTGCGATGAACTGACGAGTCGTCAGTTAAGCCTGAGGGGCGCAGCATGCAAACGATCTGGCTCACTGAGGCGGAGTGGTTCGCGATACTCCGCATCGGCCTCGGCCTGTGGTGGCTGGAGAGCTGGCGCCACAAGGACAAGAAGGACTGGTTCGCGGGCGGCGGTATCAGGTGGGCGTCAGGAATAGCCGACAAGCATCGGTGGCCGTTCGTGCGGAGGGGCTTCGATCTGGTCGTGAAGCCTCGCCCGCGCCTGATGGCGTACATCGTCGCCTACGCGGAACTGGCGCTCGGACTCGGACTCGTCGTTGGCTTCCTCACGCCGATTGCCTTGACCGCCAGCCTGGTTCTCAGCCTGATCTACCTCGTGTTGATGATCCACGACTGGGCAGAGCAGGGGCAGAACCTGATGATGGCCCTGATCTCGGCCGTCGGCCTGTTCGGCGCGTCATGGCGAAGCTGGGCGCTTGACGACACCTTTGGGCTATTCCTGCAGTAGGGGCGATTCGGAATAGGCAGTGGGTGAGTGGGCGCCAGTCTCCGTGGATACCGATTCGCCCGGAGCTGGCGTGCGTCGAGACAGCGCCGAGCGGGACGCGGTGCGTTTCTACATCCACCCCGCGTCCTTGGTCACCGCCCCGGCTGCGTCCGCCTTGGATGCTTCGATCGCAGCGTGGTTGGTGGCCTGGTGATCGTTCCGTCGCGGCCCCAGTTGCTGGTCATGTCCGACTGTGGCTGTAGGCGCGGGTTCGGCTTGGGGGAGATCTGAGACTGAAGATCCGAGTGGGTCGATCTCGGCGTTGCCGATTAACCGGGTCAATGTCTCTGGTTGTTCCTGGTCCGGCTGGATCACTTGTTCACCCAGTGGGGTGGCGGTGATTTGCCCGTCGTTGTTCTGGCTTGCGTTGCCCTGGTAAACCGATTCCACATGAGGCGGGAAGTCCTTCTCGTCGCCAAGGAGAAAGGGCGCACCTCTGTGGTGACGTGGTCTGCGGGCGTATTGGTCGAAGAGTCTCCGAATGCCGCGCCGGTTCAGGGTCTTATCCGTGCACTACGGCGCTGCGAGTACGAGGTACAAACCACCCGAGACTCTGGCGTTCTACAGACGGTCGAGTCGGGGGGACCTGTATTGCGCGTTACGCCTCACGACAATGACGACGCCTGTGGATATCAAGGCACCCACGCGGCGTACTCCCTGACGTGGGCCATCCCGATGCTTTGCCAGTTTCAGCAGCGGCTCGATGGTCTACTGCCGCAGGAGATTACTCAGATGGGAAGGGTATGTGCGCACTGTCAGAAGAGCATCAGGGGAGGAGATCAAGCTGTCCTCAACCCCGGATGCGTTCACCTGGCTTGGTGGGATCTGACTGTGGCGCAGACGCTTCGAGCGGAACCGACCCCGCCCGAGGACCTGTTGAGAGCGAGCGCCTTGGCAAAACAAGATGCCAAGATTCCGATGCCGGAACCCTACAAATGGGTTGAGCTAGCCGAGAGGGTTTACTTCTGGGAGGAAGCTCACCCCGCTCCGGAATTTGCCCCGGAAGAGGCACTGGCCCTGGCTGGAGTACGACGCCACCTGCTGCAAAACAGACTTAGCCATGCTGACGAAGATGTTCGGTGCTTGATGAAGGGCGCCCATGCCACTGGATCCGGGCCGACCAGACTTGCAGCTCTGTCTGGGGTGAGTCGGCGCACGATTCCGAGCTGGCTGGATGCCGCCTCCCTCGCGGCCTCGACCGTGGCTCGGTAAGGCCAACCAGTGGGCCGTCGTCTTGCTTGGTCACACCAGCAGCGGTGACTTCTCTTCAACGATTCCTGTACCTCACGGCCGTCGGCACTCGTAAGATCACCCAGTCATCTTTAGGAGTGCATCGGTGTCTGGGGGACAAGTTGGGGACCGGCGAGCAGCTCGTGACCATCGCGGCTGTGCTGTTGGGTGCGCTCACGACGCACCTGACGAACTACGCGATGGAACGGAACCGGAATCGGCAGGCGCTTCTGACCAGGTGGGACGGCTCCAAGCTCAGCGCGTACGAGAACTACGTTGACACCGTGCGGGCCTGCATCTTCCTCGCAGTGGAGCTCTACGAGGTCAAGAACGACCTCCGGACCAGTACGAAGACCGAGGCTGAGCTTCTTCTCGAACTGGGGCAGGCCGGACGTGAGCGAGGCCGGGCCTTCGAGCGCGTGATGCTGCTTGGCGGTGACGATGTCGTGGAGGCCGCTCACCAGCTGGCCTCGGCCGGTGCGCAGGTCGACTGGCAGGCCAAGGGGACGGCCGAAGGAACGTTGGACGACTGGCGGGAGCGGAACCGAGTCGTCTTCCGTGAGATCAACGAGTTCCATGAGCAGGCTCGTGTGGATCTGGGGGTGCAGGGCAGCGTGAAGGGCGAGAAGCATCCCGAGCGTGATCTCCTGCTTCCGCCTCAGAGCCGCGATAACGACAGCGCAGGCGCATGAGAAGCCGGCCTGAGTGGCCGGAGTGAGAGACTGCACCGAGGTGCGGATCTGTTTCGACGGGATCGGCCTTCGCGGGTCAGCTGTGGCCGACAGAGGGGACCGTGGCCATCCTCTGGCCAAGGTTCCACGGCCGAAACGATGAGCCGGTACGCTGTAGGCGCTCCGCCGCAGGTGGGCGGGGCGAGGGTGGGTTGCCCGAGCGGCCTAAGGGAACGGTCTTGAAAACCGTCGTGGCAGCGATGTCACCGTGGGTTCAAATCCCACACCCACCGCAGGTGAACGGCCCCTGACCAGGCGAATCGGTCGGGGGCCGTTCCCTTGCGGGCTGTTCGTCAACCACCGTGGTTCCCCGTCAGTTCCTGTCAGATCGGGCACGGCAGGGGCACGGGCACGTTGGCAGCAGTGGGAGTCCGTAGGATGGCGGACGGGGCGGAGCCGTAGCGCAGTGGTCGTCGCGCGCGGTCTCCAAAATCGCGAGGACGCCGGTTCGAATCCGGCCGGATCTGCCTTCCCGTCCGTCGTATTTGGCGTGTCTGCCGTGCGGTACCGGGCGCTCCGGCACGGCTTGGTTGTGTTGGGTACGCCTGTGGCACTGGGGCGGCGTGGGCCTTATAGCGCTTCGTCTCGGGCCAGGATCAGGCTGACCGAGCCCTCTTCGAGATTGATGCCGCCCTCAAGATGCTCGTGGTACCCGTCCCCGAGATCGGGATCTGCGAGCCCATGAGTCGCTCAGCCAGGTTCCGCAACCCTGCGGCATTGGCCGCGACGGTGATCTCCGTTGCTGAGCCGCACACCTTGATCCGGGGTTCATCCATGCGGTCACGCTGCGGCGAGCCTTCACCACCCATCTCAACCCACCACTCACCTCAGCTCACATCCGTCGCTTACATGAGCCTCCAGGCCACTTACCAGGACAAGCCCGGGGATGCCCTCGCACTCGTCACAGCAGCCCAGGACCAGGCCCCAACTGCTGTGGGGACAACGACTCTCGTACTGGCCATGCTCGCCATGTGAGAAGCCTTCGCCCATGTCGCCCTCGGGAACCACAGCGCCACCCACGGCGCGATCACGGAAGGCCACACCTACTTCGGGCCGGATCAGTCTCGACGGGGCGTGCCACACGGCCATGGACGCGCTTGCCCCGGCGGCGGCCGTCAGCTCGCGACGAGTCGCCGGCCACCTCCGGGAGTTCTACGAGCAGCTGGAGCGCTTCCGCCGGGAGTCGGCCGCGGTGGCGTTGGTGTCCCGGCTCCGGGAAGTGCTGCCCCGCCAGATCAGCGGATCGCCTCGTCCATGAGCACGTAGAGCAGTCCGACGAGGGAGCCGCTGCTGACGATTTCGCGGCGGTCGATCATGCCCCGCACGTCGGCCAGCGGGATCCACTCGATCCGGTCCGACTCGTTCTTCTCGGTCGGCGGTCCTTCGTACGTCGCGCCGTCGGCCCGGAAGACGTGGTGTTGGGAGTCGGTGATGCCGTTGGCGGGCTCGGCGTAGATCAGCAGCTTGACGGGGCCGGGGTGCCAGCCGGTCTCCTCCAGAACCTCACGCGCAGCAGCGTCGGCCGGGGTCTCGTCCTCTTCGACCAGGCCCATGGGCAGCTCCCACGCCCACGTGTCCGTGATGAAGCGGTGCCGCCACATCATCAGAACCTCGCGCCGCTCGTTGATCACGGTCCAGGCGGTTGTCAGTGGCCGCTGTTAGCGTCCGGCCGTTCTGGAAGAGCTGTGTGGGGAGGGGCCGACATATGGGCGCGTCGGGGTGGGACTACTCGGTGCCGTATCAGGAGGATCTCGTCGGAGCGTTCGACGCGCTGCGACGGAAGGTCTTCGCGGAGCGGGACTACTACTGGGGCCCGGGCGGCGATTGGAGGCCGGAGGAAGAACGGCTGCCGTGGCCCGGGACCGAGGAGGAGTTGTGGGAGCACGAGCTCGTCCAGCACGACGGGACGCACTCGATCCTCGACATCTTCAAGATCATCGGGCCCGATGAGGAGCCGGATTATGGCACGGTGAAGCAGGTGACCGAGGAGGAGGCGCTGCGTGTCCTGGGCACGCGGAAGCCCACCCGGGATCACGTGCCCAGGTTCGAGGAGTTCGACCATTGGCGTTGGTATGGGCGGTGCGCCGTGCTCCATGGCGACCAGGGGGAGCCGCAGGAGATCTACTTCTGGGGTTTCTCCGGCGACTGAGCCGCCCCGGTGGACCAGGTGTGGACCGCCGGAGGCGGCGAGGGGCCCGGAGGACGGGGAACGAGCAGGTCAGGCACGTACGGCAGGCTTCCCGCAGCACCCTCTTGAAAACCGTCGTGGCGGCGACGCGACCGTGGGTTCGTGCGGTGCGCGGGGCCGTCCCGGGCTATCGGGTCGTCCCAGGCCCGTCCGCGCAGCCCCTGCTGAGGCGGGCGGCCGAGGCGATGGTGGCGCGGGCCTCGTGTTCGGTGAGGCCGGTGTGGATGGCGGCCTGGGTGAGGGCGTCTGCCAGGGCGTCGCCGAAGCCGTGTTCGTAGGCGCGGCAGGCTGCCCAGAAGAGTCGTGTGTTGCGCTGGCCCTCGCGTGCCGCGAGGACGAATTTGACCAGTCCGCGGCCCTGGTCGAGCCGGGCCGCGGGGTGGTGAGGGCGTGCGGGGGGCGTGAGCAGGCCAAGGAGTGCGCGGGGGCAGGGGGCCGGTGGGAGGTCGGCGGTGCCGGGGGCGAGCCGGTAGGTGCCGTGGGCGGTGACCGAGCCGGGGCCCACCAGGTAGCCGCCGGTGCCGCGGACGTCGATTCCGGGGGCGAGGCGGCTCGCGGAGTTCGGTACGGGTATGCCGGGCGGGCCGGTGAGCCAGATGTGGCGGCCGCCGCTGGGCGTGAGGACCGTGACGGTCGGCGGGATGGTGAACAGGTGGTGCAGGGCCAGCTGCTGGAGGGAGACGGCGGAGTCGTTGCGACCGGTGGTGTCGATGTCCAGGTCGATTCCGATGAGGTGGTGCGGGGGCCGGCCGCAGGCGATGCCGTAGCCGGTGGCCCAGGGGGCTGCGGCGAAGAGGGCGCGTACGGCGGCGGGATCGGTGGTGGCGTCGTGGACGCCGTGTCCGGGAAGTCCGCAGGCGCCCCGGCAGGTGACCGGCCGGTCCTCGTTCCGGTGCGGGGAGGGCAGGGCGGGGAGCTTGCGGGCGGAGAGCGGGATGACGGGGAGCCCGCGCTCGGCGGCGGAGAGCGCGTGGGCCAGGGCCAGGGTGGCGGTCTGCCGGTCGATGATGGCCATGAGTCTATTTTCGTACACGTGTTCGAAGAAGGGAAGAGGGGAGGGGGAGGGGGTGGTGCGCCGGCGCGGCGGTGCCGGAACGCTTCTTCTCTTGGGGGGTACGGGATCGGGTCGGCCCGGAGAGGGTGCGGTGGGGGTGTGGGCTGGGGCTTTGAGGGCGCGGGAGGGTTTATCGGGCGTTCCTCATGCTTGCGGGGGAATCGGATCACATGGGTGGTTCGCCGGGGATTCGGTGGGCAGCTTTGGTCTCGCGACGTCGTGACCAACACCGGGGCGGTCGGCCAACTGCCCTGGAACAAGCCGTACTTTCGGTTCCTGGAGGAATTGACATGGCAAGCATCCGTACCGCTCGTGCCCTCGCCGCTGTTGCGTCCCTGCCCCTTGCCGCCGCGCTCTTCGGTGGTGTGGCGCAGGCCGACAACGGCTCGTTCGCGAACGACGGATCGAACGCGGCCGTCGCGACGATCGTCGGCAGCGGCGTCGGTGGCAACAACTCCGGTAATTCGTCCACGTCTCTGCAGCAGGCCGTCGGCGCCGGAGCGTCGAACCAGAGCAACTCCGCGCAGGTGAACGGATCGGCGTTCACCCCGATCTACCAGCACAACGAGAACGTCGCGGTGAACTTCACCAATCTCTGGTGAGCCGTGGCCGGTCATGGGCCGGTCGGGGGGTCGGGTCACGGCTGGGTGAACAGCGGCCTGTGCAAGGGCACTTCGGTTTCCTTGCACAGGCCGCTCCGCGTTGCCCGGCGGTGGATCACGGGGGTGTCGTCGACCTTGACAGCGACCATGAATCTGACGGACAGTCAGAAATCCATCCTGATCCGCACCCCGTGTCCGGGAGGCAGCCGCCGTGCACCTCGCCCAGACCGAGCGCCAGCGACAGCTGCGCGCCGAACTCCGCACGTACTTCCGCCAGGTGATGCCCGCGAGGGACGCCAGGACCCGGCCCGGTGCCGAGGACCCGGCCGAACAGCGCCGACTGCTGCGCCGCATCGGCGCGGACGGGATGCTCGGACTCGGCTGGCCCGTCGAGTACGGCGGTCGGGGCCGCGGCCCCGACGAGCAGTTCGTCTTCTTCGACGAGGCCTACCGGGCCGGGGCGCCCGTCTCGATGGTCACCCTCAACACCGTCGGACCGACGCTGATGAAATACGGGACCGAGGAGCAGAAGGCGTACTTCCTGCCCGGAATCCTCAGCGGCGACCTCGTCTTCGCCATCGGCTACAGCGAGCCGGAGGCCGGTACGGACCTCGCCGCGCTGCGCACCAGGGCCGTGCGGGACGGCGACTCCTGGGTGATCGACGGGCAGAAGATCTTCACCAGCAACGCGCAGAGCGCCGACTGGATCTGGCTCGCCTGCCGCACGGACCCGGACGCGCCCAAGCACCGGGGCATCTCGATCATCCTGGTCCCGACGGACGCCCCGGGCTTCGCCTGGACGCCGATCGAGACCGTGGGCGGACTGACCACGACGTCCACGTACTACGACGCGATACGGGTGCCGGTCACCCATCTGGTCGGTGCCGAGAACGGTGGCTGGGGGCTGATCACCAACCAGCTGAACCATGAACGGGTGGCCCTCGCCGCGATCGGCATGCAGGCCGAGGACTTCTACGAGTCGGCGCTCGCCTTCGCCCGCACCCCCGACCCGGTGACGGGCAGGCGGCCGGTCGACGAGCCATGGGTGCGGACCCGGCTGGCCGAGGCGTACGTCCGGCTCGCGGCGACGCGCCTGCTCAACTGGCGGCTGGTGGGGGACGTCGGCGCGGGTTCGCTGTCCCCGGGCGAGGCGAGCGGCGTGAAGTTCGTCGGGACCGAGAGCGCCGTCGAGGTGTACCGGATCTGCCAGGAAGTCGTGGGGGACGCGGGCACGGTGCGGGGCGGTTCGCCCGGCTCCTTCGGGGGCGGGGAGCTGGAGCGGATGAACAGGGCGGCGCAGATCAACACCTTCGGGGGCGGAGTGAGCGAGGTGCAGCGGGAGATCGTCGCGACGATGCGGCTCGGCATGAAGAAGGGCGAGCGATGACGGGCGCGCAGGAGGAGCGCGACGAGTTGTACGTGCGGCTCAAGGAGTTCGAGGGGCGCGCCGCCGCGACCGCGGGCGTCGGCAAGGACCCGGTCAACGAGCCGATGATCAGGCACTGGTGCGAGGCGATGGGGGACACCGGTCCCGCCTACACGGGACCGGAGGTGATCGCCCCGCCGGCCATGCTGCAGGCCTGGACGATGGGCGGCCTCTCGGGTCACGCCGACCGCTCCCCGGCGTACGAGGGGCTGTTCGGCCTGCTCGACGGCGCGGGGTACACCTCGGTGGTCGCGACCGACTGCGAGCAGGAGTATCTGCGGCCGCTGCGGCCCGGCGACCGGATCACGTTCGACGCGGTGATCGAGTCGGTCTCGGAGCGGAAGACGACCAAGCTGGGGACGGGCTACTTCGTGACGACGCGGACGGATGTCCGCGCCCAGGGCGAGCCCGCTGGGACGCACCGGTTCCGCATCCTCAAGTACACACCGGCGGCGGTGAGGCGCGCATTGCCCCGCACCGGCCGGGGCCTGCGCCCCAGGCCCGTGATCAACCGTGACAACGCCGGGTTCTGGCAGGGCGTGGCCGGGCACAGGCTGCTCATCCAGCGGTGCGGCGGATGCGGCACTCAGCGCTTCCCCTGGCTGCCGGGGTGCAACGCGTGCGGCTGCCAGGAGTGGGACACGGTCGAGGCGAGCGGCGAGGGCACTGTATTCAGCCACGTCGTGATGCATCACCCGCCCTTCCCCGCCTTCGGCACCTCCGAGGCGGGCGGACCGTACGCGGTGGCGCTGATAGAGCTGGCCGAAGGGGTGCGGATGGTCAGCAATGTGGTCGGCGTGCCGTACGACAAGGTGCGTACGGGAATGCCGGTGCGGCTGGAATTCCTCCGCACGGACGCGGAGTTGGAGCTTCCGGTCTTCCGGGGAGGCGAGGACTGACATGGACTTCGCACCCACCGAGGAGCAGACGGCGGCGCGTGGTCTCGCGGCGCGGATCTTCGGGGACCTGTCGACGCACGAGCGCCTGGTCGAGGCCGGCACGGGGACGGACGCCGAGCTGTGGAAGGAGCTGTGCACAGCCGGACTGCCCGCGGCCGTCGAGGAGATCGGGCTGCTGGGCCTGGTGCTCCTGCTGGAGGAGCAGGGCCGGACGACGGCGCAGGTGCCGTTCGCGGCGAGCTGTGTGTACGGGCTCCTCGCCGTCGCCGGGCACGGCACGGACGAACAGCGGGAACGGCTGCTGCCCCCGTTGCGGGACGGTACGGCCGTAGCCACCGGGGCGTTCCCGGCGCGCGGTGGAGTACGGGCGGACGGCGGGGGGCGGCTGGAGGCGCGGCTGAGCGGAAGCGTGCCGTACGTACCGTGGCTGCGGGACGCGGATCTTGTCGTCGTGGCGGCTTCGGACGGGGACGTGGGCTCGGACAGGGACGCGGGCTCGGACGGGGACGCGGGCTCGGACAGGGACGCGGGCTCGGCCTCGGAGGCGGGCCCGGACTCGGGCCCGGGGCTGTGGATCGTACGGACCGCCGATACGGGTGTGGCGACGGAGCCGGTGGAGACCACGGCGCCGTGGTCGGCGGCGCGGCTCGTCCTGGACCGGGCGCCCGCGGAGCGGCTCGGGGGCGCCGGGGCGTACGAGGCGCTGCTGGCCGTGAGCCGGACCGCGTTCGCCGGGTTGCAGGCCGGGGTGTGCGCCGGTTCGCTGGCCCGCGCTGTCGCCCACACGAACGCCCGGGAGCAGTTCGGGCGCCCGCTCTCCACCAAGCAGGCGGTGCTGCTGCGCGCCGCCGATGCCCATATGGACACCGAGGCGATACGCGTCACCGCGTACGAGGCGGCCTGGCGGTACGACACGGGGCTGCCGTACGGGCCCCAGGCGCTGACCGCCGCCTGGTGGGCGTCGGAGGCCGGAAAGCGGGTGGTGCACACCGGACAGCATCTGCACGGCGGAACGGGCGCGGACCTCGACCACCCTGTACACCGCCACTTCCTCTGGGGCCGTCAGCTCGACGCCCATCTGGGTTGTGGCAGCGAAGTACTGCAGGAGCTCGGCCGGTTGCTGGTTAAAGGGGAGGTAGCGGAGTGAAGGTCGGTGAGGAGCTGGCGCCGCTGGAGATCGCGGTGACCCGCACCCTGATCGTGGCGGGCGCCATCGCCTCCCGCGACTACCAGGACGTGCACCATGACGCGGAGCTGGCCCGGGAGAAGGGCTCCCCGGACATCTTCATGAACATCCTGACGACCAACGGCCTGGTCGGCAGGTACATCACCGACCGCCTCGGCCCGTCGGCCGTGCTCCGCAAGATCGCGATCAGGCTGGGCGCTCCCAACTACCCGGGGGACACGATGATCCTGACCGGCACGGTCACCGCCCTCGGGGACGACGGGACGGCCGAGGTGTCGGTCGTCGGCGCCAACGGTCTCGGCAGGCATGTCACCGGCACGGTGACCGTCAGCCTTGCGGAGGGGTCGGCATGAGCGTGCGCAGGGCCGACTCGCTCGGCGGCAGGGCAGCGGTCGTGGGCATCGGGGCGACCGAGTTCTCCAAGGACTCCGGGCGCAGCGAACTCAGGCTGGCCGTCGAGGCGGTGCGGGCCGCTCTCGACGACGCCGGGCTGACCCCCGCCGATGTCGACGGCCTGGTCACCTTCACCATGGACACCAGCCCCGAGATCACCGTCGCCCAGGCGGCCGGCATCGGGGAGCTGTCCTTCTTCTCCCGCATCCATTACGGGGGCGGGGCGGCCTGCGCCACCGTCCAGCAGGCGGCCCTGGCAGTGGCGAGCGGGGTGGCCGACGTCGTGGTCTGCTACCGCGCGTTCAACGAGCGCTCCGGGCGCAGATTCGGCTCCGGCGTGCAGCAGCGCGAGCCCACCGCGGAGGGCACGGCGCTCGGCTGGAACCTTCCCTTCGGACTGCTCACACCGGCCTCCTGGGTCGCCATGGCCGCCCAGCGCTATCTGCACACCTACGGGCTGACGCCGGACGCCTTCGGCCATGTCGCGGTCACCGACCGGCGCCATGCCGCCCGTAACCCCGCGGCGTACTTCTACGGGAAGCCGATCACCCTGGCCGACCATGCCGCATCGCGGTGGATCGTCGAACCCCTGCGGCTGCTCGACTGCTGTCAGGAGACCGACGGCGGGCAGGCGATCGTCGTCACCGGCGTGGAGCGGGCCCGGGTCCTGCCGCGGCCGCCTGCGGTGATCGTCGCCGCCGCTCAGGGAGCCGGGCGGGCGCAGGAGCAGATGACCAGCTTCTACCGCGACGGTCTGACCGGGCTGCCGGAGACGGGAGTGGTCGCCCGGCAGCTCTGGCGCAGCTCCGGCCTCTCCCCCTGCGACATCGATGTGGGCATCCTCTATGACCACTTCACCCCGTTCGTCCTGATGCAGCTGGAGGAGTTCGGCTTCTGCGCACCGGGCGAGGCCGCCGACTTCGTCGCGGCCGACGCGCTGCCGCTGAACACGCACGGCGGCCAGCTGGGGGAGGCGTATCTGCACGGGATGAATGGCATCGCGGAGGCCGTCCGGCAGATCCGGGGCTCGTCGGTCAACCAACTGCCGGGCGCGGCCAGAGCCCTGGTCACGGCGGGCGCAGGCGTACCCACGTCGGGACTGATCCTGGGCACGGACGACTGAGTGCGCGGGCGGCCGAGTACAGGAACGGCCGAGCTGGGGGCGCCGGGGGCGACCCTGAGCCATGATGACGACGGCTCCACCTACAGGAGGTGGAGCCGGCCCCACCCCTACACCCTGAGGCGGACGCGGTTTCGGGACCTGGGGCCGATCCCCGCAACGGCGCCCGCTCCTAGCGTGGAGCCATGACCACGCCAGTCTGCACGGGCACCTCCGGGGGAGCTGCCATTACCGGACACGTCCCGCACGGCTCGTACGCCGCGCGCGCCTCGCACGCCGCGCGCACGCCGTACGCCCCGCGGGCTCCGCACGCTCCGTATCCGTCGTTCTCCTCGTTCGTACGGGCGCGGGGGCCCGTACTGCTGCGCGCCGCGCGCTCGCTCACCGCGAACCCCAGCGATGCCGAGGACCTGCTGCAGACCGCGCTCACCAAGACATACGTCGCCTGGGAACGGATCGAGGACCACCGGGCGCTCGACGGCTATGTCCGCCGGGCACTGCTGAACACACGTACCTCGCAGTGGCGCAAGCGCAAGGTCGACGAGTTCGCTTGCGACGAGCTGCCCGAGCAGGAGACAGCGCCGGTCTGTGACCCGGCCGAGCATCAGACGCTGCGCGACGCGATGTGGCGTGCCGTGCTGAAGCTTCCCGACCGGCAGCGGGCGATGGTGGTCCTGCGGTACTACGAGGACCTGAGCGAGGCCCAGACGGCCGAGGTGCTCGGGGTCTCCGTCGGCACGGTGAAGAGCGCGGTGTCGCGTGCGCTCGGCAAGCTCAGGGAGGACCCGGAGCTGGCTCCGGTGCGGTGACCCTCCGGGGGAGAGGGAGAGGGAGAGGGAGAGGGGGGCGGCAGTGCGCCGGCCGGTCTGATTTTGCCGGACGACACCGATTCGTACTCCCGGGACTAGTGACATACCACCTGGTATGTGCGCAGAATCAGCGGAACCTTACTGCCGCGTAGCGCCCACCGGGAGGACGCCGTGCTCAGCACCATGCAGGACGTACCGCTGACTGTCACCCGCATCCTCGAACACGGGATGACGATCCACGGGAAGTCCCAGGTCACGACCTGGACAGGCGAGCTGGAGCCGCAGCGTCGCAGCTTCGCCGAGATAGGCCGACGGGCCACGCAGCTCGCGAACGCACTGCGCGACGAGCTCGGTGTCGACGGTGACCAGCGGGTGAGCACCCTCATGTGGAACAGTGCTTTCAAAACATCCACGCCCTGACCTGCCGAAACGCGCAAAGCCCCACAGGTGAAAGCTGTGGGGCTTCATGCGTCGACGCTTACGGCTCGCAACCGGACGTCATCACTCCGTCAGCGAATCACGGCGGCCAAGATCGAGCAATGCAGGATAGAACCTGCATACAAAAGGATCATGAACGTTCAGCGTGGGACTCGTGCCACGCGTCATCCCGCCCGACCGGTGTACCAGGAGATTGAGTACGGCGCCGTGAGTCCGCTCCTCGACAACCTGCTCCGCATCGCCGACGCGATCGGTGTGCCGCTCGCCGACCTTGTACGCGAGTAAGCCCCGGCCAGCCGACGGGGGGACGGCGGACCGGGGCGGTCTTCAGGGCGGGGCTACTCGCGGTTGTCGTCGTGGTCCGTGGGCAGCACCGTGTGGCCTTCGGACCAGTGGTTCACCCAGCCGCAGCCTGCGCACGCGTAGCGC
This sequence comes from Streptomyces sp. NBC_01217, assembly GCF_035994185.1. Classification (NCBI taxonomy): domain Bacteria; kingdom Bacillati; phylum Actinomycetota; class Actinomycetes; order Kitasatosporales; family Streptomycetaceae; genus Streptomyces; species Streptomyces sp. NBC_01217. The sequence goes on from NZ_CP108538.1 coordinate 4,716,858, forward strand.
CCATCAATGCCGTGTACCTCGGTGCCGCAGCGTCGGCAGTTCGTGCGGGTGATCTCGCCGCCCGCTGCTGTGGCGGCCCTAGGCACTGGTTCGGGATGCCGAGTCATGCTCGGAGGCTACCCCCGACGGCGCCGGGTCAGGCGCGTGTCCGGACTGCCAGCCGCAGTTCCCGCACAGCCACCCGCCGGTAGGGGTCTGCTGAGTACCCGCTCCACATCGTGGACAACCCATCGTGTTCTCCCATCGTGTACGTGTAGCCGCTGTTCCACCCGCAGGACTGCGAGCAGAACCAGCGACCGAGATTGTCTTCATACGCAAAGGCGCCGCAGTTCGGGCAGTTCACTTCTGGCCCTTCTCATTCGGCGCCGTCACGGGTGGCACCTCTCCTTGATTGGAGTCCGACCGCCAGATCAGGGTGACCCCGTGCTCCTCGCAGTACGCCCCGCTGTCGTCCTCGACCGGGAAGTCGTGCGGGCCTTTCGGACAGCGGGTCATCGGCGGACTGCCCGCCACGCACGGCCGAGACGTACGGCGGTCGGGCATGATGCCCCGGCGCGGCAGGTGGCGCAGCTGTAGGTGTGGCCGATCAAGGTGCGGTACGCGGCATCCGGCGCGGCGGCCGGTTTCGTCTGGGCGGTCACTGCTTGGCCTTGCACTGGTCGCACTCGCAGGCCGGGAACGAGGTGCGGGGCTCCACGGTCTTGAGAGGGGTGACCTCGGCCTCTGGGCGAATGACCCGCGTCCGGCCGTAGCGGTCCACCTCGTACACCTTGATCGTCATTGCCATGTCGGCTCCAGGTCAGTGGCTGGTGAAGACATGGTGTGGGCACAGCAAGGCCCCGACTATCACGACATGGTGATAGCCGGGGCCAAAGGGTTACTGTCGGTCAGACTCCCAGCCAGGAGCCGTAGGACAAGAAAGTGTCCGGCAGCTGGCGCTTCGCTGCCTCAAGTCCGTCGTACGTCTCGCGAACAGTCTGGTGATACCGCGCCTGCTGCGGCGCCGCCTTCCGTGCCCGCAGGAGATTCGCGAACGCGTCGTCGAGGTCCCCGGACCACATCTGCGCTCGGGCCACCTCGGCATAGTGGTGCGACCGTCGCGAGGCCGGCCACTGCTGCGGCACGGCAAGTTCCCGGCCCAGCCGGGCAGCGGTGTCGTACTCGGCCAACTCAGCATGCACCGACACCCGGTGTACGCCGACATTGGTCGGGCCGAAGGCCAGCCAGTAGACCTTGGCGGCCTCGCCTGTGGCGACCGCGATTCGCTCAGCCTCGGCCAAATGACCAACGGCTGTGTCACCGGACTGCGCCCGGGCCGCCATCACTGCGGCTCCCAAATGCAGCTGCCCAGTGACTACGTCCCGGGTGCGCCCTGACTCGGCCTGGCCGAGGGCATCGAGCCCCGTACGAATGAGCCGCTGGCCCGTCCGGTACTGACCGGCCCGGAGGTAGGTAAGTGACCGCATGTATCGATAGATGGCGCCTACCACCGCACCCGAGCCGCGTTCGGCGGCCCACTCCATGCGGGACAGGGCGATCGTCGCCAGGTCCGGAAAGCCCAGCTTCGATGCCACGTCGTAGGCAGTCCGGTAGTAGTCGGCGAGGAGCAGCCACCCCTCGGACGTGGCGGCGACGTGTGCCGCGGTGGTGGCTTCGATGATCAGCCCGGGCAGCTGCCCGGCGGTCCGCTTGATCTCACCTTTCCGGACCGCAGCGAGTAGCGCTTCGGAGTCGTCGTGCAACATCCGGTGCGGGCGGGGAGTAATGTCCGGATCGGCGCCGAGGTCGTAGACGTCCAGCGATTCCCTGATGGGCTGGATCAGCACGTCCAGCTCATCGGCGCGCAGTTCAGTGACGTACGGCTGGCCGGTGACGGTGGCGACCTCAACACGCATGGCGCGGGCGAGACTTGCGATGACGTGTGGGGACGCCGGGATGACGCCCTGCTCGGTCTTCGTGAGGGTGCTGTACGGCACCTGCGACAGGTCGGACAGGGCCCTTTGGGTGAGGTGGCGTTCGAGGCGCAGCCGCTTGATGCGCGCGCCGGTGTGGTCATGCGGAAGAGAGTGCATACTTGCTCCCAGTTCTGACTCGACACCAGAACGGTACCCGCCGCCGACGCCGCTGGTACCTCCGAAGACCCCATCGCCCCCGTGCTGATGGGGTCTTCGCGCATCCCTGACGCACGAAAGCCGCCCCCTGCCCGGCCGTAGCCGGGACAGGGGGCGTGGTTACTTCTGGGAGAGCTGCCAGAGGGTCAGGGCGAGGCCGACCACGCCGACCAGTGCGGCGAGGGACGGCAGCGGCCACCTGGCCCGCTGAAGCTCGGCGAGCGCAGCGGTGGCGTGCTTCTGCCGCTCCGTCTCGCCACGTTCGAGGGTGTCGAGGCGCGTTTCCACGTCGACAAGCCGCCGGTCGGTCTGGTCTCCGCGCTGCGCGAGCAGAGCCAGGGATCCGTTGACGGTGGCGAATCCTTCGGCCATGGTGCCGCGCAGCTCGGCGAGCGCGATTGCTACGGCGGCCGTATCGGTCGGCTCGGTCACTCGCGGTCCTCGGTTTCGACCAGGCCGAGGCCGAACCGGTCGAGCAGCTGCTCGACGGCGGGGTGTGCCATGACGCGGGCGGCGATACCGGCCACGGCGGCGGCTGAGGCGGCAGCGGCGACCAGCCACGGGGCGGCGACGGCGAGGGCTTCGGAGTCGGCGACGATCGCGGCGAGGGCGGGCAGGACCGCGACGACCGCGGCAAGGGTCTGGAGCGCGGTACGGATGGCGCGGACGTTCTTCGGGCTCATGGGCCGGTTGTTCCTTCCGGGGGTGCGAGGGCCCGCCCGGCGCGGTGCGCGCGGGCGGGCCGGGGCGATGGGTGATCAGGCGAACAGACGGGCCCACGTCTGCGGGCCGGGGTATCCGTCGGCGTCGCTGCCGCTCCACCCCTGCGCCTGCTGGAACGCGCGGGTCGCGTTGCGGTCGGCGTCGGACCACTTCGGGCCGGGGCCTACCTTGTAGAACCGGCCGTAGCCGCGGGCGACCAGGCGCTCGCCGAGCTTGGTCACGTACGCGTTGGACTTGCCGGCGCCGAACTTGTCGGCTCCGGGGAACGGCGTCTTCGCCGTGGTGGTCGTCTTGCCGGGCAGAGTGCCGAGCAGGGACCGCAGGGAGCTTTCTCCGGGCACGCCGTCGGCGTCGGCGCCGGAGTATCCGAGGGAGCGCTGATAGGCCGCGTACGCCTCGGTGTCAGCGTCCGACCAGGTCGGCCCGGGGCCAACCTGGTAGTAGCTGCCGAACCCCTTCGCGACCAGGGCCTCGCCAACGGCCGTGACGTGCGCTCCCTGGGCGCCGTAGCCGTAGGTGAGTCCGTTGATGGTCACCTGGTAGCGGGCCACGCCGGACGTTCCGCCGGACGGAGCGGTGTCGCCGGTCGGGGGCGTGTACCCCTTGGCGGGCATGCCGGCCTGTACCCACGCGTAGAGCTTGGTACCGGGGCACTGCGTCGCGATGCCGTCGCGGTGACCCTTCTTGGCGAGGGGCCGGCCGGTCTTGGCGCACGCCTCGTCGTACAGGGCGCGGCACGCGGCGAGCGCGGCCGTAGTCGGCTCCTGGTCGCCGCCGATGGCGATCTGTACGCCGATGCCAGACACGTTGTGCCCGGGGCAGTGCGCGCCCTGGCGGGTCCAGCCACGGCCCTCGAAGATCTCGCCCGCCTGCGAGACGACGAAGTTGTACCCGATGCCCGCCCACCCCTGCGCGAGGTGCTCGGCCTCGATGGCGCGCGGGATGGCATAGCCGGTGCGCGTGATGTGGGACGCGCCGTCGTAGTGAACGAAGAACTCCGTACGGGAGCTGAGCGCGACCGTGGCGGGGCCGCTGCTCTGGGGGTCGTTGTCCCACGGCTTCGCGCCCCATGCGGCGCGACTGATGATCGAAACGGACACGGGCTGTCTCCAGACATGAAAAAACGCCCGGCGCGGAGTGCGCGGGCGTACGGGAAGGGGTGGGGTGGGGTGGGGTCAGGCGACGCGTTCGAGGCGCAAATAGCAACCGCCGAGCAGACTCGTTGCAGCGGCGTTGGCAGTGTTCTGCGCCCATCGGAATGTGAGGGTTCCAGCCGTCGCGCCGACGACCAACGCACCCTGGAACGTCGTGCCGGTCGTGACACTGAACGTCAGGTCGGTGCCGAGCGCCGCCGCTCCGGCTCCGTCGTTGTCGGTCCACACCATCGTGGCCCCGGACGGGGCCGACCAGTCGGCGCGGAAGCCGCCCCCGCCCTGCGTCCAGACGGCGACGCACTCGACGATGTACGTCGCATTTGCGGCGACGGACAGTGCAAGATCCGGGTCGGCGGCGGCGGTCGCAGTGTCGGTGCGCGCGGTGCCCGAGCTCTTGACGGCGGCGCGGACCTGTCCGACTCCGGAAACCGTGACGTTGCCGCTGAATGTCTTGTTGCCAGCAACGGTTTGGGTGCCGGTGAGCAGGACGGCCGTACCAGTGGCGACGGCCCCGACCTGGGCGGCGGTGTGCGTGTGGTCGGCGGTGGCAGCGCCGACATCGGCGGCGACCAGGGCGACGTTGCCGTTTACGTCCGGGGCCTTGTCACTGACGGTGGCGACGGCCCCCACGTCGGCGGCGTCGAGGATGACGGCGGCAGCAGACTGGCCGTTGACGGACTGCACCACCCCCGGGGTACCCGGTGCCCCGGCCGCCCCGGTTGCCCCGGTGTCCCCCTTGGCGCCCGGCGCCCCGGTCGCACCGGTAGCGCCCGTAGCGCCTACGGCGCCGGTTGCACCCTGCTCGCCGACCAGTGACGCCAGCCACTCAGCCTTCGTGCCCACGAACCCGTTCTCCACGGCCACTTCGTACGCGGAGTCGCCGCGCACCGCGACGTAGGTGGGGGTCGTCGGGTCCGTCGGGGCCAGGTCCGCGAGATCGACCGCGGGCACGTCCGACGGCAACAGGATCTGATACACGCGGTTCACCGCGACGCCGACCAACTGCTCAGCCACGGAATACGACCAGTCGGCCGGATTCATGCCCGGGGCGTCGGTCGCCAGCAGCGTCACGGAGAAAGCGCCGGTCGCGTCAAGGTCCGCGGTCACCGGGCCGCCCAAGATCACATCATGATCCGCGAGCGTGATCAGCGCCGGTGCCCGGAAGACGATTCTCCCGGACAGCGCCTCGCCCTCCGGCGTCAGGAAGCGCCCCGTCACAGTCACCGTCGGGATGCCGTCAGGCAGCATCAGGTTGCCTCCGATTCTGTGATGGTGTTCATCCCCCACAGGCCGCGGACCCGCACCGTGCCCGTGCCCGTGCCCGCGGTGCGCTGGGCCCATATGACGGCCACAGCGGTGGATGAGTGCGGGTGGTCGGTCGCGGACAGCGGAATACGCTGATTGATCTCGGTAACGGTCGCCGAGCTGCTCAGCGTCCATGCGGCCAGCTCGGTGCCGTCGAGAGTGAGCCACACCCGTATGGCGGTGCCTGCCGGGCCGACGATCTGTCCGTTCACCGACAGGACCTTGTGCTGCACGACCATGTGGCCGGAGTAGAGCGGGGTATCCGTATCCGAGGCGATGTTCACGCCCGGAGCCATGGGGATGGGCACGTAGGGGCGGCCGAGGTATCCGTCGGCGTACGCGTCATCCATGACGATGATCTCGCCACCGCGCGACCACATGCGGATCATCTGTGCGTCTGCGGAGTTCACGTCGTCGCCGACCGTGAGCGCTGCGGCTCCGCTCTCGCGGGCGAGACCAACCCCCCAGTCGCCCTGCGGGGTCTGCCCGACGACGAACGTGCGCTGTCCGCCGGGGGTCTTGGCGATCAGCTGCCCGCCCTCGCCGATCACCACGTCGCCGGCCAGCACCTGGTTGAGGGCGGGGCGCATCTGCGCGCGGCCTCGCAGCTGCCGCACCTCGCGTTCCAGGCTGGCTACACGGTCGAGCAGGTCTTGCGGAACGTACGGCACTACGGGACCTCCAGGTACAGGCGGGCGGTTTCGGGGCGGCCACGCTCCGGCGGGGTGATCGTCATGCCGACGACGCGGTACCGGACATCCAGGCCGTTGGGGTGCCACAGGTCGCGGATACGGAGCCGCACCGTGGACCCGAGCAGAGCGGGAGTGATCGTGTCGGCAAGCAGGACCGTGATTTCGGGGATGGTCACGGGAGTACGGGCCGCGTTCCAGTCCGCGCGGGCATGTGCGTCAAGCGTGGCCTGTTGCTCGACGGTGGTGTAGTCCGATGTTCCGTCGAGGCGTGGCCATCCGGCGGCAATGTCGTCGTCGTCGACCAGCACGGGCGACATCAGCGGGAAGCTGTCGGCGGCCTGGTTGGTGTTGATGCTCGCACCGCGCGACTGCCAGGCATTCGCCTTCAGCGTGGCGTCGGTCGGTAGCGCGTAGGACAGGATCGGCCCCGGATGGTCCAGGACAATATCTGTTGCCCCGCCCCGGATGACCGGATGCCCCAGGTGCAGCCGTTTGACCCGCCGGCCGTCCCCGTCACGGTACGAGCCGATGCGCCACTCGAAACCGCGCTCCAGCGAGGACAGTTGATCGAGGAGTTCGCCAACGCTTGGCTGGTCGTACCGCAGGAACGTACGGTCGCGGAGCACACCCGACACCGTGCTGTCGTAGGTGATGCCCAGGTTTCCGCCCGGGGTTTCCTGCGCGTAGTCGATCAGCTCGCGCACAATGTCGAGCTGGTCGACCTGGGTGGCGGTCAGGGTGTCGAAGAGCAGCCTCCGGTAGAGGTAGGACTCCCAGCCGCCGCACTGAACCTGCGCTCCGAGGAACCCCCGGTCGTCACTGGCGAGGTTGAGCGTCCACAGGATGCCGCCCCACCAGATCTCGCGCCCGCGCTCGACCCACACCCCGGTACGTCCGGGGATGAGCGCGCGCCGTGCACGGGCGGCGAGTTCCGCATTCGGGATCGGCACCGTTCCGGTGAGACGCCCGGTTTTGCCGATGTAGTCGTCGATGGACACACCCTGTATGGGCAGTGCGTCAAGCAGCGTGTCCGACCGCAGGTCGCACAGCAGGATGCGGTACGGGGGTGCGATCACTGGACGAACTCCACCGACAACTCACCGTTGGCGAGGTTCGTATCCTGTCCGACCGATGACACGTTCCACCCCGGGATCAGGGTCACGGAAGCGCCGGGCGTCAGTCCGGGCCGGTACACCCGGCGGGACGCGATCACACGCGACGACTGCGCCGACAGGCCGTTTCCTGCACCGTGTGCCTCAGTCAGGCCGCCAGTCGCACGCCACGTCAGCCAGGCCGTAGACACATCCGTGGCCCGGTTCGACACCAGACCGCCGACGGTGATGAACACCGCGCCGGACGGCGGAACCGTGAACGTGATCCGCGGCCAGGCCGCGGCCGTGAAGTCGACGTACGTCTGTACCGGCGTGTACGGCGGGGCCGCGGCCTGGCGTGTCATCAGGGGCCGCAGCGGAGTGGCCGGGTACTGCTGCCAATCGTCGGCCGCTGCCGACCACCGGTACAGCGTGCCGTTGAAGTCGGCGTACTGCCCGTCATAGGCGCCCGCGAGAGACGAGGAGGCGCGCGGGATGATGCCGCCCGCCGCGACGGTGTACCGGCGCCGGTCACTGAGCGCCGTGCCCCAGTCGATACCGCCCACGCCCGCAGACGTGCCGGCAGGCACGGTCACGTCCCACAGAGGCTCGCACGCCGGGTCCAGGGTGGGGGCCGCCGGAGTGGCGAGCGGCTCGCCCTTCACCACCTCGACCAGGGCGACGTTCTCGCCGCTCACGTCGAAAAGCTGATCAAGGACGCGGATCACCACGGTGTCGATGCGGTCGAGCAGCGCATCCCCGTCATCAAACGCAACGGTTTCCGGAGCGTCCACGGCCACCGGGTAGGCGCCCTGTGCTGTGGTGCCCTGCACCAGCGCGCGCCCGATACCTACCTGTAGCGACATGGCGCCTGCACCGGACGCGGCGAACGGGGCACCGCCCGGGATCACCCCGGGCCGGGAGGTGAGTTCACCGGACGGCACCATCGTCCCCAGCGGGGCGAGCCGCGTGTCTTCGCGGGTCTGCCCCGGCTCGGCACCACCGGGCAGCAGCCACGCAGAGCGCACAGTCATGATCGGGGTCCTTACCAGTAGGCGGGCCGGTACCGCACCAGAGCGGACGCGGCCGGGTCGGATGATTCCGGAGCAGCCCGGAACAAAAGATCGGTGGTGCCGGGGGCGAGCGTGAATGTCTGCTCCGGCACAGACCGCGCCGTGACCGTGTAGAGGCGTGACGCGGTGCCGTTGAGCGTCACCGTGCCCGCCCGCGTATCGACGACCAGCACGTCACCAGCCGCCAACGGCAGGTCGTATTCGAGGACGTCACCGGTTTGCAGGTTGGTGAGCGACGGCCGCAGCACCGGGCCCCGGAACTCGACGACAGGGTGTGTTTCGGCGTTGCCCGCGTTCGTGGCGGACATGCCGCCGGCCGAGCCGACCGCACCGAAGCTGAGCGGCCAGTCAAGGGACTCCGGACCGGGGTCCGTTCCCCAGTTCAGACCAGGTTCCGGCATCGGCAGGGACGCCGTTACGGTGCGCTCCGTGAGCCCGTACCGGCGCGCATCCGTGGCCTCCCACTGCACCGCGCCGCCGAGAATAGTGCCGACCCGGTACCCCTTTTCCATCGGCAGCATGTACCGAAGGCACCGGGCCCACACCAGACGCGGCCCCCGCTCATCAGCCCAGAAAGCGAGCGGCAGTTCATCCACCACCGGCACCAAGCCCGCTTCGAGGACGTCGACCGCCGCGCCGATACTCGCCCGCGGAGCGCGCACCATCAGCCCGTCCAGGCCGATGGTGCGCGACTGCGCGAGGAGCAGCCCGGGGTAGGCCCCGTGCGCACCGGACCGGAGAACCGTGCCCGAGTCGAGGGCGGGCAGCTCGGCCCACCCGGACAGCCTCTTGTACGAGTACGGCGTCCCACGGCCGATCAGCAGGTTGCCGTACTGGATCTGCCCTACGGCTGTCAGCAGGTCACCAGCAGCCATGGTTACCCCCGCCCCTTGGAGAGCCATTCGAGGGCCCGCGCGTTGTCGTCAGGGCTGCCGTTTTCTGCGGCATGCCAGTGCTCGACTGAGACCAGTGGTCCTCCACCGCTCACCGTGCCGAACCCGCCGGCTGCACCCGCACCAGCCATTCCGGGCATCAGCGACGGCACCGCGGGCGGTGTGACCAGACCCCGCATCGTGCGGTCCAGGGCGCCCGCCCCGCTCTTGATGCCCTCGACGATGCCCGCCGGAATCCACCGGCCGATCTTGTCGGCCATGAGCTTGGATGGGGAAGCGATTCCCAGGGCTTTTGCAATCGGGCCGGGCACGATGCTTTTCGCGAAACCGGCCAGCTGACTGGCCAGCCAGGACCCCATGCCCTTGATGCCGTTCCACAGGCCGCGTACGACGTCCTGCCCCTTGTCGTACAGCAGCGAGCCGAGATCACCGATCGCGGAACCGATACGGCCGGGCAGCCCACGGACCCACGCGATAGCGTCTGCCGCCTTGGTGGCTATGCTGTCGCGGAAATCGCGCATCGCCTGTACGGCACGGTCACGGAGACGCCCGGCAAGCGGCGCAAGCGCGTCGTATGCGCGTCCAGGAAGTCCCTTGATCCAGTCGACGGCGGCAGATATGCCCTCGCCGACCCACTTGCCGACCTGCTCGGAGATGTCGCCGATCATCTCTCCGGCCTTGGACACCGCAGCCTTCGCGATATCCCACGCACCACTGAAATCGCCCTGAAGCAGCGCAATGATGATTTCCAGAACGGGCACGACCACACCAGAAATGACCGCTGCAAGACCTGTAGCGAACAGGTCAGCGAGAAATGCGATCCCAGCAATGAGCGGCTCAATGATCGGCATGAGCGCGTTCAGGGCGTCAATCAGCAGCTCGCCGATCGCGGGCAGCAGCGGCGCAAGCGCCACCATGATCTGTCCGAACGACTCGCCGATGGTGGCGAGTGCGGGTGACAGGGCGACGATCAGATCGGCGAGAATCGGCAGGACAGTTGCGGCGAGATCGCCAAGAACTGCCGCAAACGGGGCAATAAGCCCAGGTAGTTGGTCGAGGATCGGCCGCAGCGCACCGGCCAGCGCGTCGACCAGCAGCATCACGACGGGCGACGCCTGCGCGATGATGTCGCCCAGCGTGGTCAGCAGTGGCGTAATCGCAGGCAGCACGGACGCGATCAGCTTGCCGAGAACAGGCAAAATCGGTGAAACGGCGTCAATCAGGACCCCGAACGCGTCCGCTACGGCAGCGAGCACGGGGCCGAGCGCATCGACGATCGGCGACAGCCCATCACCCAGCGCGGTAGCCAGCCGCGCGAGCGGCGGCCCCAGCGACGCAAGGGCCGGCCCGAGCGCATCGGCCAGCTGCGCCACCACCGGAGCGATCGCCTTCGCGAGCGCGGCAAGCACGGGACCGCCCGCCTCCGCGAGGGTGCCGATCAGGCCACCGACCGCGGGCAGGATCGTCGCTACGGCGTCACCGAGCCCGCCGAAGGCAGCGGCTGCGCCCCCGGCCCCGGCGCTGACCCCATCAAAAAATCCGGCCAAGCCGTCGCCGACCGCACCCAGGAACCCGCCGAGCGATTCGACAACCGGCTGGGCCGCCTGCACGGCGTTGACCAGGCCCGGAAGCAGGTTCTTGACCAGGTCGCCCAGGCCGCCCACCAGCGGCTCGATCATGGGCGCCACGCCCTCGAACAGCTTGCCCAGCTGCGGGGCCACATCGTCGAAAATGCCCGAGATCTGTCCGGCGGCGGCCACGAACGGTTTGACCAGGGGCTCGGCAAGCTCCTGCACCTGGCCCTTGACATGCTCGGCCATGTCCGAGAAAGCGCTCTTTACCTGCTCGTTCTCGGCGAGCACCTTCGCGCCGAGACCGGCCACCGCAAGCGGTACCGCAGCCAGCGCGCCACCGGCCACAACCGACGCCCCCGCCAGAGCGATCGTCGAGATTTTCGCCGCACCGAGCAGCGAACCGACACCGCCCAGGCTGCGCTCTGCGCGCTCAGCACCCCCGCCGATACCGTCGCCGAGCGCCCCGCCCATAGCCGCACCGGCTACGGCGAACCGGCCTTGCATATCCCGTAGGCGGCCGTCCGCGTCCCGCTGGAGACCGGCGAGCGCCGCCCCTGTCCGGTTAATTCCGCGCTGCGCCCCGTCATCGTTCAGGTCGATAAAGCCGACCAATTCGCCGATATTGAGCGCCACGGAACAGCCCCCCTATTCAGTTGTTTTACGCGCGCGAATTACCGCCCCGTGAGGCGTGCAATTTCGTCAGGGTCATCTACGATGCGGGGCGTGTTTCGCCACACGGACGGAAAGCGGGCCTCAGCAGGAAGGCCGGAAAGGAGCGTCAGGAAACGGCGCGTCGTCAGCGCCGAAACCTGCTCGGCCGTCAGTTGATACGTAGAGGCGAGGTCGGATTCGACCGACCGCCAGTGAGTGACTACCGCGTGCCAGAACTGCTCGGCCTCGGTGCGGACTTCTTCTTCGGCGTGGCCTTCGTGCGGACCTTCGCCGGTCGCGCTTTTCCCGCCGTGGCCTTCGCGGCTTCCTTCGCAGCTTCCTGCTCGTCGTACAGCTCGGCCGCACGCTCCATCGTCAGAGAGCCAGGCTTGGCTACGTTCGCGGTCGCCCACTTCAGCACGATGCCGAGACGCCGATCCGACATGCGGGCATCCGTCCAGTGCTCCACGGCATCCGGGCCGAACAGGGAGGCGAGCAGGTTGCGGATGTCCTCCGGCCGCGCCGACGACTTGAGCCGGTCCAACTGGAGCGTGAACAGGAGCGGGAGGGACGGGGGCAGGTGGTAGGTGCGCCCGTACATGCGAAGCGGCAGCCCCTTGCGTTCCGGCTCGGCCTGCTCGGCAAAGAACGCGTCGAAATCTGCGACGTCGTCGAGCTGCTCGGCCTCGGCCGCGTCGTCGTCGTAGTCGATCACGGGGCGGCCACCACCTCAGCGACAGACGGGGCACCGCACCGGGTGAACGTGGCGGCCCACGAGGTCTTGGCGTTGGTCTCGCCGCCGCGCTCCCCCGGCGTCACTGTGCATTCCCAAACGGTCCACTCGTCCTGCGACTTGTGGCGGTAGCGCATCCGGCCGCGCGACTCCTCGCCGAACCGGTACGCCCACACCGTGTCGATGTAGTCCTGTCCGGGGTCGCGGGTGCCCGACGTCGCGGTGTACTGCCCCGATACCTCGATCGTGGCGCCACGCTGCATGATGTCCTGCTCGTAGTACCCCTCGGAGTCGTTGTCCGTGGTGTCCGCGGTCTCCTCGTTCTCGCCCGGATTCTCGGACCAGCTCTTCAAATTCCCGATCCGTACGAACGTGTCGGCGGTCGCGGTCTCGACCTCGAACATCCAGCCACGTGCGTCAATGGGCCGTCCCATGGGCGGGCCTCCTACTCTGTGCGGTGTTTGGTGGGGGCCGACACGTCAAGGCCGAAGTTCACGACGTGTTCGTGTCGGCCGTTGGCGTCGCGGCCCATAGGCGCGACGGTGCCGCGTGCGGCGGCGAGGATGAGCCACGTTCCGTCGGGGAGTTCCACCCCGGCCAGGCCGTGCAGTTCGCTGTAGATGTCCTGGGCGTGCCTGCGGGAGACGCGCGGATCTGGGCCGCCTCGTACGCGGACCTGGAGGCGCACCGTGTCGTACGCGTTCAGGGCGTCGGGTGCCTCGCCGGTGTCGTACAGGGCCAGGGCGACCGCGGCGTCAGGGGTGGGCGGCATCTTCTCGGTGAACATGTCGCCGGTCGCGCCGGTGGGGTCGTAGGTGCCGTGCCCGTTGTCGGCGAGCAGGCGGGCGATGCCGTCGAGGAGGTCAGCCACGCAGCCACCGCCGCAGCGGCACGGCCATGAGCGCGAGCGCTGTTTGCCGCTCGGTCGTCATGGGCTTTTCAAGGTATTTCGCCTCGCGCCCGGGGGCGTGCTTGTAGTCGAGGTTCTCGTGTTGCACGACCGCGTACACGGTGTCGTACGTGATCGCCCCTTCGAGGCCGTCCACATGCACGCGGCCCGATCTTTCGAGGGTGGATTCCTCCAGGGGCACGATGCGGCGGGACTCGGCGAGGATGTGTTCGAGGGCGTTGCGTAGGCCGTCCGATGCGAGGCGGCGGCCCCGGCTCGTCCACAGGCGGCGGCCCTGGTAGTTCAGGCGGGTGCGCTGCGTCATTCGCAGATCACCTCCGTGGACTGCGGCACGGGCAGTCCCGGCGCGGTGTGGCGGGACACGATGAGTGCGCGTGTGATTCGTCCGCCTGGCAGGGTGATGCGGGACTCGGGCGGGCAGTTGATGTCCGGCGCTGCGATGATCTGTGCCGTGCTGCTGACGGTCGTGTCTCCGCTGCTCCGGAGAGAGCGGATCTTCTCGGCGACCATGGCGGCCACCTCGACGGGCGGCCCGTACGTCGGCCCGTACGCGCTGTCACCCGCGTACGGCTCGATGATTACGCGGTGGCGGAGCAGCCATCCGGGGACGTTCACCAGATCACCCCCGGAAGCAGTCCGGCCGCGGCGAGCACCCGGCCCGCACGCGGGGCGAGGTCGAGATCACCCGCAGCCTGCGGGCGCGCCCGGCGCCCGGACATGGACACCGGGCCGATGCTGACGGAGTCCCACTGACCGGCCGCCCCGGTCCCGTCATCGCCGGTCGCCTGCTGGTACTCGACCTGCGCGCACGTCGCGTCTGCGAGCGTGGCCACGATGTCGGGGTCCGTGGGCGTGCCGGTGCTGTCGGTGTCGTAGACGGCGGTCAACAGAGCAGTGTCGATGTCCTGCGACGCGCGGGCGAGCAGCCGTTCCACACCGGCGGGGGCCGGTTGCCCGGTCCACGCCGTGTATTGCTCGGGGTTGGCGTAGACGCGGGCCATTGGCTCATCCCTTGCTGGTCTTGCCCCGGGCAGCGGAACGCCCCGTAGCCGTGGGCTGCGGGGCGGGCTCGGGGGCGGGTTCCGATGTGGGTGTCTGCTCCGGTCTGTCAGGGGCAGACGGCGGACTGTGCGGAGCCTCGGGCTCGTCGTTCTTGACCTCGTAGCCGTGGCGGTGCGCGTACGCGATGACAGACGGATTGTCCGTCTCGGCGCGGCCACCCTGGAAGACCAGGCCACCCACCCCGGGCCCGGTGAAGTCGCCTACCGGCGCGGTGATGACGGCCATCAGGCGGTCACCTTGATATTGCGGAAGACGGCCGCAGCCTTGGTGGCCTTGAGCGCGACGCCGACCGGTCCCATTTCGACCTCGCCCTTCTTGACGGCGCCGGCCGACGTGAAGTCGGGCAGGTAGCTGCTGACGATCTGCCCACCGGCGGTGGCGACACCGTGGAAGCCGTCCAGGGCGGCGCGGTAGGCGTAGAGGTCCGTCAGGCCGGTCGTGGACACGGTGGCCACGGTGCGGGTCTCGATCGGGATGATCGGGTTGTTCGAGCCGGACTTGGCGCCCGGGTCGGCGAAAACGATGTCGCCGTACTGCTCGCGCTCGATCGGCCGGCCGTTGGGGCCGAGCAGCCCATCGACCGGGTTGCGGGTGTACATGCCCGCGCGTCGGGCGGCGGCGCGCACCCGGGCAAGCGCCTTCGCGTTGCCGAGGATGATCGACGGAGTGCCGTCGAGCAGGGACAGGAACTCGTCGATCGCATCGAGCGCCTTGTGTGCGGCGGCCGGGTCGGTGTCGAAATCCGACCATTCGGTGACCTCGTCGACACGGAACTCCGTGTCGGACCCGGCAAGCGCCTTGTCGAGGCCGTCGAAGCTGTTCGCGTCGGTCGCGACGTCGCCGTTGATGACGGTGTCCTGGAACTGAGTGTTGGTGGCCTTGATCTTCTGCGACATGTTCAGGGCGACGGCCCCGGACGCTGCGGCGCCGATCCTCGATACGACGCGGTCGACCTCGAAGCTGCCACCGAGGACGGCGAGGTCCACGGTGTACCGCTGCGTGGTGACGCTGCTCGGCGCGTACTCGCTGTTGATCGCACGAAACGCGGCGGTCGGCTGGGTGATCAGCCGCCGGTATCCGTACGTGAGGGTCGCGCCCCCGCCGGAGGGGTTGACGGCCTGGTCGAACGTCAGGCTGTCGAGGATGGCCGAGCCCTTGCGGAACTCGTCGATGACCATGAGGTCGAGATCGTCCTGTGCGTTGTTCTTCGCCTCGGCGAGAGTTATCTGGGGCATGACTTAGTTCTCCTGTCCTGCGCCGATGGGCACGGGGGTGAAGCACGGAATGACCGTGTTGTGGTTGATCTCGTTGGCCGTGGAATTGGTCTGGCGGCAGTAGTCGAGTGCTGCCTGAAGGTCGGTGAACGACGGGCCGTATTTCTGACCGTCGTTCGCGCGCACCTCGTAGCGGGCGCTTACTTCCATGGGGCTCCTTGGGTCAGCCGCCGAGTCGCGCGGCAATGGCGTCCTGGAGGTTGGCGGGGCGCTGTTCGGGCGGCGGGGTGCCGCCGAAGTCGGTGCCGCCCCGGGCGGGTCCGGTCGTCTTGGCGGCGAGCCGCGGGTTCGCCTGGACGGCGGCCGTGATCGCGGCCGTGACGGCGGCTGGGTCGGCGGGGTCAACGGCGGCGAGCGCGGCCATGGCCGACGTGCTGTCGAGCAGTGCGGCCGGGTCAGCGCCTGCGGTTGCGGCGGTGGTGTAGACGGCGGCCTGTACGGCGGCCTGCCGAGCCGTGGCCTGGGAGTCGGTGACGATGCGCTGTGCCCACTGCGGGAGCAGGGACACGTCGCCGTCGGCGGCGGGCGCGGTCGGGGGCTGCTGCGGTGCGGCCGGTGCATGCGGCTGCGCCTGGGCGCGGGTGCGGTAGTCGGCGGCCTCGGTGCGCAGTGACTTGATGTGGTCCTGTGCCCACTGGGGGAGTCCGGCGACGTCCTGCGGTTCGCCCTGCGGGGGCGCCCCCGGGGCGGGCGCGGCCGGTGCCGGGGGCGCTGCGGGAACGGCCGGTGCGGGTGCTGTCGGTGCGGCAGGCGCCGCCGGGGCCCCACCCTCGCCGGTTCCGTCGCCACCTGCGATGGCGTAGATGGGGCGGCCGTCGCGCCGGTGTCCGAGGACCGTTCCGGCGGCGTGAGTGGCGAGCGGGTGACGGTAGCGGGTGTCCATGGGGCGCCCTCCTGGGGCTGGTCGGGCCCGCGCCTGGCGGGCCGTGGGCATGCAAAAGGGCCCGCTCCTGGCGGGCCCTGGGGGTGCTGATCTGCGGTGTGGCTACTCGGCGCGGTCCTGCTCACGCTCCCGGCGGGCGGGCGCGTAGCCGCGGATCCACGCGGTACGGAGCAGCAAGGTGCGCGGGTGCGGGCATGCGGTCGGGGGCTGGCCGGTCCTGCCGGCCTCGGCCCCGTCCTGGACTGCTCGCGCAATGTCCTCGCGTGTGCCCACGAGTGTCACCTCTTGTTCTGCTGCTCAGCGTTGTTGATCACGGCGCCGGTGGCCCAACGCTGGGTCTGGCCGGTCGCCTGCGTGATGAACTCGGCCTGCGTGAGCCTGCCGTGAGTCGCCCACCACTCTTTCAGCTCGTCGGACGCGCGCGCATACGCAATCCGTGCGGGCCCTCGGAACAGGCTTTCGGGGGATACGGCCTGTGTCTCATACGCCTTGTTGAGCAGATACCCGCGGCAATCCTCCTCCGCTTTCAGGTACTGCGTGTAGACGTACTCGTCGTAGAGGTCGCGGGCCTGCCTGCGGGTGAGGCGCGGCGCTTCCTCCTCGGCCTCCTCGGCCGGTCCCGTGTCGGCCGGCGCGGTGTCCGGCTGGGCCTGGTCGTCGTCCGCGTACTGCCCCCACTGCTCGGAATCCGGTGCCGGGTCCATCGCCTCTGCGAGCGCGTCCCGGTTGGCGAGCAGATCGGCAACCGCGTCGCCGGTGTCGGCCGGCGGCGGCAGCGTGACGGGCTCGCGGCGGTCGAGCTCGGCGGCGATGCGCAGCACCTCGTCCGTGCGGGCGTACTGCATGCACCACGCCAACTCGTTGTCTCCGAGCTGGTCGAGGTCGAGCCGGAGCTCGCCGCCGGGGAAGTTCCTCGTGAGCATGTCGCGGCGGTTCGCCTCGGCCTGCAACCGGGCCAGCTCGGCGGCGTTCGCACCCTTGGCGCGGTGCGCCAGCTGCGCATCCGACAACCCGATCAAGTCCGCGGCTACGCCGGGGAGGGTGGTGGCGACGTCGCGCCGGTCCATCTCCGCCATGATCCGTAGCCGATCTGTGTCATCGTCGAGCGCAGCAAATGCGCGGCCGAGCTCGTCGTCTGAGAACTGGTGCAGATCGTCGGCGAGGCGCCCACCGGGGCGTACGCGGTCGAGCAGCGCGAGCAGCTCGCGGCGGTCGACCTCGCCCATGATCCGGGCCCGGTCCTGCGGAGTGAGCTCTCCGAACCGAACGACCGCGATCAACTCCGGGTCGGTCATCTCGCGGACGGTGGTTGCGTCGCCGGACCGTACGCGGGCGGCCTGTACCGCCTCGTCCGGGGCTGCGGGGCCGCCGGTGGGAAGGTTCGAGGCTCCGGGCTGCTCACGCTTCGGGATGCGCTGTAGGTCCGGGTGCGCCGCGAGGTGGTCCCGCATGGCTTTCTGCCACTGGCGGACCTTGACGTTCGCGGCGCGCTTCTTTGCCGGGTCGATCGCGGCGGCCGACCGGTTCTTGTAGTGGCGGATGTGCCGTTCGATGGCGCGCTGTCGCTGCCCTGCCTCGTACCCGTCCGGGTCGGGCTTCGCGTCGTTGTAGACGGTGACGCCCGGGGTGTACGCGGACACGCTGTGGCGGCAGTTGGGGTGCTGCAATCCGGCGAGGCGGGCTTCGTCGAGGGATCCGGCGACGTCCACCCGGACCATTTCGCCGTCACGTATCGCGTGATCGACCTCGATCACGCGACGGCCGGACGGGCCTGCGATGGACAACACCTGACGCTCCCACGGGCGGCACAGCGGGCATTCCCGGGGCGCGTCGGACACGACGACCAGGTCCCGGCCTCCGGCTGCGAGCGAGCGCATGTGGCCTTCGACGGCGGCGCGCCCGGTCGAGGTACGGACCGCCATCTCGGCGTAGCTGGCAAGTTTCCAACGGCGGCCGGACTTGTCGACGAACCGGGTGATGCCCTCGTCGGCCCACTGCTGCATGGCCTCTTGCGTGGCCTGGCGGCGGGTCCGGCCGAACGTGACCAGGGCGGTCACGCTGCTGACGACGGATCGGAAGCGGTCGGTGATCGTACGGACAATCGAGCGGTGACGGCCGACGACCGTGGACACGGTGTCCTCGGCGAGGCGGTCGATGTCGGTGGCGTTCGGGGCTGCCTCGGCAACGGCGCGGGCCTGCTCCGGAGACAGCGCTCCGAGCTCGGCAACGGCCGCAGCATGGCCGACGTTGTACGCCTCCGCGATGACGTCGTGCACTTCGAGTGTGACGGCCTTGCCGAGCTCGTCGACAACCGCCTGTGATGCGCGGCGCAGCTGCTGCACGGCGGCCAACTTGCGCTCGGCCCACTGCGGGGCGTCGAGGCCGTCGGCCAGCTGCCGGGCGATGATGCCCAACAGGTGAGTCTCAGCGGCGGTGTACAGGTCGCGGGTGCCCTCGGCGAGCGGCTCGACCATGCCCGGGTGGATGGCCACAGCCGCTTACCTCCTACTCACATCGGGAAGCTGCCTACGGGGTCCGGTGCGGCCGGTTCGCCGGTCTCGGCGAGGATCGCGGCGACCTCCGCCGCAACCGCGGTGTCGTCCCAATCCGGGTGCAGCGCCTTGACCTTCGTGCCCGTGCTCACCGCACCTGCGCGGGCGAGCAGTTCCAGCGTGGTGGCCTTGGACTGCTCCGACTCGGACGCGTCGAGGTTGAATTCAACAGTCGGCCGATCCGGTGTGATCCGGGTGCCGAACTGGGCGACGTCGAGCAGCAGAAGGGCATGCAGGAAGTCGGCCAGGTCGGACCGCCAGTAACCGGCCTTCTTCTTCGTGGTCACGGTCGAGCGGCCGGCGCGGTCCTCGACCTCTGTTGCGGTGATCGCCTCGCCCCCGCCCTCAAGGCCGAAGCTCTGCGCGGAGTAGCCCGCGCTCTCAACAGCCTTGCGGGTGATTGCCTCGGTGGTCCGCTGGTGATCCTCGACCCTGATGGCGAACTGAGAGAGCGTGATGCCCTGGCCCTCGGTCGGCGGCATGTTCAGGCCGCTGTACACCTCGCGGTCGTCATCGAACGCTGCGCCCTGCCCGGGTCCAAGACTGGTCAGATAGCCAGACGGGACGATCAGGCGCGCCCGTGCGAGGCGAATGTCTCGCATCCATGACGTCCACGTGTCGTCGAGGGCGGCGAACAGCTGGTGAATCGGCGCGGCGTAGTCACTACGGCCCATGGGTGAGCCGCGGTGCAGCCGGTTCGGCGTCATGTTCGGCACGTACGCGGCGGTGAGCATCGGAATGTCGGTCTCGATGCTCACTCCGTCGGGGCCGAGTGATCCGGCCAGGTCGGCGGTTTCCGGGTGCTCGGTGAGCGGCACGGCGCGGCCGATGTTGTCGGGGGTGCCCTCGTACAGGGCGTGCACGATACGGCCCGGCTCGTGGCGTTCAAGGTGCCGGTAGGTGGTTTGTGCGTCGCTGCCGTCGAGGTCACGCCAGAAGGTAACGGCCCGCAGCATGCCGAACCGGTACTCGGGAATGGCGGCGTCGGGCTGCACCGTGGTCGGGATCGGCCGGTCCTCGACGACGTCTCGGTCCCATGTCAGCCGGAGATAGATCCCGGACAGAGCCGACGCCTGCTCTGCCGCGCCCAACAGCATCTGATGCATGTGCGCGGCGTCGAGCAGCTCGGCGAGACGGTCCTGTGTGGGCGTGTCGTCGACGGTGATCGTCGGCATGTCCGCGAACAGCAGATCCGCGGCCGTGGTGGCGATGTCGCCTGGGAGCGGAACGTGTAGCCGCTGCTCCCGCTTGCGGGGGTAGTCGGCGGCCTGGCGTCCCCAACGGGTGCGGCGGCCGTCGCGGTCGGCGCGGCGCGGTGTGTTCTCCAACCGGTCATGCGCGCGGGCGAGGCGGTCGGGGTCTCCGGCGTACCACATGTCGTCGCGGTGGATCTCGCGGTACGGGGCGGCCATGCGCGGCGGCGGCCACGGACTTCCGTTACTCGGGAGTGCCATCGGTGAACACCTCCCGGCCGGTCAGGTAACGCCACCGTGCCCACCATCGGGCGCGGCGCGTGATGCGGACGGATACGACGACGTGCAGCGTGTTCGTGTCCGGGTGGCTGGTCGGTGTTCCGAGGATGGCGTGAGCGCCGGTCCATGCGGGGAATCCGGGAAGCGGGACGCGTCCGGTCATGCTGCGGCCTCCTCGGCGGTGGGTGTGGTGAGTAGGTGGCGCCACTCATGGGCGGACGAGTGCACGGCGTAGCGCAAAGCGTCCACGCTGTGGTCGTTCAGCTTCACGGGCCGGTCCTCGCCCTTCTCGGCGGCCTTGTCGTCCCACACGTAGCCGGGCATTTCGTCGAGCAGCCCGGTGCATGAGCGGTGGATACGGAGTCGGCCGGCGGCAAGTGCGGACGCCACGGAGCGGATGCCGTCGGACACGTCGTTGGTGGCGCGGGCGATCCCCGGGTAGCCATCGGTCCACAGCTGCGTAATGAAGCTGGCCGCGCTGGGGTCTATGAACGTCCACTCGGGCGTCACCCCCTGCTCGGCCACCCATTCGCGGATGGCGGCGGAGTACTGCGCGTCGGTCATCTGCCGCATGGCCTTGCGGGAATCGTGGCGCCACTCGGCAACGGCGTACAGGACGTCATCGACACCGAGACCGAGCAGGATCACGGACGTTGCGTTGACGGTGCCGTAGTCCATGCCGATCCAGTAGCGGCGCATCTCGGGCAGCTCGTCGACGACGTGCTGTGCTTCGTCGTACGCCTCGTAGATGGCTCCTTCGGCCATGACCCACAGGCCGAGCACGTTGCGTTTGTAGAACAGGCCCCGGTACGACGCCTTCGTGCGGGCCTTGTACGCGTCGGACAGCCCCGGATTGTCGTCCATGACGAAGTGCCAGGACTTCAGCCGGGTTTCGCGGGGGCGGAGCAGGTATTCCTTGCGGGCCCAGTGGTTCGGATTGTCGGGGTTGGTCGTCCCGAAAATCTTGCTGCCCTCGATGGAGCAGCGCGCGTTGAGCTGGTCGTAGAAGGTTCGGGGGAGGGTGGTCAGCTCATCGACGTACGCGCCCGCGCAGGTGAGGCCGCGCACCTTGGGTTCGGCCTGGGCGTCGTTGGCTCCGAGGGTGTGCACCACGCGGCCGAGCACGTGCGCGGTGGGGGCGCCGTTGGTGTACGTGATGTCGCGGGCGAGCGGCCCGAAGATGCTCGGGTCGGTGAGGGGGCCGAACACGTTGCGGGCGAGCGAATCGCGGGTGCGGCCGACCATGACCAGCTCGCCGCCCTCGGGCCGATCGGCCACGAAGTCCAGCCACCGGAGCAGGGACGCGATCGTCTTGCCGCTTCGGACACTGCCTTCCCAAATGTTCTGGAAAGCGCGGGCCTCAATGATGCTGTCGATCTGCTTCGGGGAGAGCGCGAGACTACTGCCCATTGTCGGTGGGCTCCGGGTCCTCCTCGGCGGCCGGTAGTCCGCCGTGGCGTGCCACGTAGTCCCGTGCCAGTCCGGCCATGAGTTCGCCAACGACGCTGCGCCCCTGCTCGCCCGGGTCGGTCTTCTGGGGGAGCAGCTTGAGCGAGCGGTCGAGCGCGGCCCCGGCTGTCGCCATCATGGTGCGGCGGTCGGCCGGTGTCGGCTCGGGCTGGACGCGCTCGGCGTAGGTGTGGTCCTTGCCGCCCCACTCGAAGTAGAGCTGCGGCTCGGTCATCTTGCCGAGCTCGCGTTCGGCGACGTCTTGCAACCGGTGTGCCATCTCGGTACGCCGTGAGTCAAGGTCGGCCTTGCGTACGGCGGTGGCGGTGGCTACCTCGGCGGCGCGGTCGAAGGTGAGCCCCATGTCGGCGGCGAGCTTTGAGACGGTGCTTGGTGAGCGCTTGATCTTCCTGGCGATGTCGTTGCGGGACATGCCCGCGGCGTGGTGGCGGCGTACCGCTCGCCGGTCTGTGTCAGTGATGGGTCGGCCCATGGGGACGCGTCACCTCCTCGCCGCGGTGGTTCGTGGTGGGTCAGGTGGTGGACAGCTCCACCTTGTGCCGGACGGCTTCGGCGGCGAGCTGCCATGCGTTGCGGACGGGCACGGTGAGCGCGTCCCACGCGGGGAGGTCGTCACCGTTGACGCTCGTGTTGCCGACGGCCTCGGCGTACGCCTCGTAGGCGGCCTGGCCGATGGCGGGGGTGGTCGGGCGGTACTTGAACACTGGCGGCGCTCCTCGGCGATCGGGTCCGGGCATGCGAAACGCCCCGGCGCGGTGAGCAGCCGGGGCGTTTCAGTGGGCGGCCGTTTTCGGGCACGCCGGGGTCGCCCTGATTAGATCACGGAATGGTCACGGTGGGCAACGGGTCTACTGGCGGGGCTGTCCCCACGTCGTGGGCTGCTGTCCGGGCGTGGGCTGCTGCCACTGCTGCGGCGCCTGCGGCTGCGACGCATACACCTGCTGTCCGGGCACCGGCCCCGCGTATCCGTCCGGCACGGTCGTTACAGTCACCCGACGCCGACGCGCAGACAGGTAGACCGGCGTCCACAACCCCACCGTGCAGATGAGCATGGTCCAGTGGAATCCCAGCAGGATGAACCCCATCTTCCGCCGGGTCTTGATCTGCGCCATGGTGCCGCTCCTCGTGTTGTTGGGGTGTGCATCCTGTGACGATCCGGTGTGCGGAATGGTTGCACGGCGGCCGGCGCTGCTCCCGCGCACGGCGGGCATGACGTCCGGTCATACGTGCGCCCCGCCGGGTCATGCGGCGGGGCGCTGTGGGTCATGCGGGTGTCATTCCCGCTGGTTGGCAGCCTGCGGGGTGTCCTGCTCCTGTACGCGCATCAGCATGCGATCGGGGATCTTCCCGTCCGGTACCGCTCCGGCGTCCCATGCGGACTGCCACCCGTGGGCGAGGAACTCGACGGCGAGGCGTACGGCGTCGGCCTTGGTCATGCCGGTACGCATGACCGTGGCAAGGGCGGCGTCGAAGCTGTCGGTGCGCGGGACGGAAACGGGGCTGCGGCGGCGGCGGGTAGGCTTCTTGGTAGCCATGGCGGGGTGTACTCCCGTGGTGGTGAGGGCCCGTTCGCGATGTGGAGTCGTGGGCGGGCCCGTGGTGTGTGGTGGGTCAGACAGTGCGGTCGTTGGTCTGCTCGGCGCGGGCCTTGACTGCCTCGGCGAGCATGGCGGGGTTCTCGCGCAGGATGCGGCGAACGTATGAGCTGGTGGCGCCGAGCTCGCGGGCAATGGCGTTGGGCTCCATGCCGTCGGCGGTGGCGCGGCAGATGATGCCAGGGGTAGCAAGCTTGATCGCCTCGGCGGCGCGGCGGATTGTGCCGGCCTCCGCAAGGGGGATGGCGTCGGCGACGTGGGCGCCGAGCTCGGCTCGGTTCTGTTCGGGGGTGCTGTCGTAGTCGAGGGCAAGGGCGGCGAGCACGGACGACGTGACGGCGCTCCGGGTGGCGGCCTGCGCGCTCTCCAAGTCGTCGAGGACCTTCAACGCGGCCTCGCGAAGTGTTTGGGCGCCGAACTCGCGGAGCTCCCGAAGGTGACGGCCCTTGGCGTGCTCCTTCACCTTCCGGCTGATCTCTACCGAGCTGTATGACCTGCCGGTCTGGTCGGCGGCGGTCTGCTCGTCGTTGGTGCTCATGTCGGGCTGCTCCTGGTGGTGGTCGAGGGCCCGGCCGCGGGGGGTGCGGCCGGGCCGGTGGTGGTCAGGCGAACAGGGCGCCCTGGTCGGCGGTGGGGAGCGCGAACAAGGTGGGGCCGGTGTCGCGGGCGCCGATCCACTGGCCGCGCCATGTGCCCTCGGTGGCCTCGGCCTCTGTGATCAGCTCGGCGGCGTAGCGGGACTCCTCGGCGGCGGCGGCGCGGTCGGCGGCGGTGGGCCGGGTTGGGGTGGACAGGGTGGCGATGGTCTCGGCCGCGATGGCGTCCCGGACGGTGTCCGATGCGAGGAGGTCGCGTTCCCACTCAGTGAGCGGGGTGGCGTGCTGGGCGGCGACTGCCTCGGCGTGGGCGCGGTCGCGGGCCTCGGCCTTGACGCACCGGGTGCACATGCGCCGCATCTTGCTGGTGTTTGCGTGCAGATCGGTCGGGGCGCCGGTGCAGTACGTCGTCATGGTGCCGGGGCGGCGGTAGTGGCCTGTGGTCTTGGTGATGGCGGCGCGTATCGAGTAGGTGTGCATGGGGTGTACTCCCGTGGTTGGCAGGGTGTGGAGCCCTGCGGTACTCAGTACCGTACGGGGCGGTACTGGGTTGCGCAAGCGGTTCGCGGAAAGGGGCGCCGGTCAACTCCCAACGCCCCTCGGCCCGTTCACGCTGCGGGCCGCTACAGCGTCCACGCCTGGCGGTAGTCGGGGTGGTCGTCCCACACCGCCACGATGTCGTACAGGTCGGCACAGCCGCCCCCAGGGACGCCTTCCCACCCGTGCCCGCCCTCGTCGCAGTAGCCGCCCCCGCTGCCACACTCGGTGTGCCCTTCGACGGCTCGGCGCTGCCTGGCAATCCGGCGGAGAGTGCGGGCGGGATCCTGGCGTGCGATGTGCGCGGCGACGCCGTCGGGGTCGGCGTTCTCGGGAGTCACGACCACCACGCCATCGTCGAGGTAGTCCGCGATGATGTACCGCTCGTAGCTGGCCTGAGGCGGGCGGGCTGTCCACACGCCTGACTGCTCGTCCCACATCGCTGCGCGGGCGTCGGCTTCCTCTTCGTCGAGGCGGGCGCGGGCGAATGACGCCATGGTGTCGGTCATGCGGTCGAGTCTTCCGCACGCTGCTGCGCGGCCTCCATCGCCACGTACAGGGTCACCAACTCGGCCCCCTGCCACACGCGCCGGCCACGGTCGAGCAGCACGGGCGCGGTGCACGCCGAACCGGTCGAGCAGACCACCGTAGCCGCGGCCGGATTCCCGCTTCGGGTGTGCGCGGTGAGCGGCCCCCGGCAGTACGGGCACGGCCGGTCAAGGGCGGTGGGGCGCCCATCCCTGCCGAGCGCGCGTTCGAGGATGCGTCGGGCACGGCGGGCAACTTCCGCCAGGCTCTCGACGACGCGCGCGGGCGTGGAGGTGAACAGGTCGCCGTGCGCCTCGTCGAGGGCGCGGCCTTCCAGCCACATGGCGGCCCAATGCAGCCCGTGGGCGCGGCTGCCGGGGCTGCTCGCGTCGGCCGGTCCGGCGTCGCGGTGGGTGGGGAGGGTCCAGCGGGCGGAGTCGTCGCGGTCGGCCTGGTCTTCGGCCCACCGTACGTGCGTGGCGTCTGCGGTGCGGCGGCCAACGAGGTGGCGGCGGACGGGGCGTTGAACGCGTTCGGCGATGGCGTCGCACGCCTCGAACAGGGCTTCTTCGATGGCCATGGCGGCGTCGAGGGCGTCGAGGTTGGCGGGGGCGGGGTGCTCGCGGAGTACGAGCGGCAGGCGGCCGATGCTCGGGCCGTCGTCGGCCGGTTCGGGCTCGGCTCCGAGCGCCCGGGAGTCGAGCGGCGGCCACACGGCGGCGGGGCGCTGCTCGATCGCGGCGAGTAGGTCGCCCCACTGCTCGCGGATGGCGCGGAGGTCGGCGGCGGCCTGGGCGGCATTGGGGTCTTGCACGGTGCAGGTTCTCCAATTTGGTGCGGTGCTGTTACTCATCGAGCGTCGCCCTACCTTGATCGAATTGGGTAGTACGCAAGGGCAGTTGCGTGAGCAGCCAGGCGGCCAACTCTTGGGGCACGTCTGGTGCCCGAATGGGCGGCTTCACGTGCGCTGGCGAACAGGGGCTAAGCCGCCGCTCATTACTGCTCTGCGGTGGTGTGGATGGTGGCGAGGGCGGCGCGGCGGCGAGCGCTCTGCCACGCGGCCTGGTAGCGCTCGGCGTCGCCCATGTACCGGGCGCCGAGCACGGACGCGGTTTCGGCGCGCTCCTCGGCGGCGGCCAGGCGCTCGGCGACCTCCTTCACGTCGGCCTCGGCGCGCTGGGCGTGGCGCTCGGCAATTCGCTCGGTCGCGGTTCGCCGTGCACGGGCCTCCATGCTGGCTTCCTCGGGCTTCATGCCGTAGTACAGGCCAAGCTCAATCCACACGGCGCACATGTCGTGCGCGGCACGGATGCGGCCGAGAGTGTGCTGTGCCCGGTCGGGGGTCTGTAGGCGCAAGCTGTGCGCGGCGACCATGACCACGCGGGCGCGCTCCTTGGCGTCCTTGGCGTCCTGCTGCGCCTGCTCGCGGGCGGCGGCCTCGTGGTCGCGGGCGGCCTCGGCCTGCTCGGCGCGGGTCGTGAGTTCACGGATGTTGGCGCCCCTGCCGTGAATGGCGCTCAGTGCGGCGCTGTTGAGCTGTCCGCGGGCCAGTCCTAGGGCTGCGTGCAACTCGTCCCGTTCGGCTTCGGCCTTCTCGGCGCGCGCGGTGTCGGTGACCCCCCGAAGTGCGTGCAGTGCCTGTTCGGTGTCGTGGGCGCGCTTCTCGGCCTCATCGGCGCGGTGGCGCATGTCGGCGACGTCCTCGACGACACCCCGGACCGGGCCCATGCCGGTGCGGCCGGTTGCTGCTTCATGCATGTCGGCGATGGTCTTGCACGCGGCAAGGTAGTCGGCCTTGAAACGCTCGGCATCCTGCTTGGCGTCTCGCCACTGCCGATTGTGCATGCGGAGCTGCGCCCACAGGTTCTGAATCGTGGTGGGGTCGCCTCCGAGTGAGCGGATACCGGCACGGAGGATACGGAGTTCCGTCTCTGCGGTGTCGGCGCGGCGCTCGGCGGTGGCGACACTCTGCCCGGCGGCGATGAGGGAATGCCCGGCGCGGCCGTAGGCGTCGGCGAGCGCGGTACGCAGCCGGTCGAGGCCTGCGGCCATGTCGTCGAGGGCGAGGCGGGCGGTGTCGGTCGGGGTGGTCATGGCTGCGGCTCCGGGGGCGTGGTGGTCAGGTGGGCGGTCTGCTCGTCGAGGAACGCCCGGATGCGGGCGGTACGGGTGCCGGACTCTCCGGGGCAGATGAACGGGTAGGGCGGGTTCGTGCCGCGGCAGGCTCGGCAGTCTTCGGCGTTCCTGCCGGTGTGCTGCGGCGTGGAGTCGGCGAGCGCCCGAACGTTGCTGTATGACCGGATGCTGAGCAGCCGAGCAAGGGTCTGCCGGTGCTCGGCCTGGCGCTGCTCCTCGACGGCCCGGTACGCGCGGAGCTGCTCGGCGTAGTCCGCGGCCAGCTGCTCGGCCTCGCGGATCGCGTCGTGGGCAGCGTCGAGTTGGCGGGCCTGGCGGCGCATGGCGGTGCCGTGCTCGCGCTGTGCCTGGCGGGCGGTGTCGAGGGCGGCGTGATCGGCGGTGATCGCGTCGCGGAGGAGTGTGCGTTCGTCGCGGGTGAGTTCGCCGCGGTCGAGGCGGGCAAGGAGGTTCAGGACGGTGGCGCGGCGGGCGCCTGCGGCCTTCGCGCGTCGGTCGGCGTTCGGCCGGTTGCGGCGGGTCATGAGACGCGCTCCCACGTGGTCGTGGCCTTCTCAATGTGGCCAGCGGCGAGGCTGCGGCCGGTCGGCTCGAACGTGTCCGGGTCGCGCTCGGCGTAGTAGTTGACCCAGAACGTGACGCGGGCGCGTGCTGCTCCGGGCTTGTCGTATGGGCCTTCGTGCTTGGTCCACGTGTCGCCGCCGCGGGTGATGACGATGACGGCGCGGTAGACGTCGCCGTTGCGGTCGGCGCCGATGTTGCGGGCCATGTGGGCTCCCGATGGGGTGGGGCGCCGGCCGCATGGTGGCGCGGCGCCCCGGGGTGGGTCAGGTGGTCAGTGCTGGCACTGGGAGCTGTGGCAGCCGTGCGAGTGGCACCACTCGGGGTCGCGCATCTCGTCCTCTGTGGCCCGGATGGGGACGGGCGGGAGGCTGGCGAGGATCCGGCGGTCTCTGCGGGCGGCGAGGCGGGCGCGGTACGTCATCGCTGCGCCTCCGGGGTGCAGTGGCCGGTGTGGCATCGGACTTCTCCGTCGGCGGCGTAGTGGACGTGGTGGCCCTGGTGTGCGAGGCGGTCGGCCTCCTGGCGGGCGGCGTTGGTGCGGCCGTAGCGGCGTGGCGAGGCGGTATTCATCGGCGGCGAACCTTCTGGGCGAGGCGGGCGGCGAGGTTGTCGGAGTGCCAGAGACGGCGGTTCTCGCGGCTGCCGTGGTGGGTCGAGTGGGCAAACGGCCGGCCGCATCGGGCGCAGCGTGCGAGGTGGCGCAGCGTGGGCCGGTGCCAGTGGCGGGGGTCCATCCATTCGCCACACGACTCAACGTGCTCGGCCTGGGGTCGGCAGCACGCGGAGTACAGGCACGGGCTGTTGGCGTCGTTGGCGCGGAACCAGTGGCCGTGGATCATCGGCCGGCCTCGCTCTCGCGGTACGCCTTGGTACGAGCCTGGTGGGTGTTGTCGAGGCGTTGGCGGGTGCCGCTGTGGCTGGTACAGAGCTGCCTGGCGGGGGCGAGGCAGAGCGGGCACGGTGCGGCGATCTGCGGGAGGCGCAGCGCGGGCGCGGGCGGCTCCTCGGCGGCGGGCCGGTACTCGCGGTGGAACACGTCGAGGGGGCATGCGCTGCCGCACTGGCCGGGCCTGTCGTCGCGCCACTCGTACGCAACGGCGGTGTGTCCGTCCTCGGCTTCCCATACGCGGGTGACGGTGACGATCTGGCTGGGGTTGAGCCGCTTGGTGTAGCGGGCGCCGACGGCGGGTGCGGCGGGCTGCTCTTCGGCGGGTGCTGTGGGCGCGGCGGCCATGAGTGTGGCGGCGTGGTCGCGGACGGCTGCGGCGGCCGACTGTACGGCGTCGCGTACGTCGCGGCTGCTCCACTCCTCGGGCCACGTGCCGTCGCACTCGCGCATCTGTGTGGCGACCAGCTCGACGATGCCTGCGGCGGTGAGCATCGCCTCGGCGCAGATCGCGGCGTCGCCCTGGCGCTGCTCGGCGAGCACGACGGTGCGGTGTCGGGCGAGGTAGTCGGCGGCGATGGCGTGGGCGCGACGGTGGGGGATGTCGTCGGCAAGTTCGGCAAGCAGCTGCTCGGTGGTGTCGGGGAACTCGGCGGCGAGCGCGTCGGCGTCGGCCTGGCCCTGGGCGAGCTCGGCCGGGGTAAGCGGCGCGGGCTTCTTCTCGGCGGGGAGGTTGGCGGCGACGTGGCCGAGCAGCGCGTCAAGGCCGGCCGGGCGGTCGACGGCGGACAGCTGCGCGTTGCGGGCGTCGGCCTCGGCGATGGCGGCGGCGCCGAGCGGCTGGTCTCCATCGCGCGCGGCGTCGGCGTCGAACCGGTCGGCAACCTGCCTGAGCGCGTACGCGGCGGCACGCTTGCCCATCCCGTGCGCGGCGGCCTGAACGGCGTACGTGCCGAAATCGTCGGTGTCGTCGGCGGCCGGGGTGGGTCGGATGATGACGTACGCCATGGCGTCGAGGTCGGCGAGGGTGGCGCGGTGGTTCATGGGGTGTTCCTGTCTCGTGTGGAGTCGAGCGAGGTGGTGTGGCGCGGTGTGCTCGCGCGCGCGGTGCGGGCGGCGACCGGACGTCGGACGTGTGCGGGTCAGAACGGGGGTTCGTCGCTGCGCTGCTGGTTCTGCTGGCCCCATCCGCCGGGCTGCTGCTGGCCGTTGGCCCACGGGTCGTTGTTGGGCTGCTGTGCGCCGTATCCGCCGCTGCTGGGCTGCTGCTGGCGGGCCGGGCCCTGGTTGCCGTTGGTCTTGGTGACGGCGGCAGTCGCGGTCTTCAGCGACGGGCCGATCTCCTCGGCCTCGATCTCGTAGACGGTGCGCTTGACGCCTTCGCGGTCCTCGTATGAGCGCTGTTTGAGGGAGCCACGGACGATGACGCGGTTGCCGCGGGCGAGGCTCTCGGCGACGTTCTGCGCGAGGCTGCGCCATGCGGTGACGGTGAGGAACAGGCCGTCTCCGTCGCGCCATTCGTTGGTCTGCTTGTCGAATGTGCGGGGGGTGGAGGCGACGCGGAACTTGGCGACGGCGTGGCCGGACGGGGTGAACTTGAGTTCCGGGTCGTCGACCAGGTTGCCGATAACGGTGATCAGGGTTTCGCCTGCCATCAGGCGGCCTGCCTTTCAGTGGTAGCGGTCTGCGGGGTGGCGCGGTTGCGGCGGCAAGTCCGGCATTTACGGGTGCCGTTGGGGGCTACGTAGGTGTTCGCAGCGTCGAACGGGTGGCCGCGGTGGCACGCGGTCTGCGCAGCGCGCAGTGCAACGTGGTTGGTCGAGGCGAGGAGGTTCACGCGGTGGGTGACGGCCCGCAGGTGGCTCGGCCGGACGCAGGCGCGGTTGCGGCACCGGTGGTCAATGTCGAGTCCGGTCGGGATCGGGCCGAACGCGAGTGTGTAGGCGTAGCGGTGGGCCTTGACTGTCCGGCCGAGGTGAAAGGTGCCGTAGCCCTTTTCGTTCAGGGCGGCGTCCCATTCATGGCAGTGGCCATAAACGCCCCGGACGAGAGACAGCGGTCCGTCGAACGCGACTCGGGACCAGTAGCGCCATGCGGCTGTGGGGCGTGGCCGGGCCATGGGCGGGTCCTTTCTGGTCTGAGCGAGG
Organism: Streptomyces sp. NBC_01217; assembly: GCF_035994185.1. Classification (NCBI taxonomy): domain Bacteria; kingdom Bacillati; phylum Actinomycetota; class Actinomycetes; order Kitasatosporales; family Streptomycetaceae; genus Streptomyces; species Streptomyces sp. NBC_01217. Next base: position 4,747,470 of record NZ_CP108538.1, read on the forward strand.
CTCACGGTTCGTTGTGGTGCGTTCGAGGTCGGTTGTGATCGATCGCGGTCGGAACATACCACGAAGGGGGGTGCGGTGGTCAGTTGTGGTGCCCCCCCCTGCCGAGGCGCTATGCGGCGCGTAGGGCGACGTCGGGGGCGACGATGTGCCATCCCTCCCGGTGTAGGGCTGCTACGGCGGCTCTGGCGACTGCCTCTGGGGTGCTGGTGGGGTGGTCGCGGATGCTGGCTGCGATGACTGCGGCAACGGCGTCGGGGATCATCGTCCGCCGGCCGTGTGCCGGGCGCGCTGATCGCGCGGGGTGGGCGTCTGGCGCATGAGCGCGGCAAGGCGGTCGCGGTCGGCGGTGCCGTCAAGGTGGGCGGCGAGTGCGTTGCGGGCGGCTTGTACGGCGTAGTCGGCGTTGTGGCGTTTGGCGCGTGCGGTGGCTTCGGCACGGTCGCGTTCGGCGGCGGCGTGGTCGGCGGCGGCCACCAGTGCGGAGCCGTCCACTTCGCGGATGGTGCGCCATTCGAATCCGCGGGCCTCCTCGACGATGACGTAACCGCCTTGGGCAGCGAACTCAACGGCCATGCGGTCGCGGGCTTTGCGGTCGGTGGTGGTGCGGACGGCGGGCCGGTCGGGGCGGGCGTCCCACGATGCGGTGATGCGCCATGCGCGGCTGTTGCGGGTGCGGTCGCCGGTGTTGGCCTTGCGCCGGTACGTCTTCCCGGGGTGCTTCAGGTTGCGGTTCATGCGGGCTGCTCCTGTCGGGCGGTTGCGGCTGCGGTGAGTCGGGCGTCGTGGAAGTCGTGGCGGGGGCGGCCGGCCGTCTGGCACTTTTGGCCGATCGAGGCGCGGCAGGCTCCCCACGGGCAGGCGACGTTGAACGGGTCGGCTTGTCCGGCTACGGCAAGGCGGCGGCGTTCGGTCATGCCGGGGCGCTGCGAGGCAAGCGCGTCAACCACGCTGCGGGGGACGTAGCTGCCGAACTGCTTGAGCCGCTTGGCGGCGGCCTGGTCGCGCTCTTCGCGGCTGCCTGCGGGCATCAGGGCGCGGGGGGTGGCCATGGCTTGCCCGGTCTCGATGGCGCGGCGTTGGGCGGCGATGGCGGTGCGGTAGGCGGTCTCGTCGTCGGGGTCGACGTTCGGTACGGGGTCGGAATGGCGGCTGAGGACGTCGCGGCGGAAGTCGGCCCACGGCCGGGACACGTCCGACGGCTTGATCGGGTAGGGCGACGTAGTGATGTGACGGAATGCAGCCTGCGAGGCGTCCCAGTGACGTCCTTCGGGGTGCGGTGCGGTGGCGGCAACCTGGGCGAGAACGGCGCACCACTGGTTCAGCCGCTCCTCGGCGGCGGGCCGGTCGAGGGGGGCCCGGGTGGGGTCGAGGCTGTCGACGTAGGCGAGCAGCGCGGCGACTTCGTGACGGATCACTGGGCGTTCTCCTGAGTGAGGATGTCGGCCATGAGCGCGGCGGCCTGGGCGGCGCGGCCGAGGCGGCGAGGGGCGTTCGGGTCGAGCGGGATCACGTCCGCACCGGCCGTCGTACGGCGGATGTCCGACAAGGCGAACTGCAACGTCCCGCCCGTGACCGGTTTCGATGTCTGACCGAGGCGGTCCATCGCGGCTGCGAGCAACTGCGCGTCCAGGCCGTTGGCGAGGGCGTCCTCGACGGCACGGCGAATCGTGGTCCGGTTCTGGGCCGTACCACGGCCGTACGTTCCCCACCACGCCTCGACCAACGCGGCCGCTGCCCCCTTCCCCCCTTGGGGGGCAGGGGGGTTACTACTTCCGAAGGAAGTAGTAGGGGACGGGTCGGGTCGGGGGGACCGTGACGGGTCCATACCGTCACGGTGTGACAACCCCTCCTGACCTGCAAAGAGATTCGGAAACGCGATCCCGTTCGCGGCGCTTTCAGGATTTTCAGCCGATCGTTCACTCGCGAAAGAGTTCGTTTCGCGCGACGAATCGTCGGCATTACGCGTCTGGTTTCGGGTCTCGGCGGCCTTCTCGCGGGCCTTCTTCTGGCGTCCGGCGGCCTTCTCGCGGTCTGCGGTGACAGCTGCTTTTGTCGGGTTGTAGATCAGGAAGTCGTGCATGTAGTAGTCGCCCGGGGCGGGCTGCTTGCACTTGGGACGCGGGCACGTGTGGCCGTGTTCGTGCCACAGTCCGGCCGCGATCAGCTTTCGTGCCTGCGGGGCGGTGCCGTACAGCTGGGCGACGACACCGGGAATGGTGCCCTCTGTGAGGTGCTGGGCGGCGTAGGCGCCTGCCCGCATCCACAGCCCGACGGCAGGGTTTCCGGCTTTCAGCAACTTGGGGTGGGCGTGGGCGGTGTCGTCGACCTTGAACCATGGCACGGGGTGTTGCTCCTGTCGGGGGTGTGGCACGCCCGGGGCGAGGGGCGCGGCAGCTCTTCCTCGCCCCGGGGCCGTTCGGGGCTACTGCGGGGCGGTGATGGCGGCGGCGAACTGGCTGAGCAGCCCGACGCGTTCGGCTGCGCGGCCGATGCATGCGGGGCACCACTCCAGACCGGGCGGCGGCACGACGGGCATCGGGTCGAGGATCACGGGATCGCTATCGCGGTGGGCCCATCCGGCGGCGTTGCACTCGCCAGACCGGCCGGGGAACTTGCCGTCCTCGCGCATGATGTGGAGGCGGCGGACCTGGGCGGCGCGGCGGCCGGATCGGCTGCTGTAGCTGCGGTAGAACGCCCTCACGGTTGCTCCCGGGTGTAGTAGGGGCGGGTACGGCTCGGCTGGTGCTCGTCGCACCGGGGCCCGCACGGGTACGGGCGGGTCGGGACGGCACTGCACTGCGGGTTTCCGTGCTTGCAGACGACCGGCGGGGTGTCGACCGCGAGCTGTCCGGCGATCGGTTCGGCCGGAGGGGTGTTGAGGTGGCGGCGGGCCCGGTCGAGGCGGGCGGCGGCGGTCATCGGGGGCCACCGACGGCGGCGAGCAACTGAGCGAGGCGGTCGCGGCCGGGCTTGTCCTCGACGCACCGGGGAGCAACGCATCCGGGGTGGTCGCAGACGGCCTTGACGTAGCCGACTGGGGTGCGGCCGGTACGGATGCGGAACGCGATAACGCGCGCGCTGGTCGGAGTGCCGTGATAGCTGAACGTCGGGACGTCCGCGGAGTTGTAGGCGCCGGTCCACTCCATGTGGCCGTCGGCGGCAGGGCGCACACGGCGGCGCCACTGCTCCTCGACAGTCCCCGCGGTCTTGTCCGGCTGGGGAATGCGGGGAAGGTTGAGCAGGCGACGGTACCGGGCGACGGTGGTGAAGTGCACGCCGGTGATGCGGGCTATGGCGCGGTCGGTGTGCTGACGGCCGGTGATCAGGCCCCGGGCCAGAGCGAGGGTGGCGGGCGGGATGACGCGCTTCATCGCAAGGCCCCCGTTCGGGCCTCGGCCTCGATCAGGTCCTCGGCTGCGTCCAGCTCGGCGGCGGTGATGCCAGCTCCGGCCTTCTTCAGCTCCCACAGCAGATCCGGAATGGTGAGGTGGTAGTCGCTGCTGGCGACGTGGGCGAGGGTGCGGCGGGTGGTGTCGAGCAGCTGCTCAACCTCGACCAGGCGCGCGGCCAAGGCGAGGATGTCGGCGGCGAGCAGGCGGCCAATGGCGGCGCCGCTGTATCCGCTGCGGTTCACACCGGCCGCGGCGGCGACCGTGTCGGAGACAGCCAGTGCGGGGGCGGGGGCGGTGGCGCCGAGCTGGGCGACGAGGGCGGCCCGCTGGTCGGCGGTCAGCAGAGTAAGCATGGTGGTCCTTCCGGGGCCCGCCCCAGTGGTGGGGCGGGCCGGGGGTGTTACTGCTCGGCGGGGGCGAGGGCGGGCAGCACGATCGGGGCGAGGTCCCCGCGGCGCCACGCCTGGGCGACCAACTCGCGGCCGTCGACGGGCGACGACTTCGACGTGCGAGAGAACGTCATGCGGTGCGAGCGGGCGCGGCTGGGCCGGATCTCGACTCCGGGCACGTCGTGCACCTCGCCCGTCTCCGGGTCGGCCCACTGCGTCACACCGGCCGCGGTCATCGCGGCGAGCATCAGCGAACTGAACGCCGGTCGCACGGACTTGACTATTTCGACCGTGGTCTCGGCCGGGTACGCCTCGGCGACCCATGCCCGAAACGCTGCGGCGTCGATGATCTGCGCGGCCGTCTCGCCACTGGTCCGGCTGATGGATCCGACCTTGGTGCCGTCCGGCAACGTCGCGTCGACCTTCGTCGTGCCGGTCGCCTCGTACTGCTGGTCGAGCAGGTACTGAACGTCCGTCTTCGCGGCGGCGAGGGCCTCGCCGATCTCCTTGGACAGCGCGGCGAGGACGGCCTCGCGGGTCACTGCCTCACGGACGGCGGCCCGGTTGGCGGCGGTCAGGTCGGCGTCGGCCCGGTTGGCGGCCTGCTCAATCTGCTCGGCGACGGTCGGCTCGCTCATGCGGTCGCCCCGTTCTGGCGGGCGGCGTCGAGCAGGTCGTCACGTAGGGCGCGCAGGGCGGCGATGGTCGCGGCCTGCGGTGCCGTCTTGTGGTGGGTGACCATGACGGCGTCGGCCTCCTCGCGGGTGAGGCCGGCCGACTTGGCGGCGTCGTACATCTCGCCGAGGGCGGCGGCGTGCTCCTGGTCCTCGACGACGACCGACGGGTCAACGAACGTGGTTCCACCGGCGGGTGCCTGCTGCCGCTGCGGCTGGTTCGCGGCGGCCTTCTTCTGCGCGGCCACGGCGTCGAGACGGGCGAGGAATTCCGGCGGCGCCCCGGCGGCGACGGCATCGGCGCGCACCTTGGCGAACGCCTGCGGGTTGGGCGCGGTGGTGGCCTCGGCGAGGTAGTCGCGGGTCGGGGCGGCCGGTGCGGGCGGGCCCTGCTGCTCGCCACGGTTGGGGCGCTGCTGCTGCCCACCCTGCCGCTGCTGGTTGCGCTGCTGCCCGTTCTGCTGCCGCTGGTTGCGGCGCTGCTGTTGTGCGGCCCGCTCGGCGCGGTGCTCCTCGGTGGGCTCTACGGGGTGGTCGCGGTCGCCGTCGTCGATGCTGCGGCCGTCCACGGGGATCATGAACAGGGTGAACAACAGGTACTTGAGCGCGGCGGACTGGGCCTTATTCGTGGCCTTGTCGGCGAAGTCGGACGCCTCACCCGGCACTTCGGCCGTGAGGCAGTCACCTGCGGGTCCGTACACGTGGTACCGCATGGTGATGGTGACGTGCGTCATTTTGTCGCCGCGACGTTCGGCACGGTGGTCGGCGATGCTAGGCAGGATGAACAGGCCGTGTGCGCGCATCGGTCCGGCCATGGCGGACATGGCGTCGTCGACTCCTCGGAACTTGTAGCGCTGCGCCTGGTTCTCCTTGTCCTTGGCAACGGGCATCACGTCGCGCATTACGGCGGCGATGGCGGCGAACACGCGGGGAGTGTCCGCAGGGGTTCCAGCGGGGGCGGGCTGGTAGATCGTGGATGCGACGGGGGCGGCCGGGGCCGTGGCGGTCGCGTGAGGGATGGGCAGTGTGGTGACGGTCACGGGCGCGGGCTCCGGTTCGTGGTGTGGCGGATGTGTCCGGCAAGGCTGGTCAGACGCCCGGCGAGCGTGATGGCGGCGTCCGGCCCGAGCAGCGGATCGACTTGGTGCTCGTCGGGGAGCTCGGCAAGCAGGGCCTCGCGGGTGCCGTCGGCCTCCGCGGCACGCATGTGCCGGACGTGGTCGGGCATGTCCTCGGACACCTCGGCGTGGTCGAGGCGCAGCACGGATCCGGCGTGAGCGGCGAGCAAGTGCCCGAACTCGACGGGGTTCTCGGCGTAGGCGATGGCGAGGTCATCGAGCACCGGGGCGAGCAGCTGCTTGGCGATCGGCAGGCGGACGGCGCGGCCGTCGGCGGTGAGTCCGGGGCGCATCATCGGGCGGCCTCGGCGGTGTTGATGCCGAGGGCGGCCGGGATGGCCGGTGTGTTCGGGGTGAGGTGGCCGGTACGGACGTTGTACCGCTGCGGGGTTGACCAGTCGGCGCGGGGGAACATGTGGCGCAGGAGCCGGGCGGCGGCGGCGCGGGCGTCGTGGCCGCCGATCGGCTGGATGAGGTCGTTGAGCAGTACTGCCCACGTACGGGGCTGGCCGTCGATGGTGACGGGCACGGTGCGGACCTCAACCGTCCCCGGGGCGATCTGGTCAAGCTGGCGGCCGATTACGGCGGTGTGCAGCATGTCGCGGCGGGCGGAGCGGGCGCCGTAGATGGCGAGTGCGCCACGGAGCGGCCGGCGGGTACTCTGCGGGGTGTTCACGATTCGTGTCTCCTACGGGTCGTGTGGGTCGTCCGGGTCGCATCCGGGCGGCCCTTTTTGTTTCCTTCAGGCGGCGGCGTGGTGCGGGGTCTGAATGGGGACCGGTCCCCACAGGCGGTCGATCAGCGCGGCATGGTCCGGGGTGAGGCGTCCGGCGGCGCGGTCAGCGGCGATGCGGACGCGGGCCCGGTCGACGCGGACGCGCGCGGCAGCAAACGCCTGCTCGCGGGGAATGACGCCGCTCATGCCGGAACCTCGTTAAGCGGTTTGACGAGTGCGGTGGCGGGGACGCCGTAGGCGCGCTCGGCGGCGGCGGCGGTCGTCGCGGCGGGGGTGCCGTGGCCGTTCCACAGGCGCCAGGCGGCCATACGGCCGACGCCGAGCCGACGGGCGACAGCGGCGGGGGTCTTGTCCCCGGTGCCCTGAGCGGCGAGGCGGAGAAGGGTGCGGTCGTATTGCATGCGGACTTGCTCGCTTCCTAGGTCGGTTCGTATCGACCTCGGTAGGAACATAGCACGTATCGATCTCGCGCGGAATCAGAGGGTTTCGTGGAGGTGACGTGAAGCCCCGCGGTGGCAGGGAGGGGCTCGCGCTACTGAGGTGTTCGAATTTTTAGGCGTCAACGCCCGTGCGGGCACAGGAAGATCGCGTTGCGCGTTCGAACAGGCAACGGATACTGTTTGTGCATTCCATCAACCTGAGGGTGCGCGGAGGGGGTAAAGGCATGTTCACAAGTTCCGTTCCGCCTGAGCCACGTATCCCGCGCGCGATACAGTGCGGCCATGACAACCGGCTCGCACCGACCAGACGAAACCTTCGGAGAATGGCTCACCAGAGAACTCATCGCCCGCGGCTACGACCTACGTGAACGCGGCGGCGGACGCCGCGCCTTCGCAGACAAAGCCGGGCTCGGCCCCGCCATCGTCTCCCGCGTCCTACGCGACACCGCCGTACCCGACATCAAAACGTGCGGCAAGATCGCCAAGGCGCTGAGCATCCCTACCGGCACCGTGCTCGTCCGCGCCGGCCACCTCCCCGCAGACGAACTACCGACAGGCATCACACCCGCAGACATCAGCCAACGCGACGCCCTCGCCGCCCTCGGCGTGCATACCGAGGAAGACCGCGCCGCAGTCCTCGCGCTCATCCGGGCTCTCACCTCACACCGGGAGCCCTAACGCCCCGAGAGGTACCAGTGCCCAAGCTCGCCGCCATCCTCGCCACCCTCGCATCCCTCATCACCCAGCTCATCGGTGTAACGGTCATGCTCACCACCTGCGCCATAGGCGAACCGGGCACCGCCACCGCGACCGGACTCACCCTTACCGCCGCCGGCTTCCTCGCTACCCTCGCCGCCGCGCCGCCGGCCTGCCGCGCCCTCTACATATGGGCCCGCGACCGCGGATACCTGCTCTACGAGCAGCACCAGGCCCAGGACGCCGCCCTACCCGCCTCGCCGGTCGTCCACCTGCCTCGCAGCGGCACCATGCACTGACCGCACCACGCCGACGCAGGCCCCGGCAGCATCACCGCGCCGGGGCCTACCTGTACCCGCAGAAAGGAGCACCCGTGCTGCCACGACAACGGCCACCCGCAGATGACGACAACCTCACCCCGTACATCGGATACGTCAGAGTCAGCACCTGGAAAGAAGAGAAGATCAGCCCCGAACTCCAGCGGGACTCGATCCTTCGATGGGCCCGAGACGTCGGCGCCCGCATCGTCAAGTGGGTGGAAGACCTCGACGAATCAGGCCGCCACTTCAAACGGAAGATCACCGGGTGTGTCGAGTCCGTCGAGGGCGGCGAAGCCCGCGGCGTGGCCGTCTGGCGATACTCCCGCTTCGGCCGCGACCGCACCGGCAACGCCCTATGGCTCGCCCGCCTCGAAAAGGCCGGCGGGCAGTTGGAGAGCGCAACCGAACGCATCGACGCCACCACCGCAGTCGGGCGTTTCCAACGCGGCATGATCCTGGAGTTCGGCGCCTTCGAAAGCGATCGTGCCGGAGAGCAGTGGCGCGAAACCCACGAACACCGCAAATACAAGCTGGGGCTGCCCGCGCAGGGCCGCAAACGGGCCGGGTACATCTGGCACCGCCGCCGCGTGCCCGACCCCGCATCGCCCGAGGGCTACCGCCTCCAGAAAGAGCGATACGAGATCGACCCCAAATACGGGCCGGTAATCGCCGACTGCTACCGCGACTACGTTGCAGGCGACGGGTTCGGAATCATGGCGATCCGACTCAACGCGGGCGGATGGCGCACCACCCAAGGCAGCCTTTGGGGGCCCGACACGCTCAGGCGGTACATGGACTCCGGGTTCCCTGCCGGACTGCTCTCCGTACACGAACCGGAATGCCGATGCGGAAAGACTGACGGCACCTGCAAGGTGCACGTCAAAATCCAAGGCAAGTGGGAAGAGCTGATCGACTACGACCTATGGACGGCATACCTACAGCGCCGCGCCGAGATCCGCGCCACCCCGCCCCGGAGCCGCATCGGCCTGTACGAGCTGACCGGACTTGCCAAATGCGCGCAGTGCCGCAAGGGAACCTCCGTGGTGAATCGCAACGGCAAGGGCAAGCCCCACACCCTCGGCCATGGCTATCGGTGCGGAACCCGCGCCAAGCTCGGCCCCCTCGGATGCGTCGGCGTCTACGTGCGCCGCGACATCGTCGAGGACGAGGTGATGGCATGGATGAAACGCGAAGCCGCCGCCGGCATCAACGCGGCCCCGCCGACCCAGCAGAACGACGACCAGGCGGACCGCGCCGCCCGCGAGCAGGCACAGCGCATGCGGGCCCACACACGGGCACAGGCCGACATCGACAAGGTCCGGCAGGCCATCGCGCGACTCCGCGCCGACTACAACGCCAACCCCGACGACTACGGCCCCGGCGAATATGACGACGCCCTCACAGAGCTGAGAACCCGCCGCCAGGCCGCCGAGCGGGTACTCGCCGAGACACCCGATCCGCAGACCGAGGTACTGCCCGCACGGGCCGACTACATCCCACTCCTGCGCGACTACATCGCCGAATGGCCCGCATACTCCACGGCCGAGCGGAACGGGATTTACAGGTCGATCCTGCGCAGGGTCGCCCTGATCCGGCACGCGCCGGGCTCAGGCGGGGCCGAGATCCAATGCCACCCCGTGTGGAAGCCGGACCCATGGGCCGACGATCAGGCAGCGTCAGACCCGGTGACAACCCTGGCTGCGGTGCGCACACTCATCCCACGCGATGATGCGCACCACCAGGAGGCCACCGATGTACTCGACGATGCAGGACGTACCTCTGACGATCAGCCGAATTCTGGAGCACGGCCGGAGAGTGCACGGCCGGTCCCAGGTGACGACCTGGACCGAGCAGGGACCGCACCGCCGACGCTTTTCTGAGATCGGCGACCGCGCCGCCCAGCTTGCCCACGCCCTTACTGATCTCGGAATTGGCGAGGGGGATGTTTTGGGGACACTGATGTGGAACAACGCCGAGCACATCGAGGCGTATCTCGCGATCCCCTCGATGGGCGCGGTCCTCCACACGCTCAACCTCCGCCTCCCCGCCGAGCAGCTGATCTGGATCGTCAAGCACGCCGACGACAAGGTCGTCATCGTCAACGGCTCCCTGCTGCCGCTGCTCGCCCCGCTCCTCCCCCATCTGACGTCGATCGAGCATGTGGTCGTCGCGGGACCGGGCGACCGTTCCGTCCTCGACGGCGCGGCGCCCCGGGTGCACGAGTACGAGGAGCTGATCGCAGGACGCCCGACCAGCTATGACTGGCCGGAGCTGGACGAGCGTCAGGCCGCCGCCATGTGCTACACCTCCGGCACCACCGGCGACCCCAAGGGCGTCGTCTACTCCCACCGCTCCATCTACCTGCACTCCATGCAGGTCAACATGTCCGAGTCGATGGGCCTGACCGACAAGGACACCACCCTGGTGGTCGTCCCCCAGTTCCACGTCAACGCCTGGGGCCTGCCGCACGCCACGTTCATGTCCGGCGTCAACATGCTCATGCCGGACCGGTTCCTGCAGCCCGCCCCGCTCGCCGACATGATCGAGCGCGAGAAGCCGACCCACGCCGCGGCCGTCCCCACCATCTGGCAGGGGCTGCTCGCCGAGGTCACCGCCAACCCGCGCGATCTCACCTCCATGGCCCGCGTCACCATCGGCGGCGCCGCCTGTCCGCCCTCCCTCATGGAGGCGTACGACAAGCTCGGCGTCCGCCTCTGCCACGCCTGGGGCATGACGGAGACCTCGCCGCTCGGCACCATGGCCCACCCGCCCGCCGGGCTGACCGAGGAGGAGGCGTGGCCCTACCGCATCACCCAGGGCCGCTTCCCGGCCGGCGTCGAGGCGCGTCTGGTCGGTCCCGGCGGCGAGCACCTGCCGTGGGACAACGAGTCGGCCGGTGAGCTGGAGGTGCGCGGCCCGTGGATCGCGGGGGCGTACTACGGGGGCGCGGACGGCGAGGACCTGCGCCCCGAGGACAAGTTCAGCGAGGACGGCTGGCTGAAGACCGGTGACGTCGGCGTGATCAGCGAGGACGGCTTCCTCACCCTCACCGACCGGGCCAAGGACGTCATCAAGTCCGGCGGTGAGTGGATCTCCAGCGTCGAGCTGGAGAACGCCCTCATGGCGCACCCGGACGTGGCCGAGGCGGCGGTCGTCGCCGTCCCGGACGAGAAGTGGGGCGAGCGCCCGCTCGCGACCGTCGTGCTCAAGGCCGGCGCCATCGCCGAGTACGAGGTGCTGAAGAACTTCCTCGCCGAGTCCGGCATCGCCAAGTGGCAGCTGCCGGAGCGCTGGACGGTCATCGAGGCGGTGCCGAAGACGAGCGTCGGCAAGTTCGACAAGAAGGTGATCCGCAAGCAGTACGCGGAGGGCGAGCTGGACATCACACAGCTCTGAACCCAGCTCTGAACCCACTCGTTCAGGCAGATACGGCGAGGGCGGTACGGGATCTCCCGTACCGCCCTCGCCGTATCTGCGGACTCCCGCCCGTCCGTTTGCGTCCGTACGTGCCGTTTGCGTCCGTACGTGTCAGTTCGTGCCGATCTTCGCGAGCAGGTCGACGATGCGCGACTGCACCTCGTCGCTGGTGGAGCGCTCGGCCAGGAAGAGGACGGTCTCGCCCGAGCTGAGCTTCGGCAGTTCCGATCCGGTCATGTCGGCGGAGGTGTAGACGACCAGCGGGGTCCGGTTCAACTGGCCGTTGGCGCGCAGCCAGTCGACGATCCCGGCCCGGCGGCGGCGTACCTGCATCAGGTCCATCACCACCAGGTTGGGCCGCATCCGGGTGGCGAGCGCCACCGCCTCGTTGTCCGTGGAGGCCCGCGCGACCTGCATGCCGCGGCGCTCCAGCGTCTCCGTCAGCGCCAGCGCGATCTCCTCGTGCTCCTCGATCAACAGCACCCGCGACGGATGCTGTTCGCTGTCGCGCGGGGCGAGGGCCTTGAGGAGCACGGCGGGGTCGGCGCCGTACGCGGCATCCCGCGACGCCTGCCCCAGACCGGCCGTCACCAGCACCGGGACCTCGGCCGCCACCGCCGCCTGACGCAGCGACTGCAGCGCCTTGCGGGTGATGGGGCCGGTGAGCGGGTCGACGAAGAGCGCGGCGGGGAACGCCGCGATCTGGGCGTCGACCTCCTCGCGCGAGTGCACGATCACCGGCCGGTAGCCGCGGTCGCTCAGTGCCTGCTGGGTGGAGACATCGGGCGCGGGCCAGACGAGCAGCCGACGCGGGTTGTCCAGCGGCTCCGGGGGCAGCTCGTCGTCGACCGGCTGCGGCGAGGGACGGTTGGCGACCTCGACCGCGCCACCCGGACCGTCCAGCGGCTCCGGCCCCTCGGCGCCCTCGTCGGGGGCGCCTATGGCGTACGCGCGTCCTTCGGCCTCCGGAGCGGAGAGCAGCTGCCCCGAACCCTGGCCCTGTGCGGCGCCGGACGGGGACGGGGTCGGCGCGGACTTCGAAGTGCGCTCGCCCTCCGGCGGGGCGGCGAGCTTACGGCGCCGTCCGGCACCGCCGAGCGTCTGGTTCTGCTGGTGCGCGATGTGCTGGGCGAACGGCACGCCCTGCCCGAGCGTCCGCACGCTGAAGGCACGCCCCTGCGTCGAGTCCGACGAGCCGTCGGGCATCGGAGTCTCCGCGGGCAGCGGCTGCCTGCGCGCGTCCGGTACGGGCACGTTGTTCCGCGGACGGCTCTCCGCGACGCCGGTCGCGTCGGCCGCGCCTGTGGCGGCCGTGGTGCCGGTGGTGTGCGCGGTACGTCCCGCTGCGGGCCATTCCGGAACGTCGCCGGACCGGGTGCCCGGGTGGCTGCCGGGCCGGTCGTCGGCCTGCTCGCGGGGTGCGGTCAGCGCGGCCGGGCCCTGCCCCGATGTGTCGTTCGCCGCCCAGCTGCCGGACTGCTGCTCCACGGCCGGCCCGGCCTGCTGAGGAGCCTCGCCGTGGCGCGCCCGGCGCCGGCCGGTCGGCACGGGGTGCGCCTCGGGCGGCGTGCGGTCGTCGTCCGGCGCGATGCGTACGGCGTCGTGGCGTCCGGGCAGCGAGGCGTCCGCGTAGGCGGCCGTGGACGGGGTCCGGTCGGCCTCCGCGGGCGGGAGCGCGAAGGCGGTACGAGGCCCCGCGGGCTCGGCCTGAGCGGACCGCTCCTGCGCGGCCGACAGCGCCCGCCGCGCCCGTCGCCCGGCCGGCTGGGCCGCCGGAGCCGGGCCGTCACCGGCCTGCGCGAAACCCTCGGAGGAAGAGGGGGAGGGAGCCGGAGAGAGAGCCAGCTGGGCCTCGCCGCCCTGGCGCGCCCGCTGCCCACCCGCAGGCACCCGAACAGGCGTCGGCGCCTCGGCCGGAACGCCCTGCGGCGGCACGGTCTGTCCACGCTGCGGACGGCCCCCGCCACCCTGCGCGCCCTCGGCCGCCGTCACCACGGCCCCCTCGGACGGCGCCGGTCCCGCGGGCAGCGCCAGCGCCTGCCCCGGCCCCTGGTCCTGCTGGGGCACCTGTGACAGCTGAGCCGGAAGCGAAGGCTGAGCACCGGTCTCGGCCGGGCTCGGCCGTCCCCGCCTGCGCCCCGACCCCTCGCCCTGCTGGGCCGGAATGATCTCGTGCGGGCTCTGCGGCCTCTGCACACCCTGCGTGTCCTGCGTCTTCGGCGCGTCCTGCACCGCGGGCTCACGACGCGCCCGCCGCCGCCCCGTCGGCTCGGCCGCCGCCGTGTCGCCGTCCCCGGAACCGCCCACAGAGCTCTCCAGGAACGCGTCCGTCGACGCCCGCCGCGCCCGCCGCCGTCCGCCCGACGCGCCCTGACCGGACGTCGGCTCCGGCTCCGGGGTCTGCCCGGGGCCGGGCTCCGGCTCGGACGCCGGTGGCATCACCATTCCCGAGCCCGCGCCCAGCGGCACTTCGAGCACGTACGCGCTGCCGCTCATCCCCGGCACCTCGTGCGTCTGGAGCACGCCGCCGTGCGCCCGTACGATCCCGCGCACGATCGGCTCGTGCACCGGGTCTCCCCCGGCGAACGGGCCGCGCACCTCGATCCGTACGACATCACCGCGCTGCGCCGCCGCGACGACGACCGTCGAGTCGACGTAGCCACCGCCCGGCACCACGCGCGCCTTGCCGGTCGAGTCGACCCCGGCGACATCCGCGACCAGATGGGCGAGCGCGGTCACCAGCCGGGCCGCGTCCACCTCGGCCTCGATCGGCGGCGCGTGCACCGCGAACTGGGCGCGCCCGGGACCGATCAGCTCGACGGACGCGTCGATTCCGGCCGTCACGACCGAGTCGAGCAGCACGTTCGCCTTGACCAGCTCCTCCGAGCCGGAGTCCAGGCGCTGGTAGCCGAGCACATTGTCGACGAGCGTCGTCATCCGGGCGTAGCCCGCGGCCAGGTGGTGCAGGATCTGGTTGGCCTCCGGCCACAGCTGGCCGGCCGGGTCGGCGGCGAGCGTGAAGAGTTCGCCGCGCAGCTGCTCCAGCGGCCCGCGCAGCGACTCGCCGAGTACGGCGGTGAGCTGGGCGTGCCGGGCGGTCAGCGCCGCCAGCTGTTCGGCCTGCACCTCACGCTGTTCGGCCTGCGCCTCCAGCTCGGCCGTGTAGCGCTCGGTCCGGTCGGCCAGTTCCGTGCTGTGCCGTTCCGTCAGCCCGGTGATCTCGGCCTTGTGATCCGCGGTGAGTCCGTCGACCTCGGCCTTGTGGCCCGCGGTCAGTTCGTCGACCTCGGTCCTGTGCTGCTCGCTGAGCTCCTCGTACGGCCTGCGGTCGGTGAACGTCATGACCGCACCGACCAGCTGGTCCCCGTCCCGGACCGGCGCGGTGGTCAGGTCGACCGGCACCTGCGCGCCGCTCTTGGCCCACAGGACCTGCCCGCGCACCCGGTGCTTGCGACCGGACCTGAGGGTGTCGGCGAGCGGCGACTCCTCGTACGGGAACGGCTCGCCCTCCGCCCGCGAGTGCAGGATCAGCGGATGCAGCTCCTGGCCGCCCAGGTCGCTGGCGCGGAAGCCGAGGATCTGCGCGGCGGCGGGGTTGACCAGGACGACCCGGCCGTCCGTGTCCGTACCGACGACACCCTCGGCCGCGGCCCGCAGGATCATCTCGGTCTGCCGCTGCGAACGGGCCAGCTCGGCCTCGGTGTCGACGGTGCCCGACAGATCCCGTACGACGAGCATCAACAGCTCGTCACCCGTGTAGCTGCCGCTGTAACTGTTCTGGAAGTCCTTGTACGCGGCCTGACCGTCCTCCAGGCTGGCGCTGGTCACCTCGGCCGGGTACTCGGTGCCGTCGGTCCGCCGTGCGGTCATCCGCGTCGGCTTCGTACGGCCGCGGTCGTCGGCGGCCTCGGGACGCCGCATCGACCCCGGAATCAGCTTGGAGTCGAACTCCGGCAGCAGGTCGAGGAGCCCGCGCCCGACGAGCGCCGTGCCCGGCGTCTCGAACATTTCCAGCGCGATGGTGTTGGCGTTGACGACCGTGCCGTTGCAATTGACGAGCAGCAGCCCGTCAGGGAGTGCATCGAGTATTGCTGCGAGGCGAGCAGCGCCTCGGGATGGCCTGCTGCTCACGACGACGCTTCCTCCCTGATTACCGCACCTTGCCGACAACGGGCCCCATCTTGCCCCTCGGGCCGCAGGCTGTCACGAAAGGAGTCTAAAGGCAGGGGAGGGGCGTGGGGCGGCGGATGAGGGGGAGCTCTCACCAAGGTTCTGTGCATACGTTGTACGACTCCAGCCCGTCACGTGCCGTTCGATATGCCCTGGACAGGGGTATGGGCCCCTGTTCACCGGACGTTGGGGAGCACCGGCCGCAGGCCGTTCCAGCGCGAGATCGCACAGCCGTTGGTCCGGTCGAAGGCCGTGTCGATGCTCCTCCCCTGCCAGGTTCCGGTGACCCGGGCGGTGGCCTGGCCCCCGAACTGCTGGGTGCACATCGCGTCCCTGGGCACCGGGGCGAACGGGTCCGCGCCCTCGCCCGCCAGCTCCGCCAACCGGTCGCAGGCCTGCTGCGCCGCCGGGTGGCTGCCGCCGGCCGGCCCGCACTCCAGCTCGAAGACACCCTCGGCCGAGGGATCCCCCGTGCCCGAGACCGTCACCGTCAGCCGGGTGTGATGGGCGTCGTCGTCCTGCAACAGGGGAATGGGCAGGGGCAGCGGAAGGGGCCCGCCGACCGCGGTCGCGGCCGGTGCGGCGGCGGACAGCGCGGCGAGGGACGCGACGGCGGTGAGGGCGAGGCGGCGCAGCATGCGGACTCCTGTGCTCGTGTACTTCGACGAGAGGTACGGGGCAGTGGAACGACCCGAAGAACGGGGGGACGGTGCCTCCCTCCCTCACTAACGCTCCGCACGCCACGGCGTTGCGCAACCGCAGGCACTTTGCTCTCGTGCCCGACTGCCTAGTACCGTAGGCAGCGATTGGTGACGCAACGCTCAGCTGTGTCATCATCTGCACGCACCACTCGCGCTCGCGCGAGGTGTGCTGGAGGCGTCGCCTAGTCCGGTCTATGGCGCCGCACTGCTAATGCGGTTTGGGTCTTAAAGCCCATCGAGGGTTCAAATCCCTCCGCCTCCGCTTCACCGTCGAAGCCCCGTGCCACTGGCACGGGGCTTCGGTCGTCCCCGGGCGCACCCGCGGTTCCACGGCGCGCCCGCAGTACCGCCAAACGAGGCGTTTTCGCAGGTCAGAGCCCGTATGGCTAATGGATTTCGCGCTACGGCGCAGGTCATGTAATGTTGTTCCCGCAACGCCGACCAGGCAGAAAAGCCCGGGAGGTAAGACCAGCGGCTAACACCGCGGGCAAGCACTCGTAGCTTAACGGATAGAGCATCTGACTACGGATCAGAAGGTTGCAGGTTCGAATCCTGCCGAGTGCACAGTGGCAAAGGCCCCGGACGAAGAGTCCGGGGCCTTTGCGTTGGGCCGTACGGCAACGGAGTGCGACGGCCGTGGTGATCGGCGTCCGCCGGTCGTGTCGCCCATCGGGTCGAGTACCTCCGTGCCGCTGTGTGAGTCAGGCCGGCGCCTTGGCGGCCAAGTCCTTCTGGGTCCGGTCCCGCACGGTGCGGTGGCGTCGGGTCGGTATTCCGAGCGTCGGGTTGGCGACGCCCCAGGCCGCGCCCTTGCAGACCAGCTCCTTGTAGAAGGCGGCGAGCCGTCCTGTCAGGGCCGCCCGGACGGCTCGGTCGTCGGCGGTGACGTACTGGATCAGGCCTTCCTTGCGGCCCAGCGAGATGCACTGGTTGAAGTAGCGGAGCGGCACCTTGGGGAGCTTCCCGCCGGTCAGGCGCGCCGCGATCGCGTCCGCGGCCTGCCACGCGCTGGGGGTGCCCGAGGCGCACGACATCCGCAGCGGCTTGTCGCCGGGGCCCATCGCCATGGCCGCGTCGCCGATGGCGTACACGTCCGGGTGCGAGACCGAGCGCATGGTCCCGTCGACGACGATCTGGCCTGTGTCAGTGACCTTCAGAGCGGTGGCCTTCGCGATCGGGTGGACCGCGAAGCCGGTGGTCCACACGGTGACCGCGGCCGGGACGGAGGTTCCGTCGGCGGTGGTGACCCGGTCGGCTTGCACGCCGGTGACGGCTGCCTGTTCGTGCACGGTGATGCCGAGCTTGTCGAAGACCTTCCGTAGGTGTCCGCGGCCCTTGGGCGAGAGCCAGTCGCCGAGGCCGCCGCGGGCGGCGAGGGCGACGTCGAGGTCCGGGCGGGCCTCGGCGATCTCGGTCGCGGCCTCCATGCCGGTGAGGCCGCCGCCGACCACGACCACACGCTGCCCGGCGTCCAGGCGGGCCAGGCGCTCGCGCAGCCGGAGCGCTCCGGGGCGGCCGGCGATCTCGTGGGCGTGCTCGGAAGTGCCGGGGACACCCTGGTCGTTCCAGCCACTGCCGAGGGCGTACACGAGGGTGTCGTACTCCAACTCCTCGGCGCCCTTCGCGTCGAGGACGGCGACGGTCCTGCGGTCGACATCGACGCCGGTCACTTTTGCGAGCTTCAGTTCGACGCCGGTGCCCGCGAACATCTCGCTGAAGGGCCGGGGCCTGAGGTCCTGGCCGACCGCGAGTTGGTGCATCCGGACGCGCTCGACGAAGTCGGGCTCGGCGTTGACGAGAGTGATGGCGACATCCTCGCGGCGCAGCCGCTTGGCGAGGCGCCCGGCGGCGATGGCTCCGGTGTATCCGGCTCCGAGGACGATGACGCGATGCTGCATGTCCTTGCTCCTGTCTTGAGCGGGTTCGCCACTTGAACCGGGCGGCCCGCCGTTTCCTGACAGGAATGCGATGTGAAGCAGCTCACTTCGGGGTCAGAAGGCGTGGAGCAGGGGTTCCCCGTGGTCGGTGGCCGCCCAACGCCGGTTCGCGCGTCCGAGCTTGTCGGGGTTGACCTGGTTGCGGAACGCGGCGATGCCCTCGGCGGTGACCTCCAGGCACATGACGCCGATGACGCGGCCGTCGAGGACCGCCACGACGGCGGGGTCGCCGTTGGCGGTCGTGGCGTAGACCTCGGGTGAGCCGCCGACCAGGACGCGCTTGGCCTTGCTGGGTTTGAACAGGCCCCGCATGAACTTCGCGACCGCGAGGGCGCCCTCGAACGCCTTGGCACGGGCCGGGACCTTCCCACCGCCGTCGCCGATCGCGATGGCGTCCTCGGTGAGCAGTCGCACGAGGGGCTCGGTCCGGCCGCTGGCGGCGGCCGCGAGGAACCCGTCGATGATCCGCCGGGCGGCGGCCTCGTCGATCTCGGTGCGGGCCCTGCCGTCCGCGACGTGCTTCTTGGCGCGGTGGAAGATCTGCTGGCTGGCGGCCTCGGTGATGCCGAGGATCTCGGCGATGTCCCGGTGCGGGTAGTCGAAGGCCTCCCGCAGTACGTACACCGCCCGCTCGTTGGGGGAGAGGCGCTCCAGCAGGACGAGGACCGCGTACGAGACCGACTCGCGCTGCTCGGCGGTGTCGGCGGGGCCGAGCATCGGGTCACCGGAGAGCAGCGGCTCGGGGAGCCATTGGCCCACATAGGTCTCGCGCCGCGCGCGGGCCGAGGTGAGCTGGTTGAGGCACAGGTTGGTGAGGACCTTCGTCAGCCAGGCCTCGGGGACCTCGATGCGGTCGACATCGGCGGCCTGCCAGCGCAGGAACGTCTCCTGCACGGCGTCCTCGGCCTCGCTCGCGGAGCCGAGGAGGCGGTAGGCGATGGCCTGCAGGCGGGGCATGGAGGCCTCGAACCGGTCCATGTCGTTCATGGTCAGGGCCATGGCCGAAATCGTAGCTCCCCCGGCGCGGCCGATGTATTGCGGCCCTGCTGTTCGGCCGATGCTGTTCGACTTCCCGGACGCGATGGAACGCGGTGATCGGGTCGGTCTCGGGGTCCTCTTCGCGTCCGGCGGCGATGGAGGTTTCGGGGCAGTCGCACGGAAGTTGTCGTGGCCTGGACCTCGGTGGCTGCGGCGGCACACGGCGGCCTGTGATCGCTATCCTGAGCGATCAGAACGGGAGGCTGCTGGGGCCTCTTGGCCTTCCCACCGTCCGAAACGGGAGCCGGGAGTTCGCGCATGGGGTGGCAGTGCACCGGGCTGCGGTGGCCGGATGCGCGGGGGGTGCCCGTGCTCGGGTGGCGGCAGGGTGGGGCCGTACGGGTGAGTGCGCCGGCCTATGGGACCGAACTCGGGTTCCGGGCCGTGGGGGAGCGGCGCTGTGTCGGGGCGCGCGGGAACGCGTGTCCGGTGGGGGCCGTGGTGTCGGGGCGGAGCACGGGGGCGCGGTGTCCGGAGTGTGCACGGCTGGACCGGGCGCATTCGGTGGCTGCCGACACGATCGCCGACGACCCCCGGACGTACCGCGTGTATCTCGCCTGGTTCGGGCCGGGGATGGTGAAGGTCGGGATCACCGCCGAGGAGCGGGAGGCGGCGCGGCTGCGGGAGCAGGGGGCCGTGGTGTTCAGCTGGCTGGGGCGGGGGCCGTTGATGGCGGCGCGGCGGACCGAGGAGCTGCTGCGGTCGGCGCTCGGGGTGCCGGACCGGATTCCGTACGCCAGGAAGCGGGCCGTGCGCGCGGTGCTGCCGGGGGTGGCGGAGCGGCGTGCCGAGGTGGCGGAGCTCTACGGGCGGGCCGCGGCGCTGGAGGGGGCCGGGTGGCCGGAGTCGTTGGAGCGGCTGCCGTTCGAGGCGGTCGACCACGCCGGGGTGTTCGGTCTCGACGGCGTGGTCGAGGTGGCGTGGGCGGTCACCGAGTTGGTGGACGGGGGCGTGGTCGCGGGGCGGCTGGTGGCGGCGGCCGGGCCCGATCTGCATCTGGAGACGGTGACGGACGGGGTCGTGGTGCTGGACACCCGGCTGATGACCGGGTGGGAGCTGGCAGGAGCCGATGCGCGTGCCGGGGTGGGGGTGCCGGTGGCCGACATCGGGGGCGGTGGCGTGCAGGGCGGGCTGTTCTGAGATCGTCGGACCGTCCGGGCGGTGCGGCCGGGCGGTGGGACCGGACGGTGAGAGGAGCGCGGGATGAGTGGTGACGCCGACGACGTCGTGCGGTTCTGGGAACGGCTGGGGCTGCCCGGGATCATCGATGTCCATACGCACTTCATGCCGGAGCGGGTGCTCCGCAAGGTCTGGGCGTACTTCGACTCCGCGGGTCCGCTGACCGGGATGGAGTGGCCGATCGAGTACCGGCACGACGAGGACGAACGCCTCGCGCTGCTGCGCTCGTTCGGAGTGCTCCGGTTCACCTCGATGCTCTACCCGCACAAGGCCGGGATGGCGGCCTGGCTGAACGGCTGGGCGGCCGACTTCGCGCGCCGGGTGCCGGACTGTCTGCACACCGCGACCTTCTTCCCGGAGGAGGGTGTGGAGCGGTATGTGCGCGAGGCCGTCGAGTCGGGGGCTCGGGTCTTCAAGTCGCACCTTCAGGTCGGCGCGTACGACGCCAACGCCCCGATGCTGGAGCCGGTGTGGGGGCTGCTCGCGGAGGCCGGGGTTCCGGTGGTGATGCACTGCGGCTCCGGGCCGGCGCCCGGCAAGTACACGGGGCCCGAACCGGTCGGCCGGCTGCTCGCCCGGCATCCCCGGCTGCGGCTGATCGTGGCGCACATGGGGATGCCGGAGTACGCGGAGTTCCTGGCGCTGGCGGAGGCGTACCCCGAGGTGCGGCTCGATACGACGATGGCGTTCACGGACTTCACGGAGGACTTCACGCCGTTCCCGGTGGCCGGGCGGGGGCGGCTCGCGGCGCTCGGGGACCGGATCCTGCTGGGGACGGACTTCCCGAACATCCCGTATCCGTACGCGCATCAGCTGCACGCGCTGGAACGGCTGGAGCTGGGGGACGACTGGCTGCGCGCGGTCTGTCACGGGAACGCGAGCGCGTTGTTCCCCGTGAGCTGACGGGGCTGACGGGGCTGACGGGGCCGACGGGACGGACAGGACGGACGGGACCGACGGCTCATGAAGGGCCGCTTTCTCAGGGAATTCACAGAATCGGGAAAGAACCCTCTCAGAGGGGCCTCACAGGGTTGAGGCATGACGACGACCTCGCCCCAGGGGCGTACCGAACTGCTGAGGGCGGACCGCACCCCCGTCCGTGTGCTGGTGGTGGACGACGAGGCCCCGCTCGCCGAGCTGCTCTCCATGGCCCTGCGTTACGAGGGCTGGGAGGTGCGCAGCGCCGGGGACGGTGCCGGTGCCGTACGGATGGCGCGCGACTTCCGGCCCGACGCCGTGATCCTCGATGTGATGCTGCCCGACACGGACGGGTTCGCCGTGCTCGGCCGACTGCGGCGAGAGCTCTCCGAGGTCCCCGTGCTGTTCCTGACCGCGCGCGACGCCGTGGAGGACCGGATCGCCGGGCTCACGGCGGGCGGCGACGACTACGTCACCAAGCCGTTCAGCCTGGAGGAGGTCGTGGCGCGGCTGCGCGGGCTGATCCGGCGCTCCGGTACGACGGCCGTGCGCAGCGAGTCGACGCTCGTCGTCGGCGATCTGATGCTCGACGAGGACAGCCACGAGGTGAGCCGGGGCGGGACGTCCATCCATCTCACGGCGACCGAGTTCGAGCTGCTGCGCTTCCTGATGCGCAATCCCCGGCGGGTGCTGAGCAAGGCGCAGATCCTGGACCGGGTGTGGAACTACGACTTCGGCGGGCAGGCGAACGTCGTCGAGCTGTACATCTCGTATCTGCGCAAGAAGATCGACGCCGGACGGTCGCCGATGATCCACACCCGGCGCGGGGCGGGATATCTCATCAAGCCCGGGGAGTAGCCGCGTGAACCGGAGGCGGCGGGGTCCGTGGACGCTGCGGACCCGGCTCGTGGTCTCGGCGGTGGCGCTCATCGCCGTGGTCGCCGCGGTCATCGGCTCGGTCACGACCATCGCCTACCGCAGCTACATGTACGGCAAGCTCGACGACCAGCTGCACACCATCGCCATGCGGGCCTCGAAGCCGCCGGGCGGCGGCGCGGGACCGATGCCCGGCGGCGTGCCGCAGAGCGACGACCCGCTGGCCTTCGTCGACGCGCGCGGGCTGCCCGTCGGCGCGTTCGGGGCCGTTCTGTCCGACGGCGGCTCGGTCACGGTGTCGAGGGTGGTCGTGGACAGCGCCGCCACGCCGGACCAGGGGACCGAGGACAGCGGGCAGCCGATGACCGGCGCCCAGCAGAGCGCCCTGGAAGCCGCGGACACGCCCGTCGGCGGCGGGGCGCGGAGCATCGACCTGCCCGGGCTCGGTACCGGCCGGGTGGAGGCCGTCGCCGGTCTGCACGGGACGACGATCCTCGTCGGCATCCCCGCCGCGGAGGTGCGCTCCGCCCTCACCACCCTGATCCTCGTCGAGGTCTGTGTCACCGGCGCGGGACTGATCGCGGCCGGTATCGCGGGCGCCGCCATGGTCGGTGTCGCGCTGCGGCCACTGCGCCGGGTCGCCGCGACCGCGACCCGGGTATCCGAACTCCCCCTGCACAGCGGCGAGGTGGCCCCCCTGGAGCGGGTCCCGGAGGCCGAGGCCGATCCGCGGACCGAGGTCGGGCAGGTGGGCGCGGCGCTCAACCGGATGCTGGGCCATGTCGGTTCGGCGCTGGAGGTGCGCCAGGAGAGCGAGACGCGGGTACGCCAGTTCGTCGCGGACGCCAGCCATGAGCTGCGCACCCCGCTGGCCTCGATCCGCGGTTACGCCGAACTGACCCGGCGCGGCCGCGAGGAGACCGGCCCCGACACCCGGCACGCCCTGGGGCGGATCGAGTCCGAGGCGGAGCGGATGACGGGCATGGTGGAGGATCTGCTGCTGCTCGCCCGGCTGGACGCCGGACGCCCGCTCCGTCACGAGAGCACCGATCTCTCCCCGGTCGTCGTCGACGCGGTGAGCGATGCCCGAGCCGCCGGGGAGCGGGGGCAGCGGGGGCACCACTGGCGCCTCAATCTGCCGGACGAGCCCGCGACCGTGCACGGCGATCCGACCCGGCTCCATCAGGTGCTGGTCAACCTGCTGGCGAACGCCCGTACGCACACCCCGTCCGGTACCACCGTCACCGTGCGGGTGCGGGTGCGGGCCGCGGCGGGCCACCCCTGGGTGACGCTGGAGGTCGAGGACGACGGGCCCGGCATCCCGCCCCAGCTGCTGCCGCATGTCTTCGAACGGTTCGCGCGCGGCGACGCCTCGCGCTCCCGCGGCGCGGGCTCCACCGGGCTCGGGCTCGCCATCGTGCAGGCCGTCGTCGCCGCACACGGCGGCCGGGTGGAGGTGTCCTCGGTCCCGGGACGCACGGTGTTCGCCGTGCATCTGCCCGCAGCGGCGCACACCCTGCCGCACTCACAGCGGGGGGACAGGCTCAGCACACCGGCGTGACAGCGGGGTTGGCGAGTGTCGACGGCATGCGAACCGACACTCCCTGGAGCACCCTGCCGGCCCGGGACCACCTCCTCGCCGGAGCGGCCGATGGGGCAGGCCCACCCGTACTCGATGTGGTCGTACCCGTCTACAACGAGGAGAAGGACCTCGAACCGTGTGTGCTGCGCCTGCACGACCATCTGGCGCGCACCTTCCCCTACGCCTTCCGGATCACTGTCGCGGACAACGCGAGCACCGACCGGACACCGCAGGTCGCGGCCCGGCTCGCGGCGGCGCTGCCGCGGGTGCGGTCCTACCGGCTGGAGGAGAAGGGCCGCGGGCGGGCGCTGCGTACCGTCTGGTCGCACTCGGACGCTCCGGTCCTGGCGTACATGGACGTCGACCTGTCCACCGACCTCAACGCGCTGCTGCCGCTGGTCGCACCGCTGATCTCCGGCCACTCCGACCTGGCGATCGGCTCACGGCTGGCCCGTAGCTCGCGGGTGGTGCGCGGGTCGAAGCGGGAGTTCATCTCGCGGGCCTACAACCTCATCCTCCGCTCGTCGCTGGCCGCGCGGTTCAGTGACGCGCAGTGCGGGTTCAAGGCCATCCGGCGCGAGGTCGCGCAGCGGCTGCTGCCGATGGTCGAGGACACGGGGTGGTTCTTCGACACCGAGATGCTGGTGCTCGCCGAGCGCGCCGGGCTGCGCATCCACGAGGTGCCGGTCGACTGGGTCGACGACCCGGACTCCACCGTCCACATCGTGCGGACCGCGACCGATGACCTGAAGGGCGTGTGGCGGGTGGGACGGGCGCTGGCGGTCGGCGCACTGCCGCTGGACCGGCTGGCGAGGCCCTTCGGAGACGATCCGCGCGACCGCGCGCTGAGCGGGGTGCCGCGCGGCCTGGCCCGCCAGCTCGTCGGATTCTGCGTCGTCGGCGCGCTCTCCACCCTCTTCTACCTCGCCCTGTACTCGCTCTTCCGGCTGGGAGTCGGCCCGCAGATCGCCAACGGCGGCGCGCTGCTGGTGTCGGCCGTCGCCAATACGGCAGCCAACCGGAGGCTCACCTTCGGCGTACGCGGCAGGGGCGGAGCCGTACGCCACCAGGCGCAGGGCCTTGTGGTCTTCGCCATCGGTCTCGCCCTGACCAGCGGCTCGCTGGCCGCACTGGGGGCGGCGTCCGGATCGCCGTCGCACGGCACGGAACTCGCCGTACTGATCGCGGCCAACCTCGCGGCGACGGTGCTGCGGTTCCTGCTCTTCCGTGCCTGGGTCTTCCCGGACCGGGCCTCCGGGGGGCCGGCGGCCTCCGCGGCTCCCGCCTCGGCCGGGCGCGCCGATGACACTCACCACGAACTGGGGAACGTCCGATGACCACGCTGCATCCCGACCACCTTCCGGCCCCGCCGGATGCGCCGACGCCCCCGCCACCGACACCGGCCGCAGGCCACGCGCGCCCGAACACACCCCTGACGCACCGGCTGTGGCGGGGCAGGCCCGAGGACCCGCGCTGGACCCGGCCCGCCTTCCTCACCCTGCTGCTGGTCATCGCGCTCGCGTACCTGTGGAACCTCAGTGCCTCCGGTTACGCCAACTCCTTCTACTCCGCGGCCGTCCAGGCGGGCAGCCGGAGCTGGAAGGCCTTCTTCTTCGGCTCGTTGGACGCGGCGAACGCGATCACGGTCGACAAGCCCCCTGCGACGCTCTGGCCGATGGCCCTGTCGGTGCGGATCTTCGGCCTCAGCTCATGGGCGATCCTCGTTCCGCAGGTGCTGATGGGGGTGGCCACGGCCGGGGTGCTGTACGCGGCCGTCCGCCGCCGCTTCAGCGCCGCCGCCGGGCTGATCGCGATGGCGGTGTTCGCGCTGACGCCCGTCGCCGCGCTGATGTTCCGCTTCAACAACCCGGACGCGCTGCTGGCGCTGCTGATGACCGTCACCGTCTACTGCGTGCTGCGCGCGATGGAGAAGGGCCGGACCACGTGGCTGGTGTGGGCGGGTGTCGCGGTCGGTCTCGCGTTCCTGTCCAAGACCCTGCAGGCGTTCCTGATCCTGCCGCCGCTGGCCGTGCTGTACGCGGTGTTCGCGCCGGTCTCCGTACGCAAGCGGCTGGGCCAACTCGGGCTGGCGGCCCTGGCGATGGTCGTCGCGGGCGGCTGGTGGGTGGCGATCGTCGAGCTGTGGCCCGCCTCCTCGCGTCCGTACATCGGCGGTTCGCAGAACAACTCCTTCCTGGAGCTGACCTTCGGCTACAACGGCCTCGGCCGGATCAACGGCGACGAGACCGGCAGCGTCGGAGGAGGCGGCGGTGGTGGCGGTGGAGCCGGTGGTCAGTGGGGGGATTCCGGCATCGGCCGGATGTTCAACTCCGAGATCGGCGGCCAGATCTCCTGGCTGCTGCCCGCCGCGCTGATCCTGCTCGTCGCGGGCGTCTGGCTGACCTGGCGGGCCGGGCGGACCGACACGGCCCGCGCGGCGTTCCTCGCCTGGGGCGGTTCGCTGCTGATGACGGCGGTCGTCTTCAGCTTCATGGCCGGGATCTTCCACCAGTACTACACGGTTGCCCTGGCGCCGTATCTCGCGGCGCTCGTCGGCATGGGCGCCACGGTCCTGTGGGAGGAACGGGCCAGGTGGTGGGCAGGCGGCGCGCTCGGCGTCACGGTCGCGGTGACCGCGCTCTGGTCGTACGTCCTGCTGGGGCGCACCCCGGATTATGTGCCGTGGCTGCGCTGGGCCGTCCTCATCGGCGGTCTGGCCGGGGCGGCGGGGCTGCTGCTCGTCGCGCGTCTCGGGCGTCGACTGGCGCTCGCGGCGGTGGGGGTGAGCCTGGCCGCGTCGCTGGCGGGGCCGACGGCGTACACCCTCAGCACGCTGAACACCGGGCATCAGGGCTCGATCGTGACGGCAGGACCGTCCGGCGCCAGCTCCATGGGCGGCCCGGGTGGCGGCGGCCGGGGCGGTGGCGATGGGGGACCCGGCGGTCCCGGTGGCGGTGGCACGGCCGGCGGAATGCGGCCTCCCGGCCAGGGCAACCAGCAGAACGGCCGGCAGCCGGGAGCCATGCCCGGCACAGGCGCAGGCATGGGGGCAGGCGCGGGCGCAGGCCCCGCCACCGGCACCGCACCCGGCGGCATGGGCGAGAGCGGCACCCCGGGAGGCGGCGCCCCCGGCGGCGGCATGGGCGGTCTGCTCAACGGCTCGTCCGTCAGCGCCGAGGCCGAGAAGCTCCTGGAGAAGAACGCCGGGGACTACACCTGGTCCGCCGCCGCCATCGGATCGCAGAACGCCGCGAGCTACCAACTCGCCACCGGATACCCGGTGATGGCGATCGGCGGCTTCAACGGCAGTGACCCGTCCCCGACGCTCTCCCAGTTCAAGAAGTACGTCGAGGACGGCAGAATCCACTACTTCATCGCGAGCGGAACAGGCGGCATGGGCGGAGGCGGAATGGCCGGCGGCAGCGGCACCTCGTCGCAGATCTCCTCATGGGTGGAGGCGAACTTCGAGGAGGTCACGGCCGGCAGCGCCACCTTCTACGACCTGACGCAGCCGAAGAGCGGCGCATAGCACTCAGCGCCGCAGCAGCAGATCCGCGACAACCGGGCGGTGGTCCGAGGCAAGAGTCTCGGCCACCGCCGCGTGGCGTACCCGTACGGAATCCTTCGACACCGCCACGTAGTCGATCCGCTGCACCGGATCCTGCGCCGGGTACGTCGGCCCGCCCGGCTCGATGTCCGTCAGCTCCTGCCACAGCGGGGCGAGTTCGGGAGCGGCCGGTGCCGCGTTGAAGTCGCCGAGCAGGATCTGCCGCACCTTCTGCCGCCCCGGCGCCCGGTCCTCGGCCATGACCCGGCGGGTGTCGGCGACCTGGGCGGTCCGTACGGACGGGTCGGCGCGGTAGTCGAGATGCGTCACATACACATGCACGGGCAGCCCCTTCACCCGCAGGACCGCCTCTCCGAAGCCGGGCGCGGGGGCCGGGACCGGGTTCGGGACCTGGGTGGAGAGCCGGGTGATCTCGTGGTTCTCGGCTCTCACGATCCGGTACCTGGACAGCACCGCGACCCCGAACTCGCGCCGGGGCGCACCGGGAGTCTCCGGATCGAGGCTGTATATCGGCGCGAACGAGATGTGCATCCGCAGCCGCTCGGCCAGCTCGGCCGCCAGATCGCGCCACTCGCTGCGGGTGCCCCAGTGGACATCGACCTCCTGGAGCCCGATCACATCGGCGTCCAGCGAGCGCAGCTCGGCCGTCTGCCGGTCGAGATCGAAGACGTTGTCCATGCCGGCGCCCGCATGGATGTTGTACGTGGCCACGCGCAGCGGCACCGCTTGACCCTGTCCGGCGGCCGCCGCGGGAGGCACGAGGGCGCTCCCCGACAGACCTGCCGCGACGAGCACTTGCACCGTACGACGACGCAGTGACATACCACTCCAGCCCTTGTCGGATCAGCGGCGAGCACGGTACCGCGCGGAAAAGGGTTGTACAGCGTATGGGGGATGGCTATACGGTGTACGTCTCGTTCTCGTACACTGTATAAGGCATCAGGAGTCCGCATGACGGCGACCGCCCCCGGGCAGAACCGCCTCACGTCACCGAGCCACCCGCAGCGCTGGCTGATCCTCGGCGTCATCTGTCTCGCCCAGCTCACCGTGCTGCTCGACAACACCGTTCTCAACGTCGCGATCCCCTCCCTCACCCGGGAGCTGGACGCCTCCACCGCCGATGTGCAGTGGATGATCAACGCCTATTCGCTGGTCCAGTCGGGCCTGCTGCTCACGGCCGGCAGCTCCGCCGACCGCTACGGCCGCAAGAAAATGCTGATCGCGGGGCTCGCCCTGTTCGGCATCGGTTCGCTGGTGGCCGGACTGGCCCAGTCGTCCACACAGCTGATCGCCGCCCGCGCGGGCATGGGCATCGGCGGTGCGCTGCTGATGACGACGACCCTGGCCGTCGTCGTGCAGATCTTCGACGACGCCGAGCGGATCAAGGCGATCGGCATCTGGTCGACCGTCAGCTCGCTGGGCTTCGCCGTCGGACCCCTGATCGGCGGAGTGATGCTCGACCACTTCTGGTGGGGCGCGATCTTCCTGATCAACATCCCGGTCGCGGTCATCGGTCTGGCCGCCGTCGCCCGGCTCGTCCCGGAGTCCAAGAACCCCGGGGGCGAGCGCCCCGATCTGCTCGGCGCGCTGCTCTCCACCATCGGCATGGCATCCGTCGTGTACGCGATCATCTCCGGCCCCGGGCACGGCTGGACGTCGGGCCGGGTGATGCTGACCGCCTTCGTCGGGGTCGCCGTCCTCACCGGATTCGCGCTGTGGGAGCTGCACATCCCGTACCCGATGCTGGACATGCACTTCTTCCGCAATCAGAGGTTCATCGGGGCGGTCGCGGGCGCGATCCTGGTCGCGTTCGGGATGGGCGGCTCGCTCTTCCTGCTCACCCAGCAGCTCCAGTTCGTCCTCGGCTACGGGCCGCTGGAGGCCGGTCTGCGTACGGCTCCGCTGGCGCTGAGCGTCGTCGCGCTCAACCTCACCGGACTGGGCGCCAGGCTGGTGCCCAGGCTGGGCACGCCCGCCACCATCGCGGCCGGGATGGGCCTGCTGGCCGCGGGTCTCGCCGCGGTCGCGCTGCTCGGCGGCAACGGCTACGGCGGCATGCTGCTCGGCCTGGTCGTGATGGGCGCGGGCATCGCGCTCGCCATGCCCGCCATGGCCAACGCGATCATGAGCGCCATTCCGCCGGAGAAGGCGGGCGTGGGCGCCGGGGTCAACGGCACGCTCGCCGAGTTCGGCAACGGTCTGGGGGTCGCCGTCCTCGGCGCGGTGCTCAACTCCCGGTTCGCGGCGCTCGTGCCCGCGGCCGTCGGGGCCGCCTCGCTGCCCGCCGCACTGGCCGCGGCCACGGGTGACGGCGAGCGGGCACGGATCACGGACGCCTTCGCGTCGGGGCTGGAGACCAGTCAGCTGGTCGGAGCGGTGGCGGTGCTGGCCGGCGGACTGCTGGCAGCGGTGCTTCTGCGGCGCGCGGAACGGGCAGAATCTGCCCGGGCGGACTCGGCCGGGACGGCGGCAGCGGCATAGCATCGAGGCGGGGCGCATCGGACCGTACGAATCCGCTTCACGCGCACGGGTACGCCGTCCGGTCCGTCCCGCCGGCAAGACGAGGAGAGAGCGCCATGGTGTCCGCGGCCGACCGTGTGAAGAACCCTGCCAGGACCAGTGTGTGGCTGGACCAGCGGGCACCGGCGCGCACCCGCAGATCGGACCAGCCGGCCGGTCTCGACCGGGAAAGGATCACCGCGGCCACCGTCCGGCTGCTGGACGCCGAGGGCCTCGCCAAGTTCTCCATGCGTCGGCTCGCGGCCGAGCTGGACGTCACCGCGATGTCCCTCTACTGGTACGTGGACACCAAGGACGATCTGCTGGAGCTGGCCCTCGACTCGGTCTACAGCGAGATCGCGCCCCCCGGGCAGGACGCGCACTGGCACGAGCGCCTGCGCGAACTCGCCGTCTCCTACCGTGAATTGCTGGTCCGGCATGGCTGGGTTTCGCCGCTCGCCGGTCACTTCCTCAACATGGGCCCGTACTCGATGCTGTTCTCGCACGCCATGCAGGACGTGATCCGGGCGACGGGGCTTCCGCTGCACCAGCAGACGGGCGCGCTCTCCGCGGTCTTCCAGTTCGTGTACGGATTCGGCACCATCGAGGCCCACTTCGTGCAGCGCAGCAGGGAGTCGGGGATCAGCCAGGACGAGTTCTTCCAGCAGGCGTTGGGGACCATCCGGTCCCAGCCGCAGCTCCGCGGGATCGTCGAGTCCTCGCAGGACCTGATGGACGCGCGGGGCGGCGACACGGTCGAGGAGATGCGCGAGCGGGACTTCACCTTCGCCCTGGACCTGCTGATCGCCGGCATCGAGGCGATGCGGGACCGCTGAGGCCTCGTCCGTCCCCTCAGTACCCGCGCCCCACATCCACGGCCGTCTCCGGCACCCGCCCCCGCGCCATCGCCTCCCAGCACGCGGTGAAGTCGGTGACGATGTCCTCGTCCGCCGTGATGCCCGCGGAGTGCGAGGTGATCACCGTACGGGGCAGCTGCCAGCACCGGCCGCCGGGCGCTGCGGGCTCCTCGGGCAGTACGTCGAGTACCGCGCGCCCCACCGCACCGGAGTGCAGCGCGGCCTCCAGCGCCCGCATGTCCACAGTCGCGCCCCGGCCGACGTTGATGAACGCGGCGCCGCCCATGCCCGCGAAGCGGTCCGTACCGAAGAAACCGTCCGTCGCGGGGGTCAGCGGCAGCGTGGAGACCACCCACCGCGCCCCGGCGAGCGGCCGTGCGTCGTCGTCCGCCGCGACGACCCGGTCGAAGCCCGCCGGTGCCGCATCCGTACGGACCGCCCCGCGCCCGACGCCCACGGTCCGGATGCCGCACGCCCGCAGCAGGATGGCGACGGCCGAGCCGATGCGACCGGTCCCGTAGATCACGGCGGTCTGCCCGGCGGCGAGTTCGGAGGGGATACGGCGCCACTCCGCCCGTGCGTGCTGGGCGGCGAACTCGGGGACGGACTGGCAGTCGGCGAGCACCCAGGCCAGCACGTACTGGGCGATCCGCTCCCCCATGCGGCCCACCGTCCGGGTGAGCAGTGCGCCGGGCGGCCACGGCCCGGCGGCCAGCAGGGCGTCCGTACCGGCGTTCACGCTGTGGAACCACACCAGATTCCCGCCCCGCAGCGCGTCCGGCAGCGCGGCCCCGACACAGATGAAGGGCTCCTGCGGCGCTGCGCCGGAGAAACCCTGTTCGACGGGGCGGCCGGTGATCCGGCCCAGTTCGCCAACGACGAAGGCGTCCACCGTCGGTGCGGCCAGCAGCCGGGCCCGCGCGAGCAGACCCGGCGCCGGAACGTTCTCACTCATTGCTGGGACAGCGGTCAGTTGCCGGGCGCCAGGTGGGCGGGGAATCCGCCCGTGGCGATGGGGCTCCACCGCTCCGGGGTGATCCGGATGATCGACTTCCCCTGCTTCACCATTGCCGCCCGGTACTCGTCCCAGTCCGGGTGCTCGCCCGAGATGTTCCGGAAGTACTCGACGAGCGGCTCGACCGAATCCGGTGAGTCGATCACCTCGGCCGAGCCGTCGATCTGCACCCACGGCCCGTCCCAGTCGTCGGACAGGACGATCACGCTGACGCGCTCGTCCCGCTTCGCGTTGCGGGTCTTGGCCCGTTCGGGGTAGGTCGAGACGACGATCCGGCCGGAGTCGTCGACGCCGCAGGTCAGCGGGGAGCCCTGGGGGCGGCCGTCGGACCGGGTGGTCAGCAGGATCGCCCGGTGCCTGGGCCGTACGAACGCCAGCAGCTCATCGAGCTCCACGGCGGTGTTCGTCGCGATGTTGGGTGCCATGTCCGCAGACTACGACGGCAGGGACTCACCCTGCACGGCCTGGATGTCCAGCTCCACCCGCAGCGTCGTCCCGATCGCCGAGATGCCCGCCTGGACCACCTGGTTGTAGTTCATGGCGAAGTCCTCGCGGCGCAGCTCCGCCGTGGCGCTGAAGGCCGCACGCACCCCGCCCCACGGGTCCGGGCCCGTCCCGAGGTAGTTCAGGTTCAGGCCGACCGGGCGCACGATGCCGTGCATCGTCAGCTCGCCGTGGACCAGCCAGCGGTCCGGGCCCGCCGGGGTCAGTCCGTTCGAGCGGTACGTGATCTCCGGGAACCGGTCCGAGTCCAGGAAGTCCGGCGAGCGCAGGTGCTTGTCGCGCATGCCGTTTCCGGTGTCGATGCTGGCCGCCCCGATGACGGCGTCGACCCGGGACCGCTCGACGTCCTGCGCGATCTCGATCCGGCCACCGAACTCGGTGAACCGGCCGTGCACGCTGGAGATCCCCAGGTGCTGCGCGACCGCGCCCACCGAGGAGTGCGCCGGGTCCAGCGACCAGGCGCCCGGCGGCGGCAGCTCCACGCCGCCCTGGCGGGCCAGCACCACCGTGCCGGCCTCGACCCGGCCGCTCGCCGTGACGAGGGCGGTGGAGGCGGCGGGGGCGTACCCGACCGCGGTGACGATCACGGTGTACGCGCCGGCCTGCAGGGGAGTGTCGGTCCGCACCGCCCCGTCCTCGTCGGCGGCGGCCCGCAGCACCTGGGTGCCGGTCATGTCGGTCACCGTCACGACCGCGTGCTGGACCGCCCAGCCGTCCCGCGTCCGTACCTGTGCGCGAAGTCCCATCCCGTTTTCTCTCCTTGCTCAACGACTCGATGAGTCGGGCCCCGGGGCGGGGACGGCAGGCCGTCCCCTGCCTGCCGTCCCCGCCACCGGGGCCCATTTCCACCGGCCGGTACAGCGTCTCCGCTCGAAACGCCCACCCGCCAGGGGTCTGTGATTACTCGCCGGGGTGGGCGAGCTCGATGTCGTGGCCGTCGACCCCGCGACCGGCCACGGTCAGCGCGCCGGCCACCGGCGGATAGCCGGTCGCGATGACCGAGTACTCGCCCGCGTCCAGGTCGGCGAAGGCGTACGCCCCGTCCTCCCCGGTCATCGAGGTGGCGACCACATTGCCCGCCGCGTCGACCAGCGTGACCCGGGCGTCCGGCAGCGGCCGCCGGTCGGCGCCGGCCCGCACGACGCCCTGCACCAGCGCGCCGGACTGCAGTGCGGCCTCGATCCGGGTGACGCCCTGGCCGCCGATCTCCACCGGCAGCGCCAGCGGACGGAACCCGGCGGCGTTCACCGCGACGGTCACCGAACCGGGAACCAGCTCACCGAAGGTGAACTCGCCCGTCTCACCGGACTTGCCGGTGGCCAGCACATCGCCGCGCACATCGGTCACGATGACCACGGCACCCTCGACCGGCGCGGCGGTCTCGGCGGTCCGCACGATCCCGGCCAGGCCGCTCGTACCGGAGAGCAGGATGTCGTACGGGAGCGGCTCGTCACCGACGACCACCGTGGACGCCTGCGGCTGGAAGCCGTCGGCGGATGCGATCAGGACGTAGCTGCCGGAGCCCGGCGCGTCCAGACCGTAGCTGCCGTCGGCCTGGGCGACGGAGCGTCCCAACTGCTTGCCGGACAGCGAGATCAGCGTGACGGCGGCCTGGGCGACAGGTGCGCCCTCGGCGTCGCGCACCACACCGTGCACGGCTGTGCCCTGCACAGTGGCCACCGGGGCTTCCAGGCCATCGGCCGAGGAGGCCGAAGAGGCCGAGGCGACAGCGGCCGGGGCGGCCTGGGCCGCTGCCTGGGAGATCAGCGCGTGAACGGCCTCAGGAGCCTTTACCGGCTCCGCGACGGGGGCCTCGGCCGGGGCGTCGTTCGCGGCGTTCGTCTTCAGCGCGACCTCCTTGATGAAGATCGTGACCAGGAAGGCGATCAGCGCGGCCGGAGCGGCGTACAGGAAGACATCGCCGACACCGTGCCCATAGGCGCTCTCCACGACCGTACGGAACGGCGCGGGCAGCTTGTCCAGGTCGGGGATGCCCCCGCCGCCGGTGCCGCCGTGGCCCATGGCCGCGCCCTTCGGACCGAGGTCCGCGAGTCCGTCCTTGACGTAGTGGGTGACGCGGTTCGCCATGACGGCGCCCAGCGCCGAGACGCCGATCGCACCACCGAGCGAACGGAAGAAGGTGACGACGGAGCTCGCCGAGCCGAGGTCGGACGGGGCGACCTGGTTCTGCGTGGCGAGCACCAGGTTCTGCATCATCATGCCGATGCCGAGCCCCATCACGAACATGAAGACCGCGATGTGCCAGTACGTCGTGTCGTACCGGATCGTGCCGAGCATCCCGAGCCCGGCGGTGACCAGGAAGCCGCCGCTGACCAGCCAGGCCTTCCAGCGGCCCGTCTTGGTGATGATCTGGCCGGAGACGGTCGACGAGAGGAACAGACCGGCGATCATCGGGATCGTCATGACGCCGGACATCGTCGGCGACTTGCCGCGCGCCAGCTGGAAGTACTGGCTGAAGAAGACGGTGCCCGCGAACATCGCGATACCGACGAACAGCGAGGCGACCGAGGCCAGCGTGATGGTGCGGTTGCGGAAGAGGCGCAGCGGGATGATCGGCTCGCTGGCCCGGGACTCGGTGAAGACGAAGAGCAGGGCGAGGACCAGGGAGCCCGCGAGCATCACGCCGGTCTGCCAGGACATCCAGTCGTACTTGTCGCCCGCGAAGGTCACCCAGAGGAGCAGCAGCGAGACGGCGGCGCTGATGAAGAAGGCGCCGGTCCAGTCGACCTTGACCTCACGCTTGACGACCGGGAGCTTCAGGGTCTTCTGGAGCACGATCAGCGCGATGACCGCGAACGGCACACCGACGTAGAAGCACCAGCGCCAGCCCATCCAGCTGGTGTCCGTGATGACACCGCCGAGCAGCGGGCCGCCGACGGTGGCGACGGCGAAGACCGCGCCGAGGTAGCCGCTGTAGCGACCGCGCTCACGCGGGGCGATCATCGCGGCCATCACGATCTGCGCGAGGGCGGAGAGGCCGCCGACGCCGATGCCCTGGACGACACGGCAGGCGATCAGCATGCCGCTGCTGGTCGACAGACCGGCGACGACCGATCCGGCGACGTAGATGATCAGGGCTATCTGGACCAGCAGCTTCTTGCTGAACAGGTCGGAGAGCTTGCCCCACAGCGGGGTCGTGGCGGTCATGGCCAGCAGCGAGGCCGTGACGACCCAGGTGTAGGCGCTCTGACCGCCGCCGAGGTCGGAAATGATCTCCGGCAGGGCGTTGGAAACCACGGTGGACGACAGAATCGCGACGAACATGCCGAGCAGCAGCCCGGTGAGCGCTTCCATGATCTGCCGGTGTGTCATCGGCGCGCCGGACACGGAATCGGATGATCCCCCGTGCTTGGCGTGGCCGCCCCGCACACCGGTTGGTGTGGTCGTAGCCATTGAGTTCCTTGTCTTTGCTTCTGTTACACAGGTGTACGGGTGTACGAGTCGTTGTGGCTGTCGGCGGGTCGGGTACGGCAGTCGCCCGGGTGTTTTCCGGGGGCGCACCCGGCGGGGCCGCGGCAGGCGAAACTGTCGCGCAGCCGGGCCAACAGCGTGTTCAGTTGTCCGACCTCGTCGTCGGACCAGTCGGAGAGGTTGTGGACGAACATCTCGGTGACCCGTTGGTTCAGATCACCGAGCAGCTCGCGTCCGGCGGGGGTCAGCCGCAGGATGCGGGACCGCTTGTCCGCCGGGTCCGGGAACCGCTCGATCCAGCCGTGCTCCGCCACATGGGCGACATGACGGCTGGTCACGGACATGTCGATGGCCATCAGTTCGGCCAGCCTGCTGATCCGCATCTCACCGTGCTCACGGAGGAGCGAGAGTACGGCGGCGGAGCCGGCAGGGCACTCGGCGGGCAGCAAGCGGGTGAGACCCCGCTTGACGGACCCGATGGCGCTGAGCTGCCGGGCCAGCTCCTCGTACTGACTTCGTACGGCCACGGGCCCCCCAGACATCTCACAGGTTCATCTTGTTGCTTAGGGCAACCATAGAAGCCGTTGGTTGCTGAAGGCAAACGAAATGGGGCTTGCATAAGTAAAGGAACGCAAAAGGCTGCGTAGGGTTCGGGTCAAAGGCCCAGCGTGTGGGGTGTGGATTGTGCCTGGTGTGTCCCGTGCCACAGATGAGGCGATCGGGTGTCGGTTCCGGTGCCCGCGGCTCCTCCCCTGTTGCTTCCCCGCTCCTTCCCGGTCCCTCCCCGTTTCTTCACCGGCTCACCGGCTCCGGCCACGGCCCTTCACCGACCCGGGGGTTGGGCCTTGACGCCGAGTTCGCTAGGGTCCTGGCCCATGGCACACAACCCCCACGCCCCGCAGGGCCCCGAGGGCAACAACGACCCGGCCGGCAGCACCCAGATGTTCCGCGCCTTCGTCGACGAGGGCGAGCCGCAGCGTCGGCAGCAGCCGGCCGCCCCGTCCGGATCGAAGACCGGGGTGATCGTCACCGTCGTCGCGGTGATCGTCGTCCTCGGGGCGGTCGCCTGGCTCGCGCTCGGCTGACCGGCTCCTCTCTACCTCTCGCCTCCACCCGTCACTTCAATACGGCGGTGACGTCCCGGGTCTCGACATGCATCCCCAGGGGCACCCGCCAGGCGTCCACGCAGACGGTGTACGTCTTCGTCCGCGCCGCTCCCGCATCGATCGGCGCGGGCAGCGGCGCGGACGACTCGATGGTCGCCCAGTCGATCCCCAGCGCGCCGATGATGTGTGTGGCGAAGGTGACGGTCCCCGGGCCCGCCGGTGATCCTCCGGTGTTACGGAACTCCACGGTCACCTTCTCGCACCAGCGCTGGTCCGCGGCCGCCCGCTCCGGGGCGCCCACCACCAGCACGGCAGGCTCGGCGGGCGCGGTGGGGCCGGGTGCCGACGGGGTTGCGGGGGCTGTGGAACCGCTTCCCGGGCTGTCGGGGACACCCGCGCCGCCGGAGCCGCTCGTACCGCCTGCGCCACCTGTACCGCCAGTACCGCCCGTGCTGCCGACCGCGCCGCCGGAGCCGCCTTCTGCGCCGGGCGACCGGGCGGCCCCGCTGCCCTCGGCGCCCGTACCCCCTGAGCCCTCGCCGCTGGCGGAGGCGGTCGGCGAAGACCCGCCGCCGTCGGCCGGGCCCGCGGCACTCCCGCTGCCCGCGCCGCCCCTGTCCAGCGGTACCAGCGTCACCTTCCCCGAGGGAGCCCCCGCCCCCGACGGCACTCTCTCGGGGCCCGCGCCCGCCGCGCCGATCGCCACATAGCCGTCGTCCGCCGTACCGTCGGCACAGGCGGCCAGCGCGCCGCCCAGACACAGCACGGCCGCCGAGGCGGCGATCAAGGTGCCCCGGCGGCCGGTCGAGTCGAGTATCTGACGTCGCATCGCGCCAGTGTGGCTGACGGTCCGTCAAATCGGAACCCTCGTGCCACGGTGCGGCGTTCCACGGGCGGTCAGTCGGCGATGAGCCCTTCCCTGAGCTGGGCGAGCGTACGGGTCAGCAGGCGCGAGACATGCATCTGCGAGATGCCGACCTCCTCGCCGATCTGGGACTGCGTCATGTTGGCGAAGAACCGCAGCATGATGATCTGGCGCTCGCGCGGCGGGAGCTTGGCGAGCAGCGGCTTGAGCGATTCGCGGTACTCGACGCCCTCCAGCGCCGAGTCCTCGTATCCCAGCCGGTCCGCGAGCGAGCCCTCGCCGCCGTCGTCCTCGGGAGAGGGCGAGTCCAGCGAGGAGGCGGTGTACGCGTTGCCGACGGCCAGGCCGTCGACCACGTCCTCCTCGGAGACGCCGAGCGCCTTGGCCAGCTCGGGCACGGTCGGCGAGCGGTCCAGCTTCTGGGCGAGCTCGTCGCTGGTCTTGGTCAGCGCGAGCCGCAGCTCCTGGAGCCGGCGCGGCACACGCACCGACCATGAGGTGTCACGGAAGAAGCGTTTGATCTCCCCCACGACGGTCGGCATCGCGAACGTCGGGAATTCCACGCCCCGTTCGCAGTCGAACCGGTCGATCGCCTTGATCAGGCCGATCGTGCCGACCTGGACGATGTCCTCCATCGGCTCGTTGCGGCTGCGGAACCGCGCCGCGGCGTACCGCACCAACGGGAGGTTGAGCTCGATGAGTGTGTCCCGGACGTAGGCACGCTCCGGACTGTCCGTTCCGTCGGGGCCCGGTGCGGGCCCCAGCGCGGCGAGCCGCAGGAACAGGGAGCGGGACAGAGTGCGGGTGTCGATGGCTTCCGGCGAGCTGGTGAGCACAACGGGTGCGGGTGCGCTCTTCGTGAGCGTGAGCACCTTCGAGCTGCCCTGTTCTGCGGACATGCCACCCCCTTGAGGTCGCGGACGGTCGCGTTGAGCCGCGACCATCGGAGGAACGCAGCCTCCACCTGAATACCGGAGGCGAGGCCACGGCAAACGCGGTTCCCGCAGAATGTCACATGTCGGCAACACGCTGTAGTGACATGTCGACAAGTCTTTGTGGCGTCTGCGCAGTTAACAGGGGGTGTGTGGCATTTACGCCCGCCCGAACCGGACTTCGAGTGATCTACCCGTTCCGGTTACGCCTCGATCCTGTTTGCGGATCGAAGCCGGGCGAAACTACGGGCCAGGAGCCTTGACACATGCATCTGGGAGACCCCCAGTTCCGCGCTGATCTGCGACTGCGTCAGATTGCTGTAGTAGCGCAGCAGCAGGATGCGCTGCTCGCGCTCGGGCAGCTGTACGAGCAGATGCCGGACCAGATCGCGGTGTTCGACCCCGGCGAGGGCCGGGTCCTCGTAGCCGAGTCGGTCCAGCAGGCCCGGCAGTCCGTCGCCCTCCTGGGCGGCCTCCAGTGATGTCGCGTGGTAGGAGCGCCCCGCCTCGATGCAGGCGAGCACCTCGTCCTCGGAGATCCTCAGCCGCTCGGCGATCTCCGCGGTGGTGGGTGAGCGGCCGTGAGCGGTCGTCAGGTCCTCGGTGGCGCCGGTGACCTGGACCCAGAGCTCGTGCAGTCGGCGCGGGACGTGGACGGTCCGCACGTTGTCCCGGAAGTACCGCTTGATCTCGCCGACGACGGTCGGCATCGCGAAGGTGGGGAACTGGACGCCGCGTTCGGGGTCGAACCGGTCGATGGCGTTGATCAGGCCGATCGTGCCGACCTGGACGACGTCCTCCATCGGCTCGTTGCGGCTGCGGAAGCGCGCGGCGGCGTACCGCACCAGGGGGAGATTCGCCTCGATCAGCGCCGCGCGTACGCGGGCGTGCTCCGGGGTGCCGGGTTCCAGGTTCTTGAGCTCTCCGAAGAGGACCTGGGTGAGCGCCCTGGTGTCCGCGCCCCTGGTCCTGGCGGGTGGCGCCGTGCTGTCGGGCGTCTCGGTCTGGATGGTCTGCGTGGTCTGCGTGGTCTGTGCCGCCTGTGTGGTCTGCACCGGCTCGACGGTCTCGACGCTCTGGACGGTCTGGGGAGGCACTTGAGGCGCTGTACTGGCCGGCACGGTGACGCCACCCCTTTGCGGTCAACTTCGGTCAACTCATCCGTCAAAAGCGGTCATAGCATCACAAGACATGTCCACTCTGTGCAAGCACCGTATAGCTTCGTGTTGGGGTCAACTTGGTTTAAACACTAAGAAAAGCCCCTCACCGCAATGGTGAGGGGCTCGGCCGGCCGGCCCGGTCAGGCTGACCGGCGGGATCAGAACGGATAGTCGGCGATCACCCAGGTGGCGAACTCGCGCCACTGTCCGGCGGCGGCCTGATGGGCCGGGTGCTCGATGTAGCGCTTCAGGGCGTCCTCGTCGGCGACCGCGGAGTTGATGGCGAAGTCGTAGGCGATCGGCCGCTCGGTGATGTTCCAGGCGCACTCCCAGAACTCCAGCTCGGGAATCTGCCCCGCCAGCTCCTGGAAGGCCTTCGCCCCGGCGACGACCCGCGGTTCGTCCCGCTCGACGCCGTCGTTCAGCTTGAACAGGACCAGATGGCGGATCATGGGGTACTCCTACTTCACGAGCTCGGACATGAAGTCGCCGACGCCCTGTGCGGCACTCGAAACGCCTTCGAACCCTACCTGGACGAGGTCCGCCGCCCGCTCCGGGGACGTGATGATCGTGTACAGCACGAAGACGACTATCACGTAGAGAGCTATCTTCTTCGCTTGCACCATCAGCCCCTGCCTCGCCTTCGATCCCCTGTGCAGTCGGGCGATTCTATCCGCACGCATGGCCGTATCCCGCTGCTGTTTCCGACCACTCATAAGGCCTTTGAGGACCAGGGGCCCGGCGATCGGAACCCTTTGCCCGCTCATAGGGCTTCTGCGAAGCCGCAGGACGGACGGTGAGACCAGCGGCCCCGTTCGCGAGCGGCGGCGTGGAAAACTCGAAGGGCCCGACGCGATGCGCCGGACCCTTCACAAGAGCGGTAGCGGAGGGATTTGAACCCTCGGTGAGTTTCCCCACACTCGCTTTCGAGGCGAGCTCCTTCGGCCGCTCGGACACGCTACCGAGAGAGAGCTTAGACCATCCCGGGCGTGCGTCGAAATCCGATTCCCCGCAGTAGGCCGTGGACGTGCGGAAGCCCGGTCAGAGGTCGCGGAAGAACGCCGTCAGCCGGTCGGCGCAGGCATCCTCCAGCACTCCGTGGATCACCTCGGGGCGGTGGTTGAGGCGGCGGTCGCGTACGACGTCCCAGAGCGAGCCTGCCGCACCCGCCTTCTCGTCGCGCGCCCCGTAGACCACCCGGTCCACCCGGGACTGCACCAGTGCGCCCGCGCACATCGTGCAGGGCTCAAGGGTGACGACCAGGGTGCATCCGGACAGCCGCCAACGGCCGAGCGCGGCCGCGGCCCGGCGGACGGCGAGGATCTCCGCGTGCGCGGTCGGGTCGCCGGTCGCCTCGCGCTCGTTGTGCCCCGTGGCGAGCAGGGAGCCGTCCGGGCCGAGCACGACGGCGCCGACCGGCACATCGCCGGCCCGCGCCGCCAGATCGGCCTCGGCCAGGGCGAGGCGCATGTGCGCCCGCCACGGGTCTCTCACGGGATCGTTCGGTTCACTTACGGGTTGGTGCGGCTCTTCTACGGGTTCGTGCGGTTCCGGCGGTCCCTGCGGGTGCGGTGGTTCGCTCACCCGCGGACCCTAACGGACGGTCTCCAGGACCTCGGCCGCACCCAGGGCGTCCGCGATCTCCACCAGTGCGTCCGTGCGCAGCATCAGCAGCTCCGCCTCGGGGAGCCCGAGGTCGGCCAGGATCCCGGTGTCACCGAGCGGGCCCGCCGGTACCGCGTCGTCATCGAGTCCGTCGTCGTCAGCGTCGTTGTTGTCGTTGTCGTTGTCGGGGGTGATGTCCGGTTCGCCGTCCTCCGTACCGTCGAGGCCGACGAGCTCTTCGAGGGCG
The DNA here is from genome assembly GCF_035994185.1 of Streptomyces sp. NBC_01217. NCBI lineage: Bacteria > Bacillati > Actinomycetota > Actinomycetes > Kitasatosporales > Streptomycetaceae > Streptomyces > Streptomyces sp. NBC_01217. Next base: position 4,788,843 of record NZ_CP108538.1, read on the forward strand.
GCAATCGTGTCCTCGGCCCCGGGTTCGCGGCCGAGCAGTTCATCGGTGAGCAGGATCTCCCCGTACGAGGAGCGGGCGGCGGCGGTCGCGTCCGAGATGAAGATACGGGGGTCCTCCTCACCGTCGACCCGGACGACGCCGAACCAGGCGTCCTCCTGCTCGATGAAGACGAGCACCGTGGTGTCCTCGTCCACCGAGGCCTCACGGGCCAGATCCGTCAGGTCGGACAGGGTCTCCACATCGTCGAGTTCCGTGTCGCTCGCTTCCCACCCGTCTTCGGTGCGCGCGAGCAGTGCGGCGAAGTACACCGTGACTCTCCCACTGGTCATAGGGGTGTCGGTCCGGCGGGAGGGCATCCGGTGGCCCGGATGTCCTGCGTCCCGCCCATCGGAATCGTGGCAGAAACAAGGGCTTCGCGAGAGGAGTTCGGCCGTTGCGTCGGCCATCAGTTCTCCTGGACGCCGCCACCAGGGGGACACCGGGCCGCCGTCCGACCTACCAGCGGAAGGTCCGCATCCGCATGGCCTGGCGCATCCGGGCGGCCCTCGCCCGGCGCGGCTGGACGCGGTCGCGGAGCGCCTTCGCCTCGTGAAGCTCGCGCAGGAACTGGGCGCGCCGCCTACGGCGCGCCGCGTCCGTGTCCGGCGCGTCCCGAGGGACCTCCGTACCCTGAGGGACCGGCGTGTCCGGCCGGCCCCGCTTTTGCTGTTCACCGTCCGGCATCGGCTCATCACCCCAAGGCTGGGTCCGTATGCCCTCACCTTCCCCCCCGAACGTGTGGTTGATGCCAGCGCACGGGTACGGGAGGCGCGGTTACTGTTGAGCCCATGCGGATCCACGTTGTCGACCACCCGCTGGTCGCGCACAAACTCACCACCCTGCGCGACAAGCGCACCGACTCCCCGACCTTCCGGCGGCTCGCCGACGAGCTGGTCACCCTGCTCGCCTACGAGGCCACGCGGGATGTGCGCACCGAACAGGTCGACATCGTGACCCCGGTCACAGCGACGACCGGGGTGAAGCTGTCGCACCCGCGCCCCCTGGTCGTACCGATCCTGCGGGCAGGGCTCGGCATGCTCGACGGCATGGTGCGGCTGCTGCCGACCGCCGAGGTGGGCTTCCTGGGCATGATCCGCGACGAGGAGACGCTCCAGGCGTCCACGTACGCGACGCGCATGCCGGAGGACCTCTCGGGCCGCCAGGTGTATGTCCTGGACCCGATGCTGGCCACCGGCGGCACGCTGGTCGCGGCCATCCAGGAGCTGATCAAGCGCGGTGCGGACGATGTCACCGCGGTCGTGCTCCTCGCGGCGCCCGAGGGCGTCGAGGTGATGGAGCGCGAGCTTGCGGGCACGCCGGTGACCGTGGTCACCGCCTCGGTCGACGAGCGGCTCAACGAGAACGGCTACATCGTCCCGGGCCTCGGTGACGCGGGCGACCGGATGTACGGCACGGTCGACTAGGACGACACGGGCGGGATGTGCTGGGCTGCCGGGGTTGCCCCGGCAGCCGTCAGCAGGACGGTGCGGGGGACGGGTCGGACAGTGCGGCGAGGGCCGCGGCGGCCGACCGGGGCGTGCTGAACGCCTTGAACTGCGTACCGAGAATCAGATCGACGTCCGCCGTCTTGCGGGCGTCGGTCTTCGCAACGGCCCCCTGCAACTGCGCACCGAGCACCGGGAACGAGCCCTTCGTGGCCGACGGGGCGCCCAGCAGCACCCCCGTACCGGCGACCTTCTTGTCGTACGCGGCCGAGGCGTTCCCCACCTCGCCGATGGTGAAACCGCGCTTCTTCAGCTCGTCGGCGGCCTTCTTGGCGAGCCCGCTGCGGGGCGTCGCGTTGTAGACGTTGACGGTGATCTTCGCGGGCTTCGGCAGCGCCAGTGCGGGCGCGGACGGCTTGGCGGAGGCGCAGTCCGTCTTGTGGTCGGCGGCGGTGGCCGTCCTGTCGCCGCCCGTGAAGACGTCGATGAGCTGCAACGTGCCCCAGCCGGCCAGCCCGAGGGCAACCACGGAAGCGGTGGCAGCGAGGATCAGTTTGCCGCGACGCCGGGGGCGGCGCATCCGCGGGTACTTGTCGCCCGTGATGCGGTACTTTCCGCCCATGCCGGGGGGAGTGAGCATGCTCATGGGCGCAGCGTAGTGCGACCTGGTGATGATGCCTACTAAATGATCAATGGATCGCACCCGTCCGGGTGGGAATGCACCCGAACGAACCCCGGAGCGGCCCATGGCGCCTGCGGGTCCGTGGAGCGAGTCGGCCGGGCTCCATCAGCCGAGTTCGAGCACCCGGGCGTGGAGAACCTGGCGCTGCTGAAGCGCGGCGCGGACCGCGCGGTGCAGTCCGTCCTCCAGATAGAGGTCGCCCTGCCACTTCACGACGTGCGCGAACAGATCACCGTAGAACGTCGAGTCCTCGGCGAGGAGGGTTTCGAGGTCCAGGTTGCCCTTGGTGGTCACCAGCTGATCGAGGCGGACCGGGCGCGGCGCGACATCCGCCCACTGTCGGGTGCTTTCCCGGCCGTGGTCGGGATAAGGCCGCCCATTTCCGATGCGCTTGAAGATCACACGGAAAGCCTACCGGGCAAGAGCCTCCGGGCGCAGCCATGGGGCGGGACTGCAATGCTGGCAAGAACGCCATAAAAGCGGGCATTCCGGAATAGGGGCCGTGATGAGTGACAGCGACAATGCGGGCCCGGGCCCGGGTCGGGGCACCGACGGCGGTCCGGACGCGAATGTGCGGGGGACGGGCGTGGCGGCGGTGGAGGAGGCGGTGAGGGGCGGGGAGCGGGCCGGAGACGGAGCTTCCTCGGGTGCGGCCCGGAAGGCGTCCGAAGAGGATGCCTCGCTGGTCGAACAGGTGGTGGCGAGCGGGATGTTCCGGTCGCTGGCACGGTCCGTGGGGACACAGCTGGGACGGGAGATCTCGCGCTCGCTCTTCGGTACGGCCCGCCGCAGACGGTAGTCGAACAGCGGCGGGCGCGCGGCGGGGGGTGTCCGGGGAGGGTGCGCTGTTATGAGTCCACGGCGCGTTTGGCCGCTCGGGCCGCCTGCTTGGCCTGCTGCTTGAACGCGCGGACCTCGGCGAGCGATTTCGGGCCGGTGATGTCGGCGACCGACCGGTGCGAGCCCGCCTCGCCGTACGGCCCGGCGGCCTCCCGCCAGCCCGATGGCCGGACCCCGAACTGCTTGCCCAGCAGAGCCAGGAAGATCTGTGCCTTCTGGGTGCCGAACCCCGGCAGGGCGTTCAGCCGTTTCCGCAGCTCGGCCCCGCTGGAGACATCGCTCCACACCGCGCTCGCATCGCCGTCGTACTCCGCCACCAGGTACTGGCACAACTGCTGGACCCTCTTGGCCATGGAGCCGGGGTACCGGTGCAGAGCAGGTTTGGCGGTGAAGAGTTCGACGAAGGCCTCCGGGTCGTACGCGGCGATCTCATGGGCGTCCAGGTCGTCCCCGCCCATCCGCCCGGCCAGGGTGTACGGGCCGGAGAACGCCCATTCCATCGGCACCTGCTGATCCAGCAGCATGCCGACGAGGGCGGCGAGCGGGCTGCGGGCGAGGAGTTCGTCAGCCTCCGGCTGCTGGGCGATCCGCAGGGTGACGTCCTGGCCCTTGTTGCTCTTGGTCATGCCTTCGATCATCCCGATGGCGGTGCGGCGCGGCCACTTCACCGCCCGCCGATGCAGCCGTTTGCCGCCGGATTCCGTTCGAGGAGGCGACGCGGCCGCGGCCGTCCCGGATGCCCGAAGGGGCAGCACCGGCTGCCCCCGGCCGGCGGTCTCCGGGCTGGACGGGGCAGTGGCGCGTCGTGAAGGTGGAGTGGTGGGCCATCACGACGCGTCTTGGACCGGGGTGTGGTCAGGACGGACGCGGTCAGGGGAGACGACGATGCACGTACGGGAATGGGACCGGGAGCACGACCACGAGCGGGATCACGGACGCGGGCAGGAGCACGACGAGGCCCTGCACGCGCCGAGGGCGACCGAGCGCGGGGAGGCGGCGGACACCCCGCACCTCTACCGTGCGGCGGCCGCCGGGCGGCCCGATGTGGTCGGGGCCGGCGGCATGAGCGCGCTCCAGCGGGCGGTCGGCAACAGCGCCGTGGGGTCGATGCTCCAGAGGCGGGAGGAGGAAGAGCGCTCCCCCGTGCACGAGGTGGTCGCATCGGGCGGAGGCCGGCCCCTGGACACCGATACCCGCACCGATCTGGAGGCACGGATGGGCGCGGACTTCTCCGACGTACGCGTCCACACCGATTCCGCCGCACACGAATCGGCGAAGGGCGTGGGCGCCCACGCGTACACGGTCGGCAACAACGTGGTCTTCCAGCGGGACGCGTACGATCCGTCCTCGCCGCAGGGCCGTACGACGCTGGCGCATGAGCTCACCCATGTGATCCAGCAGCGCAGCGGCCCTGTGGAGGGTACGGAGGCGCCCGGCGGCATCCGGGTGAGCGATCCGTCCGACCGGTTCGAAAGGGAGGCCGTCGCGAACGCGGACCGGGTGCTGTCGGACCCGGCTCCTGCCCCTGCACCCGCCCCTGCTTCGGCCCCGGCCTCGGCGCCTGCTGTGCAACGGGCGGCGACAGAGGACGAGGACGAGCAACCGGCCGATGTGCAGGGCTCCTTCGTCCAGCGGGCGCAGGAGGGGGCCGAGGAGGAGGAAGAGGCTCCGCCCGCTTGACGGGTACGGCGACAGGGCCGCTGTGGTCAGCCCGCGGTCGTCAGCCCGCGGTCTCCGTCCGCATCGTGCCGCCGAGAAACAGCGACTCCGCACACCGCGAAGGCGTCGGCGCGTTCACCGGCTTGCCCACCTTCCGGCAGTCGACGGTCATGGTGACCTTGCCGCCCGCGGGCACCAGGATCGGCGTGACGAAGTGGTAGTCGGAGTCCCGGAAGTTCTCCAGCGCCAGCCGGAGCACGGGCGCGTCCCGGCCCGAGGAGACCACGAGCGTTCCCGCGTCGCCCTGCGGGTTCTGGACCACGATGTCCGTCAGCTGGAAGGTGTGCCCGCTGGGCACCTGCAGCGCCGTGGAGGTGTTCGAACCACCGCCCACCGAGTCCCTGACCTGTACCTGAGCACTGGTCGGGGCCGCGGCGGCCGAGCCGCCGGAAGCGCCGGGGCTCGGCGAGGGGCTGGGGCCGGTCGAGCCCCCGTTCGCACCGGAGGAGTCGCCCCCGCCCGATGCCGTTCCGGCCGTGGAGCCGTCGTCCGGGGACTTGCTCCTGTCGGCCGCCGCGGCCGACCGGACCGCCTCCGGCGTGATCGCCTCCCGGGCCGCCGACTTCACGGCCGGCCGCAGCAGCGCGTACCAGAGCCCGACCAGCGCGATCAGCAGGACAGCCGCGGTGATCAGCGCCCGGGGAAGCCAGCGCGGCAGGATCGGTTCCTGCTGGTACGAGCCGTCCAGGACCACCGGCGCGACCGGGGCCTGACCCTCCGCCACATCCGGGGTGGCGACCACCTGGAAGGAATGCGTGACCGGCGTACCGCGCCACACACGCTTCGCCGGCCGGATCCGCAGCTTTCCGAACTCCGCCCGGCCGGGCGCGATCTCCAGTGCGTCCGCCGCGAAGGAGACCCGGGCCCGCTCCGTACCGGACCGTGCTCCCAGCCGTACGGTGGCCGGGGTGTTCCCCCGGTTGTCGACGGCGAGCTGGTGCCTGCCGCGCCAGGCGCCGTGCGAGCTGCGCGGCACCAGTTCGGCGGTCGTCTCGGTGAAGGGGAGCACGGTCACCCGGCCTTCGGGCACCACCGTGTCGCCCTGCTCGCTGGTGGGCACCACCCGGATTCCGAAGGGTGTCTCCCCGGCGGGCACGGTCGAGTCGCGGGGCGGGCGCAGCACGAGAGAGACCGTCTGCGAGTCGCCCGGGTACAGGGACAGCGTGGCCGGCTCCACCGTCGACCAGGCGGCACATGCACCGACCACCTCGAAGCGGTACTCCTCGACGGTGCTGCCGGAGTTGAGGATCCGCAGAGGGAGGGCCGTCTCCTCGCCCGGTGCGGCGGTGACGGACGAATCGTCGAGGCTTGCCGTGAGACTCATAGGGCGCACCGTAGGTTCGGCGCCGAACGCGGGCATCGGCCGTGAAGGAACACTTCCGGGCAGATTCTGTGCCCGGATCGGCTTTTCCGTTTCCCGATAGGTGTACGCGGGAATCGTTTGACCGCCTCAGGACGAATGAGGCACACGAAAGCAGCCGTGATGGTTGTGTTCAGTGTGATGCCATCGGCTGTTGCCCAGGGGGAGCATTGCCATGGAGCGCATCACAGTCGCATTACGGGCCCAGGATCCGATCTCGCAGGCGGGTGTGGCCAGTCAGTTACGGACCCGTCCCGAGGTCGGCGTGACGGAATGGGGAGAGGGCGACGCCTCACCCCAGATCGTGGTCGTCGTCGTGGACACGGTCGACGAGGAGGTGTTGACGATGCTGCGCCACATCCAGCGCACCAGCACCTCACGCACTGTTCTCGTCACCACGGACATCGATGAGCAGAAGCTGGTGAGCGCCGCGGAGTGCGGTGTCGCCGGTGTCGTCAGACGCTCCGAGTCGACCCCGGACCATCTGGTGCAGGTCATCGGGACGGTGGCGCGGGGCGAGGGCCATCTCCCCTCCGACCTGCTGGGAAGACTCCTGGAGGAGGTCGGCCGCCTCCAGGGACAGGTGCTCGGTCCGCGCGGCCTGCACTTCACCGGTCTCGCGGCGCGCGAGGTGGACGTGCTGCGCCTGGTCGCGGAGGGGTACGACACCGCGGACATCGCGACGAAGCTGGCCTACTCCGAGCGCACGATCAAGAACGTGCTGCATTCCGTGATGACCCGGCTGCAGCTGCGGAACCGCTCGCACGCGGTGGCGTACGCGATGCGGCAAGGCCTGATCTGAGCCGTCCGGTGCGGGGGCGCTCGCCGGGGGCGGCACATCCCGCGGCTGCCCGAAAGGGCAGTGGGCGCTTCCCGGGGGTGTGACTTCCGCACCGCTGCGGGGCGGCCGCGCGTACGGGACCGTGAGGTCCGCGGTACGCCGATCGGCCGAGGGTGGGGGAGGACTTCCGTGCGCTGGTTCCAGCCGCTTCAGCGGACGCAGCGGTCGCGGTCGCGGACGGGTCTGTTTCCCCGGCCCCGGTCCTCCGCCCGGCGCAGGACCCTCGCCCTGCTCCGTGTCCCGGCGCTCGCCCTGCTCCTCTTGGCCACCGGCATCGCCCCCGGCTCGGCTGTCGGCTCCGGCTCGGCCGCCATGTCCGGGGTGCCGTCGGCTGTGGTGCCCGAACCCTGGGTCACCCCGGCCGAGTTCACCGACGCGGTCGATCCGGGCGGCTCCACGGGCGTGGCCAAGCAGGTGCGTACGCCCGCGATTCCGCCGAGTCCGGATGTGATCCTGCTGGTGGACGGCACGGGCAGTATGGAAACGCCGATCCGGAGGGTGAAGGAGCGGATCCCCGACATCACGAAGGCGATCCGTGACGAGCAGGCGGATTCACGCTTCGCCGTGGCCACCTTCGGCGATCAGGAAGTCGACCCCGACGCCGGCTTCAAGGTCTTTCAGGGACTGACGTACGACCTCGGCGAGGTCCAGACGGGCGTCGATCAGCTCCAGGCCGACATGGGCGGCTTCAGCAAGGGCCCGTCCGAGGACTGGATCTACGCCCTGTGGAAGCTCGCCAACGGCGGGAACGGGCAGACCGTGTTCCGTCCCAACTCGAGCCCCGTCATCGTGCTGGTCGGCGATGCGTCCAGCCATGAGCCCAGCATGGGCCGTTCGTTCAGCGACGCGCAGTTCGCCCTCCAGGACGCGGGGGTACGGCTGATCGCGGTCGACCTGACGAGCGACCGGGGCGACGGGCTCAACGGGAACGGCAGCAGACCCCCGTACGAGGACGACCCGCACCCGCCCGACCAGGCCCGACGCATGGTCGCCGCCACCAACGGCCGGATGCTCGAAGGCATCGAGGGCAATGACGTCGTGGACGCCATCATCGAGGGATTCAGCAACCTCCCCACCAATGTGAGCTACCGCCTCGACAACTGCGATCCGCATCTGTCCGTCAGTCTCGACCCGCCCACCCAGCAGATCACCAGCGGCGACACGGCGCACTTCGCGGAGAACGTCGATGTCTCCACGGACGCGCCCCAGGGCACCCGGCTGACCTGCACCGTCCAGTTCCTGATGGGCACCCGGGCTCCGGGCACGGACACGATCGGGCCGGCCGCGGCGGCGGATCCGGACTTCCAGGAGCAGATCAACATCGATGTGAACGACATCGATGCGCCCGTTGTCACCGTGGACGACCTGACCGTCCGGGCCAAGGACAAGCAGGGTGCGCGCGTGACGTACGACGCCACCGCCCAGGACGCCACCGACGGCACGCTCCCGGTGACCTGCGCCCCGCCCTCCGGCTCGCTCTTCCCGGTCGGCAGCACCGCGGTGACCTGCTCGGCCACCGACTCGGCGGGCAACACGGGGACGGACACGGCACAGATCGAGGTCCTTGAGGCCCCCGTGCCGCCCTCCGCGGATGTGGCGATCAAGGTCGACGTCAGCCCGGACCGTACGTACACCGGCCGCCCGGCCCGTGCCCGCCTCACCGTCACCAATGCCGGACCGGACGCGGCGACGGGCGTGGTCATCGACTCGGCCTGGCCGAAACCGCCCGGGACGAAGGACCGCAGCCTGCCTGCCCTGACCCGCTGCACGGCGGCGAAACCGTGCACCATCCCGGCCGGTGGCCGCATCGAGGTGACCCAGACGGGGACGTACCGCGCGGCCGTCACCGGGGATGTACGGGCCACCGTGCGCGGCACGCTGCCCGACCGCCGGAAGGCCGACAACCAGGACACCGACCGGCTGCGCGTCCTGAAGCCCTCGCTGACCGTCACGCCACAGGTCGCCAAGCCGGGCCAGCCGGTCCTGGCCCGCGGCAAGGACTATCCGCCGGGAGCGACCGTACGTTTCACGTGGAACATCGGCATCACCCCCGAGGGAGCGACCGCCACGGTGGGCCGCGACGGCACCTTCGAGGTGCAGGTCCTGGTCCTGCGCAAGGACACGCTCGGCCCGCGCACGCTGCGGGCGGACTCGCGCGACCTCGACCGGCTGCAGAAACCGGTCCTGGTGGTCCAGCGGAATCTCCAGCCACCGGACTTCGCGGGGCGCGCATGAGCGCCGATGACCGTACGGGAGGGATCGGGTGATCCACGAGGTCGACGACGTACTACGGGCCCTGATCAGGGCAGAGGTGCTCGAAGGCGGCCAGATCGCGGTGGTCTTCGATGCTCCGACCCGGGAGTGGGCGGCGAAGGTCAACGCCCCCATGGTCAACCTCTACCTCTACGACATCCGCGAGGACATGCGCAGGCGCGAGCGGGGGCTGCACAACGAGTACGACGAGCGCGGCACGATCGTCGCGCGCCGCCGCCCGCCCCGGTTCTTCAAGCTTTCGTACCTGATCACGGCATGGACGAAGCGCCCGGAGGACGAGCACCGGCTGCTCTCGTCGCTGCTTGGCTGTCTGCTGCGGTACGAGGCGCTGCCGCCGGAGCGGCTGACGGGCACCCTGGCCGAGATCGGGGCGGCCGTACCGATGTCGATCGCGCTGCCGCCGCCGGAGGACCGCTCGTTCGCCGATGTGTGGAGCGCGCTGGGCGGTGAGCTGAAACCCTCGCTGGACCTGGTGATCAGCGTGCCGGTGACGGCGTCGCCGAGCTATGTGGTCGGCCCGCCGGTCGGGGACGAGGGGTTGCAGGCCCGGTTCGGGGACGTACCCGAGAGGGCCGAGCCGTTGTCCGAAGCGACGCCGGGGCGCGGGGGACTTCCGGTGTACGGAGGGCGTCCGGGCCGGCCGGGTGGTCCGGGCGGTGGTGTTTCCCGTGCCCCGGACACGGAACGGCGGCGCGGCCTGACTCTGCGCGTCACCGAGAACCGCAAGGCCGCGGAGGCGGACAACACGGCGGAGGGCGGCACCGAATGACAGCCGCGGGCGACCCGAACCTGCACCATCTCCTCGCCCGCGCGGTAGCGGTGGAGCAGCGCATCCGACGAGCGGTCGAGGCCCGACAACGCACCGACCCGAACCCGGACGACGCCTTCCGCGGCCTCTACCTCACGGATGAGAACATCGCCCGCCTGCTGGACGCGGAGGAGGCCCGCGCATTTCCGTCCCCGGTACCGGACTTCGACGAGAGGCCGATCGAGACGGGAACCCAGGCGCCCCCCGAGACGTGGGCCGAGAGGCCGCCCGGAGCCTCCCGGCTCACTGCCCTGGCCGTGGAGTTCGGGCTCACCGCTCTCGACGTCGAGATCCTTCTCATCACGCTCGTACCGGATCTCGACGACCGCTTCGAGGCGTTCTACGGCTATCTGAACGACGACGTCACCCGTCGCCGCCCGTCCATCGGACTGGCTCTGGGACTCTGTGGCCTGTCCCCCGCCGACCGGGCGGCACGCGGCCGGCTGTCGGCGCTCGCGCCGCTCCGTGAGGGCCGCCTCCTCCTGGTCGAGGACCTGGATCGTCCGTTCCTGAGCCGCGCGCTCCGTGTCCCCGACCGGGTCACCGCGTACCTGCTGGGCGACGACACCGCCGACCCGCGTCTGGCGGATCTCCTCGCGCCCTGGCACGCCGTACCGGGCGTCGGCGATCCGGCCCCGCTGGCCGCGGCCCTCGCCGGGGGCGCCTCGCTCGCCTACCTCCGCGAGGACCAGGGTGGCGCGGGCACGGCTCTCGCAGCCTCCGCGCTGACCCTCGCGGGCCGCCGGGTCCTGGGGTTGGACCTGGCGCGGCTGGCCGAGGACCCGTCCCCCACCGAGGCGGTCCGCTCCCTGGTCCGTGAGGCCCGGCTGACTGGCGCCGGCCTGGTCTGCGCCCCTCTCGACGCGGTCTCCCGCGAACACCCGGAACTCCTCCGGCAGCTCACCGGCACCCCGGTCCCCACGATCCTGGTGGGCCGGGCCCCCTGGGACGCGGCCTGGTCCGCCGCCCCGCCCCTCCTCCTGCACGCCCCGCGCGTGGAACCGTCGACCAGGGCCGCCCTCTGGGCCGACGCGTACGAGGCCCCCGTGCCCGAAACCATCGACGTGGACCGCCTGCTCTCGCCGTTCCTCCTCACCCCGGAACAGATCACCCGCGCCGCCCGGGGGGCCGCGGAGGCCACTCACCTGGACGGTGGCACCCTCACCCCCGACCACGTCCGCCAGGGCGCCCGCGCCCAGAACGCGGCAGGACTGGACCGGCTGGCCCGCCGCATCGAACCCACCGTCACCTGGAACGACCTGGTCCTTCCTCCGGGCACCCGCGCCCAGCTCCGCGAACTGACCGCCCGCGCGCGCCATCGCGACCGGGTCCTGGGGGAGTGGGGGATGCGCCCAGGCGGCGGCAGGGGCCGTGGCGTATCGGCACTCTTCGCGGGCGACTCCGGCACCGGCAAGACGATGTCCGCGGAGGTGATCGCGGCGGATCTGGGCCTGGACCTCTACACGGTCGATCTGGCGACGGTGATCGACAAATACGTGGGCGAGACGGAGAAGAACCTGGAGCGGATCTTCTCCGAGGCCGCGGGCGTGAACGGGGTCCTCCTCTTCGACGAGGCGGACGCGATCTTCGGCAAGCGCTCGGACGTGAAGGACGCCCACGACCGCTACGCGAACGTCGAGAGCGCGTACCTCCTCCAGCGCATGGAGTCCTTCGACGGACTGGCCATCCTCGCCACCAACCTCCGGGCCAACCTGGACGACGCCTTCACCCGCCGCCTCGACCTCGTCATCGACTTCCCGGTCCCGGACCCCGAACAGCGCCTGTCGCTGTGGGAACGCTGCCTGGGCCCCGTACTCCCCCGGGGCAAGGACCTCGACCTCGCCTTCTGCGCGGAGAACTTCGAGCTGGCCGGCGGCAACATCCGCTCGATCGCGGTCACGTCCGCGTACCTGGCGGCGGACACGGGCGAGCCGGTGACGATGCCGACACTGATCCACGCGATCCAGCGCGAGTACCAGAAACTGGGCCGCCTGACGCTGGCGTCGGAGTTCGGACCGTATCTGGGACTGCTGGCGTGACACTGCCGCCGGGGGCGGGCAGCCCCGAACTTCATCAACGGTCTGGAGCCGCTCCCGGTTCGGGTGGTGTCCGATGCCTGACATCCCCACTGGAGATCGGGAGAAAGCCGCACGCCCGGCGCCCCTTCAAGCAATCACCACGCGGGAACCGTTGAAGTCGGCCACGAGTTCCAACTGACCGCCCAGAGCCGCAATATAGGCCGCGATCGTCCCCACCTCCGTGGCTGTCGTCCGGCCACGCTCGATGGCGGACACGCGCTCCTGGCGCACATGCATGCGGTCAGCCATGTCGCTCTGTGTCAGCCCGAGCTCCTTGCGCATCTCGACCAGCCGGTGCGCCCGTGCCTCGGCGACCATACGTCGGGCACCGAGTTCGATCTTTTCGAGATCCTCGGCATCGAAGACCTCGTGCTTCACTTCGTCCCAGGAGTGGAAAGTGGTCATTCCGACGTGCCTTTCTGCCGTTGGGCCATGTGCGCCAGCCACTCGTCGTACCGTTCCTCGGCGACGGGGATCGACCGGCGGTACCACTGGGTCCATTCTCCCGACTTGTCTCCGGCGACCAGGAGCACCGCAATGCGCTCGGGGTCGAAGGCGAACAGAATCCGGATCTCGCTGCTTCCTGTGGAGCCGGGCCGGAGCTCTTTGAGGTGGTGGAGCGACGCTCCCTTGATTCTGTCCACCAAGGGGCGCCCCAGGTCCGGCCCCTCCGTGATGAGGGCCTGAATCGCCTGCCCCACGAGGCGTGCCGTGTCGCGATCGTCCTTCCTGAGCTGGAGCAACCATTCGCGAACCTCTCCCACCATCTCAAGACGCCAGGGCATGGAACCTCACCCGACAGTATGTATGCATACTAGTACGCTGGCATACTGGCGGCGAGCCGGGAGCCGGAACGGGCAGCCGCTCACCGAAAGAGTGAAGTGCCGATACGCGAACCAGACGTCCAGCGTGTCCTGGATCATCCGACCGGCGCTCGACGCCTGTGATCAGGTCGCCGACCGAGACTCCCGGCGAGCCGGCCCGCACCCGCGTTGCGCGGGCGGGGCGTGGCACTTCGACCGCGGTCTTGACATTGGCTCAGGACTTTCAGGAAAAAGGGATCAGGTCCTCGTTCTCGAAATATTGGAGGACTCTCCGGGGGTCGCCTTCGAAGAGCGACTCGACGTCACTCTTTTGAACCACAGGGTGGGCGTATTCGGGAGAATCGGTCAGCTTCAACCCGGGGCGGCAAAGCCTATAGCCTTGTTGGCTCATGTAGCAGGATACGGGGACTCCTTTGGCGTGGAGATACCGCGTGAGGTTCCACTCGAACTCGTTCGAAAGGATAACGCGACATCCCTTTTCGACGAGTTGCGGAACGAGGCGGCGATATGATTCCTCGGACAGGGGATTCCCCGTCAGATCCAAGTTGAGCAATCTTGGAATCGACATCAGCGAGGTGATGTCGTGGATTAAATTTCGCGGTGCATAGCAGCTGAGAAGCGAGAGGTCGGATAGCCCCGAGACGGAATCCATTCCGCTGTCTCTGACAGTGATGGAGCGCAGGGAATCAAGATCCGATAGTTGTTCCGTGCGCACCGGGTCGCATGCCACGAGTACCAGTATCTCAAGTGAGCTGCACCGATCCAGCCCCCTCAGGTCGCGGGAGTTCCGGATGTGCAGGTCCTGGATCCCCTCGTATTCCGTACCAGTGAATGGCGGCTCATGCCCGATGGCGCGGGCCATCGCTTTGGAAACTGCGGGATCCAGATCCGAATTCATACATGCGCTCCGTTCAGGAATATTTCGCGATCAGTGTATCCAGCTTGTGGCGCAGACGAGTGAAGGCCGCTTCCTGGGCGGCACCCAGTTCCTCGACGTCAAAGGGGTTCGCTTTTTGGGCTGCCTCGCCGATGCGGGCGGGCTCGATGAGTATCGATTTATAGATTGCCACTATCTTGAGCTTCTTCTGCTTATCGGAAAATTGGGAGGTGTTCCCGTCCCACATCAACTTCCCCGCTTCCAGTAAGTTGCGCAACTCTGCAAGAAACTGGGCCGGGGTTCCGTTCGAATCGTTGTTGATGAAATCCTTGAAGTATCCGCGCAGACTGTCATGCCACTTTTTGTCTCTACCGTTATAGATCGGGTTTCCGTTGTGAGTCATGAATGCCCCTACGTGGGCATCCATGTCGTGGCTGTCGACCTGAGTCATGTTGTCCGTGAGGCGTATCTCCCAGATCACATCGGTGGTGAGTGACCGTAGGTCATCCTGGAGGTCGATCCACCCGGTAGACCGTCGAGTGTTCGCTTGCTGCATGTCCATGTCCAGTATTTTGAGCAGCTGATCCGTGGGGATCCACTCGTGGTGGCCGTCGGCCAGTGCGCGAAATTCATCCTTGAGCCATTTCCTGTGCGGGTTCTCGCCAATCCCCTTTTCGTCCCAAAGTTGCTTCAGATCGGACAGGCTGAGGTCGCCGGATCGGCCGCCGGCCGCCATTTCCTTGAGGAACTTGAGGATGCGCCCTCCTCCGGAAGCTGCCTTGAGGCGCGGGTCCACTTCGCGTTTGGCTACGGGTAGGGAAGAGAACCTCCCGTACTGGCTGTCGGCCCCGAATCTCAACTTGGTGAGTTTATCGTTCAAGTTGGAGTCGGTTGTGGTCGCGCTATTTGCACCGGCCTTGAGCTTTTCAACGGCAGCATCGCCTGCCTTCTCGTAGAACGCAGGTCGAGTCGAGTGATTCGGATTTGGGTCCAGCTGATGCAGTGCGTACTGCTTGAATGAGTCCGCTTCGGCGCTTTTGATGCGATTCGTTCCGCCATTCTTCGTCGGATCGAAGTATCCTTTGAGGTTTTCGTGCGTGGCTGATTCGCGCAAATATTCAATGGCGGAGTCCTCGAATTTATCCAGTACCCCTATGCTGTCCCAAGCTTTCGTTTCTTTGAGCTGCTCCTTCCACCAATGGTCCTTGATGCTTCCGGCAAGCTTGGTGCCGTGCTTTGGCAAGTACTTGTCGATCTCGGGCTTCAAGAGCGAGACTTTGGCAACCTGTTCCTCTGGGCTGGCCTTTGCTATCACCCTGATTTCTGCTGGATTATTGCTGGATTTCTCTGCGCGCAGGGACTTGAGGCCGTGAGGGCGAAGTGTGGTTGCAACGCCGGAGATGATGAAGTCCAGTTCCTTCTCGTCTGTCGGTGGTGAGGCAGTGTGTTGGGCGAGCATTCTGCGGGCCTCGTCCTTCACATCCCTGCTCTTCCGGGAGTCGGTGGAATTTGCGGGGTCTTTCTTGTCGTTCTTTCCTCCCTTTCCTCTGAGCTTCGCCCAGAGTTTTTTGCCTGCCTTGACCATGAAGGCCACGAGTTTGTCGATGGCGCGGTTCACGGGGCGGGCGACGGCGTGGAAGACGGACTTCACCTTGTTGGCGAGGCTGCCGATGCCGAGGAGTGAGGCGAGGAAGCCGATCAGCAACGGGACGCCGGCGGCGAGGGCCGCTTCGACCATCTTGGGGACGCCTGCCGAGCCGCCGTTGGCTATGGCTATGACGGCGTCGAGGACGGCGCCCACGAATTCAACGATCTGGGCGCCCTGGTTCACGATGAACGTGACGATGTCGATGATCCCCTTGACCGCGCGGACGAAGGCGGATGCGGGGTTGAGGAGGGAGAGGATCCAGGTGATGCCCGCGACGATGACCGTCGGGATCAGATAGCCGGTGAGCTTTTCGAGGATGGTGGCCTTGAGGTCGCCGGCTTCCTCGGTGATCTCCTTGACCGCGCCTGCCGGGCCCTCGCGGGCGAGGGTCTGGGCTACCGGGACCGATTGTTCGACCGCTGTCATCGCCTGGTCGGGGACACCCTTGCGGGTGATGCGGGCGCGGATGTTGGCCCAGGTCAGGCCGAGGAGGGAGGCGATGAGCTGGATGATGCCCCGGAGGTCGAACTTCTGGGGGAGGTCGAGGCCCGCCTTGACCGCGGTGCCCAGGAGCCAGGAGACGACGCCTTTTTTGAGGTGGTCCGCGATGTTGGTGATGAAGAGGTTGAGGCCGGCGCCGACCGCGCGGACGAGGTTGCCCAGGAAGCCGATCGGGTCCTTGATGATCTTCATGATCGCGGAGGCGGCCTTGGCGAGGATGCCCAGGAGGAGGTTCTTGAGTTCGTTGATCGTCTTTATGACGCCGACGATCGCGTCCTTCGCCTTGTCGATCAGGCCCTTGTTGGCCTCCTGGAGCTTCTTGATCTCCTCGTCGATCTTGTTGAGCGCCGCGGTGTACTTCGTCGCGAGGTCCTGGACGAGCTGTTCGGACTTCTCGTTGACCGTGGCTTCGAGGTCGTCGAACTTCCCCGCGAAGTCCTTCGCCGCGTCCTCGCCGAACTGACGCAGGTCCGCGGGGAGTTTGTCCACCTCGGCCTTCAGTTCCGTACGACCCTTGGCTATGCGGGCCTTGGCCCTGCCGAGTTCGGTGCCGATGATGTCGGCGACGGAGGAGATGACGCCCCGCATCCGGGAGACATAGAGCTTGCGGGCCTCCCGGTAGAGGTTGTTGGCCTCCTCGGGCAGGCCCGCGAACTTGTCCTTGACCCAGCGGGCCTTGCCGGTCCAGCCCGAGTACCGCTTGTCCTTGTACGCCTTCATGCGGAGCTTGTGGTCGGCGGTGAACGCGTCCCGGGCCGCCTTCTCGCCCGAGGTGAACGCGGCGTCGACCTTCTTGTCCAGGTCGGAGAGAGTCGTCTCGACGTCCTTCTTCGTTGCGTCGTAGACCTTCCGCAGCCTGGCGGTGACCTCGGCGCGTTTCTTCTCGTCCTTCGACTTCGTTTCGCCCTTGCCGCCGTCGACCTGCTTGCCCGCCGAAGCACGGGTGGCGGTCAGGGCGGTCATGGCCTGGGCGCCGGAGGCCGCCGCGTTCGTCCTCGCGGTGGTGAGCTGCCGGGCCTCGGCCGCCCTGCCCTTGGCCGGGGCCTTCGCGGAGTCCGTCTCGGCCGTCTTCTTCGCGGACAGGGCCTGGTCGAACTCCGGCTCATTGCCCTTGGCGAGCTGGTCCTCGGTGACCTCGGCGTCCGCCATGGCCTTGTCGTTCTCGGCGGGGCCCGGGGAGAAGTCCGTGACCGAGGCCGGCTGCTCGGCCGGGATCGCGTCGGTGGCGGAGGGGGCGCCGGGGTTGGGCGGAGGCTGGTCAGGGGTGAGGGGGGTGACGGATTTTTCCTTGGCCGCCGAAGTGTCCGGCGGTGCCTTCGTCGCCGTGTCGATGTCCTTGGCGGACTTCTCCTTGCCGTCGGAGACCTTGCCGTCGACCTCGTCCTTGATCTTGTCGACCTTGCCCGACTTGGAGAACTTGTCCGCGTCGTCGAGGTTCTTCGGGGCCTGCGCGTCGATCGCCTTGTTCACCGCATCGATGAACGCCTGCTTGTTGAACTCGCCCGGTTTCGCCGCGTTCATCTTCTCCGCGTTGGCCGCCTTGCCCTGCGCCTCCCTGTCGTCGGGGGGCGCGACCGCCGCGTCCTGCGCCGACCTGGACTCGGTGGCGGCGGGTGCGTGGTGGGCCAGACGGACCTTCTTCGCTGTCACATCGGCCTTGACCTTGCGGAAACCGGGTGCCTGGGCCGGGGAGGGTTTCACCGGGGCCGTGTAGCGCTGGGCCACCAGGCCGGAGACGGCCGCGTTGCCTGCCGCGCGTTGCAGTCGTTGCAGGCCACGCAGGCCGGGTGCGGGGGCGGGGCGGTCTCCCGGCGGGCGCTCCGGTGGCGTCGTCGTACGGGAGACGTCCGTACGCGTGGCAGTGTCCTGGGCGTGGGCAGAGGCGGGGTCCTTCCCCGGAACCGCCTTCATCCGCCCTCCCGGTCCACCGCGTCCCCGGACAGTCGGCACTCGGCGCACATGGCGCTGCCGCCGTCCCAGGGTGCGGGGGCCGTGGGCCGCGTACGCAGCGCGTGCGGACGGCGGCCGGGGGCAGAGCCCGCTGGGTCGGGCGGCGTGAGGACGTTGCCTGATCGGGCATCGGCCGGTGCACGGGAGGGCGGCCGTGTGTCCGTTCCCGGTGATCGCTGCTGTCGCGAGAATTGCGGGCGTTCCCGGCCAAGGAGAGACTCATATGCCGTCGTACTTGTCCCCGGGCGTCTACGTCGAAGAGATCGAGTCCGGATCCCGGCCGATCGAAGGGGTGGGCACCTCGGTCGCCGCCTTCATCGGCTTCGCGCAGAAGGGCCCGTTCGACGAGCCGACGCTGATCACGAACTGGAGCCAGTTCGCCGGCACATTCGGTGACTTCGTCGACGGTACGTACCTCGCCTCCGCCGTCCACGGGTTCTTCACCAACGGCGGCGGTGTCTGTTACGTGGTGCGCATCGGTGACGGCACCGAGCCCCCGGCCGAGGACGGGAACGACGCGGCCGCCGGACAGCTGCCCGCCGGGTCGGAGACACAGCTCGGCCCGTACGCCGTGAAGCCCCGGCGCGGCGCGGCCGGTGAGATCACCGTCGAGGTGACCGAGGCGGAGGGGGACGATCCGCCGTCCGATGTCTTCCAGCTGATCGTGAGGCGCGACGGGCAGGTCGCGGAGACGTACCCGAGCGTCACGACCAAGCGCAGCAAGGAGAACGTCGCCACCCGCGTCAATGCCAAGTCCGAGCTGATCGAGATACGGGAGTCCGGCCGCGGCGCCGCTCCTGCCAGGCCCGGGCCGCAGACCGTGACCCTGGCCCCCGCGGCGCCCGCGTCACCCGGCGCCGGGGCGCTGACCCCCGAGCTGTACGTCGGCGATCCCGACCGCCGGACCGGCATCGGCGGGCTCGAAGCCGTCGAAGAGGTCACCACGATCGCCGTGCCCGACCTGATGAGCTCGTACGAACGCGGGCTGCTGGACCTGGAGTCGGTCGTCGCCGTGCAGCAGGGGCTGATCAGCCACTGCGAGCTGATGGGCGACCGCGTCGCCATCCTCGACCCGCCGCCCGGACTCAGCCCGCAGCAGATCCGGGCCTGGCGCACCGACCGCGCCAACTTCGACTCCAAGTACGCCACGCTCTACTACCCCTGGATCCGGGTGGCCGATCCGTCCTCGGGGCGCGCACAGCTGGTCCCGCCGAGCGGCCACATCGCCGGGGTCTGGGCCCGTAACGACGAGTCGCGCGGTGTGCACAAGGCCCCGGCCAACGAGGTCGTACGAGGGGCGGTCGCCCTGCAGACCCAGCTGACCAAGGGCGAACACGATCTGCTCAACCCGATCGGGCTGAACTGCATCCGGTCCTTCCCCGGCCGCGGCATCCGGGTCTGGGGCGCGCGCACGCTGGCCTCGGACCCGGCCTGGCGCTATCTGAACGTCCGGCGCCTCTTCAACTACCTGGAGGAGTCGATCCTCGCCGGCACGCAGTGGGTCGTCTTCGAACCGAACGACGACGCCCTGTGGGCCCGTATCCGGCGCACGGTCTCGGCGTTCCTGGTCAACGAATGGCGCAGGGGCGCGCTGTTCGGGCTCACCCCGGAAGAGGCGTTCTACGTCAAATGTGACCGTGAGACCAACCCGCCGGAGAGCATCGACGCAGGTCAGGTCATCTGCGAGATCGGGGTGGCACCGGTCAGGCCGGCCGAGTTCGTCGTCTTCCGGCTCTCCCAGATGACCGGAGGCACCGGCGGTGTCGACGAATAGCGCGGGCGCCCTGAGGCCCTCCAAGAGGCAAGAGCGGCAAGAGCGGCAAGAGCGGTAGAGCAAGTAAGCGGTAGAGCGGTAGAGCGGTAAAGGAGCCTGTTGTGCCACTTCCCGATCTCGACAGCACCGTCGGGGCCTCCTTCGGCCTCGAATTCGACAGCGTCGTCATCAAGCAGATCACCGAGGTCAGTGGTCTGAAGATGGAGCAGGACGTCATCGAGCTGAAGCAGAACACCGCCGACGGCCGCTACGCCATCAAGAAGCTCCCGGGCCGGCCGAAGGCCGGGGAGGTGACCGTGACCCGGGGCCTCACCGAGGACAACAGCTTCGAACGGTGGATCAAGGACTCCCGCTTCGGCCGGATGACCGCGGCCCGCCGAAACGGTGCGGTCATCGTGTACGACCACGAGGGCGTCGCCATCAAGCGCTACAAGCTCATCAACGCCTGGCCGAAGTCGCTGGAGATCGGCACCCTCAAGGCCGGTGACACCTCGGTCCTGACGGAGAAGCTCGCGATCACGTACGAGAGCATGGAAGTCGACTGATGCGGCGTACGTCCCAGGCCCAGGCCCAAGCCCAGGCCCAAGCAGCATCTCCCGCTACGACTGCGACTCTCGAACGGTCCGGCCAACGGGACACCCTGCGTACCGAGTTCGCCTTCGAGCTGCCCCGTGGGTACGTCGACGACGCGGGCGTCGTGCACCGCAGTGGCGTCATGCGCCTCGCGACCGCCCGCGACGAACTGGTGCCGTTGCGGGACGACCGGGTGCGCGAGAACTCCGCGTATCTCTCGGTCGTACTCATCGCGAGGGTCGTCACGCGGATCGGCACGATCGATGATATCCACCCCGGCATCATCGAGGACCTCTTCGCCTCCGACCTGGCCTTTCTGCAGGACTTCTACCGGCGGATCAACGCCGAGGGCCACACCCGCGCCGCCGTGACCTGTCCGTCCTGCCAGGAGGAGTTCGCGGTGGATGTCGCCGGTGGTCGCCTGGGGGAATCGTGACGTACGCGGCCGACCTGCTCTACGAGGAGGTCGCGTACCTCGCCTACCACTTCCACTGGCCGCTCGATGAGCTGCTGGACCTGGAGCACCCGGAACGACTGAGGTTCGTCGCACAGATCGCTCGCCTCAACGGGCAGTAGCGAAGAGCGCGGGGAGGGCGGAGAATCCATGGGCCTGATGTCCTGGCTGCGCGGTGGCGGGCGTACGGAGACGGGCGCGACGGCTGCCCGGGAAACCGCTGCTCCGGACGCCGTACGGCGCGAGCGGGTCGACCTGAGTGGACTTCCGCCCCTCCAGCGGACGTTGGGCGGTCAGGATCTGGTCATCGATCCCTCCGGGTTCGAGGGATCGCTCTCCACGCGGCAGGACACCGTACTCGGCACGCCTCTCGGGCATCTGGTCAGCCCGGATGCGCCCACGGGGCTTGTGCACGCGATCACTGCTCCGGTGGCGGTGGACCGGCCTTCGCCGGTGCAGCGGGCGGTGGAGTTTCCTGGTCGGGGCAGGGCTGTGCCGTCCGTGCCTGTTGCTTCGTCCGCTCCCGGACCCGCTTCTGTTTCCGCTTCTGCTTCCGTTCCTGTGCCTGTTGACGGTCCCGCTGCCGATTCCGCTTCTGTACAGCGTGTGGTCAGCGGTGGTGCGCCCGCGATGACTTCGGCCGGGGAGTCGGCTGCTGCGGCGGAGTTGCCGGTACGTCAACTGGTCGGCGAGCGGGCCTTGGCACCGGCTTCGAGCCCCGCTCCGGAGCCGCCGTCGTCGGCTGTTCAGCGTGCGCAGACGCCTCCGGTGGCCGAACCGGCTCGGAGAGTGCCCGGTCTCGGTGCGCCCATGTCGGCCCTGCCGCCCACGGCACAGCACCGCGCCACCGCTGCCTCCCCGGAGACGGGGGCAGGGACGGAGACGGAGACGGGGGCGATTCCGGTTCAGGTTCCGGTTCCGGTTGCCCGGAGCGTGGAGGCTCCCGAGGTCCCTGAGGTCCGGGAGAAGGCGCCCGTGGCCCCGGAGCCGACACCCGAGCCGGATGCGCCCACACCGGCACCCATGGCACCGCCCCCGGCCACCGCTCCGGTCGCGCCGCTGCTCGCCGACCGGCCCGTGACGCTCTACTCCGGCTACTCAAGCGGCTCAAGCGGCTCAAGCGGCTCAAGGGAGAGCGTCGCCGCCGTGCAGCGTTCCGTCGCGAGTGGTGCGGCTGCGTCTCCACCTGTCAGTACGAGTCCGGTGTCCGTACCCGCGTCCCCGCCCGATGTCGTTCCGGTGCGCTGGACGTCCGTCGCGTCAGGGGTGCCGTCGGTCGTGGCATCGGCACCCGTACCGGCAGCTCTGCAACGGACTGCCGCGCCTCCCGCCCCGCAGCGTCGGGCAGTCGGGGGGCCGCCGGTGCCTCGTTCCTTGCCGGCTTCCGGTAGCCGTACCGCCTCCGCCGGTTCGGTCGCCGTGGCTGCGGGGGTGGCTCAGCGGATGGCGGACGGCAGTGTGGTGTTCCGCTCGCCGTCATCTCCGTCATCCCCGTCATCGCCGTACTCGTCCGCAACACCCGTCGTCCAGCGCGAGACGGAGACCGCGGAACCGCCGCCTCCGGAGCCACCCCAGGACCCCGAACCCGCATCCGTATCCGAACCCGAAGACGAACCAGGGCCCGAGCCCGTACCGGAATCCGAACCGGACTCCAGCCCCCTGGCCGGGGCCGGCGGCGCTCCGGGCGCTTCCGCGGCCGCTCCCGGCGGGCCGCCCGTCGTCACCGATGAGCTGGTACGCGCCCTGTACACGCCGCTCAGCCGGCTCTTCAAGGCGGATCTGCGGCTGGAACGCGAGCGAGCGGGGTTTCTCATCAACACCCGGCACTGATGAACGGCACCGCCAACGACTGCGACACCAAAGGGAATTGAGAGGTACGTGCCATGGCCACCGCCCAGGACGACGATCCCGCCGTCAGCGTCTGCTTCGTCGTCACGATCGACGACATCGAGCTCGGGTCGTTCAACACATGCGATGGACTGGGCTGCGAAGTGGTGCTCGAAACGCGCGAGGAGGGCGGCAACAACGGGCATCTGTGGCAGCTGCCGACCCGGCTGAAGTACTCGAACGTGAAGCTGTCCAGGCCGCTGACCAAGGAGACCGAGAAGGTGGCCCGCTGGTTCGCCACCATGACGACCGGGTTCAGCCGCAAGACGGCGCACATCGAGGCGCGGACCGGGGACGGGCAGAAAGTGGCCCAGTGGGGGCTGCTGGAGGTCGTGCCCGTTCGCTGGACCGGTCCCTCCTTCACCCCGGAATCGCCGAAGGTCGCGATGGAGACGATCGAGATCGCCCATCACGGCTATGTGATGGAGGGCTGACCGTCGTGAGTGGCGCGGGCCCCATCGCTTTCAGCGCCGCCGGTACGTCCGGGGCGTCGGCGGCTGCGAGGGCGGGCAAGG
The DNA here is from genome assembly GCF_035994185.1 of Streptomyces sp. NBC_01217. Classification (NCBI taxonomy): domain Bacteria; kingdom Bacillati; phylum Actinomycetota; class Actinomycetes; order Kitasatosporales; family Streptomycetaceae; genus Streptomyces; species Streptomyces sp. NBC_01217. The sequence continues at coordinate 4,811,932 of NZ_CP108538.1, forward strand.
GGGGTTCGGCCCGGCCCAAGCTGGAGCACGCCTATCTGGAACTGCGTACGCCGCCGACCGGCGGTGGTCTCACGCCCGGTGGTCCGTGCGGGCGGATCGACTTCCAGTTCAATCCCAAGGAGCTGAGCCTCACCAAGGCCGCTTCCTGGAAGCGGAGTCCGGCCAAGGGTGCCAAGAGCTCGGGTCCGCCGGAGTACCAGGGCTCGCAGCCCAGCAAGCTCACCGTGGAGATGTTCTTCGACGCCAGCGACACCCAGGACACCCGGGTGGTGACCTCGGTGGAGCAGCTCTTCGCGTGCTGTGTGCCGACGAACGAGACCCGTCAGCAGCAGCGTTCGTCGCCGCCGTGGGTGGTCTTCCACTGGGGCGGACTGACCGGGTTCCCCGGCTACGTCAGTCAAGTGCAGGCGAAATACACCCTGTTCACCACCTCGGGCGTGCCGATCCGGGCCGTCTGCCAGGTCACGATGGAGGAGATCAGCGGGGACACCCCGGGGCAGAACCCGACCTCGGGCGCTCTCGCGGCCCGCCGGGTCCATCGGCTGGGCGCCGGTGACTCGCTGCCCTCGCTCGCCCAGCGCGAGTACGGCGATCCGGCGGCCTGGCGGGTGATCGCGGAGGCGAACGGGATCGACGACCCGATGCGGCTGACCCCCGGGCAGCAGCTGCTGCTTCCCGCGCTGGACGAGCTGAGCCGGCTCGAAGAGGCGGGCCGGGACGGGGGGCGGTCCTGATGGCGCCGCCGGGCGTTGCCACGGCGCTGGTGGTGGAGTTCGACGGCAGTCCGCTGCCGCCCAGGTTCGTGAACACACTGGTCGAGGGGTACGTCGACGACAGCCGGACGCTCCCCGACCTGTTCCTTCTGCGCTTCCGCGACCCGGACCGGGTGCTGCTGGAGCAGACGGGGCTGAAGATCGGCAGCGAGGCCCGGCTGCTGGCCCGCGCGGGCGGCGACACGGTCCCGAAGCCGCTGCTGAAGGGGGTGGTCACCGCCCTGGAGGTGGAGCTCGACGCGACCGGTACCTTCACCGTCGTACGCGGGCTCGACGAGTCGCACCGGCTGTTCCGGGGGCGTCGGGTGGCCAGCTACCAGAACATGACGCTCGCCGACATCTGCGCCCAGGTGGCCCAGCGCGCCGGGCTGAAGCCGGGGACGGTCGACGTGTCCGGTCCCGTACTCGAACACATCGCCCAGCCCAACGTCACGGACTGGGAGTTCGTGCGCGATCTCGCGGAGGAGGCGGGCGCGCAGGCGTACGTACTCGACGGCCAGCTGCATATCACCCGGCCCGCGGAGGCGAGCGGCGCGCCCGACGGTTCGGCGCGGGCCGACCGGAATCCGCTGGTCCTGGAGATGGGCAGCAATCTGCTGCGCTGCCGGGCCGGGGTGTCCTCGGCGGAGCAGGTCTCCGAGGTCGAGGTGCGCGGCTGGGACGTCAGGGCCAAGCAGCCGCTCGTCGGGCGGGCGCCCGCGGGGAGGTCGGCGACGCTGGAGCTGGGGGTGAGCGCGGCCGAGGTGACCGCGCCCTTCGGTGAGGCGCGTTTCGTGGTCACGGATGCGGCGTACGGGGCGCAGGCGCAGGTGGACCGGGCGGCGAAGGCGCTGGCGGAGCGGATCGCCGGGTCGTTCGCGGAGCTGGAGGCGGTGATCCGGGGGAACCCGGAGGTGCGGGCGGGCAGTGCGGTGGCGCTCAACGCGGTGGGGGCGCCTTTCGAGGGGCGGTACACGGTCACGTCCTCGCGGCATGTCTTCGACCCGGTGCGCGGGTACGAGACCTGGCTGACGGTCTCCGGGCAGCAGGAGCGTTCGCTGTTCGGGCTGACCGGTGCAGGGCCCGGGTCCGGCGGGTCGGGAGCGGGGTCCGGTGGCGGTCCGCGGTGCGCGGGGCTGGTCAACGGGACGGTCACCGACACCCAGGACCCGGAGGGCTCGGGCCGGGTCAAGGTGCGGTTTCCCTGGTTGTCGGACGAGTACGCGAGCGACTGGGCGCGTACGGCGCAGTCGGGCGGGACGAGCGGAGGCGAGGCGTTCATTCCCGAGGTCGGGGACGAGGTCCTGGTGGGGTTCGAGCACGGGCATCTGGACCGTCCGTACGTACTCGCAGGTCTGTACAACGGGAAGGACCGGCCGTCGCAGGGCAGCGGTGGCGCCGGGAGCGCCTCGTCCGGCGGCGCTCCGGCCGGTGGTGCCCCGGCCACCGGATCGTCCTCCCGGACCTCCGGCCCGCAAGCCCCGGGAGACGGACTGGTCGACCCGACCACCGGGGCCGTCAACCGCCGCTCCCTCGCCTCCAGGAGCGGCAACCAGCTGGAACTCCTGGACGGCGCCAACGGACCGCAGGGCGTACGTCTGCTCACCGGCGACGGAAAGCTGAAGATCGATCTCGACCGCAGGGGCACCGTGATCGTGATCAACAGCGACGGCAGCGTGACCATCGAGGCCAAGCAGCAGGTGTCCATCAGGGCGGTCCACGGCGTCGCGCTGGACGGCGGGCAGGGAACGCTCGAACTGAGCGGGGACAGCGTCACGTTGACGTCCCGCAGTGGAGTACGGGTCGACGGCGGAACAGGCGAGGTCAAGCTCTCCACCGGCGGCACGGTGGACGTCCAGGGCGCCCAGGTGGCGGTCAACGGAACCCAGCGGACCGACATCAGGGGCGGCAGCTCCCTGGCCATCAACGCACCCCTGGTGAAGATCAATTGACCGCGCGGACGCGCTGAGCGAGAGGAACGGACCCCCCATGTCAGCAGTCGCTGCGGCAGCCGCACGGGTCGGCGACCCCACCGGACACCCCGGCACCCTCGGCCCGCCCGGTGTTCCGTCCGTGCTCATCGGCGGCCTGCCCGCCGCGACGGTCGGCACCCCGCATCTGTGCGCGATGCCGCCGCCCGCGGTGCATCCGCCGTCCACGATCGCACCGCCCGGCAGCACCACCGTGCTGATCGGCGGGCAGCCCGCCGCCCGCGTCGGGGATCTGGCCGGCTGCGGATCGCCCGTCGTGTCCGGGTGCCCGACGGTGCTGATCGGAGGCTGAGCGGCCATGGGGCAGCAGTTCATCGGCGCGGGCTGGGCGTTCCCGCCGCGCACGGACGCCACCGGTTCCATCGCCCTGGTGCGCGGGGAGCACGAGCTGGAGGAGTCGATCCGGCTGATCCTGGCGACGTCGCCGGGCGAACGGCCCATGCGCCCGGAGTTCGGCTGCGCGGTCAACGACTACGTCTTCGCACCGGCGGACGCGGGCACGGCCGGGCAGCTCGCGTACGAGGTGCGTCTCGCGCTGGACCGGTGGGAGCCCCGGATCGAGGTCACCGAGGTCGTCGTCCGGTTCGACGAGGTCGACAACGGGGTCCTGTACATCGACATCGGCTACACCGTGCGGGGCGCCAACGACCCCCGGAACCTGGTCTTCCCGTTCTACGTGATCCCGCAGCACGAGGAGGTGGACGGCGCGTGACGCTGCCCAGCCCGCATCTGGACGACCGCCGCTTCCAGGGCCTGGTCGACGAGGCGAAACGGCTCGTCCAGCAGCGCTGCCCCGAGTGGACCGACCACAATGTGTCGGATCCCGGCGTGACCCTCATCGAGGCCTTCGCGACCATGGTCGACCAACTCGTCTACCGGGTGAACCGGGTTCCGGAGAAGAGCTATCTGACCTTCCTCGACCTGATCGGGGTCCGGCTCCACCCGCCCACGGCCGCCCGCACCGATGTGACGTTCCGGCTCTCCGCGCCACAGAGCGAGCCGGTACGGGTGCGGGAGGGCACGGAGGTGGCCACCGTCCGCACGGAGACCGAGGAAGCGGTCGTGTTCACGACCAGTCGCGAACTGTCCGTCGTACCTTGTGAGTTCGCCCATCTCGCCACCTGGCCCACGTCCGGCGACGCCGTCGACCGTACCGAGGAACTCACACTCGGCCGGGCCGTCCCCTGCTTCGACACCACGCCCGCGCCCGGAGACGCCCTCTACGTGGGCCTGTCCGCGGCCGTTCCTTCGGGCGTTGTCGTGCTGCGGCTGGACTGCGCGGTCGAGGGCGTCGGCGTGGACCCGCTGCGGCCGCCGCTGCTCTGGGAGGCCTGGGACGGCAGCGCCTGGACGGTCTGCGAGGTCGAGAAGGACGACACCGGCGGCTTCAACAGGTCCGGGGAGCTGATCCTGCACCTTCCGGAGGGACATACTCCGGCGGTCGTCGTGCGCCGGACCGGCGGCTGGCTGCGCTGCCGTCTGCTGGAGGCCGTCCCCGGGCAGCCCACCTACATGGCGTCTCCGGTGGTGCGCCGGATCACGGCGTTCACGATCGGCGCGACCGTCGGGGCCGTGCACGCCGAGACCGTGACCGACGAGGTGCTCGGCTCGGCCGAGGGCGTACCCGGACAGGCCTTCACGGTGAGCCGCCCGCCCGTCGTGCCCGGCGACTTCGTCGTCGAAGCCGCCGGGGGCGTCGAGGACGCCGCCCCGGCGGGGGGTCCGCAGGGCACGGAGTGGACCCGCGTCGACGACTTCGCGCACTCCGGCCCCGACGACCGGCACATCACGCTCGACCCCAACTCGGGGCGGGTCGAATTCGGTCCGGCGGTACGGGAGCGGGACGGCTCCATCCGCTACTACGGCGCGGTACCGCCGAAGGGCGCCACCGTACGCGTGCGCTCGTACCGCACCGGCGGCGGTCTGCGCGGCAATGTCGCCCGCTCCACGCTCCGGGTGCTGCGCAGCGCCATCCCGTACGTGGCCCGGGTCGAGAACCGGCGCCCCGCGCTCGGCGGAGTGGACGGCGAGACGGTGGACAGCGCACGGGTGCGCGGCCCGATGACGCTGCGGACCCTGCACCGGGCCGTCGTGCCGCACGACTACGAACTGCTGGCCCGCGAGGTCGCGCCCGACGCGTCCCGGGTGCAGTGCATCCCGGCCGGCGGGGACTCGGACGTCGAGGCGGGCGGGGTGCGGCTGCTCGTCGTACCGGCCGGACGCAGCGACGAGCAGGGCCGGATCCGGTTCGACGAGCTCATCCCGCCGCAGCACACCCTCGCCCTCATCGCGGGCCATCTCGACGAACGGCGGCCGATCGGCGCCCGGTTGGTGGTCGAACCGCCTTACTACCAGGGGGTCACCGTCGTCGCCTCGGTCCAGGCCCGCAGGGGCGTCGTGCTGGAACAGGTACGTGAGGAGGCGCTCGCGGCCCTGTACGGCTACTTCAACCCGCTGAGCGGCGGACCGGGCGGCCAGGGCTGGCCGTTCGGCCGGCCGGTCCAGTCGGGCGAGGCATTCGCCGTACTGCAGCAGGTGCAGGGGGTCGATCTGGTGGAGGACGTACGCCTCTTCCCCGCGGATCCCGTGACCGGGCAGCGCGGCGAACCCACCACCAAGATCGCACTGGACCGGCACGCGCTGGTCTTCAGTTACGAGCACCAGCTCCGGGTACGGGAGGCCTGACCGCCATGCGCGCAGCCGCGACCGCCACGAGCGGCACAGCCGCAACCTCCATGCGCACGGCCGTGACCGGCCTGCCGACACCGCACCCGCTGATCGAACAGCTCCCGGCCGTCTATCTGGAGCAGGACTTCCTGAGGCGGTTCCTCGCGGCGCTCGACGGCGTGCTCGCCCCGGTCCTGCTCTCCATCGACAATCTGCCCGCCCACCTCGACCCCCGCAGCGCGCCCGAGGACTTCCTCGCCTGGCTGGCCCAGTGGGTGGCCGTCGACATCAGCCCGGACCACCCGGCCGAGCAGCGGCGCGCGGCGGTACGGGGCGCGGTCGAGCGGCACAGCAGGCGCGGCACCCGGCGCGGTCTCGCGGAGGCGGTGTTCCTGGAGACGGGGATCGAGCCGGACATCGTCGAGAGCGGCGGCACGGCGTGGTCGTCGACGCCGCACACGCAGTTCCCGGGCGGCCCCCGGCCGTGGGTGACGGTCCGGGTCAGGGCCGCGCAGCCGTACCAGGTCGACCGGGTGCGGCTGGAGGAGCTGATCCGTACGGAGATTCCGGCGCATGTGGGCTTCGACCTGGAGGTCTCGTGATCTGTGATGCGTGCGGGCAGAGCAATGCGCCGGGGACGCAGTTCTGCACGTCGTGCCGGGCGTTCCTGGAGTGGGAGCCGCAGCCCGGGCCCCCCGTCACCACGGCCGCCCCGCGCCGCCCCGGTGACGAGCCGGACGAGTCGGTTCCGGGCCCCGAGGCGCTGCCCGACGTACCGCCGGACCCCACGCACACACCCCCGGCCCCGCCGCCCGCCCCGGCCGTCCGCTGCCCCAACTGCCGTACGGAGAACGCCGCGGACCGCACGTTGTGCATCCGCTGCGCGCTGGTCCTGGACCCGGGGCCGCCGCCCGCGGTCCGGCCTCCGTGGTGGCGCCGGATGCTCCGCCGACGACCGCGCCAGGCGCCCGCCGCCGGCACCCGGCCCAGGCGCCGGCTGTGGCGCCGCCCGGGCCTGGCGCTGCCGATCGTGCTGGTCGTGGTGGCGTGCGGCGTCTGGTTCGCCCTTCCTCATGTGCAGGGCTGGTTCGGGTTCGCCAAGGACGAGACCGGGACGCCTGAGGCGGTGGTGCCGACCCGGTTCCGGGCCTCCAGCACGGCCCCGGGACACCCGGCGGGCGCGGCGTTCGACGGCTTCAACAACCGCTACTGGGCGCCCTCGGCCGCAGGCCCCGACACGGGTGTGGGCCAGTACCTGGAGTGCGACTTCGAGCAGCCGGTACGGGTGCTGAAGCTGGTCGTCCTCTCCGGCACTTCGGCCAAGGCGGACGAGTTCCTCACCCAGGCCCGCCCGGCGCGGATCACCGTACTGCTCACCTCCGCCGACGGAAGCCGGGCCGTCAAGAAGATCAGGGTCAAGGACCAGCCGGGCCAGCAGACCTTCGACCTGCGCGGATCGGAGATCGTACGTGCCCGCCTCACGACGGACACCACCTATGGGGCGGGCCCCGGCCGCCGACTGGCCGTCGCCGAGGTCGAGTTCTTCGGCCGCAGGCCGTGATCGGGCCCGGGCCGTGACCCGTTTCGGTCCGCTCAGTCCGCGCGCAGGGCCACCAGCGCGCCCGCCTGTGCGAGGCCGCTCTCCTCGACGACCTCGCGCACGGTCTGCGCCTGGCGCACGAGTGCGAAGCGCACCCGCCCGTCGGCACCCGTCCGGTAGCCGTGCACGGCGGGCCGGGGCAGCGAGTTGTACGAGAAGTGCGACGAGAAGTAGTACGCCCCGGTGTCGTGGAGCGCCACCACGTCGCCGGGCTCGATGACCGGGAGCTCGCGCCCCGTCGCGGTCAGGTCCCCGGCGAAACAGCACGGGCCTGCGATGTCGACGATCTCGGTCGGGCCCTGCTTGGGGCGGCCTCCGGCGTCGAGCACTTCGATGCGCAGCGGCCAGGCGTCGGGCATGAACACCGTACGGGTGGCCGCCTGGGCGCCCGCGTGCGTGACCGCGATCGGCCGTCCCCCGGCCGTCTTGGTGTACTCGACGACCGTTGCGACGGTTCCGCTCTTGGCCAGCAGGGAGCGGCCGAACTCGGTGATCAGGGTGTAGCGCCCGTCGAAGAGACCGGGTACGGCCGCGCGGAGTTCGGCGACGTAATCGGCGTACGTCGGACGGTCGTCGTCGCTGTCGAAGTTGACGGGCAGGCCGCCGCCGATGTCGATCCCCGTGATCCGGGCGTGGCCCAGCCGGTCGTTGATGCGCTCGGCCAGCTCGTACGCGACGCGGATGCCCTGGGCCATGAGCGGCAGCGGGCAGCCCTGGGAACCGACGTGTGCGTGCAGACGGTCGAGCCACGGCCTGCGCACGAAGGCGTCGATCACGGCGTCGACGGCCCCGGGGTCGCGCAGCGCGACGCCGAACTTGGAGGTGGCCGTCGCGGTGCTCATCGCGCCGATGGCACCCGCACCGACCTGGGGGTTCACCCGAAGTCCGATGGGCCCGGCGGCAGGCCGCCCGGCCAGCAGGCGGTCGACGCGCGCCAGCTCCTGGAAGTTGTCCAGGTTGATCGCGATGCCGTGGGCGAGGGCGAACTCCAGCTCCTCGACGGTCTTCGCGGGGCTGTCGAAGACCAGCCGGTCGTAGGTGAACCCGGCCGCCAGCGCCTGTTCCAGCTCACCGGGCGAGGCCACCTCACAGCTCATCCCCGCCTCGGCGAGCAGCCGCAGCACGGGTACCAGGCCGCACGCCTTGGCGGCGAACGCGTGCCGTACCGGGGCGGGCCCTTGGAACGCCTCGTTCAGCGCGTCGACGGCGGCGAGCACCCCGTCCACGTCGAGGAGGCCCACCACGGGCGAGCGGGGGCCGAGCAGCCCGTCCTCGACGGCACGCGCGAGCGCCGCCGCCCGCCGGGCAGCGCGTTCCCGGGCTGCCGGGCGGGCCGCCGATCCGGACGTCATATGAACCACCACAACAACCCTCCACCTGCCACATCGGCTGTACGAACCGCCACGGACCGCTGCGGATCGCTTAGGACAGCTTCGACGCGGAGGGGAAGCCACGTCTTCCACCGACACGACGATGCCTGCCCGATTCCTTTGTCGCACCGGACAGCGGAACGATCAACGGCTGCTCGCCCCACGCGCCCTGCGGGCCGCGAACCGCAGCCCGATGTCCGCCAGGAGCCGCACGGCCGGGTCGGCGAGATCGACGCCGAACAACTCCCGGGCCCGGCCCAGCCGGTACCGCAAGGTGTTCGGGTGCACATTGAGGTGCCGCGCGGCCGTACCCGTATCGCCGAACGCGTCGAGATAGGCGGCGACCGAATCGCCGTACTGCGAACCGTGTACGCGGTCGTGCTCCACCATCGCGTGCACAGGCCCCGACAGGGTTTTCCACAGCGGCTCGACCCGGTCGAGCACCTGGAGCACCGAGGTGTCGGCGACGACCTCGGTGAACGCCGCCGCAGCCGACACCACCGCCGACCCCGTCTCCGCAGCCGGCAGCCCCGCGGCCCGCTCCCGCAACACCCGCACCACCAGCTCCGCGGCCTCCCGAGAAGCGGGCAGCCCCGACAGGTCCGCCGCCACAGGCCCGACGCCCGCGAACACCGCACCGCGCGGCACCGCGCGGGCCGTCGCCAGCAGGGTGCGCGCCGGATCGGCCTCACCGTCCCCCGCCGGGACCAGGACGTACAGCCGCCGCCCGGCCCGTGCGGTCACGCAGCCCGGCCGGTACGCGGCGGCCTGCAACGCGAGCACATCCAGCACCCGCTGCCCGGCAGTGGCGCCCGGGACCGCGGTGGAGGGCGCCCCGTTCTCGTACACCTCCGCGACCATCACCGCGTACGGCCGGTCCGCCGCGATCCCGGCATCGTGCGCAGACTGCGCCGCGTGCGGGGCCCCGCGCAGGAGCGCGTGCACCGCCCCCTCGCGCGCCCTGGCCGCGGCCCGGCCCCACGTCCGGTGGTGGGACAGATGCGGCACCGCCGCCCGGGCCGCCGTGCGCAGCGCCGCCGCCGCGCCCTCGGCGAGCGGCCGCCCGTCGGCGGCGGCCCAGATGGAGCCGAGCACCTCGGACCCGTGGCGCACGGCGATGGCCAGCCGCTCGGCGGACCGGTCGTCGGCGGGCCGGCGCACCACGTCGTCGGTGCTCCACAGCGCCTGGAAGAAGCCGCTCTCGCGCAGTTCGTCGACCCGCCAGCGGGGGACCTCCTGCCCGAGGATCGTCAGCCTGCGCATCGGATCGGGTTCGTGGTCCATCCGCGAGTACGCCAGTACCCGCGACTGCGGATCCTCGATCGTGATGGCGCCGCCGACCAGATCCGCGACCGTATTGGCCAGCCCCGGCAGATCGCCGAGCCGCAGCCCGCCCACCCCGTCGGGGCCGGCCGATCCGGTGGCAGCCCCGGCCGCGGCACTGTGCGCCAGAGCGGTCCGCAGCTGACCGAGCAGCTCCGTCCACCCCTGCCCCGGCCGCCGGGTCAGCAACGCCGTACGCCCCCGCTCGGCCGCCTCCACGAGCGCTGCCCGCGGCCCGCGACCGCCCCTCCGCATCACCACGGCCGCGGCCCCGGCCCGGTCGGCACCGCGCAGCACGTCGACAGCCTCGGGCGAGGCGACCTCCACCCCGACGGCGAGCAGGATCAGCCCGGAAGCCGCCGCCCAGGCATCGCCCTCCCGCTCCACCTGCTCCTCCCGCTCGTCGCGTTCCTCGCGTTCCTCGCGTTCCTCGCCCGGATCGTGCAGCACCACATCGGCCACCGGCACGCCGGTACCGCGCGGCGCCACGACGACATCGAGCATTCCGGGGGCGATCAGTCCGAGGATCCGCTCCAGCGAGGGACCGGTGTCGCGCCGGTCCGGTTCATGCGTCGGCATGCGCCCATCATGGTCGCCGGTTCCCGGCCGGTGCCACGGCTGCCGTAACTGCCTATGCGCGCAGTCCGTCGAAGGCGACGTTCAGATGCCGGGGACCGCGCAGCACGGCGTTCTGCCGGTACGGAGGCGGGTCCTCCACCAGGCGGGGGTTGTCGAGCCTGCGGGCGAGCGCGGTCAGGGCGAGCTGCGCCTCCAGGCGGGCGAGGGGCGCGCCGAAGCAGTTGTGGATGCCGCTGCCGAAGCCGAGGTGCTGGTTGTCCTTGCGGTCGGGGTCGAAGCGGTCGGGGTCGGTGAACCGCTGCGGGTCCCGGTTGCCGGAGGCCAGGACGAGCCAGACGGAGGCGCCCTTGGGGATGGTGACGCCCGCGATGTCGATGTCCGCGAGGGTGGTGCGCTGCGGCAGCAACTGCACGGGGGGCTCGAAGCGCAGGAGTTCCTCCACGAGCGGGACGGCCAGCTCGGAGTCGTTCCGCAGCCGTTCGAGGACGTCGGGGTTGCGCAGCAGGGTGAGCGTCCCGTTGGTGATGAGGTTGACCGTGGTCTCGTGACCGGCGATCAGCAGCAGGGCGGCGGTGGTGATCACTTCCATCCGGGTCATCTGCCCGTCCTCGCCGTGCTGGGTGACCAGCGCGGAGAGCATGTCGTCGCCGGGTGCGGCGCTGCGCTCGTCGATGAGCGCGGACAGATACTTCGCCAGTTCGGTACGGGCCTGCTGGGTGACGCGGCGCCGCTCGCCCGCGTCCTGGTCCGGGTCCGGGTCGAGACCGGCGGCGATGGTGTCGGCCCAGGAGTGGAAGAGCGCCTCGTCCTCGCGCGGAATCCCGAGCAGCCGACAGATCACGGTCACGGGGAAGGGGTACGAGAAGTCGTCGACGACGTCGACCTGGTTGCGGTCCCCGAAACCGTCGACGAGGTCGGAGACGATCCGGGTCAGTTCGCCGCGCATGTTGTGGATGCGCCGGGGGGTTTCCGGCGGCCCGAACGGGCGCATCGTCATCCGGCGCAGCCGGTCGTGCTCGGGAGGGTCGAGCCTCAGGAAGGCGGGCGGCAGGGCCGAGGCCTCCTCCTCCTCAAGGAGGGTGCCCGCGGCGCCGGGGGAGAGGTTGCGGGCGTCCGAGCTGATCCGCGGATCGTGCAGCAGACTCTTGATCTCCCAGTACGTGCTGACGACGAACAGCTCGTCCCCCTCCTGGCGCACCGGTTCCTTGCGGAGCTCGGCGTACAGCGGGTAGGGGTCGGCGCGGTTGGCGTAGTCGGTGATCTGCCGCAGGAGCGTGTCGTGCGTCATGGTGGCGTCCTTGCTGGGCGTGGCGTGGGACAGCGGGCTTCCGTTCCGCGGTCGGAACCGTGCGGGTTCCGCGGTCAGAACCGTGCGGGGGTGAAGGTGATCTGCTGATCGGTGGGCGAGTAGCCGCTCACGGTGACGGACGGCCCGTGGGTGGGCAGCGAGGGGTCCGGGAATTCGGCCGGGACCGGCCGCAGACCTTCGGGACGGCGGTCCACCGAGGAGTAGTCGGGCGGGAACGGCGCGGCCGATTCGATCTGCCGCTGGTAGAACTCCAGCCACTTCGTCTGGTCGAAGGTGACCGCGGCGATCACGCGCCCCTGGTAGCCGTACACGCAGGTGAAGCGGCGGTCGGAGAGCGACCCCTGGGCGACGATGATCTCCTCGCCTAGGGACGGGACGCCGACGGACTTGATGTTGACCCCGAACTGGGTGGACCAGAAGGCCGGCACCCACAGGTGCGGGCGGCGCTCCGAGCTGCTGCTGATCATGTTGTGGGCCGCGGTCTCGGCCTGCGCGACGGCGTTGCCCCAGTGTTCGAGGGACAGGAACTGGTACCCGAAGAGCGCGTGCGGGGACCGTGCGACGTCTCCGGCGACGAAGACGTCGTCGGTGACGATGCCGCGGACGTCGAAGGCCCGGCATCCGGCGTCGCAGGCGATACCGCGCGGTCCCGCGCCGAGCCCGGATCCGGCCAGCCACTCGGTGTTCCGCTTCGCGCCGAGCGAGACCACCGCGACATCCGTGTCGAGGGTGGTGCCGTCGGACAGATGGGCGCGCCGCAGGCGTCCCGCCGAGTCGCCCTCCAGGCCCGTGACCATGATCCCGCAGCGCAGGTCCACGCCCTGCTCGCGCTGCACCTCTGCGGCCACCCGGCCGATCACACCGCCGAGCGCGCCCACGAGGGGCGCCGGGCCGCGTTCGGCGACGGTCACCGCCAGCCCGCGCTCGCGGCAGGCCGAAGCGATCTCGGAACCGGTGAATCCGGCGCCGATGACGAGCACCCGGCGGGGAGATGCCGCCAGCCGCCGCTGCAGATGGGCCGCGTCGTCGCTCGTACGCAGGACGAAGACCCCGTCCAGTGCGGCCTCGCTCTCGTGCGGCCAGGGCCGGGCGTGGACACCGGTGGCGATCAGCAGCCGGTCGTACTCCACCTCGTCCCCGTCGGCCAGCCGCACCCGCCTGGCCGCCATGTCCAGCCCGGTGGCGGCGACACCGAGCCGCCAGTGCGCATCGATCTCCCGGCGCCGGGGCAGCGCGGTGCGGTCGGCGGTGGCGTGCCCGAGCAGCACCTGCTTGGAGAGCGGTGGCCGGTCGTACGGTTCGTGGGGCTCGTCGCCGATCAGCGTGAGCGAACCGGTGAAGCCTTCCTCGCGCAGGGTCTCCGCAGCCCGGAGACCGGCCAGGGAGGCGCCGACGATCACGATCCGGCCCTCGCGCCTCAGCCACTCCAGAGCCTTGTCACCGGACACCGGACAACCCTTCCCGTACGCCGTCTTCTTCCGCCGCGTCCGCCGTATCACCCAGGTCGTCCACCAGGATCGCCTGCACCGGACACGCGGTGGCGGCGCGCATCACCTGCTCCCGCTGCGTCCGGTCGGCATGCGGGTTGTACAGCAGCGCCTCGTCACCGTGCATGGTGAAGACATCGGGTGCGAGGAAGGCGCACTGTGCGTACCCCTGACACCGGTTGAGATCGACGACAAGCCTCATCAAGTGGCCGCCCTTCCAGTAGTGCTCCCGGCTCAGCCTGCGAGCAGTGCCGCGGTTCCGCGAGCAGGGGCGGCCAATGGGGTCACGGGCGGTCCGTACGGCGTCAGGCGGATGCAGGAGACGTACGAGGGGGCTGCCGGCCGAGAGCGGGTGCGAGCCCGGTGGCGATGTCGGTGAGGATCTGGACGTAGTCGTCGTGGTCGAAGGAGAAGGGCAGCGCGAACGCGACCTCGTCGACCTCCCGGAAGGCGGCCTGGGCCTGCAGCCGTTCGGCGATCTCGGTGGAGGTCCCGACGAGATCGGGCGCGAACATCATGCGGGCCGGCCCCTGCGGCGTGGCGGTGCGTGGCAGCCGCTTCAGGGCGTACTCCTCGTACTTCGCACGCTGCCGCGCCGAGGCGTTGTCGGTGGGGATGACGACCAGCCCGTGGGAGACGCGGGCACGCTCGCCGTCGGGGTGACTGTCGCGGAAGGCCCGGATGTGCGAGAGCTGGATCCCGGCGAAGTCCTCGGACTCCTCCGCCTTGACGACGCTGCTGGTCAGGAAGTTCATGCCCTGCTCACCCGCCCAGCGGGCCGACCGCAGACTGCCGCCCCCGTACCACATCCGGCGGGCCAGGCCGGGGGAATGGGGCTGGACGCGGTCGGAGTACGCCTCGAAGCCCTCCGCACCGCTGAAGTCGGTGGCAGGCTCCCCGCGCACGAACGACAGGAGCCGTCGCACCCGCTCGTAACTGAAGTCCTCGGCATCGGCGGTGTCGGGGTGGAGCGCCTGCTTCACCCGCTCGTAGTGCATCGGCGGCCCGACGCTGACCCCTGGGTTGAGACGCCCCCCGGACAGGATGTCGACGGTCGCCAGATCCTCGGCCAGCCGCAACGGGTTCTCCCAGCCCAGCGGAATGACCGCGGTGCCCAGCTGAATGCGGCTGGTGCGCTGGGAGGCCGCCGCCAGCACGGTGAGGGGGGAGGAGATCCCGTACTGCAGATGCCGATGCCGCACCCACGCACTGTCGAAGCCCAGCCGCTCCCCCAGCTCGATGATCGACAGCGTCGACTCGTGCCCCGGCCGCGGATCGGCCCCGTCGAACAGCCCGATGGTCAGAAAGCCCAGCTTCCGCAACGGCTTTGGGTTCGAGTTCGGGCTCGGATTCGGGTTCGGGTTCGGGTTCGGCGACACGGTATTCCTCCAATGTCCACGGCATGCCCTGGCGTACACCAGCGGTGCTCCGATTGTCGCTGGTTCAGCGACCGGATGATCAGCGCGTGGGCGGGGCTCCACCGCGACGGGGGCGGCCCTGAACACCGAGATGGCCACCGAGCGGCGCGAGTGCGCCCGGGACAAGTGGATCCGGTGGAACCTGGCGGCGAGGGTGGACACGGCCGGCGGCACCTGGCCGAACTGGACGCCCGTGCCGCTCGCATCCTGCGAGGTGACATCCACTGACGGGCGGGCGCGGTCGGTCGGAGTTTTGTCAAGAAAAAGCCGGAAAACTCTTGACCCGTGACAAATAGGGAGGAGAATCTTCAATACACCAGAAAACCAGAGCGAGCCGCACCATCGGTGAAGACGTTCGCCGATCCGAGTGACCCCCTCGTTGGCTCTGGCCAGGCCCCCGGCAGCCCCACTCGTTCTCGGAGTTTTCAACGACGATTGAAAACTCATGGAACTGAGACGGACTACCGGGGACTGCATGTGTGCATGTGCGTCGAGACGCCGTTCATGCTCGCTCGGCCGACGGCCGTAGGCGGATGGACAGCACGCCCCCGGTCCGCCATGCTCCCTTGGCGATGATGCGCCAGCGGTGGCTGCGTCGTGTGAGGGGGTATTGGTGGAGCAACCGCAGGTCGAGGCCGTGCCCCCGGAGCGCATCCGATACCGGTTGACGCGTCTGCAACGCGTACTGCCTGTTCTGCCCCTCGTTGTCGTCGTCGTGGGCGCGAATGTCGTGGACTGGTTGACCTGGAAGCCTGCCGGGGCTGAGTGCGTTGTGGCAAAGGGAATCCCTGTTCGATGAGCGGGGACTTCTTCGTGTGCGGGGCATGGCCGTGGAGGGGTAGGGGCAGGCAGCGGGCGGCTTGTTGTTGATCGAGGAGGTTGTGATGCCGTCGGTGCTGGGGTTGATGGAGCGGCGTGAGGCGCGGGCGAGGCAGGAGCTGGAGTCCTGGACGGAGGTCCTCGAGCAGGCTCAGGCGGAGGTGGATGCCGCGCGGGAGCGGGTCGAGCGGGCCCGGGTGGGGTGTGAGGAGCTGGTGTCGGTGCTGGCCGAGGAGAGCGCGGTGGATACGCCGGTTTCTGTGCTGTCTGGTGGTGAGGTGGCTGCCGCTGGGGGACCGAACGGTTCAGGCCCGGTGCATGGTGGGCGGCCGCCGGTGTGGCGGCCGGGCATCGGTGAGGAGGTGCTCAGCGGCGTGTATCGGGAGGTGTTCGCCGCGGTGGTGGCCGCTTCGGGGCCGGTGAACGGGGTGGAGCTGACCCGGGCGGTGGGCCGGGAGGCGGAGATCAAGAACGAGGTGGAGAAGATCCGTCACCGTGCCAACGTGCTGGAGAAGCGGGGCTGGCTGCTGCGGGCGGAGGACGGGCGGTTCACGCCGGCGCCGGGAGCAGTCGCTCGGGACGCTTCTCCGGCCAGCGCGGAGCGTCTGCGGCCAGGCGCCTCGACAGCCTGATCACGGCGGCCCACCACACCATCTGCTGGTGGTGATCGGGGCGGCGTTCGTGGTCGCGGTTGAGGCGGCGTGAGCGGGAGAGCCAGCTCAGCGTTCGCTCCACCACCCACCTGCGGGCCAGTACGACAAATCCGCGTTGTCCGTCGGACCGGCGCACGACCTCGACGCGCACCCCGTGGCGGGCGAACGCCTTCGCCAAGGCCGGACCCTGGCAGGCACTGTCGACCCACACCAGCTTCAGCAGCCGGCCCGGCTGTTCCATGAACGTCTCCAGCAGCGCCGGGGCGGCCTTGGAGTCATGCACATCGGCCGTGGTCACGGTCACCTCCAGGAGCAGGCCCTCTGTGTCGGTCAGGACGTGGCGCTTGCGGCCGTCACATGACTTGCCCCCGTCGTATCCGCGACTGTCCTCACCGACGGTTTCGGAGGCGTCCACCGACTGACTGTCGATGATCCCCCCACTGGGCTCGGCGTTGCGGCCCGTGCGTTCCCTCGCCGAGCGTCGCAGGCGTTCGTACAGCTCACGCACGTAGTCGTAGGACCGCCAGCGGCGGAAGAAATCGTAGACCGCCCGCCAGTACGGGAAGTCGACCGGCAGAGCCGTCCACTTCACACCGTTGTCGACGAGGTAGCGCACCGCGTCGAGCATCTCGCGATGGCAAAACGCCTCCGGACGCCCGCCCCGCTTCAGGAGCCAGGCCGGCACCGGCATCACGGAGCGGACCTCGGCCCACTCCGCGTCCGTCATGTCACTCGGATAGCAGCCTGCCCGCCGCCCCGCAGCGATCGAACCGAACCGGTGCACGTAGCAGTCACACCCAAGGGTGACCGCAGTGGACGCAGGCACAGCAGAGATGGTCAACTCGTCCGACAACGGGCCTCCTTGCTCGTGACCGGCCTCAACAACCACGTCACTACCAAGGGGCCCGTTTCTTCATACCCACGACCACACCGGCATCCCTGTCCGAATGATCACCCGCACCGCAGGCTTCGAACGAGATCCGGTTTGCCACAACGCACTGAGATGGCCAAGTTGTTGGGTATGTGGGTCCCCGCGTTGTTCGTATTGCTGATCGTCGGGTGGCACTCCGGCGTCACTCTCACGGAGTCGACGGCCATCGTGCACGGCCTTCGCCGTCGAACCATCCAGTGGTCGAACGTCCAGGTCATCCGCGTCGAACGTTCCCAGGGGACCCGGACCGTGGTGATCTACGAAACGGGTGGCCGCCGTACTCGCCTGCGGGCACCGATCACCGGGTTCCTCTGCGGGGATCGCGGGTTCGAGGAGAAGTTCCACACCATCGGCAGGTGGTGGCTGGATCGTCGTGGCCCGGATTGGGTTCCTGTCCCGCTTCCGGGGGCGCAGTGGGGTGGCCCACGAGTGCCCGACGGGAACTCCTTCACCTCCCCCGCGTAGCCGGCGGCGGGTCCACGCGCCATCGGGCGGGTCCATGCCCGGACAGCGGACGCAAGGCCGATCGCGGCTTGCTGCCAACTCGCCACGATCGCAGCCCAGTTGACGATGTTCGCAGGCTTGCTGTGAACACGTACCACGTGGTCTATGTTGCTCTCTCAACTGCGTGTAGTTGGCATCGCATCAACCGCGTGCGGATCGTGCACATCGGTGACGAGGAGGCCGAGGCCGCCTCGGCCATGCTGATCAATGCCGGGCTTCATGGTCACAAATACGCCATCGACGCCGCCGTGGCCGAGATGGCGCTTCGACAGAGCCGCCCGGTCGTCATGCTCACCTCGGACATCGACGAGATGGCGAAACTCTGCGGCGACAGAGTGCGCCTCGCCGCAGAGTAGCCGACGCCCAAGAACCTGACGTCGGCATGTGAGCTCGGTCCGTACGTCTTGTCTCAGCGCGGCGTAGCGGGGTCGGTGAACCAGTCGGTAGGGCCCGGATCCGTGAACGGTGGCGTGGCCGGACGGCTCGTCCTGAACCGAGACGGACAACGTCGAAGGGCCCCACCGCAAGGGGTGGGGCCCTTCGACGTATTGCCCGGTGAGAGCAATGGCGGAGGATACGAGATTCGAACTCGTGAGGGGTTGCCCCCAACACGCTTTCCAAATGTTCGTCCGGGTGTTCGGGGCGGCCCGTCAACGTCCTGACCTGGGCCGAGAGGGCCCGATGGAAGCACCCAGGACGCCTCTGAACAGAGGCGAATGCAACCCAAACTGCAACCCTCGGGGGTGCCGGTGGTCCACGCTTCTGGCACCTGCGCCACCTGGCCGATCACCATAACCCCACCGAAACCGGCTCCTTCAGCGGACCACAGCCACCGCAGTACCCAAGGCCCACGCATTACGAGTGGGATCGAATCCCTGGGCCTGGGTGCTCGTTCGTGCTGGGTGGTGCTGTCCTTGCAGGTCAGTGCTGCCCAGCATGATCTTCGGTACTGGCCGTGACGGCTGCTGTTCGGCTATCCGCTCACGCATCGCTCACGCGCGGATGTTCCCGACCGGCGTTGCGTAGGCTCTTGCCGCAGCGCTCTCCAGTTCCAGTCGCGGGACATGGGTGGCGTCATGGAGGACGAGCCGCGCGTCGGTGCCGCCGAGAGGCTTCCGCCTGCGGCCGGGTCTTCTCCCTTCATCCGGTGCTCGCATGCTCGTCACGGTCGGCCGCCTGCCTGGCCGGGGTCGGCACCAGGAGCCAAAGGACCAGCAACTTGCGCACCCTTCGCCGGGTGCAGGAGTAGCTCTTATGGAAGCGCCGCCCAGATGCAGCCACACTGCACCACTGCCCCCTTCGGTCACAGATTCATCACACAACGTTTCCATTCTCATGTGCATGGCAAAAATTGCGCCAAGCAAAAGTCATGACTGGGTCGTGAACTTGGGGTGGGGTTGTGAGCTTGAGACGGGGGCGCCGTGCTGGCGGCGTGCACGGAAGACCGATACGGACGCTGGGTTCGGCTGTGGCTGCGGCGGCAGTTTTGGCAGCTCTGCCTGCTTGGGGGCCGGTTTCCCAGGCGGTGGCGGACGAGGCCCAGCCATCGCTGTCGGAGGGGCAGAAGGCGCTCGCCGAGGCGCAGGAGTCGGGGAAGCGGGTCGAGGTTACGGGAGAGCGGTCGGAACGTACGACGGTTTTCGCCAACCCGGACGGTTTCACCTTCACGCTGGAGGAGTCTGCGGTTCCCGTGCGGGTGCCCACGGTGGGTGGGGGCTGGCAGGCGCCGGACGCCACCTTGGAGGTCCGTGGGGACGGCACGGTGGTGCCGAAGGCCGCGGCGGTCGAGATGGAGTTCTCCGGCGGTGGGGACGCCGAGCCGCTGGTGAAGATCTCCGATCGGGGACGGTCGCTCCAGTTGGGTTGGCCGGGCAAGCTCCCCGAGCCGGAGCTGGACGGGGCCAGCGCGGTGTACGCCGACGTGCTTCCGGGCGTTGATCTGAAGGTCACGGCATCTATGGAGGGGTTCCGTCATGTGCTGGTGGTGAAGTCTCCTGAGGCTGCGGCTCAGGAGGAGCTGAAGCAGGTCGACTACTCGTTGAAGGCGACCGGCCTGAGTCTGCTCAAGGGGAAGGCGGGCAATCTCACAGCGATCGACGACGACGGAAACCGTGTCTTCCGGGCTCCGCCCGCCCAGATGTGGGACTCCGCCGGCACGGCATCCGGTGCGCAGCCGATGTCCCTGGCGGCAGCCTCGGACGTTGAGGGCTCGGATCCCGCCGAGGTGGGTGCGTCTTCCGCGGAGGGCGCTGAACCTGGCGCGGGGGACACCGTTACCACGATGGATGTGAAGGTCTCCGACGACGCGCTGACGGTGATCCCGGACGCGGAGATGCTGGCCGGGACGGAGGCTTCGGCGTTTCCGCTGTACATCGACCCGACGGTGACCTGGGGCGAGTCCGAGCGGACGCTGCTGCGCAGTGACGGCTATGAGTCGTACGGCTGGGGCAACGGGGACGACGGCCTGGGCAAGGGTGCGGGCAAGTGCGGTACGTGGAGCGGCTATTACTGCGGGCCGGGGTATGTGCAGCGGCTGTACTTCGAGTTCTCGCCGGCGAGCCTGAAGGGCAAGCAGGTCCTGGACGCCACGTTCCGGGTGACCGAGCCGTGGGCGTTCCAGTGCGATCCGCGCTGGGTGGATCTGGTGCGCACGAACAATATCTCCTCCTCCACCACCTGGTCCTCGCGGCCCAAGGCGCTTGACCTGATGGGGGACCGGCATGTGTCGGCGGGTCGCGGCTCGCTGTGCGATCCGAACTCCCCCGATGCGCCAATCGAGTTCAACGACAACCCGGAGGAGACGAACGAGAACCTGACGCCGACGGTTCGGAGCTTCGCGGCGGGTAAGTTCTCCCGGCTCACGCTGGAGGTCCGGGCGAAGGACGAGTCGGACACCAGCGCGTGGAAACGGTTCAAGAACGATGCCGTGCTGGCGGTCGACTTCGTCGGCCTGCCTGCCAAGCCCACGAGCATCGGCCTGGTGACCGGCTCGGGCACGGTGTGTGAGACGGCCGAGTCGGACCCTGCGGTCGTCTCCGACCCGACCCCGTCCCTGACGGCGACGGCGCAGACCGCGTCGGGCGGTGAGAAGGACGCTCAGTTGCGGGTCTACTTCGACCTTGACCACAAGAACAGCGACAGCACGTGGTCGGACACCACGGCGGGCAACGGTGATCTGAGCCCCTCCACCGGGTATGTGGGCGACGGTGTGAAGCTGACCAAGTCCTGGTCGACGCTGACCGAGGGCAAGTTGTACCGGTACCGGGCCTGGGTGCGTTCGTACTACAACAGCGGCGGCAGCTACCTCTCGGGGCCGTCGAACGCCTCGACGACCGGCTGGTGCTACTTCAAGGTCGACCCGACCGCACCCAAGGCCCCGAAGATCACCGTAGGCAGCCCGTACTCCGCCTGCATCGACACGACATGTGCGGCCGGAGGCGGTCCTGGCCAGAAGGGAACCTTCAGCTTCGCCCCGGCCACGGGTGACTCGAACAACGCCTACCAGTACAAGCTGTCCTCCGCGGACGCCTGGTCAACGGCGATCAACGGATTGACCGTGTCGAAGGACATCACGCCCGACCGCTCCGGCACATACAGCCTGTATGTGCGGGCGAAGGACAGCGTGGGTCGCTGGGGTGCGCAGAACGTGGTGGACTTCCTCGTCGCCGCGGGTGAGGGACCGGTCGGCCGCTGGCACTTCGGCGAGGCGAGCGGAGTCGCCGTCGACTCAGCCACTTCCGACGGTAACGACGACGCGGTTCTGGGCGGCGGTGCCGTGCGCGATGACCGAGGGCGGCGCGGACTGATCACACACGACGCCGAGGGACAGCCTCTGGAGGACGCGATCACGGACAAGGGGCTGTCGCTGAACGGCAGCACTGCCTACGCGGCGACCAGCGGGCCGGTGCTTGAGACCCGGTCGGCGTTCACAGTGTCGGCGTGGGTCCGGCTGGAGCGCGACGACCGCAATGCAGCAGTGCTCTCAACGAAAGACAGTGTCAGCAGCCCGTTCACCCTGGAGTACTCGGCCAGCAAGAAGACCTGGTTCTTCGGCATCCGCCAGCCGGGCCAGACCGACTGGTACTACGGCCAGTACGCTTACTATCCGGCGCAGGTCGGCGTATGGGCGCACCTGGCGGGTACCTACGATGCGGCGACCGGCGAGCTCATGCTCTATGTGGACGGCCGACGACAGTACAACGGGCAGACCGTGGAGGGTTCATACCCGTCGACTGCGCCGCTCGACTTCGGCCGACACCAGTACAGCTCCGGTCCCGGCATGTACTTTCAGGGCTCGATCGACGAAGTCGCTGTCTGGCAGCGAGTCCTGACGCACGAGGAG
The DNA here is from genome assembly GCF_035994185.1 of Streptomyces sp. NBC_01217. Classification (NCBI taxonomy): domain Bacteria; kingdom Bacillati; phylum Actinomycetota; class Actinomycetes; order Kitasatosporales; family Streptomycetaceae; genus Streptomyces; species Streptomyces sp. NBC_01217. Next base: position 4,833,677 of record NZ_CP108538.1, read on the forward strand.
ATCGCGGACGAGACACGGCTGTTGGTCTCGGAGAAGTTCGCCGGCGTGGAGTTGGTGGCTGACTGGAACGCCGCTCGGGGAAGCGGAACGACCGTGGCGGACACCACGTCCGGCTACGGCAGGAGTCTGACCCTGGCTGGCGGCGCCGCCCTCAGCGACGAGGCCATCGTCCTGGACGGAGTGGATGACGCGGCCACGGCCCCGGGCCCGCTGGTGTACGACCATGCCCCCTTCACCGTGTCCACGCTCGTCGAGCTGGACTCCACGAAGTTGCTGAGCAAGGACATCGGATACACCGGCCAGGTCCTGGGCCAGCGTACGGAAGATGGCTCGGCCTGGGGCTTCTGGTACGAGCTGACCGGTAAGGACACGGTCCTGGATGAGGAAACGCTGGAGGAGACCACGATGCCGGTCGGCGTCTGGCACTTCGGTCGCCTGAACGCTGACGGGACCTTCTCATCCGTCGTCTCCGATGAAGTGGCTGCTCTGGACAGCCCGGTGCGGCTGACCGGCATCTACGACTCGCTGTACGGCACGATCAGCCTCTATCTGGGCTACGGGCAGAACGGCGACGCGAAGGCGTTCACCGTCCAGCTGGGCACCGGGGAGTTCGCTATCGGCAAGGGCTTCACCGACGGCACATGGCGGCACTACCTGCCCGCCCGTGTCTCTGAAGTGCGCCTGTGGGCAGGGGCGATGGCGAGCCCGGAGCAGGTCGAGGTCCGCGTAGGCGACTGACCTTCACGGAGGGGCGGTGCGGCGCTGCCGTTGCAGCGCCGCACCGAAGCACCACGGCACATCATTTGTCGGCCTTTCGCGGCTCTGTCAGCCTTTCATGACGCGGAATAACGGGGTGGGAGCGGACAATCATGGCTTTTGGCATAGGCACATCAAGCAGATTGCGGGTGGGGAGTAGAGCGTGTGTCGGGACGATCGTGACGGCCCTGGCCCTGTCTCTGATGGTCCCGACCGGACTGGCCCCGATGGCACAGGCCGCCGACAAGGGACTCGGCCGACCGGACGTTCCCGATCAGCGGGTGAGCAAGGTCAAGGAAGTCGACGGGCCCGGCGCGAAGGAAGCCCGCGCGAAGGTCGCCAAGGACAAGAAGGCCAACGCAGAACGCGCCCGGCAAGCCCGTGCGGAGCGGGAGGCGGCCTGGCCCGAGCAGGGTGACGTCCGCGTCGAGCTGGACGCTGGCAAGCGCGCCCAGGCGGAGCCCGGCGGCCTTCCCGTCAGCATCGCTCCCGCCGGAAGCAAGAACGGCGCCGAATCCGGCACCACCGCACGGATCACGGTCCTTGACCAGAAAGCCGCCAGGGACGCCGGCATCACCGGTGTGCTGCTGACCGTCGAGGCGGACGAGGCAGGGCAGGCCGAACTCGACATCGACTACAGCGGCTTCGCCTCGTCGATCGGCGGCGGCTGGGCCTCCCGGCTGCGCCTGGTGCGGCTCCCCGGCTGTGCCCTGGACACGCCGGAGAAGGCCGCGTGCCGCACCGCCACCCCGGTCAAGTCCGACAACGACCTTGCCGACCAGACCATCACCGCCTCCGTGCCACTGGCGGGGACCAGTGACGGCCCCTCGGTACAGCTGGCGGACGCGGTCACTGCGGAGACAGCGGTGTTCGCCGTGACCGCGGCTGACCCTGGGGCGGGCGAATCCCCGTCGGGCGCCGGCGACTACTCGGCCACCGAACTGTCGGAGTCCTCCTCCTGGGAGGCAGGCGACAACTCCGGTTCGTTCAGCTGGAATCACGACTTCAACATGCCGCCCGCTGCAGCGGGACCGACGCCGGAACTGTCCCTGTCCTACGACTCGGGCAGCGTCGACGGCCGCACCGCCACCACCAACAACCAGGGCAGCGCGGTCGGTGAGGGCTTCAGCCTGACCGAGTCCTACATCGAGCGGTCCTACGGCTCGTGCGACGACGACGGCCACGAGGACGTCTTCGACCACTGCTGGACGTACGACAACGCCCAGCTGGTCCTGAACGGCAAGTCGACCCGCCTGGTGAAGAAGTCCGGCACCTGGGAGAGCACCTGGCGGCTGGAGAACGACGACGCCTCCACGGTGACCCGCTCGACCGGTGCTGACAACGGCGATGACAACGGCGAGTACTGGACCGTCACCACCGGCGACGGCACCAAGTACGTCTTGGGTCTGAACAAGCTCGACGGCGCCGCCGACCAGCGCACCAACTCCACCTGGACCGTCCCGGTCTTCGGCGACGACTCCGGCGAGCCCGGCTACGGCAACGGCGACTCCTTCGCCGACCGCTCCGTGACCCAGGCGTGGCGGTGGAACCTCGACTACGTTGAGGACACCCACGCCAACGCCTCGACGTACTGGTACGCCAAAGAGACCAACCACTACAAGAAGAACAAGGCCACCACGGCCAACGCCGCCTACACACGCGGCGGCTACCTGAAGGAGATCAAGTACGGTCTTCGCAAGGGCGCGCTGTTCACCGACGACGCCGACGCCAAGGTCACTTTCAGCCACGCTGAGCGCTGCACCGCCTCGGACTGCTCATCACTGACCAACGACACCGCAAAGAACTGGCCTGACGTCCCCTTCGACGCGATCTGCACCGACGGGGACACCGACTGCCTGGGCAGCGGCCCCTCGTTCTTCTCCCGCAAGCGCCTGACCGGCATCGCCACCTCCTCGTGGAACGCCGCCACCAGCGCCTACGACTCGGTGGACTCCTGGGACTTCACGCAGGAGTACCTGGACGGTGGTGACATCGGCGACACTTCCGACCACGTCCTGACCCTGAAGTCGATTCGGCGGACCGCCAAGGCCGGTGACACCGCCATCGCCCTCAACCCGGTCTCGTTCACCTACCAGTGGCGGGAGAACCGGGTCGATGGCACCGACGACATCCTGCCGCTGACCAGGCCCCGTATCTCCACGGTCACCTCGGAGACCGGGTCGATCACCACGGTGACCCTGTCCTCGCCGGAGTGTGTGCGCAGCGAGGTGACCGGCGCAGCCGAGGACGCCAACACCCGCTCGTGCTACCCGAAGTACTGGAACATCAACGGCTCCTCCGAGGCGTCGGTGGACTGGTTCCACAAGTACCGGGTCGAAGCCGTCGTCGTCACGGACCCGGCGGGCAACAACGACGCGGTCGAGTACGCCTACGACTACAGCGGCGCCGCCTGGCACCACAGCGACGACCCCTTCACCCCGAACGCCGAGCGCACCTGGTCCGACTGGCGCGGCTACCGCCAGGTCACCGTCTACACAGGAGCCACGAGCACCACGCGCTCCAAGACCGTCTCGCTCTACATGCAGGGCATGCACGGCGACAAGAAGAAGGACGGCACCACCCGCTCGGTCACACTCACCCCGCTGGCCTCCCCGTCGATAGGGGTCGCCAGCATCACCGACAGCGACCAGTACGCGGGCACGCGCCGCGAGCACGTCACCTACAACGGCTCGACACCGATCACGGTCGAGGTCACCGACCCGTGGTCGAAGGAGACCGGACGCCAGAGCGCACCCGACGCAGCCGACCACGTGGCCCGCTACGTTCGCACGGCCAAGACCACCACCCACCAGTATCTGACCGCCACGCAGACCTGGCGTGCCCGCGCGATCGCCACGACGTACGACGACTACGGCATGCCCGTCACCGTCGACGACTCCGGTGAGGCCGGCAAGGGCGGCGACCAGACCTGCACCCGCACCTGGTACGCCCGCAACGACACGGCCGGCATCACCGACCTGGTCTCCCGTATCCGGACGGTCGGCCAGTCCTGCTCGGTGACCGACACGAGCCTGAGCCTGCCGGCGAACCCGGAGACCCGCGGCGATGTCCTGTCCGATACCGCCACCGTCTACGACAACGGCTCCGCCACCTCCTGGTCCTCTTCTCAGGCGCCCACCAAGGGTGCGGCCACCTGGACCGGCCGCGCCACCGGATACGCCGCCACCGCCGGCTCGGACGGACTGCGCGCGGCCTCGGGCTGGCAAACGACCTCGACCACCACGTACGACACCCTCGGCCGCCCAGCTGACGTCACCGACGCCGACGGCAACACCACCAACACCGGCTACACCCCCGTTGCCGCAGGGCCGCTGACCAAGACGATCGTCACCAATCCCAAGGGCCACAAAGTCACCAGCTTCCTGGACCCCAGGCACGGCCAGCCCCTGCGCGTGTATGACGCCAACCTGAAAAAGACCGAGACCACCTACGACGCCCTCGGCCGGCTGACCGCGGTCTGGCAGCCCAACCGCAACAAGGCCGCTGGCTACAGCGCGAACACCACCTTCAAGTACCGGATCAGCAGCACTGAGCCGTCCTGGGTGTCCACCTCGACCCTCAAGAAGGACGGCGAGACCTACAACACCGCCTACGAGCTGTACGACTCGATGATGCGCCCGCTCCAGAACCAGACCCCCACCCCGCTCGGCGGGCGGGTGCTCACCGACACCCGCTACGACACACGCGGACTGGCCTACGAGACGTACGAGGACATCTTCGACAGCACAGCCACCCCCAACGGCACCTACACGCGCGAGGAGTACGGCGAGGCACCCACCCAGACCGAGACGGTGTACGACGGCGCGGAGCGGCCGACCACCAACTCCCTGTACGTGTACGGGGTGAAGAAGTGGTCGACCACCACCAGTTACACCGGTGACTCCACCGCCACCACCGCCGTCCAGGGCGGCTCCGCAACCCGCACCATCACCGACGCCCGCAGCCGGACCGTCGAGACCCGCCAGTACACGGGCACGAGCCCGGCCGACCCTCAGTTCGGCGGCGGCGCGGGGACGGCCTCGTACGCAACCACCAAGTTCCAGTACACGCTGGACGACCAGCAGTCCCAGGTCACAGGTCCCGACGGCGCCAAGTGGACTTACACATACGACCTGTTCGGCCGCGAGGCCGACGTGGACGACCCGGACAAAGGCGCGACCGAACTCGACTACGACAAGCTGGACCGGCTCACCCAGACCACCGACTCCCGTGGCAAGAGCATCATCACCGGCTACGACGTGCTCGGCCGCACGACGGGCACCTGGACCGGCTCAGAGACCGACGCCAACCAGCTGACGGCCTTCACCTACGACACTCTGCTCAAGGGCCTGCCGGACGCGAGTACCCGCTACGTCGGCGGCGCGACGGGCAAGGCGTACACCGAGACAGTCACTGCCTACGACAGCCTGTTCCGGCCCACCACCACCGAACTGACCCTGCCGGACTCCGACCCACTCGCCGCGGCGGGCGCGACCACCCTTCAGTTCGAGAGCAACTACAACATCGACGGCACCCTCCAGAGCGCCAAGGAGCCCGCACTCGGCGGCCTGCCCTCGGAGATCGTCGACTACGGCTACACCGGCACCGGCCAGGTCACCTCCGTCGGCGGCAGCACCGGCTACCTCCTCGACGTCGACTACTCCGCCCTCGGTCAAGCCAAGCAGCTCGTGCTCGGCACCGCGAACACCGAGGAGCACAAGAAGGCGTACGTTGCTAACACCTGGGAGGAGGGCACCGGACGGCTCCTCGGAAGCTACGTCACGGACCAGACCCACCCGTACAAGCTGCAGAACCTCATCTACACCTACGACCAGGCGGGCACCGTCACCTCCATTGCCGACACCAGCACCCTCGGCGGCACGGCCGCGGCGGACACCCAGTGCTTCGCCTATGACGGCCACCAGCGTCTGACCGAGGCATGGACGCCGTCTTCGCAGAAGTGCTCCGACCCCCGCGGTGCGAGCAGCGTGGGCGGGCGGGCACCGTACTGGACGAGCTACACCTACAACGACGCCGGCCAGCGCACCACGGAAACCACACACGCCAGCACAGGAAACACCACCACGACCTACTGCTACGAGAAGGAGAGCCAGCCGCACACACTGACCGGCACCAGCACCGAGGCGGACTGCACCGCCCCGGTGCGCGCCTACGAGTTCGACAGCACCGGCAACACCACCAGCCGTCCCGACGGCACTGCCACCCAAGACCTGCTCTGGTCCGACGAGGGCAGGCTGAACACCCTCACCGAAAACGGCAAGACCACCGACTACCTGTACGGCGCCGACGGCGACCTCCTCATCCGCGCCACCGAGGGCGGGGAACGCGTCCTGTACGTTGGTGCGACCGAGCTGCACCTGCGGGCGAACGGCAGCACCTGGGCCCAGCGCCACTACGGCTCGGGCGGCCTGACCGTCGCCGTCCGGTCCAATGAGAGCGGCGCCAACGAGCTGAGCTATCTGGCCGCGGACCAGCACGGCACGGCCACCCTCGCCATCAATGCCACGGACCAGACGTTCACCCGGCGCTACATGACCCTGTTCGGCGCATCCAGGGGCAGCGGCAGCGGGTCGGCGTGGCCCGACGACAAGGGGTTCCTCGGCAAGACCACCGACACCGGCACAGGTCTCACCCACGTCGACGCACGCCAGTACGATCCCGGGATCGGGCAGTTCCTCAGCGTCGACCCGCTCCTGCAGACGGGCGTGGGGCAGACCCTCAACGGCTACAGCTACGCCGTCCAGAACCCGGCGACCGTCGCCGACCCGTCGGGCCTCGGCGTCCCCGAGTGCAACGAGCCGCAGAAGTATGGCATCACGTGCCGGGGCGGCATTCCGGTCAGCACTGGCAAGAAGGCCACCAGCAGCAGCGAGGGCCCAGTACGAGCCTGCCGCTGCGGAAAGCGCCCCACGCTCGTCAAGGGCATGAAGCCCACCGGCCTCGGAGGCACCCCGGGCCGCCGCAACCTCACCCTGCCCTCGACACCGGCGCCCAAGGGCTGGCTCAAGACCACCCCGCCCAACCCGGGTCCCGCGCCCAAGAAGGACGACGGCTTCTGGGGGAGCCTCAAGAACGGCGACTGGGGAGGCGCATGGGACAGCGTCAAGAACTCCGATGTCGGGCAATGGGTCGGTGACCATTGGGAGGACATCAAGCTCGGCATCACCGTCGTCGGGTTCGGAGCATGTCTCGTGGTCTCGGCAGGAGCATGCGTGATCATCGGGGTGGCCGGAGCCACGGCCTCATACGCCGGCGACGCGTTCAAAACCGGCACGATGGACTGGGCCGGATACGGCAAAACCCTGGCCTGGACCGTCGGTGGTGGCGTCGTGGCGGGTGGTGCCGCTCGGGCGATGGGGGCCGGGAGCTGGCGCGGCGCCTTCACCGGGAACGCGATCGAACGAGCCACTGTTAAGGTTCCGGCGTACAGAACGAAACTGGGATTCGGCGCCGGAGTCGGCGGTGGCCGCAAGGGTGTCGTCACCTACTCGGCCAGCGTGGTCGACACCGGTAGAACCGCCCTGAACGTCGGCGTGAACTCGCAGCTCTCATGGGGGTTCTGCGGCGCCGGCAACGCTAGTGCACTGTCTGGCAGAGGGTGTTGAGCAATGATGCGGGATCGGCTTCAGGCCCAGGATCGGCGGCGCGTTCTGCGTCGTCGCTCCTGGCCTGTCCTGAGCTGGAGCGGAATTGGCTTCCTGTGGGCCCTGTACCTTCTGGCCCTGCTGTCTTTCTTGGCTCACGAGAACTACCGCGATGCGCTACTTGTGGCAGCGGTCATCTCGGCGATCACGGCCCTTTTCCGCAGGATCGGAAGCTGCCGGATAGTCCTCCTGGATGACGCGATTCTGGTCGAGAATCCCATCATGGCCTATCTGGTTCCCTATCGGGATGTGCGCGGAGTGCACACGGCTTCTGGTGGTGGGCTGGAAATCGAGACCCACCGAGCGGGGAGTGTCCGGCCCTTCGCCTTCGGTGGCTCGCTGGTCGACGCCTTCTTCAAGACCAGTCAACGAGCTGCGGAGGAGATTCAGGTCGAGTTCGCAAGAAAGAGGAATCCAACGGATTCAGGAGCGGAAGAGAAGACGACCCGGAGCATTCGCCCTTGCCGGTCGGCGGATTCCCTGCTCGCCTTGGCACTGCTTCTGGCCATAGGTGCGGTCTCGTTCACCTGACGTCGAACACATCGGCTGGTGGTGTGCCGGAGGAACGCCGGCACACCACGTCCGCTGACCGATCACTGCGCGAGCCGCGGCAGTGATTCGGAGCCTGTTTGGTGTCTGGTCGTCATGGAGAACGTCACCTGCGAGGTTGCTGGCGGTACGGCGTACGTTGCGGACACCGAAGAGCTTGCCGAGCTCGCGTGGGTGGCCCTCTCCGATATCCCCGGCTACGTGCCGTACGGGCTCTTCGAGCCGGTGCAGCAGCACCTGGACACCACGCTGAAGTGACCGCCACCCGGGCATGGGTTGGCAACTCCGCTGCTGAGCGGGGAAGTTATCCCTCGCTCCCCTGCGAGCGGAGACGCTCGTTCTCCCTCTCCAGTGCGGCTACACGTCGTTCAAGCTCCGCACGGGTCGGCTTTTTCGGAGGCGGAGAAGCCGCTGGCTTCGGAGGAGAGGGCGGTTGACCGGCCAGCCCGATGGGCTCGAAGGCCACGATCCCTGATGGGTCCTTGCCGCACTCCGGGCATCGCTCTGACGACGAGCCGTGCAGCGTGGGCTTGCCATTCTCACGATGCCGCCGAGTCTCGACGATGTGGCCGCAATAGAGCCGTATGCGCCACCGCATGATGTCGCGCTCAGGCGTCGGGCAGCTATGCAGCATCTCCAGCACCTTGACTACGACAGCACGGCGACCTGCTGCGAGCACAGGGTCTGCCCGCTCTTCGGCCTTCTCCTCAGCGGCCTGCTTCTCCACGCGACGTCTGATGTCCTCCCACTGCTTCTGCTGTCGGTGATCGGCTCGGGTGAGCTGGTAGTCCTCCAGCGGACAGCCGTAGCTCTCATACTCCACCTCCCGCATGGCCGAAACCGTAGCGTTGGGCAGCGGAAAGTGCAGGCAGAGTTCGCTCCCGATCGGCCGTAGTGCCGCCCTGAGCAGATCTGACGGCCGACGAGAGCTCAATGGTCGTACGCGACCGAGTGGACGCCGTGACCAGTCCGGAGCCCACTTGGCCACAGGCGGGCTACTACCGCCGGGGGCGGTTGTTCCGTCCTGGGGTGGCGGCAGGGCCGGCCTGCTGCGGTGCAGAGGTCGCGCTTCCCGCAGGCCATGTCCCGGTGGTCGAGCGCCGTCGAGCGGCTTCGGCACGGCGGTTGGGTACGGGGTTGCGGCCGGTGTGCTGGATACGGGTGATCAGGACGCGGGCGGGCTGGCGGGCGGTGGCCAGTTCGCGCTGCGCGGCGGCCTCCCTGAGCAGTTGGTGGGGTTGGTGGCCGCGTGCCTCGGCGTCGGCGAGGACCGTAGCGAGTGCGGGCCAGCCGGCGTCGGTGAGGATCCGCTCGGCGTGGTCGGGGACGACTGCGCGGACGTCGCCGGCCAGAGTGCGGCGGGCCTCTTGTTTCGGCTGGCGGCGTTCCAGTTCAGCGAGTGTGGGGACAAGGGCGTGGTCGGCGGCGACCTGGAGGTGCTGGACAGCCCGGCGGGCGGCGTCGGCCTGGTGGGCGTGGTGCTTCGCCTCGTGCCAGCGTCCGGCGACGATGGTCGCCCAGACGAGGGCTGCGAGCAGGGCGGCGAGGGCGCTGCCGTCCGGGCCGGTGGCGGTGTGGACGATGTCGCGGGCGGCGATGCGTACGGTGTCGGCGGCGCGGTCTTCGGCTCGGATCTGAGAGCGCTGGGCTCGGGCGAACGCCTTGGACGCGGCCTGGAGTTCGACGCGCAGATCCGCTGGGGCCTTCTGCGCGGTGGCTTCCATCAGTTCGCCAAGGGCCGCGATGTGAGCCTGAACTCGCGCGTCTCCGCCTTCGTCACCAGTGCTGGTGTCGGCGAGCTCGCTGTGGAGGGTGTCGAGGGCGTCGGTGGCCTGGTGCCAGGGGGTTGTGGGCCGGTTGCGGCGGGCGGTGGGGTGTTCCTCCGGCTGGCTGGTTTCCAGGCGCGTCTTCAGCTTGGGCAGGGAGAGGTCGGGGGCGACCTTCCCGCCTGGCTTGTAGATCTGCGCGCCGTCCTTGTTGAGGTCGCCGGGGCGGCCGACGGCATAACCGAGGAGATCGCCGGACGGCCCGCGCTTGGGCTTGACTAGGACGTCGTCGGCTTCGAGGTAGGCGAGCAGTTCCTCGGCGTCGGTGACATGCGGGATGGCGGCGCGGATTCGGTCTTCGAGCCACTGTTGGCTGGTCTGCTCCCAGCCGAGGCGTTCGGCCTTGTGCATCTCGGCCTGGGTGGGGCGTCGGGTGCCGGTGCGGTCGCCCTTCTTGAGCTGGCGCAGCCCGTAGTCCTTCTCGATCTCGCGGCACTCGTCGCCGACGCGTATACCGCTGTCGTGGAGTTTGGGGCGGCGGCCGTCTTCGCGGACGGTAGTGGCGAGGATGTGGATGTGGTCGTCAGCGTGGCGTACGGCGATCCAACGGCAGGCAAGGTTGTCGTCTTCGGGAGAGATGCCGGCGGCAGCCACGATGCGCCGGGCGATCTCGCCCCACTCGGCGTCGGAGAGGTGGCGGTCCTCGGGCGCGGCGCGGACAGGGCAGTGCCAGACGTGGTCGGTGACCGGCTTGCCGAACTCGCTGTTGCGTAGCCGGACGGGCTCATCCAGGTAGTGGCCGAGTTCGGTCAGGGTGGCCATCTCGTTGCGGCCGGGGTCGGGCATGGCGAGCATCGCGAAGGCGGCGACGATGTGCGGATCGAGGTGTTCGTCGTGGGTTCCGCGGCCATAGAGGTAGGCGAGTAGCCCGCGGGTGTTGGACCCGGCCGGTTTGATGGCAGCGATCATTTCGGTCAGACCTCCGTCGGGTCGGCGGGCTCGCGCATGGCCTCGGCGATCAGGGAGAGCAGGTGGTGCAGCTCGTCGAGGCGCTCACGTACGTCGGGCGGGGTGCGGTCACTGTTGAGGGCACGGGCGATCTGGTTGACGTTGACGCCGATCCGGTTGAGCTGACGCAGGACCTGGGCGCGGAAGTGGTGCGTGCGGCGGCGGTCCTCGGACAGTGGCAGGTTGGCGGTGAACCGGCCGGTGACGAAGGCGAGGACGACGTCGGCGGCGAAACCGGAATCGCCCTTGTAGCCATGCTCGATGGCAGCCTCTTGGAGCCCTGCGTGCTCGTCACCGGTGAAGCGCAGCGGGCCGACGCGGACGGTGCGCTTGCTGCCGGTGAAACGGCGGATCGTGGGCTGTGCGCTCTTCACGGCGGGCTCGCCGACGGCAGTCTCGGCGGCACGAACGGGGCGGAGGATCTCGCGCTGGACGGTGTGGAGCGTGTCCGGGGCGGGGCCGCCCTCGCCCCCGACTTCCCGGTCCGGCGCCCCCTGGCGCTGGGCCGTCTCCGCCACCCCCGGGGCGGAGACCCCCGAAGACCGGCCATGAGTCGGACTCGGGGTACTACTGGCTCCGCCAGGAGCAGCCCGTCCGAACGCCCGCCGCAAACGTTCCGTCAGCGTAGTCGACTTCGTCAGTGTCAGCGGCTGGTCGATGGTGGCGTCGGCGTGGTGCGGGTCATGCGTCACGGATAGTTCTCCGGAGAAGTGCGGGCGGGATGATGGCGTGCGGGGGCCATGACTACGCCCGCAGGTGTGGATGAGTGATCGGGCGGAAAGCGTGGGCCGCCTGACCGGTGGCCGCACGAGTGGCGGCCACCGGCCAGGCGGGCGGTCAGTCGGCGTTTCGACCGGCGCCGGGTTCCGGCCGAAGGATCTTCATGACGTCGGTCAGCCGTCGACCGCTGACCGTATGTCCCTTGTCTCGTATGGCCTGTTGCACGATCGACCGTGTGAGCTTGCGCTTCTCGGCTGCAGCGATCCGCCCGATCTCAACCAATTCCTCGACCGTCGCGCTGACCGGACGGCCGCCACGCGGCTGGGGCTTCGAAATCCGGGGCGGCGGCATGCCGGAAGCGGTTGCCTGCGGTTTGGTGGCGTGTGCGGATGGCGTGGCAGGTGGTTCCGGCGTCTCGACGGAACTGGTGGCCGCGTGGTCGAGGGGCCGGTCGACCAGTTGGTGGATCTGCCGCATCAGCACCCCGAAGGCCAGTAGGGCTGCGGTCGGGGGAACCGCTGCGACCACGTAGTCGAGCAGGGGCACGACGCTCGCATTGCCCGTGCCGCTGACACCGGCAACGTTGAGCGCAATGGATCCGGCCGATCCGGTCGCGGTCAGAGTGATCGCCCACCAGTCGGTCACCCGGCGTAGGCCGGCGCGGAGCATCAGCAGTTCGCCCGCGACGATGAATGCGTCGAGGGTCGCGGGCCAGGCCCATCGCCGAACCGGGGAGCTTCCCAGCCCATGCTGTCCGGCGACCTGGGCGAGGTGGGCGTAGGAGAGCCAGAAGCCGCCGACGGTGAGGGCGATGATGACCGTTCCGGCTGTGGCGAGGGCGTATCCCTCGGCAGCGTGCTGGGGCGTTGCTTGCCGCCTCACTTCCTGGACGCGCCTGGTACCGGGCGTCGCGTGACTTTGCCGGGTGGTGTCGTTGGGCGTGGCGGGTGTGGTCATGCGGGGTTCTCCGGGGTTGGTTCTGCGGAGGCGATCACGGCGTTCACGCAGGGGGCGTACACGTGAGCCCCCTTCTAAAGGGGGGGCTCACGCGTGAACGCTGGCGTGCGTGTACGGCGTGAACGATCGCGTGCTCGTCTGACCTGCGGTTTTGTGCTTTGCGTGTACGCCTGCGGTGTGGCGTGGGCCGGTGTGTGGGGGAGGTCTGCGTGTACGCCCTCGTGTACGGTCCCGGCGTCCGGCGGTGGGGTCAGGAGACTGCGCCGATGTGGCGGACGGAGGTGCGGTAGCGGGCTTGCTGGCCGCCTCCGGTGCCGCCTGCGGCTCCTTCGGCCTTGTCCGCGAGTCCCGCCCTGACGAGGCGGTCCAGGGTGCGCCTGGCTTTCTCGGTGGCTGAGCGTTCCGGGTTGTTCTGGCCGCTTTGGATCATGGCGAGTTCGCGCACGGTCAGGCCGTCGGGACGCTGGCGCAGGATGCCGACCGGGTCGAGGGCGGGGTCGAGTGTCGAGGTGCCGCGTTCGTGGTCGTGGATGACCTGGAGGGGGCCGATTTCGCCGGTGGGGGTTTTGAGGTGATGCAAGGTGACGGCGAGGTCGCCCGCCTCCCCGGAGACGAAGAGGACGCTGCCCGCGCCGGATGTGATCCAGGTGGAGCCGTAGACCCGGTCCAGGGTGGGCTTCTGGGCGCGAGGGGCACCCTCGGTGGCCTTGCGCTGGTGGTGCAGCTCCATGATCTCGACGCCGTTGCGCATGGCTCGCTGGCGGGCGTTGTTGTAGGCGACACCAAGGGCATCGTCGACCAGGGTGCTCACCGCGTCCTTGAGGCTGTCGATCACGATGGTGTCGGCTTGGTGAGCGGCGGCGAGGTCGGCGAGGAGGTCGGGCTCCTTGTCCAGGGTGGCGGGCAGAGGTCCCTGCCAGACAGCGAGTCCGTCGCGCATGCGCTGCTCGTGTTCGGGTCCGACGCCGCGGGCCATGGCGCGGGCTATCTGCTTGTACCGGTCCAGTGCCAGGTACAACACCCGTCGGCTCGGCGCGACCGGCATGTCCAGGACGCTGTCCGACAGGCCCAGCCGAGCGAGGATCACCTGGTGGGCCAGCGTGGTCTTCCCGACTCCCGGCGCTCCGACGATCATCAGGCTCTCTCCCGACGACCAGGCCGTCTGCTCCCGAGTGCCCCAGAGAGGTTCGGTGTCAGTGCCGGTCTCGGTGACGAAGCGCCATCCGTCAGTGATGAACCGGGAGAGTCGCCCCGGCCCCGAGGCCAGCGCACGCTCGCGCTCCGCCTGGACCTCTGCCTCCACCTCGCTGCGGATGGCATCCGGATCGGCGCCCGGCTCCATCGCCTGCTGAGCGGTCCGGATGCCGGAGGCGCGCAGACGCCTGAGGTCGGCCATCGTGCGCACGATGCCCGCGTAATAGGCGGCACTGCTGGCGGAGGGCACAGCGTCGGCGAGCTGGTGGACGTACACCACACCGCCGACCCGCTCCAAGTCGTCCTGGGCGCGCAGCTGGTGCGACAGGGCGATTGGATCGGTCGGCTTGTCCTCGCTGTGTAGGGCAAGAATGGCCCGCCAGACCGTCTCGTGCGCGGGGCGGTAGAAATCGGCCGCGTCGAGCAGCAGGCGCACTTCGTCGATCACCGCGCCCTTGTGCATGCAGGCCCCCAGCACGGCGGCCTCGGCGTCGACGTCGTGCGGCGGAACCGCGGTGAGGTCGCCGGCCGTGGGCTGGCGGCCGGTTCCCGCGAGGTGTGGCGCGGTCGGCCGGGGTTCGTCCATACTGGACATTGAGCTCCTCAACTTGCGGGCCGTACGGGACGGCGAATCCCAGGCCACGCGGGTCAATCGTTCAGGGATGGGCGGTTACGAGAGTTCGTGCTTGGCCCCCGGCGTTCGTAGCGTCGGGGGCTTTTTGCGTTCGCCCACGTTCGAGGGCGGACGCCTACAGTACCCGACGTTTTCGGAAGCGCAACGGTTGCATTCGGCTCTGGAATGGTGTTTAGTTTTCACTATCGCCCCGGCTGTCCGTCGGGCCCCGGCAAGGAGGTGCAGTGATGAGCAGTGACGAAGGCGCCTCTCGCGCGGGGCCGGAGCGGCCGCTGGCCGAAGATCACGTCGCGGAGCGCATCAAGCTCGAACGCGAGGCGCGCGGATGGAGCACGGTCACCCTGGCCGAGCGAATGGCAGACGCCGGGCACCCGGTCAACCAGTCCGCTATCTGGCGCATCGAGAGCGGCAAGCCCCGCCGCCGGGTCAACCTCGATGAGGCGCTCGGCTTCTGCAAGGTCTTCGACCTGACCTTCGACGAGCTGACCAGCCCCCCCGGCCAGCTCGCCAACCCGCTGGTCCGTCGTCTCGTCGGCGACTACGTCGCGAGATGGAAGGAATGGCGGGCCCTGGGCAAGGACATGCGCCGGATCCAGGACGAACTCGCGGCGTACACGGACGCCAACCCCAACCAGGAAGACATGGTCAAGGCTCTGCTGACCCACGAGCTGACCATCGCCTCGAACGGCGAGTTCCATCACCACCTCGGAGCGCCAACTCGGCTCCGCAGCTACCTCGGCGAGCGCATGGACGCGCCGTCCGAACAGAGCTGACTCGGCCCCTCGCTGCTACGAACAGCGAGGGCCTGCCGTCTCCGGTTCCTTCTCTTCACGCCCATCCCTGAACGACTTGCCGGCCCTTTCGGGATTCGCCGTCCCGTGGCCTGCCAGGAGAGGACCCTCCCTTGCATCGCACCGAACTGCCCCTTGCCCAGATAGCGGACCTGCTGGACGTCCCCGAGTCCGACCTGCGAGACCTGCTCGCCGAACGACGCCCCGCCGGAGGCGACACCACCCTCGTGGCCCTCACCGTTGCTGAAGCCGCGCGCCGCATCGGCATCGGCCGCACGAAACTGTACGAGTACGTCACCTCCGGCGAGATCGCCTCGGTCAAGATCGGCAGCTTGCGCCGCATCCCAGCAGAGGCGGTGAACGACTTTCTGGCCCGGCGCCTCACGACCAGCGACTTCGGGACCGCAGCATGACGCGGGGCGCGACGGCGAAGGGCCGTCAGCCCAACGGCGCCTCTTCGATTTTCCATGGCAAGGACGGCCGTTGGCACGGATACGTCACCGTCGGCACCAAGGACGACGGCGCACCTGACCGGCGCCACATCAGCCGCAAGACCCGTCCTGACGTGACCAAGGCTGTCCGCGAGCTGGAGCGCCAGCGGGACAAGGGGGCCGTCCGCAAGGCCGGCCAGAGCTGGACGTTGGAGACCTGGGTCGTCCACTGGGTCGAGAACATTGCCGCGCCGAACGTCTCCGAGAACACGATCGACGGCTACCGCGTCGCGGTCTACCACCACCTCATACCTGGCCTGGGCGCCCACCGCTTGGAGAAGCTGGAGCCGGAGCACCTGGAGCGCTTCTACAAGAAGATGCAGGAAACCGGAAGCGCCGCCGGCACCGCCCACCAGACGCACCGGACCGTCCGCACCGCGCTCAACGAGGCGGTGCGTCGGGGTCACCTCACGGTCAATCCGGCCACGATTGCCAAAGGCCCTCGTGTCGAAGAGGAGGAGGTTGAGCCGTACTCGATCGAGGAGGTCCAGCGCCTGCTCGCCGAAGCGCACAAGCATCGCAACACCGCACGCTGGGTCATCGCCCTGGCGCTCGGCCTGCGGCAGGGCGAGGTCCTCGGCATGCAGTGGAGTGACGTTGACTTCGAACTCGATGTGATCCGCGTGCGCCGAGGTCGGCTGCGGCCCCGCTATCAGCACGGATGCGGCGACCGCTGCGGGCGTAAGCCGGGCTTCTGCCCTCAGAAGATCAATACGCGTCGCGAGACCAAGACCGTGAAGTCCCGCGCCGGCCAGCGGCCCATCGGTGTCCCGGGTGAGTTGATGAAGCTGCTTCGTCGGCACAAGGAGGAACAGGATCGCGAGCGGAAGCGCGCACGCGATCTGTGGACGGAGAAGGGGTACGTATTCACCTCGCCGACCGGCGAGCCCTTGAACCCGAACACGGACTTCCATAAATGGAAGGACCTCCTGGAGGCGGCGAAAGTCCGCGACGGCCGCCTCCACGATGCTCGCCACACCGCGGCGACCGTCCTGCTGATTCTCGGTGTCTCAGACGCGGTTGTGGACGGAATCATGGGCTGGGAGCCCGGAAAGTCTGCGCGGATGCGCCGCCGCTACCAGCACCTCACCAGCCGTGTCCTGAAGGACACGGCAGACAAGGTCGGTGGGCTCCTCTGGGGCAATGCCCCGGCTCAGGCGGTCGGAGGCTCATTGTCTGGCGCCGACCAGAGCCCTGTCCCTGCTGAGCTGATGGTCCACGTCGCCCGCCTTGGTGAGCGGCGGGTGCCCTTCCTTCAGCGAGAGCATGCTGCCGAGGTCGTTGCCCAGTGGAGCGAGGACTGGCCGGACCGAACGGCCGAGGTCGAGGAGTGGGATCGCGGGCGCTGGGAGCGCAACGGCCCCGGTGGTGTGCGGGAGGTCCGTGATCGGATGCCCGAGCGGACGGTGGTCTTTCACGCCCGTGCGCTGTTCCGTCCCAGCGGAGAGCGAGAGTCGACAGCGCTCCCCGAACAGTGGTCCGTGCCGACCTGGGAGTTCGAAATCGGTGCCTACACCAACCGCCCGTCGGTCTGGCGCACGGTCCGAATCCCCGGTACGGGCCAAGAGGTCGAGGCCAACGCGCGCGGTACGGACAAAGTGGCCGTGGGGGCCGCCTTCGCCGAGGCGTGTACACAAGCTGTGGACCGCGCGCAGAACCCGGGGAAGTACGGCGACGCAGACGAGTGGTAGCCGCTGAATCAACAGCACGAAGCCGTGCGACGGGGATCCGTCGCACGGCTTCGTGCTGTTGTTGCCCATCTCCCCCTGGGAGACGCCCTGTTGAGTGTCAGTAGTCGCTTCTATGGTAGAGAGATGGCAAATGGGGTGTGGCACACCGGATATGGCCTAGAGATCAATCTGTCACTGCCTGACCTCGGTCACCCGGGGCGTCCCGATCTGTTGCGGGAGATCACCGCCAAGGTCTCCGACCGCGACGCGCATCTGCTCGAATGCCTCGCACACCACGACGGGCGGGAATGCCTGTCTGAGACCGGCGGGAAGTCCCCGTGGATGTTCATCCGTCGAGGCAGGGTTGGGGGCCGGCGACCTCTCGTGGCCTCACACCTGCCGATCACGCACAAGGCGACCCCGGCGGAGAGTGCCCAGCACAAGGCCACCAAGGAGCGGATCGTCGAGACCGCCGGGCGCTACGGTCTGGACGCCGAGGCCGAGGTTCCCATGGCGAACCGGCGGAGCGTCTCGGACGCCGTTGTCACCGGGCCTGGTGGTCTCAGGATCGGCTGGGAGATCCAGTACCACCACCTCAGCCCCAGCAGCGTGCACCGGCGTTCGGTCAACGCCGTGGAGCATGGCATCACCCCGCTGTGGGTGGCGAAGGACCGGACGGTTTCCCTGATCGACCGTGCCCCCTGGGCGCGCGTCGACGACATGCCATGGAGGGACATTGTTGACCGCAAGGAGATGGTGATCCGCGGCGGCTACCGGCACCTCGAAGTCTGGAAGTGCGTACCGAGCAGCGAGCGCCACTGCCTCCTCAGCGAGGGCGCCGGTCATTGTGGCGCGATTCACGCGGACTGGTTCGTGCCGGCGCTGTGCCTCCCGGAGAAGAAGCCGGTCCGCATCGAGGACCTGGTCCTGCAGAGCGCTACAGGGGAGAGCGTCCCGGTCTACGTGCCCAGTCGGGGCAGTGGCCGCGCTGGGCGGCACATGTGGGTGTCGGCGGCCGATCGTGCGCTGTGGGAGGAGATCGTCAACGAGAAGACACCCCTGCCCGCAGTCCCGGCCGAGGAAGACGACGACGTGATCACCTTCGCTGAGCAGGAGGTCGACCGCACCTGCCGGGCAGGCGAAGACAGCTGGTTCATCAGTGACGCCCGGCCTCTTCGCGATCTCGATCAACCGACGGGCGGCTTTACCCTCCCCCGTCTGCCAACCCAACGTTCCAGCGACCCGACGCGGATCACTCCCGTCGAGCGGGCAGCAGCCTCCGCAGCGCTGGGCTGTCCGCCATGGGAGCTCGGGCTGTGCGCCAGCTGTACCCAGATGATGCGGCGGTACGGGCGGAACGCGGCCATATACTGCAACGTGTGCCGGGCGGCCCTCAACGGGCGGTAGCCGGCAACTGCAACCAGAACTGCAACCACCAACGTCGAAGGGCCCCACCGCAAGCGGTGGGGCCCTTCGACGTATTGCCCGGTGAGAGCAATGGCGGAGGATACGAGATTCGAACTCGTGAGGGGTTGCCCCCAACACGCTTTCCAAGCGTGCGCCCTAGGCCACTAGGCGAATCCTCCGCGGCAAACAATACAAGACGTTGAGGAGTGCTCGCGAACCCGTTCGCCTCAAGATCCGCTCGGGCTCTTCCGGGGTGGTTCCGGAAGGTGGGGGAGGTGGACTGGCAGGGGTGGGGATCGGCTAAGGTGGGCTTCAGCCCCTCACGTGGCGCTATCTGACTGAACTCCCCCAGGGCCGGAAGGCAGCAAGGGTAGGTCGGCTCTGGCGGGTGCGTGGGGGGCCCTTGTGTTTCCGGGGGCCGGGCTTCGTCCGGTGCGGGGCCGGTTGTCAGTCCGCCCGGATAACCTCGTATGTGTGTCGTCCCTTGCGCTGTACCGCCGCTATCGCCCCGAGTCGTTCGCCGAGGTCATCGGGCAGGAGCATGTCACTGACCCGCTGCAGCAGGCACTGCGGAACAACCGGGTCAATCACGCGTACCTGTTCAGCGGTCCGCGCGGCTGTGGCAAGACGACCAGCGCGCGCATCCTGGCCCGCTGCCTGAACTGCGAGCAGGGGCCGACGCCCACGCCGTGCGGGGAGTGCCAGTCCTGCCGGGACCTCGCGCGCAACGGGCCGGGATCGATCGATGTCATCGAGATCGACGCCGCATCGCACGGTGGCGTGGACGACGCCCGTGATCTGCGGGAGAAGGCGTTCTTCGGGCCCGCGTCGAGTCGTTACAAGATCTACATCATCGACGAGGCGCACATGGTCACATCGGCGGGGTTCAACGCCCTGCTGAAGGTGGTCGAGGAGCCGCCGGAGCATCTCAAGTTCATCTTCGCGACCACCGAGCCCGAGAAGGTCATCGGCACCATCCGGTCGCGTACGCACCACTACCCGTTCCGTCTCGTTCCGCCGGGCACGCTGCGCGAATATCTCGCCGAGGTCTGCGGCAAGGAGAACAGCTTCGTCGAGGACGGGGTGCTGCCGCTCGTCGTACGGGCCGGGGCCGGGTCCGTGCGTGACTCGATGTCGGTGATGGACCAGTTGCTGGCCGGCGCCGGCGACGACGGTGTGACATACGCCATGGCGACCTCGCTGCTCGGTTATACGGACGGCTCGCTGCTCGATTCGGTCGTGGACGCCTTCGCGGCGGGTGACGGGGCCGCGGCCTTCGAGGTCGTGGACCGGGTGATCGAGGGGGGCAACGACCCGCGCCGCTTCGTCGCCGACCTCCTGGAGCGGCTGCGCGACCTGGTGATCCTGGCTGCCGTGCCGGACGCCGGGGAGAAGGGCCTGATCGACGCACCCGCCGATGTCGTCGAGCGGATGCAGGCCCAGGCGTCCGTCTTCGGCGCCGCCGAGCTGAGCCGCGCCGCCGACCTGGTCAACGAGGGACTGACGGAGATGCGCGGGGCGACCTCACCGCGCCTCCAGGTCGAGCTGATCTGCGCCCGGGTGCTGTTGCCCGCCGCCTTCGACGACGAGCGCTCGCTGCAGGCCAGGCTGGACCGGCTGGAGCGCGGGGCTTCCTTCGCGACCGCCGGTACGGGACCCGCCATGGGGTACGTACCCGGGCCCGAGGCTCTGGCCCATGCTCCCGTCCCCGCAGCCCCGCCCGCCCACGCCGCTGCCCCGCCGCCCGTAGCACCCGCTCAGCCCGTGGCCCCCGTTGCACCCGCCGCTCCGCAGCCGCCTGCCGAGGCTCCGACCCCGGCTCCCGCGGGCGGTCAGCGTCCCGGGGCCTGGCCCAGTGCCGCCGCGCCGGAATCGGGCCGCCGCCCGGGTGGCTGGCCGACCGCTTCCACCCCCGGCCAGTCGCCGGCCCCGCAGGCGGCCCCGGCCCAGGCCCCCGCCCCGGACCAGGCCGCGCCCGCGGCACCGGTGCCCGCTGCCGCCGAGCCGAGCGCGGGAATGACGCAGGGCGCCGGCCAGGTGCGGAACATGTGGCCGGACATCCTGGAGGCCGTGAAGAACCGCCGCCGGTTCACCTGGATCCTGCTCAGTCAGAACGCCCAGGTCACCGGCTTCGACGGCGCCACCCTCCAGATCGGCTTCCTGAACGCTGGCGCGCGCGACAACTTCGCGAGCAGCGGCAGCGAGGAGGTGCTGAAGCAGGCCCTCGCCGAGCGGTTCAACGCACAGTGGAAGATCGAGGCGATCGTCGACCCGTCGGGCGGCGCGGGCGCACCCCCGCAGACCGGTGGTGGCCGTCCCTCCGCCGCGCAGCCCGCGCCGCAGCGTCCGGCCCCCGCGCCCCAGCAGAGTTACGAGTCCCGGCCCGCGCCCGCCGCACATCAGCAGCCGAGCGCCGCACCCGCCGAGGATCCCGCACCGCAGTCCTACTCCGGACAGTCCTACTCCGCGCAGCCCTCCTCCGCCCCCGAGCCCTCGCGCCCGGTCGCCCCCGAGGACGACACCCCCGAGGCCGATGACCCGGACCTCGTCGACTCGGCGCTCTCCGGGCACGACCTGATCGTCCGCGAGCTAGGTGCCACGGTCGTCGAGGAGTTCACCAACGAGTAGCCGACCGGGGCGGGCGCTCGGGGCGATCCCCGGGTCGTCCCGACGCGTCCACGGAGCGGCGTCCGTCAAGGCCGCCGTGGACCGGCGGCTAGGCTGCACCCCGTGAAGGTCCTCGTCATCGGCGGCGGCGCCCGCGAACACGCCCTGTGCCGCTCTCTCTCCCTCGACCCCGACGTCACCGCTCTGTACTGCGCTCCCGGCAACGCCGGCATCGCAGAGGTGGCCGAACTGCACCCGGTCGACGCACTCGACGGCGACGCCGTCGCGCGCCTCGCCACTGACCTGGGCGCCGAGCTGGTGGTCGTCGGCCCGGAGGCACCGCTCGTCGCCGGGGTCGCCGACGCCGTGCGCGCCGCGGCCATCCCCTGCTTCGGCCCCTCCGGTGAGGCGGCCCAGCTGGAGGGCTCCAAGGCGTTCGCCAAGGACGTGATGGCCGGGGCAGGCGTCCCGACCGCACGCAGCTACGTCTGCACCACCCCCGCCGAGATCGACACCGCCCTCGATGCCTTCGGCGCCCCGTACGTCGTCAAGGACGACGGTCTCGCCGCCGGCAAGGGCGTCGTCGTCACCGACGACGTCGAAGCGGCCCGCGCCCACGCCCTGGCCTGCGACCGTGTGGTCATCGAGGAGTTCCTCGACGGCCCCGAGGTCAGCCTGTTCGCGATCACGGACGGTACCACCGTGCTGCCGCTCCAGCCCGCGCAGGACTTCAAGCGCGCCCTGGACAACGACGAGGGCCCGAACACCGGCGGCATGGGCGCGTACTCACCGCTCCCGTGGGCCGACCCCAAGCTGGTCGACGAGGTCATGCAGTCGGTGCTCCAGCCGACCGTCGACGAACTCCGCCGCCGCGGCACCCCGTTCTCCGGGCTGCTGTACGCGGGCCTCGCGATCACCTCGCGCGGCGTCCGGGTGATCGAGTTCAACGCCCGTTTCGGTGACCCCGAGACCCAGGTGGTCCTGGCCCGTCTGAAGACCCCGCTGGCCGGTGTCCTGCTGGGCTCCGCCAACGGCACCCTCGACGAGCTGCCCCCGCTCAGATGGCGCGACGAGGCAGCCGTCACCGTGGTCATCGCCTCGCACAACTACCCGGGTACGCCGCGCACGGGTGACCCGATCGAAGGGCTCGACGAGGTGGCGTCGAAGGATGCCCCGCACGCGTACGTCCTGCACGCCGGGACCAGGAGGGACGGCGACGCGATCGTCAGCGCCGGTGGCCGGGTGCTGTCCGTGACCGCGACCGGCAAGGACCTCGCGGCCGCCCGTGAGCGCGCCTACACGGCGGCGGCCCGGATCCGGCTCGACGGCTCGCAGCTCCGTACGGACATCGCCCGGAAGGCCGCGCAGGCCTGAGACCGACCGGTTCCGGACAGGACCGGAGGGGGGCCGGGCGAACCAGCCCCGCCCCGCCCCGCTCCGTCCCCTCCGGACCACGCGGCATGAAGTCCGCCCACCCCCGCCCACCCCCGTCCACCTCCACTGACGCGCCGCTGCCCCAAGGACAGCGGCGCGTCAGCACCTTTGCCCAAAGCCATTCCATCGAGTGACGGCTGCGCTATCCGGATGACGCCCGCCGAGGCCCCAACTAGGGTGCGGCGCAAGCATTCCGGCACTTGGCCCACTGGCATTGCGATGTCAGTGACGGGTGCCACAGTGGGGGAGTGAACAACACCGCCGCGGGGGCAGAGGGGGTGACGTCCGGCCGTGTCCGGTACCGGTACAAGTGAGGAGCTGGGTGTGCAGAGTGCGCGCGCCCGGGCTCTTGCCCTGCTGCGCATCCGCGGCAGAGCCACTGCCGTGGCAGTCCTGCCGGCGGCGGTGGCCGTCGTGCTGCTCGTCGCGGGCGCGCAGGGCCATGCCGTCGGCAGCGGCTGGGACGCGGCGCGCTGGGTTGTGACGGCCTGCGCGGTCGTCGTGCTCCTGCTCGCCGCGGCGGTCGCGGCCGCGATCGTACGGGCGAGGCCGGCGGTCAGCCCGACCGTCCCGCTCCCGGAGGGCGCCGCCCCCGATCTCTACCGCCTGGTCAGGGATCTCGCCGACCGGCTCGGAGTTCCCGCGCCCTCGGCGATAGCCCTCACGCCCGACTGCGACAGCTGGCTGGAGGACCGCACACACCCCTCGGCAAAGCCCGCGGCAGCCCCCGGAGCGGACCCGGGCGCGCGTTCCGGGGGCCGGGCCCGGCGTCGGGTCCAGGCGGCTCCCGTGCTGGTCATCGGTTCGCCCTTCCTGTGGTGGATGCGGGTCGCGGAGCTACGGGCGGTGCTCGCCCCCGTCGTCGCGGGCACGGGCCCCTCGGCGCATCCCGACATAGCCGCGGCGCGCCGTTTCGTACGCGGGCTGGACGGAGCGGTGGCCGATGCGGCCGCGCCCGTTTCCGGCCCGCTGTCCGGGGTGCGCAGAGTGCCGCGCGCCTTCGTCGGCCGGGTCGCCAGGCTGCTGCTGCGCAGCTGTCGCACCCATGCGGCGGAGATGGAGCGGGGCGTCGCCGCCGCCGCGTCGGTCCGTGCACAGGGTGTGGATTACGGTCTGCGGATCGTCGCCCAGGAGCAGGTCGGCCTCGCCTACGCGGGCTGGGACCGGCTGCTCACCCGGGTCGCGCTGCCCGCCTGGCAGATGGGCCGCTGGCCGTCCCGGCTGGACGCGGGCGTCGTGTCCGCCCTCACCGAGCTCTCCCGGCGCGATCGCCTTGCCGACGGATTCACCTCGCGGCTCGGCGAGCGCCCCGCCTGTGACCTCCTGGAGGAGCCCGGCGCGGCCGACGAGGCGGCGTCGCTGCTGGCGGCCCGGCTCTTCCACGGCGGCCCGGCGGAGACCGGTCCCGACTGGTCGCCGGTCGACTGGCAGCAGTATCCGGAAGAGGTCGTCGACCGGAAGTGGCGCACCGAGGCCGCCCGCCTGCACCGGGTCCTCGACTCGATGGGCACGTCGCCCGCCGACGGCTCCTCGGACCGTCCCGGCAACTCCTCGGACCGTCCCGGCGGTCCCGGCGGTCCCGCGTATCCCGTCGACGCCGGGGTGCCCACGCTGGCCCGTGTCGTCGAGCATCTGGCGGGCCGGTGCGGGAGCGGCGAGGAGCTCGCGGCCGGGATCAGCGCCGCGGTGGCCCGCGAGGAGGCGGCGGCCCAGCAGCCCCCGTCCGGCGGCGGCACACCGAGTCCGGTGAGCGGCCCCCGGAGCGCCGCTCACCAGGGCGGGGACATCCTGGACTTCTGGGGCCCGGACCCTCTCCCGCTCCTGCCGCTCCAGCCACCCCGTACAGGTACGGAACTCCTCGCCGACCACGTCGCGGCCATGGTCTGCTGCGCCGCCGTCGACACGGCGGGCGGGGCGCCCGGGCTGGACTGGCTGGACGGTCCCACGCTGCTGGTCGGCGGCGAGCGCCGGGCGGATCTGGGCAGTCCCGTCCTCAGCCTGGTCGAGGACGGGGACGCGGGGCCGCTGCGTTCCTGGCTCGCCTCGGTCGGCGTACGCCTCGACAAGCCCGTCCGTCTCGTCTGAACCACGGACCCCCGGCGCCCGACCGAGGCCGCCGCACACCCTTACCCGGAAGGTGGCGTTCCGTTAACGTCAATTCGCGACGAACGGTGACGGAGTGCATGCGTTATGTGATGTGCTGGGGATCGACGCTGACAGTCGGCGCATCGATGCTGTCTCGGGGGACGAGAGGGAGGGGAGCGGTATGGGGGCGGAGCAGATTCGCCGATGGGAGTCGGGTGCCCTCGCGCACGCCGTCTCCGACCCCTTCGGCCAGGGCCCGCTGCCCTGGCTGCGCGGCAGTGAGAACTACTTCGACGACACCGGACAGGTCGTCCCCTGGTACGCGGACCCCACCCTCGCCCGCGGCTCCACCGACGGCGGCACGCGTACGGCCGACGATGTGCACCGCCAGATCAAGGGCTTCATCTCCACCGGCGCCGCCGCCCCGGGCGAGGCGATCGACTTCCACATCACCGTCGATCCGCCCCAGCAGTTCTCCGTGGACATCTACCGCATCGGCCACTACGGGGGCGACGGCGCCGCCAAGATCACCACCAGTCCCCGGCTCTCCGGCATCGTCCAGCCCGCCCCGCTCACCGCCGACCGCACGGTCTCCTGCCACCACTGGTGGCAGTCCTGGCGGCTGCAGATCCCCGCCTACTGGTCGATCGGCGCTTACGTCGCCGTGCTCACCACGGTCGACGGATACCGCTCCCACATCCCGTTCACGGTCCGCGACGAGCACCCGGCCGATCTGCTGCTGATCCTGCCGGACATCACCTGGCAGGCGTACAACCTCTACCCGGAGGACGGCCGCACAGGCGCCAGCCTCTACCACGCCTGGGACGAGCAGGGCCGCCTCCTCGGCGAGGAGGACGCCGCGGTCACCGTCTCCTTCGACCGTCCGTACGCGGGCGCCGGCCTGCCGCTCCACGTCGGTCATGCCTACGACTTCATCCGCTGGGCCGAGCGGTACGGCTATGACATCGCGTACGCCGACACCCGCGATCTGCACGCCGGCCGGATCGACCCGGGCCGCTACCGGGGCCTGGTCTTCCCCGGTCACGACGAGTACTGGTCGGTGCCCATGCGCCGCACCGCCGAACGCGCCCGCGACGGCGGCACCTCGCTCGTCTTCCTCTCCGCCAACACCATGTACTGGCAGGTCAGCCTCTCCCCGTCGCCGTCCGGAGTCCCGGACCGGCTGCTCACCTGCCGAAAACGCCGCGGCCCGGGAAAGCCCGCGCTCTGGCGCGAGATCGACCGCCCCGAACAGCAACTCCTCGGCATCCAGTACGCGGGCCGGGTCCCCGACCCGCACCCCCTGGTCGTACGGAACGCCGAGCACTGGCTGTGGGACGCGACGGGCGCGGGCGAGGGCGACGAGATCGACGGCCTGGTCGCGGGCGAGGCCGACCGCTACTTCCCGCGCACCTCGCTCCCCGAGCACGAGAGCCGCATTCTCCTCGCCCACTCCCCGTACCAGGACAGCGAAGGAGCCAAGCGCCACCAGGAGACCTCCCTGTACCGGGCCCCGTCCGGCGCGCTCGTCTTCGCCTCCGGCACCTTCGCCTGGTCCCCGGCCCTGGACCGCCCCGGCCATGTGGACCCCCGCATCCAGCGGGCCACCGCCAACCTCCTCGACCGCATCTGCAAACGCGCCTGAACGACACGTCACCGCCACCCCGTTCCACTCCGCCGCACCGGATACGGGACAATCGGAGCGACTCCTGGATCAACCTACGCGGAGGCAGCGTGTCCGGATTTGTAGAAAAGCCCGAGCCAGTGCAGGTCCCGGGGCTCACCCACCTCCACACGGGCAAGGTGCGCGACCTGTACCGGAACGAGGCGGGCGACCTCGTCATGGTCGCCAGCGACCGCATGTCCGCGTACGACTGGGTCCTGCCGACCGAGATCCCGGACAAGGGCCGCGTGCTCACCCGGCTCTCGCTCTGGTGGTTCGACCGGCTCTCCGATCTCGTACCGAACCACGTCCTGTCCACGGAACTCCCCGCCGGAGCCCCCGCGGACTGGGCCGGCCGCACCCTGATCTGCAAGTCGCTGCGGATGGTCCCGGTCGAGTGCGTCGCCCGCGGCTACCTCACCGGCTCCGGCCTCGTCGAGTACAACGAGTCCCGCACGGTCTGCGGCCTCGCGCTGCCCGAGGGCCTCCTCGACGGCTCCGAGCTCCCGGCGCCGATCTTCACCCCCGCCACCAAGGCGGCCGTCGGCGACCACGACGAGAACGTCAGCTACGAGGAGGTGGCCCGCCAGGTCGGCGCGGAGACCGCCGCCCAGCTGCGCCGCACCACGCTGGACGTGTACGGCAGGGCCCGGGACATCGCGCGCGAGCGCGGAATCATCCTCGCCGACACGAAGTTCGAGTTCGGTTTCGCTCCCACGGCCGACGGCGGCGAGGAGCTGATCATCGCGGACGAGGTGCTGACGCCGGACTCCTCGCGCTTCTGGCCCGCGGCCACTTGGGAGCCGGGCCGGGCCCAGCCCAGCTACGACAAGCAGTTCGTACGCGACTGGCTGACCTCGCCCGCCTCCGGCTGGGACCGCAGGAGCGAGCAGCCGCCCCCGGCACTGCCCCAGGAGATCGTGGACGCGACCCGGGCGAAGTACCTGGAGGCGTACGAACTCCTCACCGGCTCGCCCTGGCAGTAGGGCCCGTCCGCACACGAAGAAGCCCCCGGCCCAAAGGCCGGGGGCTTCTTGCTGAACCGAGCGGACGACCAGGTTCGAACTGGCGACCTCAACCTTGGCAAGGTTGCGCTCTACCAACTGAGCTACGTCCGCAAGCGCCGAAGCGCGAGGACCACTATACCCATCCGCGCTCGCGTCCGAGACGCACCACCCCACGACGTTTCTCCGCCCCGGACTTCGAGACGGCCACCGAGAGGTGGTTCCTTACGGTTCCCCGCGACAGCACGGCCCGCTCCGCGATCTGCGCGACCGGCGCCCCGTCCGCCGCAGGTTCCCGCACCTCGGCCTCGCGCGCGCTCAGCGGCGAGTCCCCGGCGAAGACCGCGTCGGTCGCCAACTCCGGGTCCACATAACGGTTTCCGGCGTGCGCGGTACGGATGATCCCGGTCGACCGCCGGGTGCCGGCGCTCTTCGGTACGAAGGCCCGCGTGCCCTTTGCGAGTGCCCGCTTCAGATGCCCGGACCGCCCGCGACCCGTCACGATCGTCGTCCGGCAGCCGGAGAGTTCGGTCCGCAGCGATGTGGCCACACTCACACCGCTGGCGCGCGGCATCTCCAGATCGAGGACCGCCACACCGGAGTGACGGGCCCGCACCATGGCCCACGCCTCCGGACCGGCCGCCCGCAACACGCACCGCGCTCACGAGTTCGGGCATCCGTACGGCCTCGGTGGCAGTCGGGCCGGGTGAGGGCCGCCGGCAATTCGACGGTGTGTGGCGTCCGCCACGACGCCGATCGCGCGGACGCCGGGAATGTCTTCGCTGGTCATGCCCGCAGATTTCCGCCGGATCGCTGCCGCGAATACGACGAAGGCCCTGGTCGATATCGACCAGGGCCTTCGAACGATCAAGAGCGGACGACGAGATTCGAACTCGCGACCCTCACCTTGGCAAGGTGATGCTCTACCAACTGAGCCACGTCCGCATTACTGCCGCTCATTGTACTCCCCTTGAGGAGATCCATCGGGCGGTGCGAGCACTACTCTACCCGAACCACCGGAGTGGCCGATAAGAGCGATGCAGAGCGGGTGACAGGAATTGCACACTGCGCCTTCCCCCTGGAAGGGGGATGTTCTGCTACTGAACTACACCCGCACGCTGCGTGGGGTTCGGCGTTTTCGGCCTTGCCCCTCGGCGTGCTCCAGACTTTAGCCGAACTGCAGGGGTGTAGCGCAAGTCGGTGGCTGCGGGGTGTCGCTGAGGCGTGCGCCGGGGCGTTCCCCGGCAGGCTCCGGCGACGGTCCGGCGCACTCCCCGGCGCACGCTCCGGGCGAGCCGCCCGCGTGCGGGCGGCTCAACTGGCTTCGCGGAACGCCTCGTAGACCTTCTTGGGGATCCGGCCGCGGGCCGGCACCTCCATCCGGTGGGAGCGGGCCCAGGCGCGCACGGCCGCCGGGTCGGGTTCGAGCGAGGTGTGCCGGTACGACACCGGCGCCCTGCCGCGCTTACCGGCATTTGTCTGCTTTCGGCCCGCCGCCACGTACGGCGCCAGGGCCTTGCGCAGTTTCTTTGCATTGGACGGATTGAGGTCGATCTCGTACGACTTCCCGTCCAGGGCGAAGGTGACCGTTTCCGCCGCTGCTCCCCCGTCGATGTCGTCGAAGAGCGAGACCACTACGCGCTGAGCCACGGATATCGGTCCTTTCCTACGGCGTCGGCGCGTCTGACATGCGCTGATGCCGGCCTTCCGGCTGTTAGGCGGATGCGAGCCGACCGGTGTCGACTGATTACGGGCAATGCTGCATTCCCTGGTAATCATTTGTACAGCGGTGGGTGCCGCATTGTGAAGCCCACCGATTTACCTCCGCGTGTCAGCCTTCTATGTGTGCTGCTGGTGAGGATTTTTTTTGCAGGACTTTCCCGATCTGTTGTCACGGCCGAAATCTGGGCGTGATCAAGGGTCCTCGATATCTACCCGCGTAGAATTTCTGGCCAGGTACGCTGAGGGGACCTGCGGGGGTCTGGGGAGCCCCCCGGAGAAACAGCCGCACCACACCAAACCGGGAGTGCCAGTGGCACGCGTCGTAGTCGACGTCATGCTCAAGCCCGAGATCCTCGACCCGCAGGGACAGGCGGTGCAGCGTGCACTGCCCCGTCTCGGCTTCGAGGGAATCGCGGACGTACGTCAGGGAAAGCGTTTCGAGCTGGAGGTCGAGGGGCCGGTCGACGACGCCGCCCTCAGCCGTATTCACGAGATGGCCGAGACATTCCTCGCCAACACCGTCATCGAGGACTTCACCGTGAAGGTGGAGAAGGCCGAGGAGTCGAAGTGACTGCTCGTATCGGAGTCGTCACCTTTCCCGGCACGCTCGACGACAAGGACAGCCTGAGGGCCGTACGGGTCGCGGGCGCCGAACCCGTGTCGCTGTGGCACCGCGACAAGGACCTGCACCAGGTCGACGCGGTCATCCTGGCGGGCGGCTTCTCCTACGGCGACTATCTGCGGGCCGGAGCCATCTCCCGCTTCTCGCCGGTGATGGAGACGATCATCGAACAGGCCAGGGCAGGCATGCCGGTCCTCGGTATCTGCAACGGCTTCCAGATCCTGACGGAGGCGCATCTGCTGCCCGGCGCGATGCTGCGGAACAACCACCTGCACTTCATCTGCCGCGACCAGAAGCTGCGTGTCGAGAACGCGGAGACGGCCTGGACCTCGGACTACTCCGCGGACCAGGAGATCTCCGTACCGCTCAAGAACATGGACGGGCGTTACGTCGCCGACGAGCGCGTGCTCGACGAGCTGGAGGCGGAGGGCCGTGTCGCCTTCCGCTACGTGGACATGAACCCCAACGGCTCGCTTCGCGACATCGCCGGCATCAGCAACGCCGCGGGCAATGTCGTCGGTCTGATGCCGCACCCGGAGCACGCCGTCGAGCCGCTGATCGGAACCGGCCGCACCGACGGCCTCGGTTTCTTCACCTCGATCATCAAGAAGCTGGTCAACGCATGAGCCTGGATACGGTCAAGCACGCGGCCGAGACCCCGGATACGGCGCAGCCCTGGAAGGAGCTCGGCCTCAAGGAGGACGAGTACGCCCGGATCCGCGAGATCCTGGGCCGCCGTCCCACCGGCGCCGAGCTCGCCATGTACTCCGTGATGTGGTCCGAGCACTGCTCGTACAAGAGCAGCAAGGTCCACCTCAAGCAGTTCGGCGAGAAGGTCCCCGCCAACGACGCGATGCTCGTCGGCATCGGCGAGAACGCCGGTGTGGTCGACGTCGGTCAGGGTTACGCGGTCACCTTCAAGGTCGAGTCGCACAACCACCCCTCGTACATCGAGCCCTACCAGGGCGCGGCGACCGGCGTCGGCGGCATCGTCCGCGACATCCTCGCCATGGGCGCCCGCCCGGTCGCGGTCGTCGACCCGCTGCGCTTCGGCGCGGCCGACCACCCCGACACCAAGCGCGTCCTGCCGGGCGTCGTCGCGGGCATCGGCGGTTACGGCAACTGCCTGGGTCTGCCGAACATCGGCGGCGAGGTCGTCTTCGACGCCTGCTACCAGGGCAACCCGCTCGTCAACGCCGGCTGCATCGGTGTGATGAAGCACGAGGACATCCACCTCGCCAAGGCCTCGGGCCCCGGCAACAAGGTGATCCTGTACGGCGCCCGCACCGGCGGCGACGGCATCGGCGGCGTCTCGGTCCTCGCCTCGGAGACCTTCGAGTCGACCGGCCCGGCGAAGCGTCCGGCCGTCCAGGTCGGCGACCCGTTCCAGGAGAAGCTCCTGATCGAGTGCACCCTGGAGATCTTCGGCGAGAAGCTCGTCGCCGGCATCCAGGACCTCGGCGGTGCGGGCCTTTCCTGTGCCACCTCCGAGCTGGCCTCCGCAGGCTCCGGCGGTATGCGCGTCGAGCTGGACACCGTTCCGCTGCGCGACTCCTCCCTCTCGCCCGAGGAAATCCTCATGAGCGAGTCGCAGGAGCGCATGTGCGCGATCGTCGAGCCGCAGCACGTCGAGCGGTTCCTGGAGATCTGCGAGAAGTGGGACGTCATCGCCACCGTCATCGGTGAGGTGACCGAGGGCTCCCAGCTGGAGATCTTCTGGCACGGCGAGCAGATCGTCGACGTGCCGCCGCGGTCCGTCGCCCACGAGGGTCCGACGTACCACCGCCCGTTCGCCCGGCCGTCCTGGCAGGACGCGCTGCAGGCCGACGACGCGGGCAAGCTCGCCCGTCCGGCGAACGGCGCCGAGCTGCGCGAGCAGGTGCTCAAGCTGGTCGCCTCGCCGAACCAGGCGTCGAAGGCGTGGATCACGGACCAGTACGACCGGTTCGTGCAGGGCAACACCGTCCTCGCGATGCCCGAGGACGCGGGTATGGTCCGGATCGACGAGAAGTCGAACCTGGGCGTGGCCATGGCGACCGACGGCAACGGCCGGTACGCGAAGCTCGACCCGTACACCGGTGCGCAGCTCGCGCTGGCGGAGTCGTACCGCAATGTCGCCGCCTCCGGCGCCAAGCCGCTCGCGATCTCGGACTGCCTGAACTTCGGTTCGCCCGAGGACCCGGACGTCATGTGGCAGTTCGCCGAGGCCACCCGTGGTCTCGCGGACGGCTGCCTGGAGCTGGGCACCCCGGTCACCGGCGGCAATGTGTCGCTGTACAACCAGACCGGTGAGACGGCGATCCACCCGACGCCGGTCGTGGCCGTGCTCGGTGTGATCGACGATGTCACCCGGCGTACGCCGGTCGCCTTCAAGGAAGAGGGCCAGCTCCTCTACCTGCTGGGCGACACGCGCGAGGAGTTCGGCGGCTCGGCCTGGTCCGAGGTCATCCACGGCCACCTGGGCGGCATGCCGCCCAAGGTCGACCTGGGCCGCGAGAAGCTGCTCGGCGAGATCCTGATCTCGGCCTCCCGCGACGGCATGATCGATGCGGCGCACGACCTCTCCGACGGCGGTCTGATCCAGGCGGTCACCGAGTCCTGCCTGCGCGGCGGGAAGGGTGCCCGTCTCGTCGTGCCGGACGGTCTGGACGCGTTCACCTTCCTCTTCTCCGAGTCGGCGGGGCGCGCGGTCGTCTCCGTTCCGCGCAGCGAGGAGCTCCGCTTCAACGACATGTGCGGGGCGCGGGGTCTGCCCGTCACCCGTATCGGTGTCGTGGACGGCGAGGAGATCGAGATCCAGGGCGAGTTCAGCATTCCGCTGAGCGAGCTGCGCACGGCGCACGAGGAGACCATTCCGGGTCTGCTCGCCTGACGCCGATCCTGTCCGAGGACGGCCCCGCCCGGTTGACGGGCGGGGCCGTTCACGTTTTGTCCCGGCGGTCGGTGGTTCCGGATCTCCGGGAATTCGGCCCGTACGCGCAGGTGGGCGCATTTTCGGCCCGAAGAATTCCGTTCACCGGTGGCGTGGCGCTTTCGGCGAATGGGCGGGCAATTCACACGGCCACCGGTGCGTTCGTCGAGGGCGAGGGCGCCCGTGCCCAGTGCGCTGCCGAGGGTCTGGAAGAACCGGACGCCGGTGGTTGCCACGCCCAACTGGTGGGCCGGGGCGGTGTCCTGGAAAGGCACCACCATGGACCAGAAAAGTATATCGAGTCAAGAATTAATCTGAGATCAATGTTCATCCTGGTACAGTGACGCCATGACTGAGGGGATGAGCCTGCGCGAGCGCAAGAAGCTCCAGACGCGGCACCGTCTGCTGACCGCGGCCACCGAGCTCTTCGCCGAGCGCGGCTTCGACAAGGTCTCGGTCGCCGAGATCGCCGAGGCGGCCGAGGTGTCGAAGATGACTGTCTTCAACTACTTCGCCGGCAAGGAGGACTTGGTCCTCGCACCCATGGAGGAGCACGTCGGGGATGTCGCGCGGGTGGTACGGGAACGGGCCTTCGGCGAGTCGGCGGCGTCCGCCGTGCGGCATCAGTTCCTGGCCGCCATCGAGGCCCGCGACCCCTCCGTCGGGATGAGCGACGCCCCCCTGGTCCTCGGACTGCGCCGGCTGATCCAGGAGACCCCGGCGCTGCTCATCCGGGCTCACGCGTTCTCCTTGCGCTCCTTGGATCTGCTCGCCGAGGTCCTGGTCGAGGAGGGGGAGGAGCCGTCTCTCGCCCGGATCGCATCCGCTCAGCTCATCGCCACCCGCAACGCTCTCATCGTCGCGAACCAGTTGCGGCTGCTGGCCGGGGAGTCGGCGGACAGGGTCGCGCCGGATGCCGTCGCACTCGCCGAGCGCGGCTTCGACCTGCTCGACAAGGGCCTCGGCGGCTTCGCGACCCGCCCCTGACTCGCCGGAAGGCCCTAGGCTCCTTGACCATGCCGCCGTCCCAGAAACGAGCCCGCCGCTACGACCCGGTCAAGACCCGGACCGCGGTCCTGGCGCAGTTCGCCCATGTCCGGGAAGCCGTTCGCGCCCTGACGCCCGAACAGCTCGCGCTGCCGACCCGGCTCGGGGACTGGACCGTGCGCGAGCTGGCCGCCCATCTGACCATGGGGCTCTCGCACGTGACGCAAAATCTGGAGCTGCCCGAACCCGCCTCGCCGAAGCCCGAGCTGACGCTGCTCGAATGGCCCTTCTCCACCGCGGACCGGGCCGCGCGCATCGCCGACGACACCAAGGCGCTAGCCGCTGACCATCCGGATCTGGACGCGCTGTACGGGGAGGTCGCCGCGCGGTTCGAGGAGCTGGTGCCCGGCGCCCCCGAGGAACGGCTGCTGCCGACCCGGGCCGGTGCGATGCGGCTGGCCGACTTCCTGGTCACCCGTACCGTCGAACTCGTCGTGCACACCGACGACCTGAACGAGGCGGCCGGCCTCGGCATCCCGTACGACCGCCAGGCGCTCGCAGCCTGCACCCGGCTGCTCGCCGACGCCCTCGCGGAGAAGGCGCCGGGCGGCTCGGTCGAGGTGCGCGTACCGCCGTTCGCCGTCGTCCAGTGCGTCCAGGGCCCCAAGCACACCCGAGGCACGCCGCCCAATGTCGTCGAGACCGATCCGCTCACCTGGATCCGGCTCGCCACCGGGCGTACGGAGTGGGCGCGGGCGCTCGACGAGGCGAAGGTCAGCGCCAGCGGCGAGCGCGCCGACCTCGCCGCGCTGCTGCCCCTGATGGGGTGACCTGACGGGGCGAGGGGGAACCGGACGATCGCCCGCCCCGTCCCAGGGCCATGCGGACACAACGTACGGCCGTCGGAGTCCTGGCTCTCCTCACCCTCGCCGCCTGCGGTACGGAAGCGGGAGGCGGGGGCGAATCCGGTTCCGGTTCCGGTTCCGGCGGCGGTGCCGTACGGACTGGGTCGCCCGTCACCGGTGTCCGCTGGGACGTCGACTCGGTGACGGTCGGCGGGAAGCGCACCGCGGCCCTGCCCGGCGCCCATGTCGAGATCGACTCCAAGGGCCGGGCCTCGGGAAGCTACGGCTGCAACCACTTCACCGCCGATGCCCGTATCGACGGCGGGACGATCACCGTCGGTACGGGCACGAGCACCGCAATGGCCTGCCAGAAGGACGCACAGCACTTCGAGGCGGCCATGTCCGGAGTGCTCAGCGGCGAGCTGAGCGCCGCCGTGGCGAACAAGACCCTCACCCTGACCGCGAAGAACGGCGACTCCCTCGCCCTCACGGCGCAGCCGCCCGCCCCGCTCACCGGCACCACCTGGACCGTCACCACCCTGGTCTCCGGCACGGTCGCCTCGTCCCCGCCCGCGGGGACGCGGGAGACGGCGCGGCTGAGTTTCGACGAGGACGGCTCCGTACAGGGAAACCTCGGCTGCAACGCGTTCCGCGGCACCGCGACGGTCTCCGGCTCCACCATCACCTTCGGCCGGATCGTCGGCACCAAGATGATGTGCCGGGCCCCCCGGATGAAGCTGGAGCGCGAACTGCTCGCGGTCCTGGACGGCCGGACGACGTACCGCATCGATCACCGCACCCTGACCCTCACCGCGGCGAACGGCAGGGGCCTCGGCGCATCGGCCACCGCGGCAACAAGCTGACTCACACCCGACGCCGCATCGAACACCTCACCACCCGAGCCCCGAGAAGCCGCATACCGGGCTCTCCGGTGTGAGGCTCACCACGAAACGGACGTTCGGCCGGACTCCGTACCGGGGAGTCGGTCACCTCACCGAGCGCCACAATCCGGGCCTTGGAGCCCCCGTGCCCCGCGTGGCCGAAACCAGCCGGTAACCGGCCGCTGGTCCGGGCCGTCAACGCCCTGTGGCCGGTCCGCGCCCGCTCCCGCACCCCGCCCCAACCCGGAATCCATCACTCCGAGTGATCACCCGAAGTGCCTCCCGAACCGCCCCCGGAGGCGCTTTCCCAATGCTCCGGCCCGGTGTCCCGAATTCGGACCAGTGGTCGATCTCGCCTACACTCGGTGGTGTGCCTCGTGGTGATGGACGACTCAACCACGACCTGCTCCCCGGAGAGAAAGGCCCCCAGGACGCTTGCGGCGTCTTCGGTGTCTGGGCTCCGGGCGAAGAGGTCGCCAAGCTCACCTATTTCGGACTGTATGCCCTGCAGCACCGTGGACAGGAGTCCGCGGGCATCGCAGTGAGCAACGGGTCCCAGATCCTGGTCTTCAAGGACATGGGACTGGTCTCGCAGGTCTTCGACGAAACGTCCCTGGGATCCCTCCAGGGCCATATCGCGGTCGGTCATGCCCGCTACTCCACCACCGGTGCCTCGGTGTGGGAGAACGCGCAGCCGACGTTCCGTGCGACCGCGCACGGCTCGATCGCCCTGGGTCACAACGGCAACCTGGTCAATACGGCCCAGCTCGCCGAGATGGTCGCCGACCTTCCCCGCAAGGACGGCCGCGCCACCCAGGTCGCCGCGACCAACGACACCGATCTGGTGACCGCGCTGCTCGCCGGCCAGACCGGTGACGACGACAAGCCGCTCACCATCGAGGAAGCCGCCGCCAAGGTGCTCCCCGAGGTGAAGGGCGCCTTCTCGCTCGTCTTCATGGACGAGCACACCCTTTACGCCGCCCGTGACCCGCAGGGCATCCGCCCGCTGGTTCTCGGCCGTCTGGAACGCGGCTGGGTGGTGGCCTCCGAGTCCGCCGCCCTCGACATCTGCGGTGCCAGCTTCGTCCGCGAGATCGAGCCGGGCGAGCTCGTCGCCATCGACGAGAACGGCCTGCGCACCTCGCGCTTCGCGGAAGCGAAGCCCAAGGGCTGTGTCTTCGAGTACGTCTATCTCGCCCGCCCCGACACCGACATCGCCGGGCGCAACGTCTACCTCTCCCGCGTGGAGATGGGCCGCAAGCTGGCCGCCGAGGCCCCGGTCGAGGCCGATCTGGTCATAGCGACCCCGGAGTCCGGCACCCCCGCCGCCATCGGTTACGCGGAGGCCAGCGGTATCCCGTTCGGCGCCGGTCTGGTCAAGAACGCCTACGTCGGCCGGACCTTCATCCAGCCGTCCCAGACCATTCGCCAGCTGGGCATCCGCCTCAAGCTGAACCCGCTCAAGGAAGTCATCAAGGGCAAGCGCCTGGTGGTCGTCGACGACTCGATCGTCCGCGGCAACACCCAGCGCGCACTGGTCCGGATGCTCCGCGAGGCAGGCGCCGCCGAGATCCACATCCGGATCTCGTCCCCGCCGGTGAAGTGGCCCTGCTTCTTCGGCATCGACTTCGCGACCCGCGCCGAGCTGATCGCCAACGGCATGTCCGTCGACGAGATCTGCACGTCGATGGGGGCCGACTCGCTCGCGTACATCTCGCTCGACGCGATGGTCGAGGCGACGACGATCGCCAAGCCGAACCTGTGCCGCGCCTGCTTCGACGGTGAGTACCCGATGGAGCTGCCGGACCCGGAGCTGCTCGGCAAGCAGCTGCTGGAGACCGAGCTGGCGGCAGGCCCCGCGGCGACCGCCGCGGCCGACGCACTGCGTCGTCCGTGACGGTCCAGCCATACACCTCCGGCCACCAGCCCCGTACTTCCACACGAAAGATCCCAGGCAATGTCTGAGACAACAGGTGCTTCCTACGCGGCAGCGGGCGTCGACATCGAGGCCGGCGACCGCGCCGTAGAGCTGATGAAGGAGTGGGTGAAGAAGACGCAGCGCCCCGAGGTCGCGGGCCTCGGCGGCCTCGGCGGTTTCGCCGGCCTCTTCGACGCCTCGGCCCTCAAGCGTTACGAGCGTCCGCTGCTCGCCTCGGCCACCGACGGCGTCGGCACCAAGGTCGACCTCGCCCGCAAGATGGGCGTGTACGACACCATCGGCCACGACCTCGTCGGCATGGTCGTCGACGACCTGGTCGTCTGCGGCGCCGAGCCGCTCTTCATGACCGACTACATCTGCGTCGGCAAGGTGCACCCCGAGCGTGTCGCCGCCATCGTGAAGGGCATCGCCGAGGGCTGTGTCCTCGCCGGCTGCGCCCTGGTCGGCGGCGAGACCGCCGAGCACCCGGGTCTCCTGGGTCCGGACGACTTCGATGTCGCGGGCGCCGGTACGGGCGTGGTCGAGGCCGACCGTCTGCTGGGCGCGGAACGTATCCGTAAGGGTGACGCCGTGATCGCCATGGCATCGTCCGGTCTTCACTCCAACGGGTACTCGCTTGTCCGGCACGTGGTCTTCGACCGCGCCGGCTGGGCGCTGGACCGCGAGGTCGAGGAGTTCGGCCGGACGCTCGGCGAAGAGCTCCTGGAGCCCACCAGGATCTACTCGCTGGACTGCCTGGCCCTCACCCGTACGACCGAGGTGCACGGCTTCAGCCACGTCACCGGCGGCGGCCTGGCCAACAACCTGGCCCGGGTCATCCCGGACGGACTGCACGCCAGGGTCGACCGCTCCACCTGGACGCCCGGCGCGGTCTTCGACCTGGTCGGCAAGGCCGGTCAGGTCGAGCAGCTGGAGCTGGAGAAGACGCTGAACATGGGCGTCGGCATGATCGCGATCGTCCCGGCCGAGTCCGTGGACGCGGCCCTGACGACGCTGGCCGACCGCGGGGTCGACTCCTGGGTCGCAGGCGAGATCGTCGAGCGCGGCGCGCACGCCTCGGGCGCGGAGCTGGTGGGCGGCTACGCGCGCTAGTGCGCTGCGGAGGGGTGACGACCGGGTCCGCCCGGTCGCCGCGCCGTCCTCGGACGCCGGGCGGGCTCGATGCGCGGAGAGAATGCGCCTCGAAGTGCCGGGAGACGCCGGTGGCGCACCGAGCGATGCCGATGATGCACCGGGCGATGCCAGCGCCGTCAGTCGCCCGTCGGGCACCGGAAACGCCTCGTCGGATGGACCGGATCGGGGTAGCACAGAACCCGGTCCGGGGCAGGCCCGGACCGGGTTGATGTGTCAGCGCGAGGTCAAGCGCCGCGGCGCTGTGACGACGGACCGGACTGGTCGTCCTCGTCCTCGTCCTCGTCGTCGTTGTACAGATCCGCGTACTGTGCGTACGGGTCATCTTCCTCGTCGTCGTCCTCGAACGGCTCTGCGTTCGGTGGTTGACTCGAAGGCGATGCGCCCAGCTCATTGGCCAGACGCGACAGGTCAGTCCCGCCGCTGCTGTACTTCAGCTGGCGGGCGACCTTTGTCTGCTTGGCCTTTGCCCGGCCGCGCCCCATGGCTCGACCCCCTCGGTGACGGGGCTCGACGGCCCCAGAGTCTTGACACGCGTTCATGTTTCGGGACGGACTCTCGACAGAGAGACCGTGCCCGTAGGGCTTTAACGGTACCTGCTTCCGCGGCCATACGGTACGCCGCCCGCATCACGTGCCCCGGAAGAAGACCGGCGAGAAGCCCCGTCCTCGCTGGTCAACTGCGATTTTAACCTCTTCTTGGCATGCGACCCGCCGACCGGCGTGAGTCTTGTCTCGCCGGTCGGCGGGTCGGCAGGCAGGAAGAGGTGAGGACGCCGGGTGATGCCCCGGCGACCGTCAGCTACGGCACGCTTCGGACATGCGCTGTTCGGCGATCCGGTCGGCCGCGGCGGCCGGCGGAATGCCGTCGTCCTTCGCACGTGCGAATATGGCGAGCGTGGTGTCGAAGATCTTCGACGCCTTCGCCTTGCACCGGTCGAAGTCGAAGCCGTGCAGCTCGTCGGCGACCTGGATGACACCGCCCGCGTTCACCACGTAGTCGGGTGCGTACAGGATCGAACGGTCCGCGAGGTCCTTCTCGACGCCCGGGTGCGCCAGCTGGTTGTTGGCCGCGCCACACACCACCTTCGCCGTGAGCACCGGAACAGTGTCGTCGTTCAGCGCGCCGCCGAGCGCGCACGGGGCGTAGATGTCGAGACCCTCGGTACGGATCAGCGCCGCGGTGTCCGCGGCGACGGCGATCTCGGGGTGCCGGTCGGTGATGCGGCGGACGGAATCCTCGCGCACGTCCGTGATCACGACCTCCGCGCCGTCCGAGAGCAGATGCTCGACGAGGTGGTGCCCGACCTTGCCGACTCCGGCGACCCCCACTTTTCGGCCACGCAGCGTCGGGTCGCCCCACAGGTGCTGGGCCGAGGCCCGCATGCCCTGGAAGACACCGAACGCGGTGAGGACCGAGGAGTCACCGGCGCCGCCGTGCTCCGGGGAGCGGCCGGTGGTCCAGCGGCACTCGCGGGCGACGACGTCCATGTCGGCGACGTAGGTGCCGACGTCGCAGGCGGTCACGTAACGCCCGCCGAGCGAGGCCACGAACCGGCCGTAGGCCAGCAGCAGTTCCTCGGTCTTGATCTTCTCGGGGTCACCGATGATCACGGCCTTGCCGCCGCCGTGGTCGAGACCGGCCATGGCGTTCTTGTACGACATACCGCGCGACAGGTTCAGGGCGTCCGCGACGGCCTCCTCCTCGGAGGCGTACGGATAGAAGCGGGTGCCGCCGAGGGCCGGGCCCAGAGCGGTGGAGTGAATGGCGATGACGGCCTTGAGGCCGCTGGCACGGTCCTGGCAGAGCACGACTTGCTCGTGGCCCCCCTGATCCGAGTGGAACAGGGTGTGCAGGACGCCGTCGGTCACATCGGTCACTGTGGTGACTCCCAAGTACGAAGCGGCGGAGGACCCTCCTGAAGGTGGGGAGGGCCGCGGACCTGCCGGCACGGCCGGTCCGACTGGGCAAGAGCGTAAGTCCTACGCGGACGTAGATCTGTTCCAGTGCCGAGGATCACCCCCCGGCGGAGTACGGGCATGACACGATTTGCTGCATGTCGGTGGTGTCTTCAGTGCTCGTCCCTTACGCGTCCTACCTTCGGGTGTACGAGCCGCTGGCCGCCTTCCCGGAGCCCGAACGCGGCCACTGGGCCCGATACGCCGGGCGCTCCCGCATCCCCACGGCCCAGGACGAACTGCGCCGTTCGCTCGCCGACTTGGTGGCCACTCCGCCGGTCGGCGTGCCGGCGCACGAGAGCGGCGACGCGTTCGTGGCCGAGTTGGACGGCGTGGTGTGCGTCTGCCCGTGGCGGACCAGGCTGCGCGGCTGGCTGGCGCTGGACGAGCTGATGGAGATGTTCCCCGGCCCGGTGCTGGACGCGGTGCTGCCGCCGGTGGTGCGCGGACAGGCGGTCGCGGACCACGAGCGGTGGGCGGAGCACAATCCGGACGCGCGGCCCTGGATCCTCACCTCGGTGTGGCAGGTTCCGGTGCGCTGGTTCGTGCTCTTCTCCGACGAGGAGCGGGAGTACGCGCAGGCGGGCGAGGACGGCCGGGCGCCCGTGCTGCGCTACCGGACGCCGATGGTGCAGGCCCGGCGCCGGCTGGCCCGGGCGCTGAAGACGCTGCGCGAGACCGTGGACGAGGGGCCGCTGACCGAGGGGCTCGTGGACGTGGGGCGCTGGCTGGAGGAGTTCCATCCGCGCGCACTGGTCGAGCTGGACTATGCCGGGCTGGTGCACGCCCTGCCGGCGGAGCAGCTCGCGGGTGACCGTTCGGCCGCCGATGTGGCCGAGGGCATCGCGGCGCTGCAGGCCGGTGACGCCGAAGGGGCGAGTGAGGCGTACGGGCGGCTGGCGGAGCGCTGGCGGGCGGTAAGGGATCGTCAATTCGCGAACTGACGAGACCTCATCCGCGTCTGAACCTGTGACCCTTGTGACACGTGGGGATGAAGGGACGGAACCGTACCTCAGTGGTCCTAGGACCTACGTCCCGAACCGGGCCTTTGCCTCAAGCGTGACGGATAGCACTAACTGCGCCCTTGCGCCCTTCCCTACTCCTCGTGCCAAAATAGGACAAGGAGTCCGGGGAGGGCTTCATCCGTCCAAGTATGGGCGGATTACTCGGTATTGCACTCTATGGGGGGTCTGATGACTCCTGATCGCTCTGTGACTGATCGTCACGATGGTGTGACTGTCCGCTATGGCATGGTCCATCGGCTTCCGTCGCTGATGAACACCTGGGAGGGCAATTCCATCGGTTTGGCCGACGTGGCTGGACGGATGGTGTAGTTGTAGTGCCGAGGACAAGCCGTTCGTCCTATAACCGACTCGGCCCGCGTCCGCCATTTCGGGCAACGTGGGTCAAGGTGCAGAATTTAGAGGAAAGAACCGAGATGGTTCGGTTCTCCCGAGGAGGCCGCTCATGACCGCTCGCACCCCTGATGCCGAGCCGCTGCTGACCCCGGCTGAGGTTGCCACGATGTTCCGCGTGGACCCGAAGACGGTTACCCGCTGGGCCAAGGCGGGCAAGCTCACGTCCATCCGCACGCTCGGTGGACATCGCCGGTACCGCGAGGCAGAGGTCCGCGCACTGCTTGCGGGTATTCCGCAGCAGCGCAGCGAGGCCTGACACACCCCCTGTCGCCGCGCCACAACAGGGCTTCCGGGTCCCCCAACCCGTACAGGCCCACCCATAGCTCCACATGACGGGCGCCCGCCCCAACGGGCGCCATACCTGTGCAATACGGGTGCGTCGTTCGATCGCGCTGGACTCCGCCGGGTCCAGCGCGATCTTTTTTGTGCTCTCACGACCTCGGGGTCCTGCCCGCCCACGCCTCTCAAGGCTGCCAGAAGCTGCACAGGGCCGTATATGGGCGCCGCTGGAAACCGGCCGTCCGGTCGGCTCCGTTCGGCTTCGGGCGGGCGCCGTGCGGGCTTGCGCGACTCTGTGCGGGACTGTTCCCGGCCGCCCCGGGGAGGCCGGAACGGGGCGGTTCGGAGGGTCCCGCGGTGCTCCGCGTCGCTGCCCTCCGAGTGGTGCAATTGCACATATTAAATTCGCCAGTTGTAGGAAGGGAGTAAAGCCACCCCTTCTCAAAACTCATTCGGTGACTCCCGTCACACTGCACGAGTCTTGCCAAGTGCGAGCCTGCCACCTTCGAGAAGCGGAATATCGCGCCATTGGTCACCCGGGTGAAGGGCTTTCGTCCCGGGCCCCCCGGCCTTCCCGGGGGCCATTCGGGGGGCTGCTCCCGGGGTCGTCGTCGCTTTCCGGGCACAGCACCGTCTGCTCGGAGGGGAATGCGGCCTGGGAGGCCGTCACGGGCTCCATGGCGAGCCGCAGGAGCCGGTGGCAGATCGGACAGTGGTGAGTGAGATGGCGATAGCCGGAAGCGGCGGCCAGATGAGCGCGCAGGAGCGCGCGGGTCTCGTGCCCAGTGGACGCCGCCATACGCGCCACCTCCCGGTGGACCGCCGCCCCACACCGGGAAACAGGGGCGGCCCCTGGTTTCTGAGTACTCGTTGGCAGTTGCCGGAGTCAAGACACGCGAAAGCCCGGATCCTTGAGGATCCGGGCTTTCGTTACTGCGGTCCTGACGGGATTTGAACCCGCGGCCTCCACCTTGACAGGGTGGCGAGCACTCCAAACTGCTCCACAGGACCAGGTTTTCGCTGCTGCCTCGCGGCTGGCTGCGAAGACAGACTCTACAGCAGGTCAGAGGGTCCGGTCGACCTCACCGAAGGTGGTGGTCCCGTTACGCCTCCGACCGGGGCCGTTACGTCTCCGGGCAGGGCCGTCTCACGGGGCCGCCGCGTCGATCGCCTTCACGATCCGCTTGTCGGAGACGGGGTAGGCCGTCCCCAGGGCGTGTGCGAAATAGCTGACCCGCAGCTCCTCGATCATCCAGCGGATGTCCAGGACCTCCTGAGGAACGGGCCTGCCCTGCGGCATCTGTTCGAGCAGCCAGGCGTACTCGTCCTGCATCTCGTGGACCTTGTCCATGCGCGTGGTGTCCCGCTGGACGGCCGTGGGCATCTGCTGGAGTCGGCGGTCCACGGCGACCAGATAGCGCATCAGGTCGGGCAGCCTGCGCAGCCCGGTCTTCGTGACGAAGCCCGGCGGCACGAGGGCCGCGAGCTGGTCCCGCGCATCGGTGACGTTGTTGACCAGGACCAGGCTGCTGGTGGCCTTCAGCCGCCGCTCGCAGGCCTGCCAGGCGGCCAGCACCTGCTGGACCTGCTTGACCGTGTGCTCGGTCAGGGCGACGAGGTCGGTGCGCACCTTGTCGTACAGCTTCCGGAACGACTCCTCGTCCCAGGCCGGGCCGCCGTGCGCGCCGATCAGCCGGTCGGCGGCCGCCGTCGCGCAGTCCTCGAAGAGCGCCTGGATGGAGCCGTGCGGATTGCGGGACAGGGCCAGCTTCTGCTGATTCGTCAGCTTGTCCGAGGCGAACTTCGCCGGGTTCACCGGCACGTTCAGCATGATCAGCTTCCGGGTGCCGAGCCACATCGCCTGCTGCTGCTCGACCTCGGTGTCGAAGAGACGTACGGCCACGGTCTCGCCCTGGTCGACGAGCGCCGGGTACGCCTTGACCGGCTGGCCGGCCCGACGGGTCTCGAAGACCCGGTTCAGGGTGCCGATCGTCCAGTCCGTGAGGCCGGACCGCTCGATGGACTCGCCTGACGGGCCCGCGGTGGCCGCAGCGGCCTTGGAGAGGGCCTGGCGGGCCTTGGGGCGCAGCTGGAGCTTCAGCGCCTCCAGGTCCTTGTCCTCGGCCACCTTGCGGCGCCGCTCGTCGACGATCCGGAACGTGATCTTCAGGTGGTCGGGGATGCGGTCCAGGTAGAAGTCGTCGGCGGAGACCGGGACGCCGACCATGCGCTGGAGCTCACGCGCGAGCGTGACCGGCAGTGGCTCCTGCAGCGGCACGGCCCGGTCCAGGAACTTGTCCGCGTAGTTCGGCGCGGGGACGTAGTGCCGGCGGATCGGCTTGGGCAGCGAGCGGATCAGCTCGGTGACCACTTCCTCGCGCAGGCCCGGGATCTGCCAGTCGAAGCCCTCGGCGGTGACCTGGTTGAGCACCTGGAGCGGGACGTGGACGGTCACACCGTCGGCGTCCGCGCCCGGCTCGAA
Source organism: Streptomyces sp. NBC_01217 (assembly GCF_035994185.1). Lineage (NCBI taxonomy): Bacteria > Bacillati > Actinomycetota > Actinomycetes > Kitasatosporales > Streptomycetaceae > Streptomyces > Streptomyces sp. NBC_01217. The sequence goes on from NZ_CP108538.1 coordinate 4,878,253, forward strand.
CTGGTACGTCACCTTGAACTTGAGCTTCCCCTGCCGCCAGGAGTCCGGGTAGTCGTCCTTGGTGACGGCCCCGGCCTTCTCGTTGATGAGCATCGAACGCTCGAAGTCCAGCGCGTCAGGCTCGTCGCGGCGCTTTTGCTTCCACCAGGAGTCGAAGTGCGCCCCGGAGACCACGTGCTCGGGGATGCGCTGGTCATAGAAGTCGAAGAGCGTCTCGTCGTCCACGAGGATGTCGCGGCGCCGGGCGCGGTGCTCAAGCTCCTCGACCTCGCCGAGGAGCTTGCGGTTGTCGTGGAAGAACTGGTGGTGCGTCCGCCAGTCGCCCTCGACCAGGGCATTGCGGATGAACAGATCGCGGGAGGTCTCGGCGTCGATCCGGCCGAAATTGATCTTGCGCTGGGCGATGATCGGCACCCCGTAGAGCGTGACCCGCTCGTACGCCATCACCGCCGCCTGGTCCTTCTCCCAGTGCGGCTCGCTGTAGGTGCGCTTCAGCAGATGCTGGGCCAGCGGCTCGATCCACTCCGGCTCGACCCTGGCGTTGACCCGTGCCCACAGCCGGGACGTCTCGACCAGCTCGGCCGACATCACGAACCGCGGCTGCTTCTTGAAGAGCGCCGATCCGGGGAAGATCGCGAACTTGGCGCTGCGGGCCCCCAGGTACTCGTTCTTCTCGGTGTCCTTCAGCCCGATGTGCGACAGCAGCCCGGCCAGCAGCGAGGTGTGCACCGACTGCTCGGGCGCGTCCTCCTCGTTCAGCTGGATGCCCATCTGCTTGGCGACCGTGCGCAGCTGCGTATAGATGTCCTGCCATTCGCGGATGCGCAGGAAGTTCAGATACTCCTGCTTGCACATCCGGCGGAAGCTGGACGAGCCGCGCTCCTTCTGCTGCTCACGGACGTACCGCCACAGATTCAGGAACGCCAGGAAGTCCGATGTCTCGTCCTTGAAGCGGGCGTGCTGCTGATCGGCCTGCGTCTGCTTCTCCGAGGGCCGCTCGCGCGGGTCCTGGATGGAGAGCGCGGCGGCGATCACCATGACCTCGCGGGCACAGCCGTTGCGCTCGGCCTCGATGACCATGCGGGCCAGGCGCGGGTCGACGGGCAGCTGCGAGAGCTTCCGGCCGAGCTCGGTGAGCCGCTGCCCCTTCTTCCCCTCCTGGGGGGACTTCTCCTCCAGATCCAGCGCGCCCAGCTCCTGGAGGAGCTGGATGCCGTCCCGGATGTTGCGGTGGTCCGGCGGATCGATGAAGGGGAACTTCTCGATGTCGCCGAGGCCGGCCGCGGTCATCTGGAGGATGACGGAGGCGAGGTTCGTACGGAGGATCTCGGGGTCGGTGAACTCCGGACGGGTCAGGAAGTCGTCCTCGGAGTACAGCCGGATGCAGATGCCGTCCGACGTACGGCCGCAGCGGCCCTTGCGCTGGTTGGCGCTGGCCTGCGAGATCCGTTCGATCGGCAGCCGCTGGACCTTGGTGCGGTGGCTGTAGCGGGAGATCCGGGCATTGCCCGGGTCGATCACGTACTTGATGCCGGGGACGGTCAGCGAGGTCTCGGCGACGTTCGTCGCCAGAACGATCCTCCGGCCCGTATGGCGCTGGAAGACACGGTGCTGCTCGGCGTGCGACAGGCGCGCGTAGAGGGGGAGCACCTCGGTGTGGCGGAGATTCTTCTTGTTCAGCGCGTCCGCGGTGTCGCGGATCTCGCGCTCGCCGGAGAGGAAGACCAGGACATCGCCGGGCCCCTCCGCCTGGAGCTCGTCGACGGCGTCGCAGATCGCCGTGATCTGGTCGCGGTCGGAGTCGTCCCCCTCCTCTTCGAGGAGGGGGCGGTAACGCACCTCGACCGGGTACGTACGCCCGCTGACCTCGACGATCGGCGCCTTGCCGAAGTGGCGTGCGAACCGCTCGGGGTCGATCGTCGCCGAGGTGATGACGACCTTCAGATCCGGGCGCTTGGGCAGCAGCCTGGCCAGATAGCCGAGCAGGAAGTCGATGTTCAGCGACCGCTCGTGGGCCTCGTCGATGATGATCGTGTCGTACGCGCGCAGCTCGCGGTCCGTCTGGATCTCGGCGAGCAGGATGCCGTCCGTCATCAGCTTGACGAACGTCGCGTCGGGGTTCACCTGGTCGGTGAAGCGGACCTTCCAGCCGACCGCCTCGCCCAGCGGCGTCTTCAGCTCCTCCGCGACGCGCTCGGCGACCGTACGGGCCGCGATCCGGCGCGGCTGGGTGTGCCCGATCATGCCCCGGACACCGCGCCCCAGCTCCATGCAGATCTTCGGGATCTGCGTGGTCTTGCCGGAGCCGGTCTCCCCGGCGACGATCACGACCTGGTGGTCGCGTATCGCCTCCAGGATCTCGTCCTTCTTCTGGCTGACCGGGAGCTGTTCCGGGTACGACACGGCGGGCACCCGCCCGGCACGCAGCGCGAGCCGCTCGGAAGCCCTTCCTGCCTCGGTGGCGATCTCGTCCAGCACGGACTGCCGGGCCTCGGGCTTGCGGATGCGGCGCGCCCCTTCGAGACGACGGCCGAGCCGGTGCGCGTCGCGGAGCGAGAGCTGTCCGAGCAGGGACTGGAGATCAGCGAAGGAAGTAGACATACGGAGCCCAGGATCTCACCCGGGCCCGACGAACGGCGAACGTATTTCGTGCGGTCCGGGTCACCATGTCGGCACTGCGCGCAGCCGCGGGGTCACAGCACGTACCATTTCCGGCAGCTGACCACCCATTGCCCCTGTCCGGAAAGGCCGGTCCCGTGTCCCGTACGCAGTGGTGCTGCCTGATGGCGGTGCTCGCGGTCGTACTGGGACTGCTCTGCGGACCGGCGACGGCCGGCGTGGCTGCTGATGAGGCCGGCGCCGGGAGCGTGGCTGCCACGGACAGTCCCACCGTCGTCGTGTCGGCCATGGACCGGGACGGTGCCCCGGGCTGCGGCAGGAGCCGGAAGCACGAGGACGGCGAGCCCGCGCTGCCGGGCCGGGCCCGTGCGGCGTACGACCAGGCGCCCGGCCTCGCCCAGTGGGGCCTGCCCGCCGCCACCGGCCAGGGACCGGTCCGCCCGTCCGTATGGATAAGGCTGCACGGCCCCGCGGCTGCCGCGCCCACTCCGGTCGAGCTCTCCGTGCTGAGGGTGTAGACGACCGCTCTCCGACCGGCCGTCCCTCTTCCCTCCCGCATCACCAGCACGGAGTCCCGCATGCCCAAGTCCCAGTCCTCACGTACGCCGTCGTCCCGGAAGCCGCTGATCTACGGCGCCGGAGTCGTACTCGCCGCGGCCCTGCTCGGTTACGTCTCCTACCGGGCCACCGCCCCCGACCGCTCGGGCTCTTCCTCCTCCTCCTCCTCCTCCTCCTCCTCGGTCGCCGAGGTCACCACGGACCCGGACGCCGGTGTCTATCCCGAGCTGGAGAAGCTCGCCCGGCGCGACGCCGGTGACAAGCTCGCGCAGGGCCGCGAGGACGCACCCGTCGTCCTCATCGAGTACGCCGACTTCAAGTGCGGCTACTGCGGCAAGTTCGCCCGCGACACCGAACCCGCCCTGGTGAAGAAGTACGTCGACAACGGCACCCTGCGCATCGAGTGGCGCAACTTCCCGATCTTCGGCGCCGAGTCCGAGGCCGTCGCGCGCGCCGCATGGGCAGCGGGGCAGCAGAGCCGCTTCTGGCAGTTCCACCGCGCCGCGTACGCCGAGGGCGCCAAGGAGAAGGGGTTCGGCAAGGACCGGCTGAAGGCGCTCGCCCAGCAGGCCGGGGTCGCTGACCTCGACCGGTTCGCGCGGGACATGGACGGCTCCGCCGCCGCCACCGCCGTGGCCAAGGACCAGGAACAGGGGTACGGGATCGGCGCGACCTCCACCCCGACCTTCCTCATCAACGGCCGCCCGGTCGCCGGAGCCCAGCCCGTGGAGACCTTCACCCAGCTCATCGAGGCGGCGGCCGAGAAGGCCCGCGAGACCGAGGACACCAAGAACGGCGAGGGCGCTGAGGGCGCCGCCGAGGGCAGCGCGAAATGACGGCCGACATCGGCTACTTCGCAGCCCTCCTCGGCGGGCTGCTCGCCCTGGTCAGCCCATGCAGCGCACTGCTGCTGCCCGCCTTCTTCGCGTACTCCATCGACTCCGCATCGCGGCTTCTGGCCCGTACCGGCATCTTCTACGCCGGTCTGGCCACCACACTGGTCCCGCTCGGCGCCGCCGGTTCGTACGCCGGACGGCTCTTCTACAGCCACCGCGACGCGCTCGTCCTCGGCGCGGGGTGGCTGATCATCACGCTCGGCATCGCGCAGATCGTCGGGCTGGGCTTCGCCTCGCGCCGGATCGTCGCCCTCAGCGGCCGGATCCGCCCGACCACCGCCGCATCCGTCTATGCGCTGGGCGCCGTGTACGGACTGGCGGGTTTCTGCGCGGGGCCGATCCTCGGCAGCGTCCTCACCGTGGCGGCGGTCAGCGGCAGCCCGGTCTACGGCGGACTGCTGCTCGCCGTCTACGCCCTGGGCATGGCGGTCCCGCTCTTCCTGCTCGCGCTGCTCTGGGAACGCTTCGACCTGGGCCGGCGCGCCTGGCTGCGCGGTCGCACCCTCCGGCTCGGCCGCTTCGAGCTGCACACCACGACGCTGCTGTCCGGGCTCTTCTTCATCGGTCTCGGCGCGCTCTTCCTCGCGTACGACGGGACGACGGCGCTGCCCGGACTGCTGGACGTGGACGACTCGTTCGCCGTCGAGCAGTGGGCCCAGCGCATCGGAGAGCATGTGCCGGACGCGATGGCGCTGGTGGCCGCGGTCGCGGTGGTGCTGCTGGTGCTGGCGGTAAGGGCGTGGCGCGGCCGGGGCGCGAACTCGGCGGAGCGGGAAGAAGCCTGACACGGCGAAGGCCCCGTCCATCGGACGGGGCCTTCGGGTGGTGGCTGGGGCCGGGATCGAACCGGCGACCTATCGCTTTTCAGGCGATCGCTCGTACCAACTGAGCTACCCAGCCACGCAGCTCACAAGGGCTGCAGCGGTCCTGACGGGATTTGAACCCGCGGCCTCCACCTTGACAGGGTGGCGAGCACTCCAAACTGCTCCACAGGACCAAGCTGTTGTGCGACTAAGTGTCGCACAAGGTTGTGCGTGCCCCCAACGGGATTCGAACCCGTGCTACCGCCTTGAAAGGGCGGCGTCCTGGGCCACTAGACGATGAGGGCAGAACTGCTGGTGCTGTTGCTTCTTCGTCTGTCGCCCCAGGGGACGTGAGAAGCATGTGACTCCGCTTTCCCTCAAGAGGTTCCGCTTCTCCTTCAACCTCTAGGGTTTCAGAACGGTCAAGCCCTGACCGGCGCCCTTGGGCACGTCGGAGACTGTACTACGGCATTTCGGCGTCAGCCAAACCGAAATCTCGTCCGGGGTCGGCGGGCGGCGGGCGGTTCGGTCCGGGGCGCGGTGAGCGGCCGTACGGGACAATGACGGGGTGCTGGAGATGACGCGCGAAGAGTTCGAAGAACTGGTCGCCGAGGCGCTGGACCGGATCCCGCCGGAGCTGACGCGGCTGATGGACAACGTCGCGGTGTTCGTCGAGGACGAACCGGACCCCGGCGATCCGGAGCTGCTCGGGCTGTACGAGGGCACGCCGCTGACGGATCGCGGCGAGTGGTACGCGGGGGTGCTGCCGGACCGGATCACCATCTACCGCGGGCCGACGCTGCGTATGTGCGAGTCGCGCGAGGACGTCGTCGCCGAGACCGAGATCACGGTCGTCCATGAGATCGCCCATCACTTCGGCATCGACGACGAGAGGCTGCACGCGCTCGGCTACGGATGAGGTGAGCCGGCTGAGATGAGCCGGCTGGGCATGCGGGCGTGCGAGCGGGCGCGTGAGCGTCGTGCAGGAGGCGTGCGGGAGGTGTGCGGGCCGGGCGTGGGGCGTGTCCCGGGCGGGGCAACGGGAGTTGGGCACAGCGCCCCCCGCTTCACCCCGTACCGCTCCGCCCTCTCTTCGCACCCCCGGAGGTGCCCCCGTGCGCCAGCTGCCCGCCCCCGTCCGATGGGCGGCCGTCATCGCAGTGACGGTCGCCGCGTCCACAGGCTGCATGAGTGTCGGCGACGACGGAGCGAAACCGTCGACGTCGCCGTCGTCAGGGCCGGAGGGGAGCTCGGCCGGGCCGGACGGCGGCACCGTGGCGGGCACGGGCGGCGCCCGCACCGGCGGGGGCGGTGCCGAGGCGCACTCCGAGCGGGAGACGCCCGAATCGCCGGGGGCGAGCGGCTCCGCCCGTCCTTCGGGCTCGCCGGGCGGTGTACGCCCCGGCGTGATCCCGGGTGAGCCGGGGCCGACGGGCGGCGGCGGGCTGCCCGTGCCCTCGGTCGCGCCGCCGGGGCCCGGGGTGCCGCAGCAGCCCGAATCCCCGCCGCCGTCCGAGCCGGCCACTCCCGAGCCGCCCGCCTCGCCCGATCCGGAGCCCTCGGAGCCGTCGCCGCAGCCGTCCTCCTCGCCGGCGGCTCAGCTCCGCAGCCATGCGATGGCCGCGCCGGAGGAGCCGGTGATGCTGCGGACGCCGGACGCATCACCGCAGGTGGGGCCGGTATAGCGGAGGGCAGTTTGCGCAATGTGGGGGGGAGTGCGTATGGTGGCAGATCGTTTGATCCCATTGCCCGGCGCCGAAACAGAAGCGCGCCGTGTGGCGCGTACTCTCCCTTGCCGTGGCTGGACCGCATTGAGGCGGTCGAAATTGCGAATCACGGAGTTACGGGCGCGTGCCGAGACTCCGGAAGGTTTCGCATTTCGCATGTCCAATTTCAGCTCTGACAACACCGTCATGCCCGAGAACGACGAGATTGCCACCGACGCCGAGGCCGTAGTGGCCGAGGCCGCCGCGGTGTCCGAGTCGACCGAGACGGTCGACTCCACCGAGGCCACCACCGACTCCGACACCACCTCCGCCGCAGCCGAGGCCTCTGACGACGCCGACGCCGCCGAGGAGGCCGAGGACGCCGAGCCGACCGTCTCCTTCGCCGATCTGGGCCTGCCCGAGGGCATCGTCCGCAAGCTCGCGCAGAACGGTGTGACCGCGCCCTTCCCGATCCAGGCCGCGACCATCCCGGACGCCCTGGCCGGCAAGGACATCCTGGGCCGCGGCCGTACCGGCTCCGGCAAGACCCTCTCCTTCGGTCTGCCGACCCTGGCCACGCTGGCCGGCGGCCACACCGACAAGAAGAAGCCCCGCGCGGTCATCCTCACCCCGACCCGTGAGCTCGCGATGCAGGTCGCGGACGCGCTGCAGCCGTACGGCGACGTGCTCGGCCTGAAGATGAAGGTCGTCTGCGGCGGTACGTCGATGGGCAACCAGATCTACGCGCTGGAGCGCGGTGTCGACGTCCTCGTCGCCACCCCGGGCCGGCTGCGCGACATCATCAACCGGGGCGCCTGCTCCCTGGAGAACGTCCAGGTCGCCGTCCTCGACGAGGCCGACCAGATGTCCGACCTGGGCTTCCTGCCCGAGGTCACCGAGCTGCTCGACCAGGTTCCGGTCGGCGGTCAGCGCATGCTCTTCTCCGCCACGATGGAGAACGAGATCGGCACGCTGGTCAAGCGCTACCTGAACAACCCGGTGAGCCACGAGGTCGACAGCGCCCAGGGCAACGTCACGACCATGTCGCACCACGTCCTCGTCGTGAAGCCGAAGGACAAGGCGCCGGTCACCTCCGCCATCGCCGCGCGCAAGGGCCGCACGATCATCTTCGTCCGTACCCAGCTGGGAGCGGACCGCATCGCCGAGCAGCTCATCGAGTCGGGCGTGAAGGCGGACGCGCTGCACGGCGGCATGACGCAGGGCGCCCGTACCCGCGTTCTTGAGGACTTCAAGAAGGGTTACGTCAACGCGCTCGTCGCGACCGACGTCGCCGCCCGCGGTATCCACGTCGACGGCATCGACCTGGTCCTGAACGTGGACCCGGCCGGTGACCACAAGGACTACCTGCACCGCTCGGGCCGTACCGCCCGGGCCGGCAAGTCCGGTGTCGTCGTCTCGCTGGCGCTGCCGCACCAGCGCCGCCAGATCTTCCGCCTGATGGAGGACGCGGGCGTCGACGCCTCCCGCCACATCGTGCAGGGCGCGGGTGTCTTCGAGCCGGAGGTCGCCGAGATCACCGGTGCCCGTTCGCTGACCGAGGTCCAGGCCGACTCCGCGAACAACGCCGCCAAGCAGGCGGAGCGCGAGGTCGCCGACCTGACCAAGCAGCTGGAGCGTGTCCAGCGCCGCGCCGGTGAGCTGCGCGAGGAGGCCGATCGCCTGGTCGCCCGTGCCGCGCGCGAGCGGGGCGACGACCCGGAGCTGGCGGTGGCCGAGGCCGCCGCCGAGGCGGAGGCCGCGATCGAGGCCGCCGTGTCCGTGCCCGAGCAGCCCGCTGCCCGTGACGAGCGTCGCGACGACCGCGGCAACTTCGAGCGCCGGGACAACCGCGGCGGCGACCGTGGCGGTTACCGCGGTGGCAACGACCGTCGTGATGACCGTCGTGACGACCGCGGTGGTGACCGTGGTGGTTTCCAGCGTCGTGACGACCGTCCGGCCGGTGGTTTCCGCCGTGACAACGACCGTCCGTCCTTCAGCCGCGACCGTCGTGACGACCGCGGTGGTGACCGTGGTGGTTTCCAGCGTCGTGACGACCGTCCGGCCGGTGGTTTCCGCCGTGACAACGACCGTCCCTCCTTCAACCGCGACCGTCGTGACGACCGGCCCTCGGGCGGCTTCCGCTCCAACGACCGTCGTGACGACCGCGGTGGCCGTTCCTTCGACCGCCGTGACAACGACCGTCCGGCGTTCAACCGCGACCGTCGTGACGAGCGCCCGTCGGGCGGCTTCCGCTCCGGCGGCAGCGACCGTCCGTTCAACCGCGACCGTCGTGACGACCGTCCCTCCGGCGGCTTCCGCTCCGGTGGCGGCGACCGTCCGACCGGCCGCCGCGACGACCACCGTGGCACCGGTACCGGCACCAACACCGGTTCCTTCGGCCGCCGTGACGACAAGCCGCGCTGGAAGCGCAACGGCTGAACACGCTGAAGCGGACCCGCTGAAGGTCTGCTGAGGTTCTTCGGAGGCGGGCCCGCTCTTGACGAGCGGGCCCGCTTTCCGTCTTCTACGGCGATGTGCCGGCCCGTCACATCTGCAAGGGGATCTTCCGACACGGATGTTTCGCGTCGGGTACGGGCCGGGGCAGGCTCCTTTCGGGGCCCGGCATGTTTTCCCAGTCGTAACCATGGCGACCGCATGCGTGCTCCGGCGCGAGGGCATCGCTGGGGACATGACAAAAGACACCGGCGAGGACAGGCGGCCGACGGGCGTTTCCGACGAGGAACGTCTCGCGCAGCTCGGGTACACACAGACGCTGGCCCGGCGTATGTCGGCGTTCTCCAACTACGCCGTCTCGTTCACGATCATCTCGGTGCTCTCCGGCTGTCTCACGCTCTACCTCTTCGGCATGAACACGGGCGGCCCCGCCGTCATCACGTGGGGCTGGGTCGGAGTCGGCCTGATGACGCTGTTCGTCGGCCTGGCGATGGCCGAGATCTGTTCGGCGTACCCGACCTCCGCCGGTCTCTACTTCTGGGCCCACCGGCTGGCCCCGCCGCGCTCGGCGGCGGCCTGGGCCTGGTTCACGGGCTGGTTCAACGTCCTCGGCCAGGTCGCCGTCACCGCCGGGATCGACTTCGGGGCGGCGTCCTTCCTGGGCGCGTATCTGAACCTCCAGTTCGGATTCGAGGTCACGCCCACCCGTACGATCCTGCTCTTCGCCGCGATCCTGCTGGTGCACGGTCTGCTCAACACCTTCGGTGTGGGGATCGTCGCGGTCCTGAACAGCGTGAGCGTGTGGTGGCACGTCCTCGGCGTCGCCGTCATCGTCGGCGCGCTGACCTTCGTGCCGGACTCGCATCAGTCGGCGTCGTTCGTCTTCACCGAGTTCGTGAACAACACCGGCTGGGGCAACGGCTTCTACGTCGTGATGATCGGTCTGCTGATGGCCCAGTACACCTTCACCGGCTACGACGCCTCCGCCCATATGACGGAGGAGACCCACGACGCGGCCACGGCGGGCCCGCGCGGCATCGTCCAGTCGATCTGGACGTCCTGGATCGCCGGCTTCGTCCTCCTGCTCGGCTTCACGTTCGCCATCCAGTCGTACGACGGAGCGCTGAACTCCCCGACCGGCGCCCCGCCCGCCCAGATCCTCCTGGACGCCCTCGGCGCGACCACCGGCAAGTTTCTGCTGCTGATCGTGATCGGCGCCCAGCTCTTCTGCGGCATGGCGTCCGTGACCGCCAACAGCCGCATGATCTACGCCTTCTCCCGCGACGGTGCCCTGCCCTTCTCCCGCCTCTGGCACACCGTCAGCCCGCGCACCCGCACCCCCGTGGCCGCGGTCTGGCTCGCCGCCATCGGCGCCCTGGCCCTGGGCCTCCCGTATCTGATCAACGTCACGGCGTACGCGGCGGTGACCTCGATCGCCGTGATCGGCCTGTACATCGCCTACGTCATCCCCACCCTGCTCCGCCTGCTCCGGGGCGACGACTTCACCCCGGGCCCCTGGCACCTGGGCCGCTGGTCCCGCCCGATCGGCATCGTCGCGGTGGCCTGGGTCGTGGTCATCACGGTGCTCTTCATGCTGCCGCAGGTCTCGCCGGTCACCTGGGAGACGTTCAACTACGCCCCCATCGCGGTCCTGGTGGTCCTCGGCTTCGCGGCGACATGGTGGCTGGCCTCCGCCCGCCACTGGTTCCTCAACCCGGATCACACACGCACGACCACCCCCGACGCTCCTGCCCGAACCCCCTCCCACACCCCTTGATCCGAGCGCGACCGGGCCCGGCAACCAATACCCGATCGGCGGCCGGGCCCCGGCGGGCTATGCTCAGGGGTGATTCGCCGAGGGCCGTTAGCTCAATTGGCAGAGCAGCGGACTTTTAATCCGTTGGTTGTGGGTTCGAGTCCCACACGGCCTACTGTCGGCAGGGAGGGGAAACCCCCTCTGACCTGCTACTTAGCGTCCCGATCGGTTTCATCCGGTCGGGGCGCTTCGTCTTTCCCGGCCTCTTGCGTGAGCGATGCGTGAGCGGACGGCCCGACAGCAGGCGCTACGGAGGGGGCTTTACGAGCACGTGGCACCAGAGCAGCGGCGGCTTCTGCGGCAGCTTTGTCGACCTCGGGCAGCAGGCTCGTGTACGTGTCCGAGGTCAGCGTGATCGTGGAGTGGCGCAGCGTCTCCTTGATCGTGTGCAGATCGCGCCCCCGCCGTGGGTGAGGGTGGCCGCGACGTGACGCAGATCGCGCAGGGTGATGGGCGGCAGGTCGGTGGTGGCGAGGATGCGTCGGAACGTCTCGGAGACCGTCTCAGGGTGCAACCAGGAGCCGTCTTCGCGAGTGAAGACCTTGCCAGTCTCGTTCCAAGCGGTGCCCCACTTTTCCCGGGCGTTCAGCATGGCCGTGTGGTGCTCTCGCAGGAGAGCGACGTTGACGCTGTCCAGAGCGATCGTGCCGGCGCTGCCGTCCGTCTTGGGGGCGGACTCGTACGGATCCCAGCCGTCGACCACGATCTCTTTGGCCGGTGTGATGAGGCCGGCGTTCAGGTCGACGTCGGTCCAGTTCTGGCCAACGGCTTCGCCTCGGCGGAGACCGCGGGTGCCTACGAGGTGGAAGAGCGTGTAGAGCCGGTCGGCTTCGGCTGCGTCCAGGAACGTTCCGAACTGCGCTGGCGTCCAGACCATCACTGGTGAAGGAAGCTCAGTGCGTTGTGGCAAAGGGAGTCCCTGTTCGATGAGCAGGGGCTTCTTCGTGTGCGGGGTGTGATCGTGGAGGGGTAGGGGCAGGCAGCGGGCGGCTTGTTGTTGATCGAGGAGGTTGTGATGCCGTCGGTGCTGGGGTTGATGGAGCGGCGTGAGGCGCGGGCGAGGCAGGAGCTGGAGTCCTGGACGGAGGTCCTCGAGCAGGCTCAGGCGGAGGTGGATGCCGCGCGGGAGCGGGTCGAGCGGGCCCGGGTGGGGTGTGAGGAGCTGGTGTCGGTGCTGGCCGAGGAGAGCGCGGTGGATACGCCGGTTTCTGTGCTGTCTGGTGGTGAGGTGGCTGCCGCTGGGGGACCGAACGGTTCAGGCCCGGTGCATGGTGGGCGGCCGCCGGTGTGGCGGCCGGGCATCGGTGAGGAGGTGCTCAGCGGCGTGTATCGGGAGGTGTTCGCCGCGGTGGTGGCCGCTTCGGGGCCGGTGAACGGGGTGGAGCTGACCCGGGCGGTGGGCCGGGAGGCGGAGATCAAGAACGAGGTGGAGAAGATCCGTCACCGTGCCTATGTGCTGGAGAAGCGGGGCTGGCTGCTGCGGGCGGAGGACGGGCGGTTCACGCCGGCGCCGGGAGCAGTCGCTCGGGACGCTTCTCCGGCCAGCGCGGAGCGTCTGCGGCCAGGCGCCTCGACAGCCTGATCACGGCGGCCCACCACACCATCTGCTGGTGGTGATCGGGGCGGCGTTCGTGGTCGCGGTTGAGGCGGCGTGAGCGGGAGAGCCAGCTCAGCGTTCGCTCCACCACCCACCTGCGGGCCAGTACGACAAATCCGCGTTGTCCGTCGGACCGGCGCACGACCTCGATCCGCACCCCGTGGCGGGCGAACGCCTTCGCCAGCGCCGGACCCTGGCAGGCGCTGTCGACCCACACCAGCTTCAGCAGCCGGCCCGGCTGTTCCATGAATGCCTCCAGCAGCGCCGGGGCGGCCTTGGAGTCATGCACATCCGCTGTGGTCACGGTGACCTCCAGGAGCAGGCCCTCTGTGTCGGTCAGGATGTGGCGCTTGCGGCCGTCACATGACTTGCCCCCGTCGTATCCGCGACTGTCCTCACCGACGGTTTCGGAGGCGTCCACCGACTGACTGTCGATGATCCCCCCACTGGGCTCGGCGTTGCGGCCCGTGCGTTCCCTCGCCGAGCGTCGCAGGCGTTCGTACAGCTCACGCACGTAGTCGTAGGACCGCCAGCGGCGGAAGAAATCGTAGACCGCCCGCCAGTACGGGAAGTCGACCGGCAGAGCCGTCCACTTCACACCGTTGTCGACGAGGTAGCGCACCGCGTCGAGCATCTCGCGATGGCAAAACGCCTCCGGACGCCCGCCCCGCTTCAGGAGCCAGGCCGGCACCGGCATCACGGAGCGGACCTCGGCCCACTCCGCGTCCGTCATGTCACTCGGATAGCAGCCTGCCCGCCGCCCCGCAGCGATCGAACCGAACCGGTGCACGTAGCAGTCACACCCAAGGGTGACCGCAGTGGACGCAGGCACAGCAGAGATGGTCAACTCGTCCGACAACGGGCCTCCTTGCTCGTGACCGGCCTCAACAACCACGTCACTACCAAGGGGCCCGTTTCTCTATGCCCACGACCGCACCGGCATCTCTGTCCGAATGATCACCCGCACCGCGGGCTTCGAACGAGATCCGGTTTGCCACAACGCACTCACCCGTGGCACGCCAGCGTTCCACTCGCTGTTCGGTCCAGAGCAGAGGCTTCGGGCGCTTGCCGGACTCCAGCTCGACGTGGGAGGCCGGGTTGAAGGTGATGTACTGCTGGGCGATCGCCGCGTTCAACGCCGCTCGCAGCGTGCGCCGGATGCTCTGCTGCGTCGCTGGTCCGGTGATTTTCCGGAACGGCCTCATCTCGGCGAGCTTTGCCCGCTCGCTGGCGAGCCGTGCCCGTTCGGCTGCGACGGGGCGGCCGGGCTTGCTGGGCTTGCACCTGGCGATCTGCTCGCGCCGTTCGAGGTTCTCCGCCTGGATCACCTCGTTGGCGTCGGCTATGCCGTCGTACATCTCCACCAGGTGGCCGACGTTGAGACGGTCGAGGCGGACATGGCCGATGCGAGGCTTCAGATGGACGCGGATGTGCGAGGCGTATCCGTTGAGCGTCGTCTTCCGTGACTTCTTCGAGGAAAGCCACTGATCGAGCCATTCGGCTACAGTCCGCCGGCCGATCAAGTCCAAGCCCGCCCTGAAGCGCCTGCGGGTGTCCTCGATGCCGGGCAACGGAGTTTTCTCGTCCGCGACCTGTTCGAGCAGGGCCGCTATGCGGGCGAGATCGTGAGCGTCGTCCGAATCGGCGATGGAGATCAGAGCCCGTACGTGGTCCAGATCTGTCTGTGCGGCTTTCAGCGTCGCGTAGCCAGCTCGGTTGAAGGAACGGCGGGTGCCGTCCTCGCGGGGCGGGAGTTCCTGGCGTATGGAGTAGGAGCCGTGCTTTCGGCCGGCGAGCTTAGGGCACTTTTTGCCGAGAGGCTTGCCGGTCTTGGGGTCGCGGCAGTAGCAGCGGCGGTGGGTGGAGCCCTTCAAGGGCGTTCCTCCGTAGTGATATCAGGGGCCCATTCGGGCGGGTCGACGTCGTGGAGTGCGGCTGGGAGGTCGGGTGGGATGGCTCCGTCGTCGAGGAGCTCCCGGCGGAGGTAACGGAGCTTGTACTTGGCGGAGATGGCCTGGTCGGCGTACGCACTCCGCTTGCGTTCGGCTTCTTCCTGCTGAGCGCGGCTGGTTGCCGTCCTGGCCGCGAACCGCGCCTGCTCTTGTTCGTCGAGGGCGGCCAGGGCGGTGCGCACGAGACTGGCGTGGGCTTCGAAGTCGGGGACCAGGCCAGCGTCGTGTCCGGGGACTTCCTGTTCTCCGGTGAAGCGCCGCAGAGCGTCCCAGGTCGGCACGAGGCTCTGGAAGGGGAGTTCCTGGGTCCGGTCGACGTAGCCGACCGGGAAGACCAGGCAGGCCGGATACGTCTCCAACGCAGCGGCCAGGACGAGGACGTCCACCAGCGGGAGGCTGGCCCGGCGTCCCGACTCCATGTTGGCGATCACGTTGCGCGGAATGGGATGCCCGAGTTCTTCGCACCGGTCGGCCAGGTCCTGCGCGCTCCATCCCATCTCCTTCCTTCTCCGGCGGACTTCTCCGGCCACGTTGGCCTGGACCCGGTCCACCCACTCCGGGAAGTCGTCCTCTTCATCATCGAAACTGCGTTGTGTCATACAGACACATTAGCTTGAGGATGCTGATTGATAGACGCCTGGAGCTGGACGTGATGACCGCGTTCGCCGAGGGCTGTACCGAAAGGGATGCCGCATGTGCGAAAACATCACAGGAGGGCGACCCGGGGGGATGAGCCGGGAGGATTTGCTGGCCCTGCCGGTAGCCGTTGACCTGGAGACCGGTAATCGTGCCCTGGGTCTCGGCCGGAGCAAGGGGTATGAGCTGGCGAAGAGGGGCGCGTACCCGTGCAAGGTCCTGCGGCTCGGCAACGCCTACCGGGTTGTGACCGCAGATCTGCTGGATCTGCTCGGGCTGGCGGCGTGAACGGGCGGTGCCATAGCAAACGGTTCTGCGTTGAGCTGACACAGAATCGCTGGACTGTTGGCGGGTGTGGCCGTACGGTCCGTGTTCCCTCGGGCAACGAAGGGGGCCTCCGGCGACGCAACGCCGGAGGCCCGAGCAACCCCGAGCGGCCCTGGAAGAACCAACCCGGCGGCCAGGGCGCGCAAGCCCGCCACCGCCAGACGAGGAGCTGCCCCGTGGAACACGCGGAAGCCGAGCCCTATTCCACCCCCGACAAGCCCGCGTGGCCGCCGGTCGCCGTACCCGGGCGGCCGGACCACCTCCAGGGCGAAACCCGCGAGCACCCCGACCGCAGCGCCCAGTACGCCACCTCGGCGGGACACACCGCCCCACAGGCGGCACCGGGCCCGGAGGTGATACCTGGCGCTGAGTCGATCGCCGACCCGGAGCCGACAGCAGGGTCGGCGCTGCTGGACGAACTGCGCTCCCAGATAGCGAAGTTCGTGATCCTTCCCTCCGCTGAGGCGCTGGACGCGGTCACGCTGTGGGTGGCTGCGACGCATCTTCAACCCGCGTGGCAGCACGCGCCACGGCTGGCCGTGGTGGGGCCGGCGAAGCGGTGCGGCAAGTCCCGGCTGCTCGACGTGCTGACCGAGACGGTCCACGAGCCGATGATCACCATCAACACCACGCCGGCCGCGGTCTTCCGGTCGATCACGGAGGAACCGCCCACCCTGCTGGTGGACGAGGCGGACACGATCTTCGGCACACCCAAGCAGGCGGAGAAGAACGAAGAGATGCGCGGCCTGCTCAACGCGGGTCACCAGCGCAACCGTTACGTCACGCGGGTCGTCGGCAACGACCACATCCCGCATCGGTTCGCGACGTTCGCGATGGCGGCGCTCGCCGGAATCGGCGACCTGCCCGACACCATCATGGACAGGGCCGTGGTGGTCCGCATGCGTCGTCGGGCCGAGGGCGAGCGCGTCAAGCCGTTTCGGTCACGCCGCGACATACCCGCCCTGCACGAGCTGCGGGACCGGATAGCGCAGTGGGCCAAGCCGCAGATGGACGTAGCGGCGGAACGAGAGCCGGACATGCCGGTGGAGGACCGGGCCGCCGACACCTGGGAGCCGTTGGTCATCGTCGCGGACCTCGCCGCCGGGCCCTGGCCCCGCCTCGCCCGCACAGCATGCGGGCGGATGGTCGCCACGGAGGTCGAAGTGGAAGAGGACCGGCCCGGCGGAGCGCGGATCCTGGCCGACATCCGCAGGGCCTTCGCCGCTCAGCGCGAGCCCGACAGCCTCACCACGGAGGACATCCTCCGTCTGCTCCGTCAGGACCCCGAAAGCCCCTGGGCGGAGTGGGGACGCGACGGGCTCACCTCCCGCCACCTGGGGGACCTGCTGCGCGAGTTCGGCATCAAGCCCGGCAACGTCCGCCTCGCCGACGGAACCCAGCGCAAGGGGTACACGCGCAACAAGTTCCTCGACGCGTGGCGGCGCTACTGCCCCACCGTCCACCCCGTGGACCACGGGACCGGCGTCCCCGAAGCGGGCTGAGCCCCACGGCCCCAGATGCCGTCCCTGCCGTCCCTGCCGTGATCCCGCAGGTCACACGGCCTGCGCCCAAGACGGCAGTCGCGGCCAAGACGGCAGCGCGGCACTGCAGGGCGTGATCTTCCCCGGACGACGACCAGATCCGTCTTGTGCCGTCCCACGCGTCCCTGCCGTACCGCCGCAGGTCAGACCCGCAGCGGTCGGGACGGCATGACGGGCCCCGCCGTCCCGGCCGGCGCAGAGCCGGGATCGCCCCGCCCACCGGCCGGGACACCAGGGGCCACACCGCGCCGTCCCGGCCCTGACCTGGGCTTGCAACGGCCAAGACGGCCAAGACGGACCACCAGACCACGGACCACAGGAGAACCCCGCTTGTCCCTCTCCGCCCTCTCCTCCCACCGCAAGTCCAGCCCGCCACCCCCAAGGCCGCAGCCGACGAGGCATGCCGCCGAGCGGTACGCGCTCGTCGCCGCAGGGGTCGTCATCGTGGCCCTGACCACCGGCGGCTTCTGGCTCTCCTACGCCCACCTCGCCGAGGTCGCCGGACAGCACGGCCTCGGCAGTTCGCCCACCCGGCAATGGGCCTGGCCCGCGACCTTGGACGCGTTCATCGTCGCCGGCGAACTGCTCATGCTCCGCGCAGGGCTGCGCGCGGTCTCCGACGGCTGGGCCGTCGCCCTGACCGCGACCGGCTCGGTCGGCTCCATTGCGCTCAACGTGGCCGGAGTCAGCGGCACGGGCCATCCCGGCCCCGTGCCCCTACTCGACTACGTCGTCGCTGCCGTACCCCCGACCGCGGCCCTGCTGGCCTTCGGCGTCCTGATGCGGCAGATCCACCAGCTCGTCGACCGGCCTACGGGCGAAACCGAATCGGAATCCGCCCTGTCGCCGGAACCTTCCGCTCAGCCGTCCGATCCCCTCACCGAGCGACCGGTGGCGATTTCCGCTCAGCAGGCGGAAGCTCCGCCGGCACCGAGCGGCAAGCCACGCGGTGGCCGTCCGGCCAGCGCGACGGTCGAGGAACTCGTGGACATCGGGCGAGTCGCCGCAGCCCAGGAAGGAAAGCTGACCCGTGATTGCGTTCAGCAGGCCATACGGGCCAAGGGACATACGGTCGGCGGCAAACGGCTCACCGAAGTGATGAAAACCCTCCGACGCGAACTCGACACCACGATCGGCACCAGGCAGAAGGGCGCCTGACCGCCCAGCCGGTGGGCGCAACTCGCGCGCCCACCGGCCTTCGCCCTCGCCACCCGACCGCTTTTCCACACCTGTGGACGGGCCGACGGCCATCCGCGCCGCCGGCCCACCCGCGCCACTCCGGAGAACCGACCGTGACGTACGACCCGCACCACCCCGAGACCGACCCTGACGAGCCACAGCCACCGACGAAGCCGATGACGACGCTGGAGCGTTTGCGGCGCGCCTTCGGACGGGCTGCTCCTGGCGGAGCCAGTAGTACCCCGAGTCCGACTCAAGGCCGGTCTTCGGGGGTCTCCGCCGCGGGGGTGGCGGAGACGGCCCAGCGCCAGGGGGCGCCGGAGCAGGGCCTTGGGGCCGAGGGCGGCCACGACCCGGACACGCTCCACACCGTCCAGCAGCAGATCCTTCGCTCGGTGCCCGCCGCCGGCGAGCGATCCGTGCAAAACGTCCAGCCCACGATCCGCCGCTTCACCGGCACCAAGCGGACCGTCCGCGTCGGCCCACTGCGGTTCACCGGCGACGAACAGACCCAGCTCCAAGAGGCTGCCGCCGAGCACGGCTACAAGGGCGAATCCGGCTTCGCCGCCGACATCGTCCTCGCCTTCGTATCCGGTCGGTTCACGGCAAACCTGCCGCTGTCCGAGGACCGCCGCCGTACGCACATGTTCCGTGCCCAGGTGCTGCGCGAGCTCAACCGCATCGGCGTCAACGTCAACCAGATCGCCCGCGCGCTGAACAGCGACCTCACCCCGCCTGACATCCGCCAGCGCCTCAACGAGCTGCACCACTTGATGGAGCTGATCGCAGAGACCCTGCGAGAGCCGACCGACCCCAGGAAGGACCTGTCCGCATGATCGCTGCCATCAAACCGTCCGGGTCCAACACCCGTGGCCTGCTCGCCTACCTTTACGGCCCCGGCCGCCACGACGAGCACACCGACCCGCACATCGTCGCCAGCTTCGCGATGCTCGGCATGCCCGACCCCGGCCGCGACGCGCAAGCCACCCTCACCCAGCTCGCCCGCCACCTCGACGAGCCCGTTCACCTTCGGAACAGCGAGTTCGGTAAGAAGGTCACCGACCACGTCTGGCACTGCCCCGTCCGCGCCGCCTCCGAGGACCGTCACCTCTCCAACAACGAGTGGGGCGAGATCGCCCAACGCATAGTCGAAGCGGCCGGCATCGCCCCGGCTGGCGACGACCTCGGTTGCCGCTGGATAGCCGTTCGTCACGCCGACGACCACATTCACATCCTCGCCACCACCGTTCGCGAGGACGGACGCCGCCCCAAGCTCCACGACAGCGGTATCCGCGTCGGCGACGCATGCCGCCAGATCGAGAAGGATTACGGCCTCCGCCAACTGAAGAAGGGCGACCGCACCGGCACCCGCCGACCGTCCCAGGGTGAGATGCACAAGGCAGACCGGCTCGGCTGGGAGCAGACCAGCCGCGAGTGGCTCCAGGACCGCATCCGCGCCGCCATTCCGCACGCCACCACCGCCGAGGAACTCCTCGCCTACCTCGAAGCCGGCGACGTGGAGGTCAAGCCCCGCCGCGGACCCTCTGGTGACCTCCTGGGCTACGCGGTCGGCCGGCCCGGCGACCTGAACAAGGACGGCGAGCAGATCTTCCACCTCGGCGGGAAGATCGCCCCCGATCTCACCCTGCCCAAACTGAAAACGCGCCTGGAAAGCAGCGCGCCGGAGGAGCACCCCACCGCCCGCCGCAACCGGCCCAGCACCCCCTGGCAGCAGGCAACCGAAGCCCTCGACACCCTCCACACCCACCTCGCTGACACCAGTACCGGCGACATGGGTGACGCGCTGGCCCAGGCCCAGATCACTGCCCTCGGCGAACTCATACAAGCCACTGCCGAGAAGGCTCCTGCGGACCTGCGTGTCCAGCTACAAGCGGCCAGCAAGGCATTCGCCCGCGCCGAGCGCTCCCAAACCCGGTCCGAAGACCGAGCTGCCCACGCTCTGCGGGCAGCGGCCCGCGACATCGCCAACACCGCCACCGGCCCCGACGGCACCCTTGCCGCCCTCGTCGCCGCCATGGTCTGGGCCGCCATCCTCGCCGGACGCTGGCACGACGCCAAAGGCCACGCCCACCAGGCCGACTCCGCCCGGCAGGCCCTCCAGCATCTTCAGGCAGCGGCCGACCACGCCCTCGCCCCCACGCTCACCGAACTCGAAGCCCGACGGCCCAAGGACGAGACTCGTCGGACCCTGGCCAGCGACGTACGCGCCGCCGTCCCCGAACACGCCGACCGGATCCTCACCGACCCCGGCTGGCACGCCCTCGCCACCGTCCTGGCCGATGCCGAAGCACGCGGCCACCAACCCCACCAGCTACTCCAGGAAGCCGCCGCTCAACGTGAACTGACCACCGCCCGTCAACCCGCCCGCGTCCTGATCACCCGTATCCAGCACACCAGCCGCAACCCCGTACGCAACCGTCGAGCCGAAGCGGCCCGCCTGCGCACCACCACGACCGCAGGAGCCCCCGTCCAGCAGAACCGAACCCCAAAGCACGCAGCAACCGGCTCGCCCACAGACAAGCGCCAACAGCCCCGCCGCCGATAGAAGTCGTCACAGCCGCAGGGGACGGAAACCCGTTGGGTGACCGTCCCCTGCGGCTGGTTGGTACGGCGTTCGCGCAGAGCCATTGCTGTGGAGAGTCGCGGTGACCGCACCGACCAAGCAGGCTCAGCCGCGGCGCAAGAATCCACTTCGTGCTCGATGCTTCCCCGCCCGACGTCCGCCAACAGGCTCTGCCTGAGTGGGGATCCCGGGCCGCGTCGAACGAACCGGATCATCGTTGAGAAGGATGGATTGCCAGACCTGCTCCTGAAGTACCCGGATGCAGGGGCCGCACGCGTACATCGCTGCTTGGGCACCGGCCACGCTCACGGGACCGATCCACAGGACACGCGTCCACTTCTGGCCGCAGTAGAGCCAGCAGAGCCCATCGATCCAGTGGTTGCCGTCGTCGGTACCTGCCGGTGCGGGCAGACCACCGTGAGCGAACTCGGCGATCCCGGGTATCACCCGGTGTGGTACGGCCAGTTCCATAAGCACAGTTCAGCCCTCAAGGTCAGTGGCCATGGGCGGCCACTGGGGCTGCCTCACTCTTGTCGGCGTCCGCGAAGAGGAGGGTGGGTTCGGCCAGGATGTCGCGGCCGGATTCGCTCTTGTAGATCTCATCTACGCTGCCGAACCGGGCTTCGGAGTAGTCGAGGTCGAGCAGTGCAGCTGCCTGTCGGACCGATGCCTCGTCAGGCCCTTCGATCTCGATGAAGGTGGGGAGGTCCGGCCAGGTGTCGAAGTCGAAGGCGACCTCGCCGAGGCGCCACTCCTCGCGGTAGTTCTCCTGGTACCGGACCTCGCGCATGCCGAGGTTGCGGAGGATCTCGGCCAGGGCGTGCAGGTCCGTGACCTCGGTTTCGATCTCGGTGGTGCCGTCGATCGTGGTGGCGTCGGTGACCTGCTTGAGTGTCAGCGTCGATCGGGTGCCCTCGTCACGCAGCCGCACCCAGGCACCTCCTTCGAGGGCATCGTTTTCGAAGATCTTGCGGGTGAGAAGTGTGCGCGGGAACGCTTGGGCGGCACCGAGAGCGGTGAGCTTGGCCTGGAGGCCGGCGACGTCGATGGCGAGGAACTTGGCCTCGTACTCGTGCTTCATGGGTTTTCCTTAGCGCTACGAGGGGGTGCGGGCCGCGAGGAGCAGGCCCATCCGGTGGGTGTGGTCCTGGAGCTGGCCGATGTGGGCTCGCTCGGCGAACTCGTTCGTTCGCAGGGTCAGCAGAACGTCCCAGTCGCCGATGAAGTGACGCCGGAGCTTCTCGGGGGACGTGTAGTGCTCGATCAGGTGCTGGCGCTGGGTGACAGGCATCATGAACTCCGCGCCGAACAAGCCGTCCTGGCGTACGGAAGCCTGCATGCGGGTGACGAACTCGGCGAGCGGGCGATGGTGGTTGGCACTGTAATGCCACGAGCAGCTCGTCCAGATGGCGTCGCACGGCATGTCCAGAGGCTCCCATTGAAGGAGGTCCTCCTCCACGACCTGCACGCTGTCGTAGAGCGATTCGAGCTTGAGGCGGTCGATGAGGCCCATCGCGTGAGCCCGGTTGTCACCCGGGAGGCTGACCTCGCCGCCGTGAAGAGCAAAGGGATCACGCTCTACGGCGATCACGCGATAGCCGGCTGCGGCCAGCGGCAGGATGAACTTGCCGTCGCTCGCGCCGACGACCGCGACAGTGGCGTCAGGAGTGGCACGTTCCTTCAGCGCGGCGAGGAACTGGGGGAAGAAGGTGAGGGTGTGCTCCCACAGGCTCTGCGTCTGCACGGTGGTGTGCTCCTTGCGTGTCGGTGGCCAGGATCGCCTGGAGGACCTCGTCGGGGTCCAGGCGCGTGGTGTCCACGCGGTGCATCGGGAACTGGGCATAGGCGTCGGTAACCCGGTCGGCAGCGCCCTCGACGAGGGTGTCCCAGCGGGAGACCGGCTTGGTCCGCTCAGCGAGCCGACGTCGGCGCTCGTCTTCGTCGCACATCAGCTGGTAGGTCACGGGCTGCGGCAGGTCGGGCGGCAGACTGACCCCGAGACGGGCACCGAGAGCGCGGTGGGTGGCGAGGCAGCGAGCGAAGTAGCTCTCCACGACGACCGGGGTGCCTGAGGACAGGTAGCGCCGTATCTCATCGGCCGCGGTGAACAGCGCGGACAGGTAGAAGGACATCCTGGCCTCGGCATTCCCCCGCAGGTCCACCTCGCGCCGCAGAGGCTGGTAGAAGAGCGGCACGGTCGGGACCAGAACGGCTTCACGGGCTGCTGCCAGCATCGGTGCGATGGTCGACTTGCCGGTGCCGCGAAGTCCTTCGAGGCTTTCGAACAGCGGGGCGTCAGACACGGCCGTACACCACGTCCGGTACCGCGAGGGTGAGTTCGTCGGTGGCGGATGGCCGGTGGTCGATGTGGTCAGCGAGCTTGTCGTACCAGAAGGCGTGGGAGTCCTTGCCGACGGCCTTGCAGGACATGGTGAGTGCGCCGCGCGGGTCGGCCTCGATCCGCTCGATCTCCGTTGGGCCTCCCGCAGGAGCGCAGACCTCTGGGGCGCCGTGCTCGGACAGGTCCTCGTCGACGATCACCTCGATGGTCAGCCCGGCGGTCTGGAGCTGGGCTCGAAGACGGATGTAGGCAGCGGGGTCGGTGATGAGGAGCTCCGGGTGATCTGCTGCGTTACCGACCGGCCGGAGGCAGTGAAGCTTCAACTGCTCGACGCCATAGCGCTGCAGGGTGCGGGCAAGCGGGAGCACCTCGCCGATGTTGCGAGAGGTGACCGTCATGGTCGCGCCGGTGCGGACACCGAGTCCCCGGGCGATGTCGAGTGCGCTCAGCGCGCTCTGGTAGCTGCCGAACTTGCGGATGTGGTCGTTGGTCGAGCCGATGCCCTCCAGCGACACTCGCAGTAGGTCCAGGTGGGGGGCGATCTCGGTGAGCCGGCGCTCGATCCGATAACCATTGGTGCAGATCTCGACCTGCATGCCCAGTTCCTGCTTGGCGTACCGGACGACGTAGGCGAGGTCCTTGTAGACGAATGGCTCGCCGCCCAGCAGGGTGACAGCCTCGGTGCCGTACTGGTCGCGCATGAGTGTGAGGAGGTTGACGGCCTCGTCTGCAGTGAAGGCATCGGCGTGCTGGAGCCTTTTGCCATGGAAGCAGTGCAGGCACTCGAAGTTGCAGCGGTACAACAGCTGCAGGTACAGCATCCGGATCCTGCGGATCCCGGTGACTTCCCCGATCACGTGGGTCTCCTTCGGGCAGTTGCCTGGTGGGAGACCTGATGCTGGCGGAACGAGTACGGACAGCATCACCGCGTATCCGGACGCCCCGGGGACGTCCTGGGACGTTTTCAGTGGGCCGCGAAGGTCTCCAGGACCCCGAGAACATGCGCAGTGTCCGTCAGGTTCGGTAGCACTACCTGCGCGCCGGCAGCGGCCAATTCTTCGACGCTGTGGACGCCAGAAGCGACCGCAATGATCCCGGAGTTCGTGGCGAGCGCGGCCTCAACATCCCTCGGGGTATCTCCTACCAGCACGACAGGCACGTCATCCGACGCGCCTCGGAGGCGTTGGGCGCGCTCCCGGGCAACAGCGACCAAGCCCGGACGCTGGAGAGCGTCAGCCCCATAGGCACCAACAGACAGGTCGAGGAGAGGGTCCAGTCCGAAGGCCGATACCTTCACGCGGGCATTGGCCGCGATATTGCCGGTGAGAACCGAAGACACCCAGCCCTCGTGTACCGAGGTCACCTTCAAGACGTCACGCACGCCCGGCAGCGCCGTCCCGCGCACGCTGAGATCGTGGAGGCGTTCCTCCCCGGCGCTGGCAAGAGCAGCCTCGACAGCCGCCCAGTCCGGCTCGGACAGACCGTTCCGCTGGAACATGTCACGCATGATCAGGCGATCCGTACGGCCCTCCGTCCGCGCAGGTTCGATCGGAGCGGTTCCCGCCAGCGCCGTAAAGGCGGCAGCGTAGATCTCCTTACTGATCCCGGCATTCTCGATGAGCGTGTGGTCGATGTCCCACAGGACGATGAGCTCCATACGACCAGCGTAAGTACCGTGGTCGACGCTTCGGCTTCCGAGGAACGTCCCATGACGTCCTTGCCCGCTCCTGGCCGCCTCGGCTTGTATGGCGTCTGTGAACGAGCGACTGCACTCCGTACTCGCCCAGCGCGGCGTCTCGCCCGAGTCACTCGCTGAAGTCTGCGAGGTAGACCCGAAGACCGTCAGTCGCTGGCTCGGCGGGCGCGTTCCCCATCCGCGCCACCGATTCCGCGCTGCCCAGCACTTACGGGTGGAGGAGGTGTTCCTCTGGCCAGCCCCAGCGCCGAGTGCCGGACAGCCCAGTGACGGGTCAGGCTTGGAGCTCGTCGGGACCTATCAGAACCGGGCCAGTGTTCCCCGGGACATGTGGCTCTCGCTGCTGAAGGGAGCCCAGGAGCAGATCAGCGTCCTCGTCTTCTCGGGCACCTTCTTCGCGCAGTCCAACCCCCACGTCGCCAAGATGCTTGCCGAGCGCGCGGCCGAAGGTGTTCAAGTGCGTCTCTGCTTCGGCGACTCGAACGGCCAGGCAGCGGCCATCCGCGGCCGCGAAGAAGGCATCGGCGACACACTCGCCGCCAAGATCCGCGCCTCCCTGACCTACTACCGACCCCTACTGTCCGAGGCAGGCTGCGAGGTCAGGCTGCACGACACCACGCTTTACACCTCCCTGTTCCGCTACGACGACGACCTACTGGCCAACCCGCATGTCTGGGGCCAGCCGGCCAGCGCCAACCCTCTGCTCCATCTCAAGCGAGTTGACGCTGCAGGGTGGTTCGACAACTACGCTCAGAGTTTCGAAGCTGTCTGGGCCACCGCGCGGCCCTGGACGCCAGACCAGGAAGGGCCCTCGTCACATGGGCAGGACTGAGTACTACAACGATCCCAAAGCCCCCAAGGCGAACACACTCATTCCCGCCAACAACCTGCTCGTCGTCGACGACAGCGGCGCCATCCTTCTCCAGCGCCGTCGGGACACAGGCCAATGGGCCTTGCCGGGGGGCGCGCAGGACATCGGCGAGACAGCGGCACAGTGCGCGGTGCGCGAATGCCTGGAAGAGACCGGCATCATCGCCGAGATCACCGGCTTCCTCGGGGTCTACACGAACCCCAACCACATCGTCGCCTACACCGACGGTGAGATCCGCCAGCAGTACGAGAACACCTACATCGGGCGCCCAGTGGGCGGCGAGCCCACCATCAACGACGAAGCCGACGGCGTCCGCTACGTCCAGCCATCCGACCTGGACCAGTACGACATCCACCCCAGCATGCGCCAACAGATCGGCGACTACCTCGCCGGCACGTACCCCTACCTGGGCTGAGCAGCCAGCGCCGCCTTCACCCGCTCCACAGCGGCTAAGAGCTCCGGCGCCGCTCGACGAATGAACCGCCCGACCACGCTGTCAGCCTCGTAGCGGCCCACGATCTCCGTCACCCGCTCCTCGGCAGTGGTCCGCCGCCCGTCGGGAGTCGTCGTCATGTCGCAGTAGACCAACGCATCCACGAGCCGCTGATCCTCGAGAACTGGGAACTCAGCTTCAAGCACGTCCCTCAGTCCGCGTTCCTCGGCTTCCAATACCGCGAATGAGTGGTTCGCGACGAGTCGCACCAGCCGCCTATCAGCGCTGTGAGCGTCACGGAGGAACCGCGCGCCGTCGAGAGGGTGGAATCCCGTAGCTGCCAGGCGTGGCGCGTATCCGACGTCGTGGAGCGTGGCGGCAGCAGCCAGAAGGCCGGAATCACTCCTCAAGATCCTCCCGAGATCGACCGCGCGACGCGCGACCCCTTGGGAATGTGCCCATCGCCGAGGAAGCACAGAACTGAGCTCCGTCTCGCCGACCTGTATCGCCCAGTCCACCATCGATCCATCCATGATCGGGATGCTGCCCAGATCTGCCTCGCGCAGTCCAGAGGACTGTCTTCCCTGTCCCTTGCATTCTCAGCCACTGGTACACGGTGCTAGAGAGACCAAGACGGCGCCACCCGAGTTTTTGTGCTGGTCGAGCCACAACGCGTACGCCATCGAAGTCCACCGCTGCCGCCCCTGGGCAGACTGAACCGCCCCGGCTCGAATGGAGACTTGATTTCGTGAAAGGATCGAGTCATGGCACGACCTTCCCGTTACGCGCTTGAGCTGCGCTGACGTGCGGTGCGCATGGTCGCCGAGGTGCGCGACGACTACCCGAACGAGACGGCCGCTTTGCAGGCGGTCACCGAGAAGCTCGGCATCGGCTCCCGCGAGACGCTGCGGAACTGGCTGAAGCAGCACGAGGTCGATGCGGGGACGCGGCCCGGGACGACGACGGAGGAGTCGGTCCAGCTCAAGGCGTTGAAGAAGGAGAAGGCCGAGCTGAAGTGGGCGAACGAGATCCTGAAGGCGGCGGCGAGTTTCTTCGCGTCAATGCCATCGTTGGAGACGTCGACCCGGTGACGGTGCGACAGTGACAGATGCCGATGGGGCTGGCTCTTTTCTTTGCTGCCCCGCCAGTTGAGGGCTTTTCGGCGATGTGCCGCCCCGTCGGCGTCTCCGTTCTTCGCGATGTGGCCTGATAGAAGCGTGCTGTTCGCCCGATTGAGGCGTGCCCCCGCGGAGAACGACGACACCTCGTCCGACTCCCGTTGGAGGCATCCCGTGATCGTGGTCGGTATCGACTCCCACAAGAAGACTCACACCCTGGTCGCGGTAGACCAGGTCGGAAGGCGCCTGACGCAGCTGACCGTGGACGCCACCGCCAGGGGCCGCCGGCAGATCTGCGTCTGGCTGGGACAGTTTGAGCAGGTCCTACTCGCTATCGAGGACTGCCGGCATCTGACCCGACGTTTCGAGGCGGACCTACTGGTGTCGGGGTACGCGGTGGTGCGCGTGCACACGCGACTGATGGCCGGCGCGCGGCGCTCGGCCCGCGAGCGTGGCAAGTCTGATCCGATCGACGCTGAAGCGGTGGCTCGAGTCGCTCTGCGAGAGCCCGATCTGCCCAAGGCCGAGTTGGACGGCCCGACCCGCGAGGTCAAGTTGCGCTCCGATCACCGACGCACTCTGGTCCGGCAGCGCACCGCCATCGCCAACAAGCTGCGTTGGTTCCTGCACGAGATCGACCCCGAGCTGGTCGTTCCTTCGCGCGGTCTGAAGCGCCTGTGCGTCCTGGACAGCTTGGAAGCGGGCCTCGTCGCCCGACGCGGAGTCGTGGCGGAGATCGCGTTGGATCTGGTCCAGGATTGTCGGCGCCTGACCCTGCGCATCAACGCGATGGAGGCCCAGCTACGGCATCTGGTTCGCGAACTGGCTCCGAATCTGCTGGCGGTGCCCGGATGCGGGGCCCTGTCGGCGGCGATGATCCTCGGAGAGACGGCCGGGGCCACTCGCTTCAAGTCCAAGGACGCTTTCGCCCGGTTCAACGGCACCGCCCCGATACCCGTCTGGTCCTCCAACACGGTTCGCGTCCGCCTCAATCGGGGAGGCAACCGCACCATCAACAACGCCCTGCACATGGCTGCCGTCACCCAAGTCCGTCAAGACGGGCCCGGCGCTGCGTACTACGCCAAGCAGCTCGCCGCGGGAAAGACCGTGAAAGAGGCTCTGCGACTGCTGCGGCGCCGCATCTCCGACCGGGTCTTCCGGGCTCTGCTGGCAGACGAGGCTGCCCATGACGACCAGCAGATCATCCAGGAACTGCCGCAGGTGGCTTGACATAGAAGCATCGCCGAGCTCGACCGGCCACACACGCGCTCGTAGCGTTCATCGACGAGTACCGGGACCGCTTCGGCGGGGTCGAGCCGATCTGTAGGACGCTCACCGAGCACGACTGCAAGATCGCCCCTTCCACCTATTACGCACACAAGAAGCGACTGGCAGCCCCGTCCGCCCGTACCGTGCGGGACGCGGAACTCAGGGAACTGATCCGTCAGGTCCACACCACCAACTACCGCGTCTACGGGGCGAGGAAGATCTGGCGGGAGCTGAACCGGCAGGGACATAAGGTGGCCCGCTGCACTGTCGAACGGCTGATGGGCGAGCTGGGCATCGCCGGCGCGGTCCGCGGTAAGAAGGTCATCACCACGAGACCGGACCAGCAGGCCGAGCGGGCACCGGACCGGGTGGATCGTGACTTCGTCGCCGCCGCACCGAACCGCTGCTGGGTCACGGATTTCACGCACGTGGCGACCTGGGCCGGCGTCGTCTACGTGGCCTTCGTCGTGGACACCTTCTCCCGCCGGATCGTCGGCTGGTCCGCCGCGACGTCGAAGGAGACCCAGCTCGTCCTGGACGCTCTGGAGATGGCGCTGTGGCAGCGTGACCGCGATGAACATCCCCACGTTCGAGGCGAGTTGATACACCACAGCGATGCGGGCAGCCAGTACACCAGTTTCAAGCTGGCCGAACACCTGGACGCGGCCGGCATCGCCGCGAGTTGACAACTATAGGAGCGTCAACGCCCTGATGGAGAGCACGATCGGGCCTGTTCAAAACCGAGTTGATCAAGCCTCAACGGCCCTGGAAGACCCTTT
This sequence comes from Streptomyces sp. NBC_01217, assembly GCF_035994185.1. Taxonomy (NCBI): domain Bacteria; kingdom Bacillati; phylum Actinomycetota; class Actinomycetes; order Kitasatosporales; family Streptomycetaceae; genus Streptomyces; species Streptomyces sp. NBC_01217. The sequence continues at coordinate 4,907,428 of NZ_CP108538.1, forward strand.
CCCAGGTCGAGCTGGCCACCGCCGAGTGGATCGACTGGTACTGCCACCGGCGCCTGCACGGTGAGATAGGCCACGTCCCACCCGCCGAGTACGAGACCAACTACTACACAGAACTCACAAAACCCCAGGCCACAACCACAATCTGAGATCTCTACCGAACCCGGGGCGGTTCACGTCAGCGCTTGGACCATGGGCGACTTCAGCTACTCCGACCACTGAATCCACTGCTGCGCTGAGGACCCTCACTGTTGTTTTGGTGGCGGCTTGCGCCTGCGCGTCGGTCAGACGGCGGCAGGGGCGCCGAGCATCGCGGAAGCCTGTTGGAACGGGTTGAGGACGCGTGTGGGCGCGGCGGTGTGGGGAAGGCCGGGGCAGGTGAAGCCGAGTTGGGTCATGGCCCGGAGGATTTCGCCGGCGCTGAAATCGCGGCGGTCCTGGCGTGTGATGACCTGCCCGACCTGCTTGACGGGGTAGGTGCGGCGGCCGATGATCACGGACTCGCCGATGACCTGTTCGGGCTTGATGCCCTTCATGGATTCCAGGACGCCGCTCTTGGTGAGGTCGAACGGGAAGCGGGCGATGACGCAGCGCATGATGCCTCACAGAGAGAAGAATGAAGGGGAATGGTTTCGCCGCGGTGAGGCGGTTCAGTGGGCAAGGGCAAGGGCGAGGACGCCCGGAGCGCTGCCCTGCTCGTCGACGACCGGCAGGGCACCGGGCCGGCGGCCGCGCATCGCGTGCTGGGCTTCGGTGATCGTGGTACCGGGTGAGGTGAACGGCCCGCGGTTGTCGAGAATGTCGCGTAGCTGGACCCGGTCCGTGTACGCGGGGCTGTCACGGACCGCGGCGAGCTGGGCCTGGGTGACCAGTTGGGTGCACAGGCCGTCGTTGTCGCAGACGAGCAGGTGCTCGGTGCGGGCACTGGTCATGACGGCCAGGGCGACTTCGATGGTCATGTCGTCGCAGACCTGCGGTCCGGCCGTGTCCATGGTGTCGGCCACTGTCCTGTGCGCGGGGGTGGCGCTCGCCGGGCGGGGTTGCATCTGAACTAGTGCCAAGATGTGCCTCCTGCAGAGATGGGCCAGTTTCCTGATCAAGAGTTCTAGGCCGCCGCGTCGAAAGAGGACTGCCGCACGATCGTGCGCCGGGCAGTCGAAGCGGGGCTGCGTCGACCGCGGGAGGCCGCGCTCCGGCTGCGCTGACGTCGCTCGGCCACCGGCGTGGTGATCGTCACGGGAATGCCGGAGGGGGTCTGGGCGCCGGTGATCCGGCTGAGTGCCTCCTCGCCCGAGCGGACCTGAGTGGTCTGCGGCACGATGCCGGCGGCTGCCATGAGGCGGCTCATGTCGCGGCGCTGGTTGGGGGTGACCAGAGTGACGACGCTGCCGGACTCGCCGGCCCGCGCGGTACGGCCGCCGCGGTGGAGGTAGTCCTTGTGGTCGGTCGGCGGGTCGACGTTGACAACGAGGTCGAGATTGTCGACGTGAATACCGCGCGCCGCGACGTTCGTCGCGACGAGCACAGTGACATGCCCGGTCTTGAACTGGGCCAGGGTCCGGGTGCGCTGCGGCTGCGACTTCCCGCCGTGCAGGGCGGCGGCCCGCACCCCGCTGCTCAGCAGATTCTGCGTCAGCCGGTCGACAGCGTGCTTGGTGTCCAGGAACATGATCACCCGGCCCTCGCGCGCCGCGATCTCCGTCGTCATCCGGTGCTTGTCGGCGCCGTGGACATGCAGCACGTGGTGCTCCATCGTGGTGACCGCCCCTGCGGACGGGTCGACGGAGTGGACGACCGGGTCGGTGAGGTAGCGGCGGACCAGGAGGTCGACGTTGCGGTCGAGTGTGGCGGAGAACAGCATCCGCTGGCCCTCGGGGCGGACCTGGTCCAGGAGCGCGGTGACCTGTGGCATGAAGCCCATGTCGGCCATCTGGTCGGCCTCGTCCAGGACGGTGATCGCGACCTGGTTCAGCTGGCAGTCGCCCCGGTCGATGAGGTCCTTGAGGCGGCCCGGCGTCGCGACGACGACTTCGGCACCACGGCGCAGCGCGCTGACCTGCCTGCCAATCGGCATTCCGCCGACGACAGTGGCCAGGCGCAGCCTCACCGAGCGTGCGTGGGGGGTAAGAGCGTCGGTCACCTGCTGTGCCAGTTCACGCGTCGGCACGAGGATCAGGGCCAGCGGCTGGCCGGGCTCGGCGCGCTGCCCGGCGGTGCGGGCCAGCAGGGCCAGGCCGAAGGCGAGGGTCTTGCCGGAGCCGGTGCGCCCGCGACCGAGGACGTCGCGGCCCGCGAGGGTATTGGGCAGGGTCGCGCCCTGGATCGGGAACGGGACGCTCATGCCTTGCGCGGTGAGCGAGGCCAGCAACTGCTCGGGCATGTCGAGGTCGGCGAACGCCTCGACGGCGGGCAGCGCGGGAGTGATCGTCTTGGGCAGGGCGAACTCGCCCGAGGCCGCCGCGGGCCGCCGGCCGCGGCCGCCTGGGCGGCTCGGCCCTCCGGAACGGCTCGGGGCGGGCGTGCCGAAGCGGTTGCCCCGGTGCGAACCGGCGCCGGAGCCGAAGGCGGGACCGCCGGTACGGCTGCGGGAGGAGCGGTTGTTCGTACGTGAGGGGTTCATTCAGAACCTTCCTTGATACGGCACGTATCAAGGAATTCTCGCAGCAGAAGAACAGCGCGGGGAATCACAAGAACGAGCCGAACGAAATGCGAAAGCAGATCTGGCCCGCGGTGAATCCGGTGCAAGTGCAGGCGATGAAATGGGTGACGTCATGCGGACGTGAGATCCCGGACGTCTACGGGTGCATCTTCAAAGAGGTCCGCATTCCTGGAGAGGGATCTGCGGGCGTCGTTGCCCCACAGGGAAGCCCCGGGGAATGCCCGTAGCTGGGGCCCGCACCCCGAGGGATGCGGGCCCCAGCTACGAAGTGCGCGTCAGCGTCAGGCAGGAACGATGTTCTCAGCCGTCGGGCCCTTCTGGCCCTGCGCGATGTCGAAGGTGACCTTCTGACCTTCGAGCAGCTCACGGAAGCCCTGAGCGGCGATGTTCGAGAAGTGGGCGAACACGTCAGCGCCGCCACCGTCCTGCTCGATGAAGCCGAAACCCTTGGCCGCGTTGAACCACTTCACAGTGCCAGACGCCATGTCATATCTCCTTGTGGGGCAGTACGCCGGAACCCGCAATCCACGGATACCGGGTCGCCGCGATGATGCCCCGCCCGGAGATGACCGGAAATACAAAACGCTCCCTGCGGCTAAAAATGCCGACGAAAGGCGTTGAGGTTTTTGGGAACCACGACTGCAACTGAGATCGACAGTAGCATGCGGTAGCGGCCTGCGTACGGTCAATAATTCCGCTCTTCCCGTTGCAGTAAACACACTGTCCGCGCGGCACATTAAACTCTCGTCTCGCGGTCATAGATATTGATCCACCCGGAACACAGCGTTCCAGGAAGAGCGGTCGTCGTTTACGGCGGCCCATCAGCCCGTATACGGGTCCCGACGCAGATCAGCGCAGCGCTGCTGCGCGGCGCTCTCACGAGTGCCCCAGATCCCACCACCATGGACTGAGACTGAAGGCGGCCGACGCCCACCGTTCGTGCGAACCAGTCGGACAGCAGGACCTGCCCGGGGCAGCAGTACGCTCCGCGCGCGGGCTGATCGCCGTACGGTGGGCGAACACGTCCGAGCCGCCACTGTCCGGGCGGTGAAGCCGCAGCCGTTCTGCGCGTCAAACCACTTCACAGTTCCCGCGGCCCTTGCCTCACACCTTCCTGCCGATGAAGCGTCCTACGACATACGGCAGACGGAGGCGGTCACCCTGGCTCCTCCGCCGCAGCAGAACGCCCACGACGAAGATGTGGGCGAAGGGAGCATCCTGGTCAAGGCAGTTGACCCAGAAGCCACGCGTCAGCCCGCGGTCGTCGGGTTCTCTGATTCGGCGGCGTGGCGGTATTCGGCGTTGATGCGCTGGGCTTCTTCGAGCTGGTCCTCGAGGATGATGATGCGGCAGGCGGCCTCGATGGGGGTGCCCTGGTCGACGAGTTCGCGGGCGCGTGCGGCGATGCGCAGCTGGTAGCGGGAGTAGCGCCGGTGGCCGCCCTCGGAACGCAGCGGGGTGATCAGGCGGGCTTCTCCGATGGCGCGGAGGAAACCTTGTGTGGTACCGAGCATCTCGGCGGCCCGGCCCATCGTGTAGGCAGGGTAGTCGTCGTCGTTGAGACGGCCGAACGAGTCGTCTGCTGTCATTTGCACCTCTCTGTGGAACGCGTGGAGGGGCTCGGGTGCCGTACGGCACCCGAGCCCCGAAGGAACTGCTACACCATCTGCCGACCCTGATACTGCGCCGGCCTTCTATTTCCGCTGACCCGACCTGGAAGTTGTCGGGGGTGCGGGGATCGCGGTTGCTTGACCGGAGACCACCTCGCTATCGATGTCCTGCGGTACCCGGGCTCAAAACTTCCACCCGGGCGATCCTGATGGCGCCTGGCTCCTCCGTTCTTCCCTCTGGGATCATCACTTACCTACTGCTGGTACTGCTCTCCTGCGTACTGCTCTGTGGCCTGTGCCAGCGCCACTTTTCGACAGCCAGCCCCGTCGCCCGTCCTGCATCTGCTCTGGCTTAGAACCCCACTGCCGAACCTCCCGGTGCGCGCGTCCGCAGCCGACGCCTTCACCGAGGTGCTGCTCACTGACTTCACTGCTGCGTACTGCACTTGCGGGTACTGCTCACGGCGGCCCCTGATCACTGCGGGCCACCCGGTCCGGTCGCCAGTCCCGTCGCCGTCCTGCAACAACCCTGGCTTCGGAACTCCACCACCGCACCGTCCTGCGAACTGCAACTACGGTTACTGCTGCCCGGCAGTTCGTCTCTGCCGGGCCCTGCTGTCTCTCTGGGCTACGAGAGAAACCATAACCACACCACCACCCAATGTCTACTCTGGCCGACATAGATTTCCGTTACCCAGGCGGAGAGATAGTCGGCCTCGGTCACGGAAGGGGTGTGCGGCGGCCCCGCTCCAGCCAGGCTCGCCCGCTCCGACCAGCGCCGTTACGCGCAGCCTCGACGCCGCGAACACCGCAGTCGCCACGTCTGGCCATGCGGATGATCGCTCAGGACACGCGGGGGCTCGTGCGGTTGACACACCGCAGGCCGGGCACAAGCGCCGCCAGATAGGACCTGCGTGACGATCCAGGGACCAGGGTGGCCTGATGAACACAATGAGCGTCAACGTGGCAACTGCCCTCTCCACGGCATGCATTGCCAGCGCGCGCCGGAGCGCCCGGGATTTCCTCGCAGGTCACGATCTTCGCCGAACCTCATTCGGGACAAAGGGCCGCTGGTTCAAACTCGAACCCGCCACGGCTGACTGCTGTCTGCTCTTGACCGGCAAGGCTCCGGCCGCGCCGCGGTCTCAGTTCTGGTCCCATCCACCGGTGTCCGGGATCGTTGAGGAACCCACCTGCCGACCTCTCCGCTCCAGGTCGGCACGCCCACCGACCCACCTCGGATCCCTGATGAACATTTGGAAGGTGTGCTGGCTCGGTCGTCTTCAGCGGGGCCTGGATGCGTGAGCGATGCGTGAGCGGACGTGCTGACATGGCGCACACAACCTTGGACCGGCCAGCATGCGACATGCCTCTGACTAGGCATTTCTGGACCAGCGTGGAAGCTGGCGGAAGTCCCGGCAGGACCCTGCCGGGACTTTTAATCCGTTGGTTGTGGGTTCGAGTCCCACACGGCCTACGTGTGGCGGGGGCGGGGATCATCCCCTCCGACCTGCTGGGAAGCGCCTCATCCGGTTTCTGCCGGGCGGGGCGCTTCGTCGTTCCGGGGTGTTTTGCGTTCCTGTGTGTGGGCGTAGGCCATGAGGCCGAGGAGGGCGGTCAGGAGTACCGCCGAGGAGCCCGGGGTACCGAGGTCGAGGCCGCCGCTGGTGGCGGGCTTGGTGAGGAAGTCGCCCATGGACGTGCCGAGCGTGTTCGACACCAGGATCGCGGACCAGAAGAGGGCCTCGCCGCGGAAGTTGACGATGTCGCGGATGGCGAAGGTCTGTCCGGTGGGCTTCCAGGCGATGAAGACGGCGATCAGCAGGGAGACCAGGATCGCGGCGCCTGCGGGGTAGCCCAGGCCGAGGCCCTGCGGGCCCCGGCCCAGCGAGGAAGTGCCTGTAGTGAGGTACGCGGAACTGGCGTCGCGGTTCATGAAGTCCGACATGGTGGTGCCGGCCATGCTCGTGGAGAGGATGACCGTCCAGTAGAGGAACGGGTTGTAGCGCCTGGACCGCAGCTGCACCGCCAGCGTCATCACGAACACCAGGAACAGCGCGATGGTCGTGAGGAAGTAGCCCAGTTCCAGCGTCTGGGAGAACAGGTCCGCGGCCGTCTCGCCGAGCGTGGTGGCGGCGATCTTCATGATCCAGAAGGCGAGCGTGACCTCGGGGAGCTTCTTCATCACGGACCGGCGCTCACCGGTGGCATCCGTCTGCGCAACATAGGTCGTCTACAGGACTGTAGACGCTGCGACACTCCCGTCCGCCGGCTCGATGTTCTGGTTGGTGTGGAAGAAGTTGTACGGGTCGTAGGTGCGCTTGATGGCCGCGAGGCGGTCGTAGTGGTCGCGGTAGGTGGCGCGTACCCGGTCCGGGGTTTCGCCCGCGCCGATGAAGTTCACGTACGTGCCGCCCATGGAGTGCGGGTACAGCTCCTCCCAGTAGTCGACGCACCACTGCCTCAGACTCTGGGCGTTGTCCGGGTCCGGGTCGATGCCCGCGATGACGCCGGACCAGATCGCGTCCCGGTAGGCCCAGGCCGTGTCGTCGGGGCCCGGTCGGTGGGCGGCGCCGTCGACCGGGTACAGGTGCATGGTCGACAGGTCGGTGGGGAGGTTCTCGGCGTACTTGGCGTGTACGGCGATGGCGTCGTCGGTGATCCGGTCGAAGAAGTTGCCGCGCCAGTACCACTGCAGGCCGCTGGGGAGCAGCTCGTCGAACATGGACTGCAGGGCGGTGTAGGGCATCGGCGCCGCGAAGTGGAATGCGGGCGGGCCGGGGTCGGACACGGGTTTCAGGGTGGCTTCGAGGAGGCCGGGGTCGCCCGTCCAGCACCACACGACGCCGCACATCTTCTGACCGTGGATCTCCTCCGGGAACGGCGGACCGGGCGGCACGGTGAGCGCGGCGAAGAAGCCGTTCAGGTCCTCGGGGGCCTGCGGCAGGAAGTCGCGGTACCAGCGCAGTACGTCGGGGGTCCGGTCGACCGGCCAGAGGGTGATGGCGACGCCCACGGTGCCCACCGGGTGCATCTGGAAGGTGAAGGAGGTGACGATGCCGAAGTTGCCGCCCCCGCCGCGCAGCGCCCAGAACAGGTCGGGGTGGGTGGTGCCGCTCGCCGTCACCGCGGTGCCGTCGGCCAGGACCACGTCCGCGGCCAGCAGATTGTCGGCCGTCAGGCCGTATCTGCGGGTGAGGTGGCCGTGACCGCCGCCCAGGGTGAGGCCGCCGAGGCCGGTGGTCGACTGGATTCCGGCGGGGGTGGCCAGCCGGAAGGCGTGCGCGGCATGGTCGAGGTCGCCGGGGGTGGCTCCGCCGCCGGCCATCGCCGTACGCGCGGTGGGGTCGATGTGCGCCCAGCGCATGGGCGAGAGGTCGATGGTGACGCCGTCGTCCACCAGGCACAGGCCGGCCCCGCTGTGCCCGCCGCCGCGGACCGCGAGCACGAGACCCTCGTCCCGGACGAAGTCGACGGCGGCCATGACGTCCGCCGTGTCCCTGCACCGCACCACGGCCGCCGGACGTTTGTCGATCATGGCGTTGTAGACCGTGCGGGCGGTCCGGTACTCCGGGTCCTGCGGACCGATGACGGGACCGCGCAGCGCGCTCCGCATCGCGTCCAGGGTTTCGAGCGTGGTCCCGTTCATGGTCCGGCCATCTCCCTGAGGTGATGTCTCAAGCCTTCCCGCGGTCCGGGAACCGTGCCAGTTCGCCGGACCGCGAGGAGAGAGACAACCGGGGTGCTCAGACCAGGAGCTTCGTCTTCGCCCGCTGGTACTCCTCGTCCGTGATGGCGCCCTTGTCCTTCAGCTCGGCAAGCTTCGCCAGGTCGTCGACATGGCCGCCCTGCTTCTGCCCCCTCGCGCCCTGCCCCTGCGCGTCGTGGGTGCCTGCGGCTTCCCGTACGTACGCCTTGAAGGCCGCTTCGCGCTCCTGCGCCTCCTTGATGTCCCGCTTCCCCATGGATTTGCCGCGCACGATCACGTACAGGAGGACGCCGAGGTACGGCAGCAGCAGGGCCACGATCAACCAGCCCGCCTTGGCCCAGCCGCCGAGGTCGTCGCTGCGGAAGATGTCCGTGATGACCTTGAAGAGCAGGAACAGCCACATGATCCAGAGGAAGAACCAGAGCATGGTCCAGAAGAGGTTGAGCAGGGGGTAATCGTCCACGGTCGGCTCCCTGATCACCGCGATTTCATCGCGTCGACTGGCTGAATGGTAAATAAGTCATATCACCCCAAATTCACCCTCGCGCGTTGTCGTTCGGGACTGTCCACAGGGGCGATCCCCGGGGGCGGGCGCGGAGTACCGTGGAAATGTCGAGGGAGGTTCGGGCCTCCAGGAGGCGGGGTCGCCTCGTGTTCATGAAGCGGCGTGGGCAGTGGTGTGAGCAGGCGTACGCAGGGACGCTCGCGAGGGCGCATGCACGCGGCGGATGAGTCCGCCCTGAGCCCGGTCGGGGCGATCGGGCGTGTCACCGTGCCGATTCCGCCCGATGGCCCGGGCGAGGTACTGGTGGCCGTACGGGGTGGGTCGGAGGCCTACACCGCATGGTCGGCGACGTCGATCGACAGGGACGTACGCGTCGTTGTCGTCGACTCGGTCTCGGCGCGCGGCGTGATCGTGGAACGCCTGCCGTCCTGAGCCGAAGCGGTCAGCAGGTCGCGTACGGCAAGTCACGTACGGCAGGAGTCTTCTCATGTTCTTCTGGCACGTTCCCGCCCCCAACGAGGCGATGCTCATATCCGGTTCCAAGGGGCAGACGCTGGACACCCAGTTCCGGATCGTCACCGGCCACGGCAGTTTCGTACTCCCGGTGAAGCAGAAGGCGCGCATGCTCTCCCTGACGCTGCGCGAAGCGGAGATCACCGAGGACTGCGTCACGCAGCAGGGCATCCGCCTCAACGTCCGGGCCGTCGCCGTCTTCAAGGTCGGGGACGACGCCGTCTCCATCGCCAACGCCGCACGCCGCTTCCTGTCCGAGCAGGAACAGATGGAGGAGCTCGCCGGCCGGATCTTCGCCGGTCACCTTCGCTCCATCATCGGCGGACTGACCGTCGAGCAGATCATCCGGGAACGGAACCGGGTCTCCCAGGAGGTCATCGCGGGCAGCCACGGCGAGATGGAGAAACTCGGCATCGTCGTGGACGCTCTCCAGATCCAGGAGATCGACGACGCCACCGGCTACATCAACAACCTCGCCGCCCCGCACGCGGCCGCCGTCGCCAGCCAGGCCCGGATCGCCCAGGCCAGGGCCGACCAGGAAGCGGCCGAGCGCGAGCAGCAGGCCGCGGCGCTCAAGGCCGAGTACGAACGGGACACCGCGATCAAGCGGGCCGGTTTCCTCGCCGAGACCGAGCAGTACAACGCCTGCGCAGCCCAGGCCGGACCGCTCGCCCAGGCCAGGGCCTCCCAGGAGGTCATCGAGGAGCAGACCGCGCTGGCCGAGCGGCAGGCGGCTCTCGCCGCGCAACGGCTCGAAGCGGAGGTCCGGCGTCCGGCGGACGCCGAGGCGTACCGCCAGCGCACCCTCGCGGAAGCGGCCCGTGACCGGGCGAAGTTCGAGGCCGACGGCAGCGCGTACGCGGAGCGGACCCTCGCCCAGGCGCAGGCCGACGCCAACAGCGTGCGCGCCACCTCGCTGCGCGACGGCAACCAGGAGCTCATCGCGGCCAACCGCATCGTGGAGAACCTGCCCGCCCTGGCCGACGCGGCCGCCCGCGGCATGTCGGGTGCCGACCTCACCGTTCTCAACGGCACCAATGGTGTCAACGAGATGGCGGCGGGTGTCGTCAGCCAGGGACTGGCGATCCTTCACTCCCTCCAGCGCGGCGCGAGCCCGATGAAGCAGGCGGTGGTCGACGGGAAGGCCGCCCCTCCCCGGATCACCGAGACGAACTGAGGGGGAGGGGAAGGAGAGGAGGGAGAGGGAGAGGAGAGGGAGGCGGGGGGCTTCAGGGGTCATGATTCGCTCAGTGGTCATGAGTGCGCCGGACATGCCGTAGAGTTGTGTTTACCGACGCGGGGTGGAGCAGCTCGGTAGCTCGCTGGGCTCATAACCCAGAGGTCGCAGGTTCAAATCCTGTCCCCGCTACTGAAGAATGTCAGACCCGGCACGCACGCAGCGTGCCGGGTCTGATTCATTTCGCGGCCCGGGTCGGTGGGCCCGCGGGTCCATGAACGGGCAGGCCCGGGCGGTGTGTGCGTTGCGCCATACACGTACTCCCATTGGCCGACGAGGAGTCGCCGTGCGGCTCCGCTCCGGCGAGTCTGGGGGTGGGGCGCGGTACCGTCCGCAGCCGCGCGCGTACCGGGCAGGAGACCACAGGTGTGGAAGCGGCTGAAGCGGCGCGGCAGACATGGAGTGGGTGACGTCGCGCGTACCCGGCGGTTCGTCCGCCTGCTGCCCTTCATGATGATCCTCGGCGGACTGGCCTTCGACATCCTCACCCCGCCCGCCTTCACCGCCATTCCGCTGTTCGTGGCGGCACCGCTGATCGCCGCACCGTTCTTCTCGCTGGCCAGCACCATCCTCACCGGCGTCGCCGCGATGGTGGCCGTCGCCGTGCTGCGGGTGTACAACAACTCGTTGCCGCTGATCGTGCCGCTGATCGAGCTGCTCACCGTGGCCACCGTCTCGGTACTCGCCGTCGTGATCAATACGGTCGTGCGGCGCGGCAATCAGCAGCTGGCCTCCGCGCGGGTCATCGCGGAGACCGCCATGCGGGCGGTGCTGCCGAAGCCGTCCGACCGGATCGGCGGGCTGCATGTGGCGGCTCGGTACGAGGCGGCGCAGGCGGACGAGTTCGTCGGCGGCGACCTGTACGCCGTGACGGACACCCCGCAGGGCGTGCGGCTGGTGGTCGGGGACGTACGGGGGAAGGGGCTCGACGCCGTGGAGTCGGTGGCGGTGGTCATCGGGGCGTTCCGGGAGGCCGCCGAGCAGGAGCGTTCGCTGGAGGGCGTGGCGCAGCGGCTGGAGCGGGCGCTGGCGCGGGAGGGGACGCGGCGGGCCGGGCTCGACGAGTTCGAGGGCTTCATCACCGCCGTACTGGCGGAGATCCCGCCCGGGCTGTCCCGGGTGCGGATCGTCAACCGCGGTCACCCCGAGCCGATCCTGCTGCACTCGGACGGGGCGCTGGACGTGCTGGCACCCACGGTGCCCGCGCTGCCACTCGGGATGGATCTGGGGGTGTGGCCCGACCGGACGGACGAATGGGACCTGCCGGCGGGGACGACGCTGCTTCTCTACACCGACGGCCTCTCCGAGGCACGGAACGCCGACGGGGTCTTCTACGACCCTGCGGCCCGGTTGCGCGGGCGGATCTTTCCCGGGCCCGAGGAACTGCTGTCCGCGCTCACCGATGACGTACGGCTGCACACGGGGGGAGAGTCGACCGACGACATGGCGCTGCTCGCGGTCGTACGTCCCGTGGAGGGGCAGCCGGACCGGCGCAGGACCGTGAGGATCGTGGGCCGGGAAGAGACGTGACGGGCGGGGTGGGAGGGGTGCTCGGGCGCCCGCGTGCTTCGTGTGCGCGCAGGTGCTTCGTACGGGACGGTGTCGCCCCGGACGAGGGATGCCACCGTCTGGACGAGGGGTGCCACCGTACGTAACCGAGAGGCGCCGCTCCGCATAACGTTTGACGCAACGTCAGAAAACGGGTAGTGGCTGAGGGCCGATCAACTCGTCCGATTCCAGCCGGTTATGTCCCGTAAAGTCCGGGCCAAAGACGTGAACGATCAGTGGGAACGGCTTGGAATCAGGCCCGTGTGTCTATTAACGTTCGATAACGCAGCGCGGTCGTCCCAGCCGTCGTCAGTGGCGGCACCGTGCGCGAGCGCCGAATTCCGCAAGGGAACCGGGGAACCACCTACATGGGGTGAATCGGACACCTGTGTCTCGTGAGAGGCAGAGGGGCCCGTAGGAGACCTTCCTGCTCCGAACCCGTCAGCTAACCCGGTAGGCGAGAAGGAAGGAAAGGAGTGCGCCCCCGTGGCGTCCAACAAGCCTGCCTCCGAGGCCCCTTCTCGGTTCAACCCCGAGTTCAGTGGCGATTTCGGCGCTGACTTCGGATCCGACTACGGAACCGGAAACGGATCCGACTACGGGACGGGACCCGGTTTCGGTACCGGCTTCGGCTCGGACTACGCGACCACCGGGACGGAAACGGCGTTCGGCGCCGATTACGACACCGAGCAGGGCGGCGCGCTCGCCGGTGAGTTCGGCGGCGACTTCCGCGCCGACGGCAACAGCGAGCCCGACAGAAGCTGGGACGAGTGGAACCCCACCGAGGAGTCCGTACGCCCCGTACGCGGCAAGCACCGCGTCGCCAAGCAGCGCAACGGACTCGCCCGTAGCTCCACGGTGCTCGGGGTCGGCGTCATCGCGGCGGTCGGCGCGGGCGGCATGGCCACCGCGCAGAGCAAGCCGCCGGTCTCCATATCCCTTCCCGACTCCATCGCGGACAACCTTCCCGACGCCAAGTCCCTTCCCGGCGTGGGCTCTCTGTTCACCGGAGAGTCCGAGGCCGACAAGGCCGAGGCGGCCGCGGCTGCCTCCCCGCTCACCACCGCCGGCCTCACCACCGCCGAGACGGAGCAGGGCGCGACGGATGCGGGTGAGGCGCTCCGCGCCCGCATCCTCCAGCAGGCCGAGCAGCAGCAGGACGCCGCCGACGCCGAGGCCAAGGCGGCCCAGGAGAAGGAAGCCGCGGAGGCGGCCGCCGCCGAGGCCAAGAAGCAGCAGGACGCGGCCGAGGCCAAGGCCGCCGCCGAGAAGAAGAAGGCGGAGGAGGCGGCCAGGGCGAAGGCCGAGGCCGAGCGGCTCGCCAAGCTCGCCGCCAGCTACGCCATCCCGACCTCCTCGTACACGATCACCTCGACCTTCGGCCAGGCCGGTTCGATGTGGTCCTCCGGCTACCACACCGGCCTCGACTTCGCGGCGCCGACCGGCACCCCGATCAAGGCCGTACACAGCGGCACCATCAAGTCGGCCGGCTGGTCCGGTTCGTACGGCTACCGCACGGTGCTGGAGCTCGAGGACGGTACGGAGCTGTGGTTCTGCCACCAGTCCTCGATCGACGTCAGCGTCGGCCAGAAGGTCACCACCGGTGACACCATCGGCCGGGTCGGCGCGACCGGCAATGTGACGGGACCGCACCTCCACCTGGAGGTCCACACCCCCGACGGCACGGGCATCGACCCGATGGCCTGGCTGCGCGACAAGGGCCTCACCCCGTGATGACCCCCTCGTGATCCGCATGATGATCTGAGTGATCCGAGCCGGTTCGCCGGCCGCTGAACCCCGGCAGTCCTGACGCTCACCCCCCGACGTCAGGGCTGCCGGTCTGTATGTACGGCGGAGTCACCCGTACGGGGCACAGCCACCCGTACGGCGGGGCGAACGGAATAGCGGTCCCGCCGGGGTTCGTTGATCCACATATGACTTCACTTCGTAAGCTGGGCACTTCCGACCTGCAGGTCTTCCCACTCGCCCTCGGTGGCAACGTCTTCGGCTGGACCGCCGACGAGGCACAGTCGTTCGCCGTGCTGGACGCCTACGCCGCGGCGGGCGGCAACTTCGTCGACACCGCCGACTCCTACTCCGCCTGGATCCCGGGCAACGAGGGCGGTGAGTCGGAGACCGTCATCGGCAAGTGGCTCGCGGCCCGCTCCAACCGTTCCGACATCGTCGTCGCGACCAAGGTCGGCGCCCACCCCTCGTACAAGGGGCTCTCCGCCGCGAACATCAAGGACGCGGCCGAGGAGTCGCTGCGCCGGCTCGGTACCGACCACATCGACCTCTACTACACGCACTTCGACGACGAGACCGTCCCGGTCGAGGAGATCATCACCGCCCTCGACCACCTGGTGAAGGAGGGCAAGGTCCGGGAGATCGCCGCCTCCAACATCAGCCCCGAGCGGCTCCGGGCGTCCCTGGACTTCTCGGAGCGCGAGGGGCTGGCCCGTTACGTCGCCCTTCAGCCGCACTACAACCTCGTCTCCCGTGACACGTACGAGGGCGAGCTCCAGGACACGGCCGCGCGGTCCGGGCTCGCCGCCGTTCCGTACTTCGCCCTGGCCGCCGGCTTCCTCACCGGCAAGTACCGCCCGGGAGCTCCGGTGGAGAGCGCACGCGCCGAGAGGGCCGGTCAGTACCTGGAGTCGGAGCGGGGACAGAAGGTCCTGGCCGCACTCGACAAGGTCGCCAAGGAGCACGATGCGGAGGTCGCGACCGTCGCGCTGGCCTGGCTCGCGTCCCGGCCGACCGTCGCCGCGCCGATCGCCTCGGCCCGCACGGTCGAGCAGCTGCCCGCGCTGGTGGCCGTCGCCGACCTCACGCTGACCGAGCAGGAACTGGCGGAGCTCACCGAGGCATCCGCCTGACGCGGCTGAGCCACGGCCCTACTGCGGCTGGGGCGGCTGGGGCGGGTTCAGATAAGGGTTGAATCCGTTGCCGGTGTTGTCGGTGTTGCCGCCGTGCCGAGCGTGCCGCGGGTACGGATACGCGTACGGGGGTGTTGGCAGGCGGTGAGGACGAAGGCGGCCCGTCGCCTGCGCCGCGTAGGTCAGGGCAGGGGCGGCCACGTCCCTGCGCTGCCAGAGGTGGTGCAGCAGCTCCAGCTCGCGTTCGGCGAAGTCCGGGCCCGCCGCCCCGCGGCGGGCCTGCCGGCGCAGCGAGGCCAGGGACGTCGCGAACGATTCGTACTCGGCGACGGCGCGGGCGGCCGCCTTGCCGCGGGCCTTGGCCTGCGCCTTGGCGTGCGCCGTGATCTGTGACGACGGACCGCGCCGCGGCGCGTGTGCCTGCCCGAAGCCCGGCGGGTACCCCGGTCCGTAGCCCTGTCCGTACGGTGGTGCGTATCCCGGTGCGCGCGGTGGTTCGTATGCCGGCTCGTATCCCGGTATGTGTCCCGGTACGTGTGCCTGCGCGTATGCCGGTCCGTACGGGCTTGTCCACGCCGCGGTGCCATGTCGTAGGCGTGCCGCGTCGCGCGCCATGCCGCGGGCCCGCATCGAGGAGAGGGCGAGCGGCTCGGCGGGGGTCAGCCAGCCGGCCGCCGCGTAGGCGGGCAGCTCGGCGGAGAGCGCACGCAGCTCCCGCTGGCGCGACCAGATCGCCAGCCAGGTCACCAGGCCGAAGACCGGGACCATGAACACCCCGTACACGGCATAGAAGGCGTACGGGCCGAACGACGCCGACCCGTTCCACAGGGCGTGCATGCCCATGGCGAGGACGAGACCCATCAGCGGCAGCGCGATGCGGCGGAACCGGGCTCGCCGCGCGCCGGCCGCGGCGAGCCCGAAGCCGATTCCGGTCAGCACCGTGAAGAGCGGATGGGCGAACGGCGACATCACCGCCCGTACAAAGAACGTCGCGGCGGTCACCGAGACGACACCCGAGGTGCCGATCTGCTGGTCCTCGCCGAAGGCGGTGCCCAGGTAGAGGATGTTCTCGGTGAAGGCGAAGCCGCTCGCGGTGAAGCCGGCGATGACGACACCGTCGACGATCCCGTTGAACTCCCGTCTTCGGAACAGGAAGATCAGCAGGACGGCCGCGGCCTTGGCGCTCTCCTCGATGACCGGCGCTATGACCGTGGCACCCAGGGTGTCGGCGCTCGACGGGTCGGCGGTGGCCGTGGCTATCCAGCGGGTCGCGAACGAATTGGCGATGATCGCGACCAGGGCGGCCGCGAACGCACCCCAGGCGAAGGAGAACAGCAGATTCCGCCAGCGCGCCGGTTCGACCCGGTCCAGCCAGCGGAACGCCGCCATCAGGAGCGGGACGGGCAGCACGGCGAGACCGAGGCCCACGAGAAACCCCTCGGTCCCCGTCTGATCGCGGACCAGGGCCAGGATCGCCAGAGCACACAGCGCGAGCACCGTGCACACGGCCGCGATGCGGAATGTCCTGCTGCGCCACACCATGCCGACGCGGCGCGGCCGGTAACGCCAGTGCGTGCGCTCCGGCACGGCAGCCAGGATCTCGCCGACCCGCTGCTCCTCGAGGAGCGGGACGGCCGGCTGCGACTGTCGCTGCTGGACAGACCCGTCGGACACCACCCGATGACCCTAACCAGCAGCACTGACAGCTGGCCATGGGGCGTCGGCGCGCAGACATGCAGGCGCGCAGCTCTCAGCTCTCAGGTCTCAGCGGCGGGCGAAGAGCAGGTCGTGCACGACATGGCCCTTGTCGAGGCCCTGCCCCTCGAACCGGGTCAGCGGCCGGAACGCAGGCCGCAGCGCATAGCCGCCGTCAGCCTGGGTGTTCTCGAAGAGGGGGTGCGCGGTCAGCACCTCCAGCATCTGCTCGGCGTACGATTCCCAGTCGGTCGCGCAGTGGATCACGGCCCCCGGCCTCAGCCGCTGTGCCACCAGATCGAGGAACTCCGGCTGGATCAGCCGCCGCTTGTGGTGGCGCTTCTTGGGCCACGGATCGGGGAAGTACACCCGCAGCCCGTCCAGCGATTCCGGCTTCAGCATCTCGCGCAGCAGGATGATCGCGTCACCGTTGGCGACCCGGATGTTGGACAGGCCGTTCCGGTCCGCGAGACCGAGCAGATTGCCCTGGCCAGGGGTGTGCACGTCGATGGCGAGAATGCCCGTGCCCGGGTCGTCGGCCGCCATCTGGGCGGTGGCCTCGCCCATGCCGAACCCGATCTCCAGCACGACCGGGAGCCCGTCGAACAGCTCGGGCAGATCGAGGACGCGCTGCCCGTCGATGTCCAGGCCCCACTTCGGCCAGAGCCTCAGCAGGGCGTCCTCCTGGCCGGGTGTGACGCGGCTGCGGCGCGGCTGGAAGCTGCGGATCCGGCGCTCGTGGTGCGATCCGGCCGGGTCGATCGCGGGTCCGCCGGGGAAGCGCGGCTCCTGGCGCAGCCTGCGCTGCCGCTCGAAGGAGGCGGCGCGCAACTCGTCCGGAATCCCGGCAGCGGCCGCCCCGGGCGCCGGGGCGGCAGGGTTCGCGGAAGAGGTCGTGGCAGGGCTCGGGGAAGAGCTCGCGGGAGAGGTCGCGGCGGGATCTCCGGAGGGACCTGCGGCGGGATCTGCGGGGTTCAAGGACTCAGACACAATGCCCCGATTCTACGGCGGGCGGCTTCCACCCCGTCCCCCCTGCCCGGAGCAGGGCCCTGCGTGCCACCTCCCGCCCGATGGGCAGGGAGGCCGTCGCGGCGGGCGACGGAGCGTTCAGTACGTGCACGGTGTGCGGGGCCTCGCGGATCAGGAAGTCGTCCACCAGGGTGCCGTCCCGCAGTACGGCCTGGGCCCTGACCCCGGACGGGGCCGGTCTCAGATCGGACTCCGTGACCTCGGGCAGCAGCCGCTGCACGGCCGCCGTGAACGCCCGCTTCGACAGCGAGCGGTGCACCTCGCCCGCCCCGTACCGCCAGTGTCTTCGCGCGATCTGCCAGGTGCCGGGCCAGGACAGGGTGTCCGCCAGCTCACGGGGGCGTACGACCGGCCAGCCGTACCCCTCGCGGGCCAGCGCAGGCACCGCGTTCGGACCGACGTGGACGCTGCCGTCGTGGCCTCGGGTCAGATGCACGCCGAGGAACGGGAACGCCGGATCGGGCACGGGATAGACCAGGCCGCGCACCAGCTCCGGCCGCGCCAGCTCGTAGTACTCCCCCCGGAAGGGCACGATCCGCACCCCCGGGTCGTCGCCCGCGAGCCGCGCCATCCGGTCGCTGTGCAGGCCCGCGCAGTTGACCAGCACCCGGGCCCGCACCACCGGACCGTGCGCCGTACGCACCGCCACACCCCAGGGGCGCCGGTCGATGGCGGTGACCTCCGCCCCGTAACGGATCACTCCGCCCGCCCCGCTGACCTCGGCGGCGAACCGCGCCGCGACCGCCCCGAAGTCGCACACCCCGGTCGATCCGACATGGATCGCGGCGAGTCCGTGCACCTGCGGCTCGTACTCCGCGATCTGGGCGGGGCCCAGCTCGCGCACCGGCAGCCCGTGCTGCCGGCCGCGCTGGACCAGGGCGTGCAGCCGGGGCAGCTCGGAGCGCTCGGTCGCCACGATCAGCTTGCCGGTCACCGCGTGCGCGATGCCGTGCTCGGCGCAGAAGTCGACCATCTCGGCGGCGCCGCGCACCGCGTACCGGGCCTTGAGCGAGCCGGGGCGGTAGTAGATGCCGCTGTGGATCACTCCGCTGTTTCGCCCGGTCTGGTGACGGGCGGGGCCCCACTCCTTCTCCAGCACCGTGACCCGGACGCCCGGAGCGGTGCGCGTGATGGCATACGCCGTCGACAGACCGACGATCCCGCCGCCGATCACCAGCACATCGCAGTCGTACGCCGCGTGCGTCATCATCACGCCACCTCCCACCCCGATAGTGCACTGACCCACTGACAACGCACTCAAACCAGCGAAGCCCAGCGTGGCGCCGAATCCTTACGCCTGGCGGCTGCCGGGCGCCGTGGGGGGAGGTGCAGGAAGCGTTCTGCGCGATCCGGCTGCGCGGGGGGCTACGCGGGCGCCACCAGCAGAGGCCGGGCCCTTTCGCGCAGCTCGGCGACGCGCGGTTCGTGCCCGTACGGTTCGAGCCGGTGGAGCAGATCCCGTACGTACTCCGTGGTCCGCGCCGAAGAGATGCGGCCGGCCACCTCCACCGCCCGGGTGCCCGCCGCGCAGGCCGCGTCCAGATTTCCCGACTCCAGCTCGGCCACCGCGGACACCACGAGCCGCAGCCCGTGCGAGCGGACGAATTCCTCGGTCGGCCTGGACAGGGCCTGCTCGGTGAAGCGCCGGACCTGCCGGGGCGCCTTCAGGTCGAGGTGGCACTCCGCGGCATCGGCCGCGAACCTGTCGTACGAGTAGAAGCCCAGCCACGACGGGTCGGCATCGCCGTCCCTGGACCGCTCCAGCCAGCCCTCGGCGGCCTTCAGCGCGGCCCCTGCGGCCGATGCGTCGCTCGCCTTGGCATGGGCGCGGGCCTCCACCAGGCGGAAGAAGCTCATGGTGCGGGCCGTGGCGAGCCCCCGGTTGCGTTCGACGGCGGCCTGCGCGAGGTCGACCCCCTCGTCGGCGAATCCGCGGTACGTCGCCTGCAGCGACATCGAGGCGAGCACATAGCCGCCGAGCGGCACGTCGGCCGCGGCCCGCGCGAGGCGCAGCGCCTGGATGTAGTAGCGCTGGGCGGCCTCCTGCTGGCCGGTGTCGAAGGCCATCCAGCCGGCGAGCCTGGTCAGTTCGGCCGCCGCGCCGAAGAGCGCCCGGCCCACCTCGTCGCTGTACGAACCCAGCAGCAGCGGTGCGGCATCCACCCGTAAGCACTCGGGGACCATGGAGGAACGCCAGTCCCCGCCGCCGTATTTGGAGTCCCAGCGGCGGGCGTCCTGGGCCGCCTCGCGCAGCTTGGAGACATCGCTGTGGCCGACCCGCAGCGGGGAGACGTCGCTCGCGGTTGCGGTCGTGCTCGTAGTCGTGCCCGCTGTCGCCGTCGCGCTTGTGGGTGCGGTCTCCGGGCCCGGCTGGGCGGGGATGGACGGCGTCCTCTGCGCCCCTGCACCGGGGTGTGCGCCCCTTGTGTTCCGGGTGCCGAGGATCGCCGCCTCGGCGGCTGCCGAGTCGCGCGCCACCGACGGATCGGCGGGGGATATCAGCCAGCGGGACGCGGGTGTCGCGTACGCACTGACCGAGAACGAGCCCGCCAGCGACTGCCAGATCCCGCCGCCGCCCGCCCGTCGTCCGGCCAGATCCAGCCGGTACAGCTCGGTGGCCGAACGCACCGCCTCGGACACATCGCGCGGAAAGGCCAGCCCGACCTCCGGCGCGGGATCGGCGTCCGCGAGCCCGATCTCGTGCAGCGGTACCGGGCGGCCGAGTTTGGCGCCGATCGCCGCCGCGATGAGATGGGGCGCGGCGCCCTGCGGCACCATGCCCTTGGAGACCCACCGGGCCACCGAGGTCTTGTCGTACCGGAGTGTCAGACCGCGCTGCGCCCCGAGGTCGTTGACCCGCCGGGCGAGCCCGGCGTTGCTGATTCCCGCGAGGGCGAGAACGGTTCCGAGCTTCTCGTTCGGTCCGCGTTGCTCCCTGGACATGCGCCACCCCTCGACACACAGACGGCAGCCGCGTCACCGTTGCGGCGCGCGGCATTCGTACCGTGTTCTCCCCAGGGACGGACCCCGGCACTCCGGCCGCACACGCATATGGCCGAGCTCCGAGGAATATGCCTCCTGCCGAGAACCTCAGTAAACCCAGCGTAGTTCGCCGCATCCCTACCGTTAAGGGGCAGACGTCCGTATGGCGGGATTGTTGTCCGTGCGGACGGGAGAAAATGCGCGGCTCCGCTCCGGCGGTCGCCGCGCAGCGG
This sequence comes from Streptomyces sp. NBC_01217, assembly GCF_035994185.1. Taxonomy (NCBI): domain Bacteria; kingdom Bacillati; phylum Actinomycetota; class Actinomycetes; order Kitasatosporales; family Streptomycetaceae; genus Streptomyces; species Streptomyces sp. NBC_01217. The sequence continues at coordinate 4,928,024 of NZ_CP108538.1, forward strand.
CCCCACACCCCGCTCGGCCCCCCGCCCGGACCCGTTCGACGCCCCGGTCGCGTGCACCCGGAGGTGCTGTTCGAGCGTGGTGGCGGCGTCGCCCGCCGGGCCTCGGACGTGCTCCTGGTGTGTGGCCGTGCGCCCGGCCGTGCGCTCTCGTACGGCCGTTTCGGAGGCGCTTGCATGGGTGCTGCGTGGGTCGGCCCACTGCATTGGACTCAGTGGGCTGGGGGACACTGCCGCCTCATTCCCCGCAGGCGGTGGACCGGTCCGGGAGGTGGACGAGATCTCCCGGACCGTGCGTGGACACCGGTGCGGGGCGGACGCCGGGCCGGTCCTGGGCCCTTGCCGCTCCGCCGGCGGCCTTCGGCGACCGGCGGCGGATTCGCGGGAGGTCTTCGGGAAGAATCCGGGAATGAAGTGGGGCGAAAAGGGACTTCTGATGTACCGAGTTGGCTGTCGCCGGGTTGCAACGCGCCCCGAGAATGGCCGAATGTCGTCGGTCGGCCGAGGTTGGATCGCCCGATTCGCGGACATCCCGCCGACCGTTCGGTGTTTGCCCGTCACCGGTCTGTGGCCGTTCGCGGCGTGGCCGGATTTCGGCCGGTAGACCTTGCCCGTACGGGGAAGGCAACAGGCCCCCCGTGCAAGCCCGTTGGCGCATGAGTCACTCCGTGCGGGCCGGGTGCGGGCCGGTGTCGGCTGTCGCGCCGGAGGGTCGCCGCCAGGGCTCCGCCCGCATGCGTTCGTCCGCACCGGGCCGCCACCCGCCTCCGCTCCGGCCTTTGCCAGGGGCGCATGCGCATACGACGTGCGCCGTCCGTGGCCCCTCCTGCGCGCCTTTGTCGTGGCAGCATGTTCGCAACGGCGCTGCGCGTTACCGCAGTTCTCCCCGTATTTTTCGGTTGCGCCGTTTTGTCCACAGCCTGTGGAGGCGGCGATGCGTTGGTTGGTGGGGTGGAGCAGTATCGCCGCGAGCTTCGGCACGGCCGGTGCGGTCGGCGCCGACGACGAGGGGCGCACGATGCATCCCGTCGGATCCCAACTCCTGTGGGGCGACCCCGATCCGCTCTGGGCCGTCGGCGACTGGCGCCCGGACGAGATCCGTACCAGCACGCTCGAAACCGCCGAAGGTGCGCCCACCGCCCGGCTCGCCGTCCTCGGCTGCTGCGGCGCCACCGACGAGCAGTTGCGCGCCGGCCTCCTCGCCGCCCGAGGCGGAGCCCTGCGCCATCTCACCTCCTGGCCCGGCAGTTACACGACCGTCGTCCAGGTCGGCCGCAGGATCACCGTCATCGGGGATCTCGCCGGAGCCCGCCCGGTCTTCTACACGCCCTGGGCAGGCGGTACGGCGTACGCCACCGCCGCGCTCCCGCTCGCCGACCTCATCGAGGCCCAGCTGGACATCGGCCACCTGGCCGCCCTGCTCGCCTGCCCCGAAACACCGGAGGCGCTGCGCGACGGCACCCCGTACGCCGGAGTGAAGCGCATCCCGCCGGGGCACGCGCTCATCCTCCGCGAGGGTTCGCGCGAGATCACCGGGTACGAGGCCGTGGCCTCCCTCGCCGTCGCCGCGCCCCAACTCGACCCGGTCAGCGCCGTCGACGGGGTGCGCGACGCCCTGGTCGAAGCCGTACGCGCCAGGCTAACGGCCCCGCGCCACGCCCCCGAAACCCTGCCGCCCGACCCGGGACCGGTGCCCGGCATGGGGCCCGCCGAGCGACGCGCCGCCCGCGGCGCACCCGTACCCGGCATCGGTGCCGACCTCTCCGGAGGCAGCGGCTCCGCCACCCTCGCACTGCTCGCCGCCGGACTGCCGGGCCTGCCCGGCACCCTCCTCGGCCACGGCACGGGAGCGGGGGAGCGGCTGCTCGCCGTCACCTTCAACGACCTCACCACACGCGGACACGAGGACGAACTCGAACGCGCCCGCGTCATCGCGGCCAACCCGCGCCTGCACCACGTCGTCGTCGCCGCCGGGGAAGAGGCCCTGCCCTACGCCGACCTGGGCGGCGGGCCACTCACCGACGAGCCCGCCCCGTCCCTCGTCGTCGCCGAGCGCCACCGCCGCCGCCTCGCCTCAGGCAGCGCCGACCACCTCGTCGGCGGCGGCGCCCGGCAGGTGCTCGACGCCCACCCGGCCCGTCTCGCGGACCTGCTGATGGACCGGCGCCGACGCCATCTGCTGCGCCCGGTCGCCGCGCTCGCCAGGGCCGAGGGCCCGACCGCGCACTCCCTTTTCGTCCCGCTGACCGTCTACCGCGCGGCCCGCCGGCTGTCCCGTACGTCGTACCGCACCGGCCTGGAGACGGCTGCCGACCGGCTGCCGGACGCCAACCGTTACAGCCCCGACCTCGATACCCCCGCCGACGCCTCGCTCGCCGCCCTCGCCTGGTCGCGGCCCGGGCCCGCCGCGCGCTGGCTGACGGGGGAGGCGCTCGCCGAGGTATCGGTCCGGCTGCAGGAGGCGGCGATCCGTCCCGCCTCCGGCCAGCGCCCTGGCGAGGCCCGCGCCCGGGCGGCCCTCGCCCGGTACGCCGCCGACCACCGGATCCTGGAGCAGGCCGCGGAGAACCGCAGCCAGCGGCTGCACGCCCCGTACCTCGACAATCAGGTCGTACGCGCCGCCCGCGCGCTCCCCGAATCGCTCCGGGTCCAGCCGGGCGCCCGCGCCGCGATCCTGCGCCGGGTGCTCGCGGGCGCGGGCATCCACGAACTGCCGCCCGGCTGGGGCACCCCCTCCCTCGCCACCTCGAACGCGACCGCGCGCACCGGCCTGCGCGCCGCGCTCCCCGACCTGATCTCCCTCTTCGACGCACCGCTGCTCGCCGACGCGGGCCTGGTCGAGGCACGCGTCGTACGGAAGGCGCTGCGCGCGGCCTCGGAGGGCGAACCGCTCCCGCTGGACGGCCTGGCGCACCTGGCGTCCACGGAACTCTGGCTCCGCCGCCTCGTCTCGCGGCGCGGCACCTGCTGGACGGGCACGGCGGCACCCCGCCAGCGCGCCGTCGCGGGCGGAGTCGTCCCGGCGAGGCGGACGCTGCAGCCGTAGCACCGGCAGCAGCGGCGGCGTCCGTTCGCGGTGGGCGCCTGCCTCCGGCCGCCGCGCGGGACAGAATGGCCGGGTGCGGTACCTGATCCTGGGCGCCACCGAGGCGCGAGACGAGAACGGCAGTGCGCTGCCCGTGGGCGGTACGCGGCTGCGCGCCCTCCTCGCCGCCCTCGCCCTGCGTACGGGCCGGCCCGTCCCCGTCGCCGATCTCGTCGACGACGTATGGGCCGATGATCCGCCGTACGACGCTCCCGCCGCGCTCCAGGCCCTCGTGGGCCGGTTGCGCCGGGTGCTGGGCAGGGACGCGATCAGGAGCACGCACGGCGGTTACCGCCTGGAGGCCACGCCAGACGAGGTCGACCTGCATGTGTTCGAGCGGCTGTCCCGTCAGGGGACCGAGGAGCTCGACGCGGGCGACCCCGTGACGGCCGCCCGCACGCTCCGCACCGCGCTCGCCCTGTGGCGCGGCCCGGCCCTGGCCGACCTGCCGGACCGGGAGCACGGCCACGGGCTGCGCCCGGAGGCCCACCGCCTGGCCGCGCTGGAACGCCGGATCGAAGCCGATCTGCGGTGTGCTGCGACAGGTGCGGGTGCGGGTGCGGGAGTTGGCGTAGGCGAGCGGCTCGCTGCCGGACCGCGCACCACCCTCGTACCGGAGCTCAAGGAGCTGGCCGCCTCCCACCCGTACGACGAACGCTTCCGGGCCCAGCTGATCCGCGCCCTGCGCGCCGAAGGCCGCCAGGCCGACGCGCTGGCCGCCTACGAGGACGCCCGCCGTGCCCTGGCCGACGGCCTCGGCACCGATCCCGGACCGGAACTGATCGCACTGCACCGGGAACTGCTCGCTCCGCCGCCGGTCGAGCCCTCCGAAGCACCCGTACCGGCCGTACCGGATGCGCCCGGCGCACTGCCCCGCGCCACCGTCCTGGGCAACCTCCGCCCCCGGCTCACCTCGTTCGTCGGCCGCGAGCCCGAACTGCGCTCCATCCGCGCCGATCTGACCCGATCCCGACTGGTCACCCTCACCGGACCCGGCGGCTCCGGCAAGACCCGCCTCGCCGAGGAGGCCGCCGCCCCGGGCAGCCGGGCGGCTTCGGTCCCCACGGACGCCTGGATCGCCGAGCTCGCTCCCGTCGACGACCCCGTGGACGTCCCCGGAGCCGTACTCTCCGCTCTCGGTCTGCGTGAGACGGCCCTCCTGCGGGACAACAACCGCGACGGACAGCCACTGCGCACCGACCCGACCGATCTCCTCGTCGAGCACCTGGCGCACTGCTCCCGCATCCGCCCCTTCCTCCTCATCCTCGACAACTGCGAACACGTCATCGACGCGGCCGCCGCCCTCGCCGAGACCCTGCTCACCCACTGCCCACAGCTGCGCATCCTCGCCACCAGCCGCGAACCCCTCGGCGTCCCCGGCGAATCCGTACGCCCGGTCGGCCCGCTTCCGGCCGACCCCGCGCACCGGCTGTTCGCGGAGCGCGCCCGCGCCGTACGGCCCGACTTCGACCCCGAGCAGGAGGCCGCGCACGATCCGGATGCCGTCGCCGAGATCTGCCGACGGCTCGACGGGCAGCCGCTCGCCATCGAACTCGCCGCTGCCCGGCTGCGGCTGCTCGGTCCGCGCCAGATCGCGGACCGGCTCGACGACCGGTTTCGGCTGCTGACCAGCGGGAGCCGGACCGTACTGCCGCGTCAGCAGACCCTGCGCGCCGTCGTCGACTGGTCCTGGGACCTGCTGGACGAGGACGAACGAACGGTTCTGCGGCAGGTCTCCGTCTTCGCGGGCGGCTGGGACCTGCCCGCCGCAGAAGCCGTCACCACCGCGGGACCAGCCCCTACCGGCAAAGCCCGCGTCACCGGAACCCCTGCACGGCACTCCACCGCCGACCTGATCGGCGCCCTCGTCGACAAGTCCCTCGTCGTCGCCACCCCGACCGCCTCCGGCGCGATGCGCTACCGCCTCCTGGAGACCATCCACGAGTACGCCACCGAGCGCGCCGCCGAGACCCCGGATGTACGGGCCGCCGCCGCGAGTGCGCACACCGCGTACTTCGTCGCGCTGGTGGAGGAGGCCGAACCCCGCCTCCGCTCCGGCGACCAGCTCCTTTGGATCGAACGCCTGGAGACGGACCTCGACAACATCCGGGCCGCCCTCCACCGCACCGTCGTCACCAGCCCGTGCGAACCGGATGCGGTGCGTCTGGTGCTCGGCATGGGGTGGTTCTGGTTCCTGCGGAACTACCGTCCCGAGGGTCTCACCTGGGCCGAGCGGGCCGTGGCGCTCGGACCGGAACCGACCGAGAGCAGCGACCCCCGCTTCTGGCCGCGCATGCATCTGGAAATACTGCGGTACTTCTTCGCCGTGGAGAGCGGCCCGGTCAACGACATCCGCGGTGACGACCGGCGCCAGGCCCTGATGGGCCGGGTGGCCGACGCGTTCATGTCCTCCGGTCCGGAGTCCGCCCGTTTCCCGGGACTGCTCTGGCCGATGACCTCGTTCGTGAGCCGCACCTCCGCCGAGGCACACGAGCGGATCGAGGCGGCGGTCGCCAACGCCCGTATCCATGGTGGGGCCTGGGAGTACGGCATCACGCTGATGTTCCGTACCCACATGATCGTCGACATGCCAGGCGGCATGCCCGGGATCGACGACGATCTCGCCGAGCTGCGCGAGCTGAGCCGTCGCGTCGGCGAACGCTGGATGCGCGCACAGGTCGCGGGCGCCGCCGCGGAGGCGGGCGTGATGCGCGGACGGTACGAGGAGGCGCGTGCGGCGTACGAGGAGGCGCTGCTGCTCGCCCGTGAGGTCGGGGCGCACGCCGAGGCGCCGTTCCTCCTCGCCCGCCTCGCCGAACTCGACTACCGCACGGGAGACATCGCGGGTTTTGAGCGGCGGCTGGGGGATTCGGAGGGCGAGGCGGAGCGCTACCAGGTGCACGACGCCCGCGCCTACGCCCATTTTCTGCGCGCCACCCTGGCCCTGGACCGCGGCGAGACAGCGGAGGCGCGACGGCAGCTCACCGAGGCGGAGGCCTCGGTAGGGCGCGGCAGCCCGCCGTCGCACTTCACCGCGGTGGTCCAGGGGCTGGCCGCCCGGATCGCCGTGCACGAGCCGGGGCCCGGGGGCGGCCCGGTGGCCGGGGTGCGCGGTCTGACGCTCGCACTGCGTGTGGCCAGGGACGCCCAGTGCGCCGAGCTGGTCACCGGGCATCTGGCGGACGGCGTGGCGACCGTACTGCCGAAGGTGGGCCGCCACGGAGCCGCCGTACGGATCCTGGCGGCGGCCGACGGCTGGCGTCTGTCCGGTCCCAGAACCAAGGCGCAGCAGGCCGAGGTGGACGAGGCCGAGCGGCAGGCGCACGAGGAACTGGGACCTCGGCTGTACGAGTCGGAGCGCGCCGCGGGCCGCACGCTGACGGTCGACGACGTCATCGAGCTACTGACCCGCATCACCGCAGAACTCCCGGACGCCGCGGGTGCCCCGGCGGAAACGGCGGAATGCGATGACCGCGGCCATGCCTGACGGCCTCGCCCCCCGCCGCGTCACCGGCAGCTGATGGTCGAATCCGCCCAGTCGGCGAGCGCCAGGCCGCCGCCCGGCTGTGTCCGCTCGACGACTAGCCGGATCCTTTCCTGACCGGAGATGCCGACCCCGACGGGTACGGCAGGGTCGTTGCCGTTCACGATCGGGGACTGCCACAGCCGCGCCCCGTCACCGTTGAAGACGGAGAAACGCACCGAGCCGAAGCCCATCGTCAGGTCGTCGATCCCGACCTCGGCCTCGTAACGCGTGCACTGCCGGTTCAGCTGGATGGTGACCGAGGACCGGCCGTGGACGGTCACCCCGTGCGCGTACTGCTTGCCGCTGATCGACAGACTGGAGCGCTGCCAGACCCAGTTGCTCTCGTTGATCACCACCTCCGGGCCGGTGTGGTCACCCAGCACGGAGTAGCTCAGCTCGCTGACCTGATAGACGGTCGGGGCGGGTGGCGGAGGCGGCGGTGCCGGGGCGGACGGCTTCGGCGCGGGAGGCGTCGACGGCTTGGGCGTCGGTGTCGGTGTCGGTGCGGGATCGGGTGTGGGCGTCGGTGTGGGCGTCGGTGTGGGTGTCGGCTTCGGTGGGGGAATCGTGGAGGAGGCGGGCGGCGCGGGCGGCGCGGGTGCCTCGGGCTTCGGCGGCGGTGTCGGCTCCGGCGGTGCGGGTGTCGGCACCGCGGGTGCCACGGCAGTCGGCTTGTCCTCGTGCCTGGCCTCGGGCTCCGGCCGGTCGTTGCTGATCAGGGCCCATGCCAGTGCACCCGCCACGGCGACGGCAACCGCCGCCGCGATACCGGCCTTCGCCGGGGCGCCGAGCCCTTCCGAGGCCGCGGCGCCACCGGCCGCACTCCCGGACGAGCTTCCCCCGGTCGCCGCCGCTGCGGCACCCGCACCAGCGGCACCCGCCGCGCCTCCGGCGACGATCCCGGCGGCCTTGAGCGCATATCCGGCGGCGAACCAGCCGATGACCGCGACCGGCAGCAGCGCGGGAATCCCGGCGTTGACATGGGCCAGTTCGCCCGCGGCGAGCCGGCACTTCCCGCACTCGTCCAGATGCCCCCGCAACCCGCGCTCGGCCCGCATCCGGAGCCCGCCCCTGGCGTACGCGCCGAGGCGGTCGGCGTAACGCGCGCAGTCACCGCCCGAGGTGAGCGCCTGGCTCACGTGCGCCTGGAGGTAGGCCTGCTTGAGCCCTTCGCGGGCCCGGCTGGCCAGGACCGCCGTGGCATTGGCGGTCAGGCCGAACAACGGGGCGATCTCGCTGGGCGACTCCTCCTCGACGGTGGTGTGCCACAGCACCGCCTGCCAGCGCTCCGGCAGGCTGCGGAACGCCTGCATCGCCATCGACTGCTCGGCCTCGTGCATCGCCAGCACATCGGCACCCAGGTCGAGCGTGTCCGCGTCCGACATCTGGGAGGGCTGGGATGCCTGGGCGGCGAACACCGCGAAGTCATCGACCAATTGCTCGCGCTTGGCGGTCTTGGTCCAGGCGGCTGCGACATGCCGGACAGCCGTCATGAGGTAGGCCCGTACCGCCTCCTCGGGCCCCTTGCCCCTCCGTACCGCCTGCAGGGTGCGGGCGAAGACCTCGGCCGTCAGGTCGTCGGCGGTGTGCGCGTCCCGGCAGCAGGTGCGCGCGTAGCGGCGCACCGCGTCCGAGTGCCGCCGGAACAGCTCCTCGTACGCGAGATCGTCACCCTCCCGCATCTGCCTGATCAGTTCGGCGTCGGAGAACGCGGAGCCGGAGGAGCCGGCGGTGGTGCTGCCGCCCTCCCGCTGCATCGGCACCGCGACCTCGGCCTCGGCACCGGACTCGACGGGTCCCGGCCATGGACCGGGCAGGACAGTGCCGCCCTGGGCGTCAGCACCCGACCGCCCGGGTCCGGCCTGACTCGGTACCTGCGGGGAGGCCGGCCCTCCGGCCTCCGTCGTACCGCCTGCAGCGGAGACGCCGTCGAACGGCTCTTCCTGCTGCTGCCCGTCACCGCTCATCGCGGAAGCCCCCGTATGCGCTGTCGGACCCGAACATCGAGCCAGAGTGCCACATGGCGCAATCACGCCGAACCTTCAGCCCCTGCAACCACTCATCCGGGGCGTTTTCCCGAATGTGAGCACTAGCGGTCACCCATTCGGGGAAGGCTCATTGAGCTTTTCTGCACGGGTGGGTCGTAGACAACAGGCAGCAGCCCCACCGGCGAGCGCCGATCGAGCCCGAACAAATCCCGATCAATCACGGGGTAAACACCGGTCAAACACCGATCACAAGCTATTCGAGCGGCGCCCGGGAGCCGGACGATAGCCGTTCGGCGCGCAGACAGAGCGCCTGGCCGAACCCGTTCGAAAGGACGGACGCGGCAGCCGGATACGGAACCGGAGGGGCGACGACGAGCTGCCAAGGGGGACCGACCGAATCGGGCCACGCAGACCGCTCACCACCCACCCGATTCACGCCGGCCCGACCACGCCGGCCACCTGGTCCGGCTCCGCCCCGCTCACGCAGCCGGTCGCGAGCGCAGTCCCTCCAGGAGGATGTCCAGGAGCCGGCTCGAAGCCGCGGCCTGCTGGGCCGGGTCGGGCAGCGAAGGTGCCGCCGTCGCGATGACCAGCAGCACGTCCGCCACCGTCACATCACGGCGCAGCTCACCGGCTGCCCGCGCCCGGTCCACCAGGCGGCCGACGACCTCAAGCAGCTCACCGGCTCCCGTGCCGTCGTCCTCGATGCCGGTCTCGGCAGCGGAGTGCCCGTCGGCCGGTCGGGGGTCGGCCTGACCCGCGCCCTGACGCTGCTGCGGCACCCGCGTCTCGTCCCGAGCACCGCCCGAGCCCTCGGCGCCGGAGCCCGCACCGACAGCCGCATCGGCGTCGACATCGACCCCGACCCGCAGCACCTGCGGCGGCAGCAGCCGCCCCGCGCCCGAGGCCACGGACGTCCGCAGGAAGCGCGACAGCGCCGACCACGGCTCGTCCTCCTGGCCCAGCGCGGTCCGTGCCTGGTCCGTCAGCCGGGAGGTCTCCTCCTCGGCTATCCGCCGCACCAGCACGTCCTTGCTCGGGAAGCGCCGGTACACCGTGCCGACCCCGACTCTGGCGCGCCGAGCCACGTCCTCCATCGGAGCCCCGTATCCCAGCTCGCCGAACACCTCGCGCGCGGCCCGCAGCACATGTTCCAGATTGCGCTGTGCGTCCACACGAAGCGGCGCCGGGCGCGCGGCCGCTCCGGTCGTCCCTGTTGGGCCGGCCGTCCCGGCCGTGCCGACCGGACTCGCCGTGTTCACTGTCCCCACTGCTCCGTTTCGTCCGTTTCCGTCGGACGAATGGGGCGTGACTGCAGCAGCAGTCGACCAATGAGAATCCTGAATGTGCATAACTGTTCCCCCGGTTATGACGTCTCCCCCCGGAGACTTCCCGCCGTTTGAGCCGGAGTGTGGATCACGGTCCCAGCCCGACACCCCGACGACATACGAACATAGTTGAGCCCGGGTCAATTCAGAAGGGGTAGTTCCGCACGGAGCGCCCCCCGATCGGAGCAAGGACCGGTTGGTCACTGATTCGCCCCCCTCCCCGCACCCCTACTTCAAGGCCTGACCTGCGCAGCTTCCGTATCGCCGCCGCGATCAACGGCCACGGCCCGTCCAGAACCTCCGGTCACACAATTTGCCGGGGCTGTGGACAAACCCTTGAGCACGTTGCGTCATGGGGTGGTGATGGCTTCAGATTCCGGGGGAACACCCCCCGGCCCCCCGCCGGGTGTGCGCATTCTCGTCGTCGGCGGCGGCTACGTCGGGATGTACACAGCGCTGCGTCTCCAGCGGAAGCTGAAGCAGAGACTCAGAAGCGGTGAGGCCGAGATCGTCGTCGTCACCCCCGAGCCTTATATGACGTATCAGCCATTTCTGCCCGAAGCGGCGGCCGGTTCGATCTCGCCGCGCCATGTCGTCGTGCCGCTCCGCCGGGTCCTGGCGCACTGCAAGATCGTCATCGGCGAGGCACAGCGCATCGACCACGCCAAGCGCACCGCGACCGTCACCACCCTCGCCACGGGGGAGGACGGCACCGGCGCCGTGGAGATCCCGTACGACGAACTCGTCCTCGCGCCCGGCTCCGTCTCGCGCACCCTCCCGATCCCCGGCCTCGCCGACCACGGCATCGGCTTCAAGACCATCGAGGAGGCCATCGGCCTGCGCAACCACGTCATCGAGCAGATGGACATCGCCTCCGCCACCCGCGACCCGGCCATCCGCGACGCCGCCCTCACCTTCGTCTTCGTCGGTGGCGGATACGCGGGCGTCGAGGCCCTCGCCGAGCTGGAGGACATGGCCCGCTACACCTCGCGGTACTACCACAACATCAAGGCCGAGGACCTGAAATGGATCCTCGTGGAGGCGACCGGCCGCATCCTTCCCGAGGTCGGCGACGCGATGGGCGGCTATGCGATCCGTGAGCTGCGCGGCCGAAACATCGACGTACGCCTCGACACCCGGCTGGAATCCTGCGAGGACCGGATCGCCGTCCTGAGCGACGGTTCCCGCTTCCCGACACGCACCCTCGTGTGGACCGCGGGCGTCAAACCCGCGCCGATCCTCGCCGCCACCGACCTGCCGCTCAACGAGCGCGGCAGGCTCAGATGCACGGCGGAGCTCACCGTCGAAGGGGTCGAGCACGCCTGGGCCGCCGGGGACGCCGCCTCCGTACCCGACCTGACCGCCGCGGAAACCGGCAAGGAGACCGCCCCCAACGCCCAGCACGCCGTACGCCAGGCCAAGGTCCTCGCCGAGAACGTCCTCGCATCGATCAGCGGCCGACCTCTCAAGGAGTACCGGCACAGCTACGCGGGTTCCGTCGCCTCACTCGGTCTCCACATGGGCGTCGCCCATGTCTACGGCCGTAAGCTCAAGGGATATCCGGCCTGGCTGATGCACCGTACGTACCACCTCAGCCGAGTCCCGACGTTCAACCGGAAGGCCCGTGTCCTTGCCGAATGGACCCTCGCCGGGCTCTTCAAACGCGAGATCGTCTCCCTCGGCTCGCTGGAACACCCGCGCGCCGAATTCGAACTCGCCGCAGGAGGCAAACGCCCCGGCCAGGGCGGCCCGTCGCACACCGACGGCCCGCCCGGCACCGGCGGCTGACCACGCGTCGGCCCACCACCTCACCCGCCCGGGACCGGCCGTACCGGCAACTGTCAGTACGGTCCGTCACACTGGACGTGTGACCATGGGTGGGCCCACACCTGCACAGAGTGACCCGGCCGGCAGTGACCGACAGTGAGCAGCCCGCCCGAGCGGACCAGACCGACACACGAGGCCAGAAATTCCGTGAACTTCACGCGTTGGAGCGCCCGCCTACCCGGAACGCAGCGCCGCGCCGCCGCACGGGACGACCGCAGTTCCGTGCCCTCGGCCCGCGCCGAGTACGCACAGCCCGAGACCGGTCCCTGCCCGCCGGAGGGCGACGCGCACAGCGAGCCTCCCGGGGCCGGCGGCCCCCACCTGGAGGATCTCTCCGCCCGGGACATCCTCGGCCAGCTCCCTGCCCTGGTGGCTCTGGTGTACGGCCCCGACCACCGGATCGCGTACGTCAACGACGCCTACGCCGCTGCCTTCGGATCCCGCCCATCCGGCGCCACCGCGGCCGAGGCCATGCCCGAGCTCGCCGAGCTCAGCCTGCTGCCCCTCATGGACCAGGTCCTGCGCAGCGGCACGCCTCGTACGGTCAAGTCCCGCAAGGTCCGCAGCGGCAATTCGTACACAGTGACCTGCACCCCGGTGCACAGGGACATCAGGCACGACAAGAACATCACGAACGACAAGAACGACAAGAACGACAAGAACGACAAGAACAGGAACAAAGGCAGCGAAGGCGGAGTGCTCGTGTACGCCGCCGACGTCACCGACCACGCCGAAGCCGCCGAACGGCTCCGCGCCAGCGAGCGCCGCCACCGCGAAACGGCCGTCACCCTCCAGCGCTCCCTGCTCCCGCAGGAGCTGGAGCAGCCCGACGACTTGCGGATCGCCGCCACCTACCAGCCCGGCGGCACGGACGCCGCGGTCGGCGGCGACTGGTACGACGTGATCACGATCGGCGCGGGCCGTACCGCCCTGGTCATCGGGGACGTGATGGGCCGTGGGGTGCGAGCCGCCGCCGTCATGGGCCAGCTCCGCACGGCCGTGCGCGCCTACGCCCGCCTCGACCTCCCGCCGCACGAGGTGCTCCAGCTCCTCGACGGTCTCGCCGCCGAGATCGACGCCAGCCAGATCGCCACCTGCGCCTACGCGGTCCACGATCCGAACGAGGGCCGCCTCGTCTACGCCTCCGCCGGCCACCTCCCGATCCTGGTGTGCCACGAGGACGGTACGGTCCACCGCGCCGAGGACCCGACGGGCCCGCCGCTCGGCACCGGCGGCTGGATCCACACCTCGGGCGCGATCGCGCTGCCGCCCGGCTCCACCGCGGTCCTCTACACGGACGGCCTGGTGGAACGCCGCAGCGAGGACATCGACGAGGGCGTCGCCGCTCTGGAACGGGCCCTGTCCGGTGCCAAGGGCTCACCCCAGGTGGTCTGCGACCGGCTGATCCGCTCCCTCGGCGTCACCGCGGAACACGACGACGACGTGGCGGTGCTGGTGGTCCAGCACCCCGCCCGTACAGGGGCGGACGCGGAGCTGTTCCACAACGCCTCGCTCGATCTCCTCGGCGGCGTCGAAGCGGCCCCGCGCGCCCGAGCCTTCGCGACCGGCGTCCTGACGTCGTGGCGCTTCCCGGTCGAGCTCTGCGACCTGGGCGTACTGGCCGCCGGTGAACTCGTCGCGAACTCCCTCAAGCACGGCACCCCGCCGATGCGCCTTGGCCTGCGCCGTACCGACCGCCGCCTGATCATCGAGGTGACCGACGGCGACGACCACCTGCCGCGCCGCCGCCGGGCCGATCCGGCGGACGAGTCGGGCCGCGGCATCTCCATCGTCGCGACGATCGCCACGTCCTGGGGCAGCCGCCGCACACCGGGCGGAGGCAAAGCGGTCTGGTGCGAATTCGCCCTGCCGCAATAGCAGCAGGGGCCCTGCCGCAACAGGACCCCTGCTCATGTTCTTCGCTTCATCGCCTCAGCGAGTGCCGACGGCAGAGGCGGCCACGGACTCGGCCTCGGGCAGAGACACGGCCACCACCCTGGACGGCACAGTCTCCAGAGAAGGCTGGTCCTGTACGGGAGTGAGCCGTCGGCCGAGCCGCAGCGCCAGCACCGTGATGCCCAGCGAGAACAACACGAACGTCACGATGTACGGCCCGTGCAGCGTCGCCCCCATCGGCCCGCCCACTGCCGGACCGACCGCCAGCGCGAGCTGCTTGCACAGGGCGAACGCGGAGTTGTACTGCCCGACCATCGACTCCGGCGCCAGGTCGGCGACCAGCGGCGCCACGGTCGGCGACAGCATCGACTCACCGAGTCCGAACAGCGCGTACGTGGAGATCATCGCGGCCGTCGCCATGGTCTGGCTGCCGTGCCCGAGCCCCGCGTACCCCGCCACGATCCAGGCGAACGCCCAGATCAGGCCGACTGCGGCGATGACCCGGCTGCGCCTGCGGCGCTCGACGAGACGCAGCACGACGAACTGCGCCACGACGATGACGGCCGTGTTGGCGGCCAGCGCGATACCGAGCGTCGACGGCTGGATCCCGGCGGCCTCGGTGCCGTATGCCGCGAGCCCGGACTCGAACTGTCCGTAGCAGGCGAAGAACAGCACGAATCCCAGCACGCACAGCTGAACCATGGCCCGGTGCGAGAGCAGCGCCCGCAGCCCGCCCGGCGCCTTTGACCCGTCGGTGGGCCTGGCGTCGGAGAAGGAGGGGGTACGGGACAGCCGCACCGTGGAGGCGATGACACCGAGCACGATGAACATCACGGCCTCGATGAGGAACAGCAGGGTGAAGGTCTCCGGTCGGCTCGTGTCGACGATCTGCCCGCCGACCAGTCCACCGATGCCGAGTCCGAGGTTCTGCAGGAAGAACTGCATGGCGAAGGCACGCGTACGGGTGGCGGTGCTGGAACACCACACAAGCATGGTGGCGAGTGCCGGCTGCATGACCGCCGTACCCGCGCCGAGGAGCGCGGCCGACAGCACGGAGGCGGTCACGCTCGACGACAGGCCGAGGGCGACCGCGCCCAGGGAAGCGAAGGCCGAGGCGACGACGAGCACGGGCAGCGGTCCGCGCCGGTCGATGGCACGCCCGGTGAACGGCAGAACGGCGAGCGCGGCCATGGCGAAGACCGCCAGCACGACGCCCGCAGTGCCGGCACCCAGATCCCGTACCTGCGCCACATAGACGTACAGATACGGAACGGTGAACCCGAGCCCGAACGCGCTCAGCGCGCTGCCCAGCTGGATCCGCCGCAGTGCTGCACCCATCTCCCTGGTCACACTCACCTACCTCAAGGTCTCGAAGCGATGTACCGAGCCATCCGAACGACTCGAACCCGAAGACTTTAACACTAAAGTTAGAAGCTCAACAATTCGAACCGAAGGACTTCGACGGCTTTGGGGGGCATGCGATACTGCCCGCCATGTCCGACACCACCGAGCCGCCCGGCCCCCAGGAGCCGAGCCTCGACGAGCAGATCGCCGCCTATCAGCGCGAGTTCCGGGACCTGGACCCCCAGGTCGAGCAGGTCGTCTCGGCCCTGGGCCGACTGAACCGCCGGATGAACGTGGCGTACGGACGCCAGGTCGCCGCCCTCGGCATCAGCAACGCCGAATGGGAGGTCCTCAAGACCCTGGTCCTGGCCGGCACCCCGTACCGCCTGGGTCCGGGAGAACTCGCCAAGCGCCTCGGCCTCACCCCGGCGGCGATGACCCACCGCATCGACCGCATGGCGAGCGAGGGCCTGGTCACCCGCGACCGGGACGAGAACAACCGGGTACGCGTGATCGTCGAGCTGACCGACGAAGGCCGTACGAAGTGGCTGGAGGCGATGCGCATGGCCTCCGACTTCGAGGAGGACCTGCTCCAGGACCTCACAAGTGACGAACGCGGAGTCCTCGGCGACATGCTGATCCGCCTGCTGCGCCGCGTGGAGCACGCCCAGCCGGACGCCGGCGGCCGCCTCACCGATCTGGGCTGACCCACGCCGGCGAGCGCGGAAAACGGCTTGACCTGGCGGGGTTGACACACCCCTCGCCGATCCGTAAAGTTCTTCGAGTTGTCACGGAGCCGGAACGGTTCTGCGACAACCGATCCCGCCGCGAATGCGGCAACCAAAACTCTGCACGATCTCCTACTCGGAGCAATTTCGGCATGCCGAAATTAATTTGCGGGGGCTCGATTATGAGACCCCGGGAAAATCCGCTAGAGTTTGGACGTCGGAACGGCCCGAGGGCCGGGAAGACAAGCCCCACTGACTGGGAATCAGGCCCGAAAGGATCTGATAGAGTCGGACTCGCCGGAAAGGGAGACGCGAAAGCGAGGAACTGGAAAGCGGAGCCCGCTTCGACCGGGAATCGGACACGAAAGAGTCTGATAGAGTCGGAAACGCAAGACCGAAGGGAAAAGCCCGGAGGAAAGCCCCAGAGAATGTTCTGTGGGTGAGTACGAAGGAAGCGTCCGTTCCTTGAGAACTCAACAGCGTGCCAAAAGTCAACGCCAGATATGTTGATACCCCGGCCTGCTTCGGCAGGTTGGTGGTTCCTTTGAAAGTCCTGCCGGATCACTGATCTGGTGGGCAATGTACACAGCGAGGACGCTGTGAATGACCGGTCTTATTCCGACCGGTTGTTCCGCTCTCGTGTTGTGTTGTCCCGATTACGGGAAAACATTCACGGAGAGTTTGATCCTGGCTCAGGACGAACGCTGGCGGCGTGCTTAACACATGCAAGTCGAACGATGAAGCCTTTCGGGGTGGATTAGTGGCGAACGGGTGAGTAACACGTGGGCAATCTGCCCTTCACTCTGGGACAAGCCCTGGAAACGGGGTCTAATACCGGATAACACTCTGTCCCGCATGGGACGGGGTTGAAAGCTCCGGCGGTGAAGGATGAGCCCGCGGCCTATCAGCTTGTTGGTGGGGTGATGGCCTACCAAGGCGACGACGGGTAGCCGGCCTGAGAGGGCGACCGGCCACACTGGGACTGAGACACGGCCCAGACTCCTACGGGAGGCAGCAGTGGGGAATATTGCACAATGGGCGAAAGCCTGATGCAGCGACGCCGCGTGAGGGATGACGGCCTTCGGGTTGTAAACCTCTTTCAGCAGGGAAGAAGCGAGAGTGACGGTACCTGCAGAAGAAGCGCCGGCTAACTACGTGCCAGCAGCCGCGGTAATACGTAGGGCGCAAGCGTTGTCCGGAATTATTGGGCGTAAAGAGCTCGTAGGCGGCTTGTTGCGTCGGTTGTGAAAGCCCGGGGCTTAACCCCGGGTCTGCAGTCGATACGGGCAGGCTAGAGTGTGGTAGGGGAGATCGGAATTCCTGGTGTAGCGGTGAAATGCGCAGATATCAGGAGGAACACCGGTGGCGAAGGCGGATCTCTGGGCCATTACTGACGCTGAGGAGCGAAAGCGTGGGGAGCGAACAGGATTAGATACCCTGGTAGTCCACGCCGTAAACGTTGGGAACTAGGTGTTGGCGACATTCCACGTCGTCGGTGCCGCAGCTAACGCATTAAGTTCCCCGCCTGGGGAGTACGGCCGCAAGGCTAAAACTCAAAGGAATTGACGGGGGCCCGCACAAGCAGCGGAGCATGTGGCTTAATTCGACGCAACGCGAAGAACCTTACCAAGGCTTGACATACACCGGAAAGCATCAGAGATGGTGCCCCCCTTGTGGTCGGTGTACAGGTGGTGCATGGCTGTCGTCAGCTCGTGTCGTGAGATGTTGGGTTAAGTCCCGCAACGAGCGCAACCCTTGTTCTGTGTTGCCAGCATGCCCTTCGGGGTGATGGGGACTCACAGGAGACTGCCGGGGTCAACTCGGAGGAAGGTGGGGACGACGTCAAGTCATCATGCCCCTTATGTCTTGGGCTGCACACGTGCTACAATGGCCGGTACAATGAGCTGCGATGCCGTGAGGCGGAGCGAATCTCAAAAAGCCGGTCTCAGTTCGGATTGGGGTCTGCAACTCGACCCCATGAAGTCGGAGTTGCTAGTAATCGCAGATCAGCATTGCTGCGGTGAATACGTTCCCGGGCCTTGTACACACCGCCCGTCACGTCACGAAAGTCGGTAACACCCGAAGCCGGTGGCCCAACCCCT
Source organism: Streptomyces sp. NBC_01217 (assembly GCF_035994185.1). Lineage (NCBI taxonomy): Bacteria > Bacillati > Actinomycetota > Actinomycetes > Kitasatosporales > Streptomycetaceae > Streptomyces > Streptomyces sp. NBC_01217. The sequence goes on from NZ_CP108538.1 coordinate 4,945,845, forward strand.
TGTGGGAGGGAGCTGTCGAAGGTGGGACTGGCGATTGGGACGAAGTCGTAACAAGGTAGCCGTACCGGAAGGTGCGGCTGGATCACCTCCTTTCTAAGGAGCACTTCTTACCAGGTCTGGCCTGGTCAGAGGCCATTACGCTGGCAAATGTCCGGCGGTGGTTGCTCATGGGTGGAACGTTGACTATTCGGTGCGACAGGTTGTTTTTCACTAGTACTGCTTCGGCGTGGAACGTGGGAAGGGGCCGGTTGTGCCGGGCACGTTGTTGGGTGTCTGAGGGTTCGGCCGTGAGGTCGCCTTCAGTTGCCGGCCCCAGTGAACTCGCCTTTCAGGGTGGGGTGGTGGGTGGCTGGTCGTTGTTTGAGAACTGCACAGTGGACGCGAGCATCTGTGGCCAAGTTTTTAAGGGCGCACGGTGGATGCCTTGGCACCAGGAACCGATGAAGGACGTGGGAGGCCACGATAGGCCCCGGGGAGCTGTCAACCGAGCTTTGATCCGGGGGTGTCCGAATGGGGAAACCCGGCAGTCGTCATGGGCTGTCACCCGCTGCTGAACACATAGGCAGTGTGGAGGGAACGAGGGGAAGTGAAACATCTCAGTACCCTCAGGAAGAGAAAACAACCGTGATTCCGGGAGTAGTGGCGAGCGAAACCGGATGAGGCCAAACCGTATGTGTGTGATACCCGGCAGGGGTTGCGCATGCGGGGTTGCGGGAGTTCTCTTGATCAATCTGCCGATTGGTCGACGAGTCAGAAACCGTTGATGTAGGCGAAGGACATGCGAAAGGTCCGGCGTAGAGGGTAAGACCCCCGTAGCTGAAACATCAACGGCTCGTTTGAGGATTTCCCAAGTAGCACGGGGCCCGAGAAATCCCGTGTGAATCTGGCGGGACCACCCGCTAAGCCTAAATATTCCCTGGTGACCGATAGCGGATAGTACCGTGAGGGAATGGTGAAAAGTACCGCGGGAGCGGAGTGAAATAGTACCTGAAACCGTGTGCCTACAAGCCGTGGGAGCGTCGCATGCGAGCTTGCTTGCATGTCGTGACTGCGTGCCTTTTGAAGAATGAGCCTGCGAGTTTGCGGTGTGTTGCGAGGTTAACCCGTGTGGGGAAGCCGTAGCGAAAGCGAGTCCGAATAGGGCGTTTTAGTAGCACGCTCAAGACCCGAAGCGGAGTGATCTAGCCATGGGCAGGTTGAAGCGGAGGTAAGACTTCGTGGAGGACCGAACCCACCAGGGTTGAAAACCTGGGGGATGACCTGTGGTTAGGGGTGAAAGGCCAATCAAACTCCGTGATAGCTGGTTCTCCCCGAAATGCATTTAGGTGCAGCGTCGTGTGTTTCTTGCCGGAGGTAGAGCACTGGATAGGCGATGGGCCCTACCGGGTTACTGACCTTAGCCAAACTCCGAATGCCGGTAAGTGAGAGCGCGGCAGTGAGACTGTGGGGGATAAGCTCCATGGTCGAGAGGGAAACAGCCCAGAGCATCGACTAAGGCCCCTAAGCGTACGCTAAGTGGGAAAGGATGTGGAGTCGCAGAGACAACCAGGAGGTTGGCTTAGAAGCAGCCACCCTTGAAAGAGTGCGTAATAGCTCACTGGTCAAGTGATTCCGCGCCGACAATGTAGCGGGGCTCAAGCGTACCGCCGAAGTCGTGTCATTCACACATATATCCCCAACGGGAGTGTGGATGGGTAGGGGAGCGTCGTGTGCCGGGTGAAGCAGCCGCGGAAGCGAGTTGTGGACGGTTCACGAGTGAGAATGCAGGCATGAGTAGCGATACACACGTGAGAAACGTGTGCGCCGATTGACTAAGGGTTCCTGGGTCAAGCTGATCTGCCCAGGGTAAGTCGGGACCTAAGGCGAGGCCGACAGGCGTAGTCGATGGACAACCGGTTGATATTCCGGTACCCGCTTTGAAACGCCCAGTACTGAATCAGGCGATGCTAAGTCCGTGAAGCCGGCCCGATCTCTTCGGAGTTGAGGGTAGTGGTGGAGCCGACGGACCAGACTTGTATTAGGTAAGCGATGGGGTGACGCAGGAAGGTAGTCCAGCCCGGGCGGTGGTTGTCCCGGGGTAAGGGTGTAGGGCGTGTGATAGGCAAATCCGTCACACATTAAGTCTGAGACCTGATGCCGAGCCGATTGTGGTGAAGTGGATGATCCTATGCTGTCGAGAAAAGCCTCTAGCGAGTTTCATGGCGGCCCGTACCCTAAACCGACTCAGGTGGTCAGGTAGAGAATACCGAGGCGTTCGGGTGAACTATGGTTAAGGAACTCGGCAAAATGCCCCCGTAACTTCGGGAGAAGGGGGCCATCACTGGTGATCCGATTTACTCGGTGAGCTGGGGGTGGCCGCAGAGACCAGCGAGAAGCGACTGTTTACTAAAAACACAGGTCCGTGCGAAGCCGTAAGGCGATGTATACGGACTGACGCCTGCCCGGTGCTGGAACGTTAAGGGGACCGGTTAGCTGACTTTCGGGTCGGCGAAGCTGAGAACTTAAGCGCCAGTAAACGGCGGTGGTAACTATAACCATCCTAAGGTAGCGAAATTCCTTGTCGGGTAAGTTCCGACCTGCACGAATGGCGTAACGACTTCTCGACTGTCTCAACCATAGGCCCGGTGAAATTGCACTACGAGTAAAGATGCTCGTTTCGCGCAGCAGGACGGAAAGACCCCGGGACCTTTACTATAGTTTGATATTGGTGTTCGGTTCGGCTTGTGTAGGATAGGTGGGAGACTTTGAAGCGGCCACGCCAGTGGTTGTGGAGTCGTCGTTGAAATACCACTCTGGTCGTGCTGGATGTCTAACCTGGGTCCGTGATCCGGATCAGGGACAGTGTCTGATGGGTAGTTTAACTGGGGCGGTTGCCTCCTAAAGAGTAACGGAGGCGCCCAAAGGTTCCCTCAGCCTGGTTGGCAATCAGGTGTTGAGTGTAAGTGCACAAGGGAGCTTGACTGTGAGACCGACGGGTCGAGCAGGGACGAAAGTCGGGACTAGTGATCCGGCAGTGGCTTGTGGAAGCGCTGTCGCTCAACGGATAAAAGGTACCCCGGGGATAACAGGCTGATCTTCCCCAAGAGTCCATATCGACGGGATGGTTTGGCACCTCGATGTCGGCTCGTCGCATCCTGGGGCTGGAGTCGGTCCCAAGGGTTGGGCTGTTCGCCCATTAAAGCGGTACGCGAGCTGGGTTTAGAACGTCGTGAGACAGTTCGGTCCCTATCCGCTGTGCGCGTAGGAATATTGAGAAGGGCTGTCCCTAGTACGAGAGGACCGGGACGGACGAACCTCTGGTGTGCCAGTTGTTCTGCCAAGGGCATGGCTGGTTGGCTACGTTCGGAAAGGATAACCGCTGAAAGCATCTAAGCGGGAAGCCTGCTTCGAGATGAGTATTCCCACCAACTTGATTGGTTAAGGCTCCCAGTAGACGACTGGGTTGATAGGCCAGATGTGGAAGCCTGGTAACGGGTGGAGCTGACTGGTACTAATAGGCCGAGGGCTTGTCCTCAGTTGCTCGCGTCCACTGTGTTAGTTCTGAAATAACGAACGGCCGTGTTGTTCCGGTGTTTGTTTGTTTCATAGTGTTTCGGTGGTCATTGCGTTAGGGAAACGCCCGGTTACATTCCGAACCCGGAAGCTAAGCCTTTCAGCGCCGATGGTACTGCAGGGGGGACCCTGTGGGAGAGTAGGACGCCGCCGAACTCCTTTTACGGGAAAGCCCCGTGCCCTTGTGGCACGGGGCTTTTCTGCGTTTGCCCCCAAATATTGTTTGTGCAAGTCGGGCCGGGAAGGGCAGGATCGGCGGATGGAACATGTGATTCGAGCTGTACGCGCCGTTGAATGGCCCCTGGTCAAGGAGTTGCGGCTGGCCGCGCTGCAGGATCCGGCGGCGCCGTTGGCCTTTCTGGAGACGTATGCGCAGGGTGCGGCCTGCTCCGACGAGTTCTGGCAGGACCGGGCGCTCGGTGGCTCCGAGGACGGGGGCGGCGACGTGCGGCAGTTCGTCGCTGTGGCGCCTGATGGGCGTTGGGACGGAAGCGTCACCGTGCTGATCGAGCGGCCGGATGCGGAGGCACGGTTCGGGGAGGGGGCCGATGTCCATCAGGCGCATGTCGTCGGCGTGTTCGTACGCCCCGAGGCGCGGGGCAAGGGCCTTGCCGAGGCGTTGTTCCAGGCCGGGACGGACTGGGCGTGGTCGTTGGGGGAGCCGCGGATCGAGCGGGTGCGGCTGTATGTGCACGAGGACAACGCGCGGGCTGCGGCGCTGTATCGGCGGATCGGGTTTGTGGCCACGGGACAGACGGTGCCTGTGCCCAGCGACCCGTCCGCTCGGGAGCTGGAGTACGCGGTCGAGCGGACGGCGTAGGCGCGGGTCGGCGGCCGCCGGGGTACTGGGGCGCCGGGTCGCTGGATCCCGCCCGGCTAGCGCGATCCGGCGAGGTCCTGGGGCCAGCGGGCGCGGGCCTGTTCCTGGGAGCGGAGAAGGGCCAGGGTCGGCAGGCCCAGGGCCTGGCCCGTCGACAGCAGTTCCGGGAGCCCGGGGAGGGGCGCCACCGCGGCGACGTCGTCGAGCACGAGCGTCATTGGTGGGTCGAGCCGACCGTCGGTTGACCGTGCGGCCATGCGGCGGCCGTGCTCGACCACGTGTGAGGCGAGTGCCGTGAGCAGAGGCATCGCTCCGGGGCGCGATCGGGGATCCTCGATCGGTTCACCGACCACATAGAGGGTGCCCCCCTCGCCCGCAAAAGATTCCAGCACGAGCGAATCGGCCCGGTTCGGTGTGCAGGTCTCGCGGATGTGGACCGAGGAGAGCGCGGCGAAGGCTCGTACCGTCAATTCCTGTGCCATCTCGCGGCGTTCCGGGTGGGCGGTGAGCGCCGATTCCAGGACGCCGGCGAGTCCGGATGCCGCTTTGGGGTGGGTACGGAGCAGCCGCACCGGTTCGTGGGCGCTGCCGCCGAGGGCCCAGCGGTGGACCTGGCGGAAGGGGCGGCCGTCGATGGCGGCGGCGTGCAGCCAGCACTTCAGGAGCGTCTCCGCGGTATCGGCCGTCGTCGCGTCGATACGGGCCTGCGGCCGGACCGGGGCCAGGAGTGCGGTGGAGCGGGCTGCGGCCGTGTCGGACTGTTCGCAGCCGGCCGTGGGCGACCAGTGGAGGCGGGCCGGGGTGTCGCAGAGGTGGCCCGGGTCGTAGACGAGGACCGGGCCGAGCTTGGCGCGGGCGTCCTTCGTCTCGGCCCAGACCGTGGGGTCGGAGATCACGACGAGCGCGGGCCCATCGGCCTCCTGGATCGCCTGGACGACGGTGGGGCGGCGGGTGGCGGCCGGTCCGTAGACGACGAGGGGGATGCGCGGGGAGGGGGGCGTGGGGAGTACGGGAGGCGCGGGTGGTGTGGTCTCGGGCCGGGTGTGCTCCAGGGGCACGACAGCGGGAGCGGGGAGGACGGGGTTCATGGAATGGACCGTCGGCTCAGGCTCAGGCTCCGGCTTCGGTTGTGGCTGCCGTGGGTGGGGGGCCTGCCAGTGCCGTACGGGATCGGACTCGTCCCCGTATTCGTAGCGTTCGCTCCGTTGCCGTGCCCGTACCGCTCGCCAGCGGGCCACTACCCCCAGGACGAAGACCGTCAGCACCAGCAGCACCATCAGTTCGCCTATGAACAGGCCCCAGAACAGCCCGTACCCGGAGAGCTCGTCCGCAGGGGTGTGCGGCCAGGCGGCCGGCAGGTCGTGCGGGGTGGTGACGAGTTGACGCATCGCCAGGGGGGTCTCAGCGAGGGTGACCCCCTTCGGCCAGGCGCCGTGCGTGAACAGTCCGGCCAGGCCCGTGGCCGTCCAGGCCAGGAGCGTCAGCCCGAGCAGGAAGGCCAGCAGGCCGATCAGCAGTCCGTCCGGAATGCCGCCTCCGCCGCCTCCATCGCCTGCGCTGCCGCCGGTGCGTACCTCGCCGCGCCCTGCCATGTCATGCCACCGTTGACTCGGACGACTCGTTCAGTCGTTGCTGGTGCTCGATGCGTGCCGCGCGTTGCTCCGCCTCCAGGTCGGCGGCGCGTACGTCCTCCGGGAGGAGTTCGGTCGCGGAGGACTCGGTCATCGCGCGGTCGGTGAAGACCAAGGGTCGTTCGGCCTCGGTGATCAGGTGTTTGACCACCTGGACGTTGCCGTTGACGTCCCAGACGGCGATGCCGGGGGTGAGGGTCGGGATGATCTCGACGGCCCATCGGGGCAGGCCGAGCACGCGTCCCGTCGCTCTGGCCTCGTCGGCCTTCTGGGCGTAGATCGTGCGGGTCGAGGCCATTTTGAGGATCGCCGCGGCCTCGCGGGCGGCCGCTCCGTCGACGACGTCACTTAGGTGGTGGACGACGGCCACGAACGACAGCCCCAGTCGGCGCCCGAACTTCAGCAGGCGCTGGAAGAGCTGGGCCACGAAGGGCGAGTTGATGATGTGCCAGGCCTCCTCGACCAGGAAGATGCGTTTCTTCCGGTCGGGCCTGATCCAGGTGTGCTCCAGCCAGACGCCCACGATCGCCATCAGGATCGGCATCGCGATCGAGTTCCTGTCGATGTGCGAGAGGTCGAAGACGATCAGCGGGGCGTCGAGGTCGATGCCGGCGGAGGTGGGGCCGTCGAACATGCCGCGCAGGTCGCCGTCGACCAGCCGGTCCAGGACGAGGGCGACATCGAGGCCCCAGGCCCGTACGTCATCTATGTCGACGTTCATCGCCTCGGCGGACTCGGGTTCCGGGTGGCGCAGCTGGTCGACGATGTCGGTCAGGACGGGCTGCCGGTCGGTGATCGTCTCGTTGACGTAGGCGTGGGCGACCTTCAGCGCGAAGCCGGACCGTTCGTCCAGGCCGTGTCCCATCGCGACTTCGATGATCGTACGGAGCAGGGCGAGCTGGCCGGTCGTGGTGATCGCGGGGTCGAGCGGGTTGAGCCGGATGCCGCCGTTGAGTGCGGAGGTCGGGTCGAGGCGGATCGGGGTGAGGCCGAGCTCCTGGGCGATGAGGTTCCATTCGCCGACGCCGTCCTCGCCCTGGGCGTCCAGGACGACGACCTGGCGGTCGCGGAAGCGGAGCTGGCGGAGCACGTACGTCTTCTCCAGCGCGGACTTGCCGTTGCCGGACTCGCCGAGCACCAGCCAGTGCGGGGCGGGCAGCTGCTGTCCGTACAGCTGGAAGGGGTCGTAGATGTAGCCCTTGCCGGAGTACACCTCGCGGCCGATGATCACGCCGGAGTCGCCGAGGCCGGGGGCGGCGGTGGGCAGATAGACGGCCTGGGCCTGTCCCGTCGACGTGCGGACGGGCAGCCTCGTCGTCTCCACCTTCCCGAAGAGGAAGGCGGTGAAGGCGTCCGACAGCGCGGACAGCGGATCTCGCATGGCGTGACCGACCTCCCTCTCGTTTCTCTCTCGGTTGTCTGCGGCGTTGCGTGCGACTAGCGGCGGATGCCGGTGGCGAACGGCAGGGTGTTCACGAAGGCGCGGTGGTGCTCGCGGTCGCACCACTCCAGCTTGAGATACGACTTTCCTGCAGAGGCGCGGATCGTTCGCTTGTCGCGGGCGAGGGACTCGGGTGATCTTGAAGACACGGTGATGTACCCCACCAGGTTCACTCCGGCCGCGCCGCTCGCAAGATCTTCACCCCGCTGGTCGAGCCGGCCGTGCGCGGCGATGTCGCGCGGGTCGACTGTGCGGTTCATCTTGGCCTGGCGGCTGGCTTCCGCCTCGTCGTTGGTCTTCTCGGTGAGCATCCGCTCGATGGCGACCTCGGTGGGTTCGAGGTCCATGCAGACCGCGACCGTACGGATCACATCGGGCGTGTGGACGAGGAGCGGGGCCAGGAAGTTGACGCCGACGGGTGTCATCGGCCACTCCTTCACCCAGGCCGTGGAGTGGCACCAGGGCGCGCGGGTGGCCGATTCGCGGGTCTTGGCCTGGAGGAACGTCGGCTCGACGGCGTCCAGTTCGGCGGGCCAGGCATTGCGCTTGGTCATGGCCTGGATGTGGTCGATGGGGTGGTCGGGGTCGTACATGGAGTGCACGAGGGAGGCGAGACGGCTCTGGCCGAGCGGCTGGCGCACCCGGATGTCGGCCTCGGCGAGGCGGGCGCAGATGTCGGTGAGTTCGCGCGCCATGACGACGGCGAGGCCCGCGTCCCGGTCGAGCTTGCGGCCGGCCGTGGGGCGGGCGGCGCGGGCCATGGCGTTGGCCTCGGCGGCCAGCTCGCGGGTGTAGTGCATGCAGGCGACGAGGTAGGCGCGGTGCTGCTCGCTGGAGGTGGAGACCATCGACTGGAGCTGGTCGTACGACTCCTGCAGCCAGCCCGGGGCCGCCTTGTCGCCGCGCTGGGCGACGTCCTTGGCGTGCGCGTCGGGGTCGGCGGGAAGGGTCCGCGCCAGCATCTGAATGCGGGTCACGAACCCGTCGCCGTTGGCCACGTGCTTGAGCAGCGTGCCGAACCGGTCGACCAGTGCCTCCTGGTCCTCGCTGTCGCGCAGCCCGACGCCGGGCCCCTCGATTTCGATCGCCGCGGTGACGGTGCGGCGGTCGGCGTGCAGGAGTACGGCGATCTCGTCCGGTCCGAAGGGGGCGGCGAGCCAGTTGATCCGGCCGATGCCGGGGGGCGGCCCGATCTCGACCTCACGCCCGTCGGCGCTGACGCCCGCCTCCATGGCGGTGGAGCGGTAGGTCGTACCGCGGCGCAGGGTGCGCTTGTAGCTGCGGTTGATTTCGAACCATTTGTAGAGGGTGCGGTGTTTGTACGGGAGGTAGACGACCGCGAGGGCGAGGAGGGGGAAGCCCGTGAGCAGCACGATCCGCGCAGCGAGGTAGGGGACGAGCAGCCCGCTCATCATGCCGAGGAACGCACCGACGATGATCAGCGCGATCTCGCCGGTCTCGCGGTTCTTGCCGACGATCGCGTTCGGCCGGGCGCGGCCGATGAGATACGTACGGCGGGGCGCGATCGTGTGGGACTGAGTCGTCAACGCCCTCCACCTCCCGTGCTGTTGTTACCTGAACTGCCTGATCCGCCACCTCGGGGGGAGCGGCTGCCGTGGGGGGTGCCGGAGGTCGGCCCCGATCCGCTGCGGGGCGGAGGTGTGGCGGATCCGCCGCCTCCGGGGTTGCGCGAGCCGTGGGCGGCGACGCCGCCGCTGACGGGGTTGGCGGGCCGGGCTCCGGTGCTGCCCTGTCCGCCGTTGTCGCCGCCTCCGCCGTTCCGGCCGCTGTGGGTCTTGATGCCCTGGGAGACGAGGGCGGCGGGGGAGCTGATCAGGGCGGCGGCCTGGGAGCCGTCGGTGGCCTGCTTGCGGTTGGTGCGGGCGCCCTGGATCTCGTCGCCGAAGCCGGGGACGAAGCGGTAGATCATCGCGGAGGCGAAGATCGCCAGGATGATGATGGCGAGGCCGGACACGACGGAGGAGAAGGCGTTGGGCCCGTCGTCGGTGGAGAGGGCGCCGGCCAGACCGAGGACGATGACGATGACCGGTTTCACCATGATCACCGCGATCATGATGCCCGCCCAGCGGCGTACATGGCCCCACATGTTCTTGTCGACGAGGCCCGCGTAGACGACTGTGCCCAGGAGGGCGCCGACGTAGAGCAGGGCGGCCCGGATGACGAGCTCCAGGTAGAGGACGCCCGCGGCGAGGATCGAGACGAGCGAGACGACGATCAGCATGATCGGCCCGCCGCCGATGTCCGAGCCGCTCTTGAGTGCTTCGGCGAACGACCCGAAGAAGACATCGGCCTTGTTCCCGGTGGCCGCGGCGATCACGTCGCTGACGCCGTCGGTGGCGGATACGACCACGTACAGGATCAGCGGGGTGAAGGCTGATGCGATGACGGTCAGCCAGAGGAATCCGACGGCTTCGGAGATCGCGGTGGTGAGCGGGACGCCACGGATGGCGCGCTTGGCGACGGCGAACAGCCACAGGACGAGCGTGAGGATGGCGGAGGCCGCGAAGACGATGGCGTACTGCTGACGGAAGGTCTCGTTGGTGAAGTCGACGTTCGCGGTCTGCTTCACTGCCTCGCTGAGCTTGTCGACGACCCATGCGGCGGCGTCGGCGCAGCCGCGGGCGAGGGAGGAGAGGGGGTCCAGGGAGTTGTCGAGGGTGCTGGAGGGGTCGGTTTTGGGGGCGCCTGCGTCGCCGTTCTCGCAGTAGTCCTTGGCGAGTCCCACGATGAGGTCGCAGGCATTGTCACTCTCGCTGGGAGTGGGCGAGGGCGATGGAGACGGGGCCGCAGCGGCCGACGAAGTCAGCAGGATCGCTGTGGCCGGCAGGCTGCCCAGAAGCGTTACGAGGGAGCGCGCACGCGAGCGATAGCTAGCGGGCATAGGTGAAGCCTCCGTATCCCTCAACCGCACCGGCGATCTCGTCCGCGGTAGATGCCCTGTTGTCGCCATTGACGGGTGTGGGGCCTTCCGTCTGGCTCGACGACTCGATCCTCCAGTCGCCGCCCACCCACTTGAGCTTCTCCGAGATGGTGAACCACGTTGCGGTGACAGGTTTGGTGGAACCCTGTCCGGCCATTCCGACGAGACCCGTGCACCAGACCTCAACGGTGGCTGTGTCGCTGCTCTGTTCGATCACCTTCGTGCCGACCGGGATGGTCCGAGAGACGAAGGTCAGGCCGCTGGGGGTGGTGCCGTCCTCGTTGAGGCCGACATTTTCGAGGAAGCCCGGTGAGTATGCCTTCGTCATGGCGGCCAGCAGGCCGTCCACGACGGCTGGGTCGTGGGTGGCCTGAACGATGCTCCGGCGCGTGTCCGCGTTGAACATCCCGACAGACCCCAGCGCCACCGCAAAGTTGGACGCCGCGCTCTGCGCCCCCTGCTCGTCGTGGGCGAACCCCGAAGGGATCGAGCCGTTCTTCCCCGTCACCGGCTTCGTCCCCGTGGCCGCCGTGGGTGCCGCGCCCGCCTTGTTCCCCCCGTTTCCCGGGCCGTCGCCGCTGCCGTCCTTGTCGCCGCCGCCCATGTTGGCGAGCGCGATGGCCGCGATCAGGAGGACGACCACGCCGACCACCGTGACGAGGGAGCGGGAGCTGCGGGCGGGGCGGCGGGGGGTGCCGTAGCCGTCGCCGCCCTCGCCGTCGGGTAGACGGGTACGGGTCTGGCGCGTACCGCCGATGGTGCTGTATCCATCGTCCGTACGACCCGAACCGCTGCCGTAGCCGTTCTCGTCGCCGAGACTCATGCCGCGTACGCCCCCTCAACCGTTTCCTGAACCGGGTAGTACGACGGTAGCCGTGCGGGTTCTCGCGCGGGCGCGGTGTGGTGACTCGACATCAGGGAGACGCAACCTCTGCCGGTGGGCACGACGGGCGGATGGTGTGGGGGTGGGCGGGACTGCCCCTGGCGCGGGATGACAGGCGGTCAGACAGCCATTCCGTAGACGATGGTGAACAGAGTTCCCAGCGATCCGATGATGAACACACCGGTCAGACCGGCAACGATCAGCCCCTTGCCCTGCTCGGCGCTGAACGTGTCACGCAGTGCCGTGGCGCCGATGCGCTGCTTTGCCGCACCCCAGACCGCGATGCCGAGGCAGAGCAGGATGGCAATGGCCATCACGACCTCGATCATTACGCGGGCCTCGTTGCCCAAGGTCCCGAACGGCCCCCAGTTCGGGGCGATTCCGCCGATGATGGTGGTGATGTCGCCCTTTTCAGCTGCCAGGATCATGTAAGTCACCGCCCCTGTTGGGTAGTTCACTGCCCTTGCCACACGACATGGGTCGCTCTCTATCTTCGCTGATGAAACTGCTCTCGTACGACGGCTTGACGGCTCTCTTTACCCGGATCTCGCACGTGTGGCCGGTTTGACCACCCTGACCTGCGGATCGAATCGGTGTATGACCGAATATGTATGGTTACTCTGTGTATCACGGGGGGTGACCCCGGGCAATGACTGTCATCCCGCCACCCTGGCCGAGACCCTTTGGGCAGGGCATGGTCGGCACGGGCCCCGGTCAGAGCAGCGGGTGGCGTGGAACGGGTGGCCGGGGCGGTGTGGTCCAGGCCGGTGGTGGCCGGAAATCGCACCAGGTGCCGTCAAAGGGAAACGTTCCGGCCTCGGCGAGCCGTGCGACTCTTGCGCCCTCGGTCCGGATGGCCGCCGCTTCGTCGGCCGACCAGTAGGCCGGGTGGCCGGTCTTCTCGGCGAAGGACCGCTCGTCCTTCCACTGCCAGGACCGGTCCGGAGCGACATTGATGTCGAGTTCGTGGTCGGCGATGTCGATGTCGTCGCCGTGGTGGACGCGGCGCTCCAGATTTACGTACCAGCCGAGGAACTTCCGTCTGCGCCCGAAGAGCCACAGGACGGAGTGCGCCGCCCCGGTCGGCTGGTAGAAGAGCGCGCTGCCCATCGGCCATCGGTCGGCCACCAAGGGGTACCCGCCGGCCGGGCGGTCCTGCGGGGCGATGTCCCGCAGGTGCGTCCCGCGCGGAAGTTCCGTACGCCACATCGGCGTACCGGTCTCCATCCATACGAGCTGACCCACGTCGGTGCGCTCGACGAGACGTACGGGCACCGAGGTGCTCAGGTGTCCGCCGATGAAGAAGTTCCAGCGGAGTATCCGGCCCGGGTCGTCGTTCATGTCGTTGATCATGCCCGCGGTGGGGCGGGCGGACACGTGAACGGGCCCGCCGTGCCCGTCGGCGGTTGTCAGGCTGGGCGGCGGTGTCACGGGCCTTGCGGGGAAGGGTGACGCTGTGTCATATCGGGGCGGGCGAACGACTGGGGGCGGGTATGGCCGGGGTCGACCTGGTGGTGGCGGCGCTGGCGGCGGGTGCGTCGGCCGGGCTCACGGACACCGCGAGCAGCGCGGTCCGCGACACGTACGACAGTCTGCGTGAGGCGGTGCGCCGACGCTTCTTCGCTCGCGGCGCGGACGGCGAGTGCGGCGAGGACAGCGCGCAGGTGCTGGAGGCGAGCGAGGAGGAGCCGGGGGTGTGGCAGGCCCGGCTGGGCGAGCTGCTGTCGGCCTCCGGAGCCGATCAGGACCCGGAGATCCTGGCCGCCGCGCGGTCGCTGCTACGGGAGTTGGGTGTGCCCGGCAGGCAGGGCCCGGCTCCTGTCGTGGATGCCCGGGAGGCGGGGGCCCTGGCCCGGATGGTCGACGACCCGTACGAGAGCGCGCGCTCGTTGTGGGAGGTGGCGGGGGTGATGGTCAGTGCCGGGGCCGGGGCCGGGGGCGGGGGAGCGGACCGTGCGGACCGTGCCGCAGGCCTCTTCCGTGAGGCCGAGCCCCTGGCTCGCGCCATCCCCGAACTGGACGACCGGGCATCGGCGTTGGCGGAGTTGGTGGAGGCGATGGCCCGGGCGGGCGATGTGGACGGCGCCGAGGCCGTGGCTCGGTCCATCGACTTCCCGGAACGGCAGGCGGAGGCGCTGGTGAGCGTGGCCGCCCGGGCCGGGGCTGATCGCGCGGGCCCGCTGATCGCCCAGGCCCTGCGCCTGGACACCTGGCACACGGCAGCCCCCGCCCTGGCCGTGCACCGCCCCGACGTGCTGACGCTCGTCGCGGACGAGCTTCTCCTCGGCCGCCCGGTGACGGTGACCACGCCCGCCGCCCGTGCGCAGTAGGACGACTTCTGCCAGGTGTCAGGTGTACGGACGCATGCCGGGCTCCGTCACTATTCACCGGCCGGGACGCGGCTCGGATCAGACCGGCGTCGCCGTGTCCCGGCCGCCGTCGAGTTCCGCGAAGTGGTCGAACTCGCCGGCGAGGGCGCCCTTGGTGAAGGCGTCCCACTTCGTCCGGGTGGTCGTGACGATGTTGGTGGGGTCGTCGCTCACGCGGAGGCAGACGAGTTCGTCCGGTCCGAAGGCGACCTCGAACCAGGGCCCGGGCCCGTCCTCGCCCTCGGGGGCGGCGCGGATCCACGTCAGGTCGGCGGGAGTGTCAGCCATGGGCGTGGCTCTCCTTGAGTGCGCGGAGAAGGGTGCCGAGGGCAGCGGGGGTGGTGTGGAGTATCGCTCCGGCGGGGTCGCCGGACTCGGTCAGACTCACGGTGCGGGTGGGCGAGGTGGATATGTGTATGCACGCGTCCCCTTCCCCGCAGTACGACGACTTTTGCCAGAAGGATGTGGACATGATGACGTCCCTTTCATAGTTCCTTTGCGATACGGCGGATAAAGTCCTGAGACTTCTTCGGAGTGAGCGCGACAGCTTCCATCCGGTCAAGGAGTGTGCGGTACTTCAGCAGCTGAGGCTCGGCATCCAGCAGTACGGACCCGTGGGACTGGTCGAGATGCACGGTGTCCAACTGGGGAACGGGACCGACTCCGTAGGCAACGGACTGGCCGGAGCCCGGGTAGGCGCCGGCATCGAACGGGATCACGCTGACACTGATGTGTGCGTGGTCGCTCATCTCCAGGATGTGTTCCAGCTGTCTGCGTGCTGTGGTGTGTCCGCCGAACCTCATCCGTAGCGCTGCCTCGTGTATGACCGTGGAGTAAGCGATGGGCAATGCCCGGTAGATGACGTCCTGCCGCTTGATGCGGTGGGAGACGCGGTGCTCGATCTCCGGTGGTGTCAGTTCGGGCACCACCTGGCCGAAGACCTCGCGTGCGTGATCCGCGGTCTGGAGGAGGCCGGGAATATGGCATGTGTAAGCGGTACGCAACGCGACTGCGTGGTGCTCGAACTCCGCGAGGTCCAGCATTCCTGTCGGGAGGATGCCCCGGTACTGCTCCCACCAGCCGGTCGACCGTTCACTCGCCATGGCTGCCAGTGCGTCGACGTACACCGCGTCGGAGCAGGCGTAGACGCGGGCCATGATGCGCACTCGGTCGGGGCTCACGCCGAAGCGGGCGCTTTCCACATTGCTCAGTTGCCCTGAGCTGGTTCCCACCTGCTGGGCGGCCTCGCGCGCGGTTATCCCCGCCCGCTCCCTGAGCTTGCGGAGCTCAGCTGCCAGGCGGCTGCGGCGGGCCGTGGACGTGGGCCTTGCTGCCATTTGACTCCTCCTGGTTCCCGTCTGGTTGGGATGTCACTCACACGAGGTAATCGGAATGGATTTTCTCGTAGTTTCGCAAAACTTCTTTGCCGGGAATCTAGTGTCTGACTCAGGCCACCCGCCCGGAAGCACCCCGCTCGACGGAGCGGCCTCGTCACCGGGCAACCGGAAACGCATGATCCAACTTCCCTCCGTGAACGGAGACTTCCATGGTCAGTGCCACGGTATCCCCGCCCTGGACATACACCCTCCAACTCCCGCAGGATCCCCGCGCCCCCGGTGTGGCCCGCTCGACGCTTCGTACCGTGCTGCGCGTGCACGGCATGAGCGAACTCATCGAGATCGCGGAGCTGTTGGCGTGCGAGCTGGTCACCAATGCGTACCTGCACTCCTCGGGGCCGTACTCCCTGCGCATGCGCGATGCCGGGCGCAGCCGTGTCCGGCTGAGCGTCTGGGACACCGATCCGCACATTCCCGCTCCGTTCCGCTGGAGTGCCGAGGCTCCGGCGGAGCTGGCTGAGCGGGGGCGGGGGCTCTATCTCGTCACCCTTTACGCGGAGAGCTGGGGCGCGTATCCCATGCGGGGTGCGTTGCCGGGGCAGGGCGGGAAGCTGCTCTGGGTGGAGTGTGCGGCGAAGGGGGACGGCGGGGCGGGCGACAGGGGTGCGGGGCGGGCATAGCCTCGTTGCATGGTGCGCAGCGAGGCGAAGGACGTGGCCGGGTATCTGGCCGAGGTACCCGAGGAGCGCAGGGACGCCTTGGCGAGGTTGCGGAGCCTGTGCCGGGCGGAGCTGGCCGGGTTCGACGAGGTCATGGCGTACGGGATGCCCGCGTACGAGCGGGACGGCACCGCGGAGATCGCGTTCGCCTCGCAGAAGCAGTACGTCTCCTTCTACTTGATGCGCAGCGATGTGCGTGAGGCGTTCGCGGAGCGGCTGGCAGGGCAGGACATGGGCAAGGGCTGTCTGCGCTTCCGTAGGACGGAGGCCATCGACTTCGACCTGTTGCGGGATCTGCTCCGGGCCACGGCGGCCGCGGGGCCGGGCGCGGTCTGCTGAGCGGGTCGGTCAGGCCCGTGCTTCCGTACCCGTACACCGGTGGAAAACCATTGGCATTGGACCGGGCCGCCGCGTAGGAAGGGACCATGAGTACCTCTCTGCCCGTGCCTCCGCCCGCCGTACAGGGCCCCGGCGAGCGACGGAATTTCGTACGTACCACGCTCGACCTGGGGGACGTACTGCTGCGCCCATGGGGGCGGGAGGCCGCCGAGCTGGAGGTGCTGCTGGACGGGCTGGTCGCCGCGGCGGCGGACCCGTTGATCGCCCGCTGGAACCCCTTTCGCGCAGCCGACCGCAGCGAGGCCGTGGCGGCGCTTGAGCATCGCGAAGCCATCTGGGACAGCGGTGACGCCGCTCTCTTCGCCGTGCTGGACGCCACCGGCGACGCTCTGCTGGGCAATGTCACCCTGCGCTGGGTCGACCGTGCGGACGGTCTCGCGATGATCGGCTACTGGATGCTCCCGGCCGCCCGTGGACGGGGTTTGGCCACCAGGGGGACCGGGGCGGTGACCGGTTGGGCCTTCGCCACGGCCGACGCGCGTCGGATCGAGATCGCCCACGCCGCCGGCAACGAGGCCTCCTGCCGGGTGGCCGACCGCTGTGGCTACCTCCCCGAGGGCACCCTGCGGGCGTCCCACCGCTACGGCGACGGCGTGTACCACGACGAGCATCTGCATGCCCGCCTCGCCACCGACCCGGAACCGGACAGCGTGCCAGGACAGCGCGCGTAGGCCGGTTCGTTCGGACGCCCCCGGGCCCCGGCGAGGGGTGCCCGGGGGCGTGTGACCGAGTTATCCGAACTGGCCGGGCTGGTAGTCGCCGGCGGGCTGGCGGACGATGACGTTCACGCGGTTGAAGGCGTTGATGAGGGCGATGATCGACACCAGGGCGGCGAGCTGGTCCTCGTCATAGTGCTTGGCGGCATTCGCCCAGACCTCGTCCGTGACGCCACCGGACGCGTCGGCGATGCGGGTGCCCTGCTCCGTCAGCTCCAGGGCGGCACGCTCGGCGTCGGTGAACACCTTGGCCTCCCGCCAGGCCGCGACCAGGTTGAGGCGCACCGAGGTCTCCCCGGCGTGTGCGGCGTCCTTGGTGTGCATGTCGGTGCAGAAGCCGCAGCCGTTGATCTGGCTGGCGCGGATCTTCACCAGTTCCTGCGTCGCGGCCGGCAGTGTCGAGTCAGCGATCACCTTGCCCGCCGAGGCGAGGTGCCTCAGGGCCTTGGCCGCGACCGGGTTGTCGAGAAGGTTCAAGCGAGCATCCATGGTGCACTCCTTGCCGTTTTCGGTGGCTACACCTCCTTGACGGGGCTGCTCGACAAGATGTGACGGGAACGGATGTGACGTACGTCTCGGAGTCGCTCGGACCGCTGCCGAGACGCCCTTCCCCGCCATCCACGTCATTCCGGCCACTTCGTTCGGGTGAATGACCTGGTCCGGCGTGCCGGGCCTCAAAGGGCGTTACGCCTTGTGGCGTGTGCGGGCGCGGCGTGTCGCGCACACGTGATTTGGCACAGTGCCGCTCCACGACCAAGTCCACGGTCGAGGACGGAGCGGGGTGGTCGGAGTGGCAGCGGTGGGACAGCCGGGTGACCGGGAGCGGCTGAGTGATCTGGCGGGCGGGGCGGGTGGCGGTGGTGCCGGTGCCGGTGCCGTGCGAGACGTGCTGAAGCACAGCGACGGGGTCTGGCTGCGGGCCGCCGGTGGTGCGGAGGGGATGTGCACGCACCTCGGCCCGGTGAGGTCGGAACTGGCGGCCGCGCACGAGGGTCTGCTCGCCGGAACGGCCGGTCTGACCGCGCTGGCCGAGCTGGGGTCCGTACGGGAGTCGTGGGAGCGGCGGTTCGAGGCCGCGCGGGGGGAGTGCGCGGCGCTGGCCGGGAAGCTGAGGGCCGTCGCGCGGGCCCAGGGCGAGACGAACGAGAGCGTGAAGTCGTCGTTCGCGCCGGTGGCGTCGCCGGACCGGGGTGGGGCGCGATGACCCTCACCTGGGCGCAGTTACAGGACCTGAAGTGCGGCGAACTGGAGGGCGCGGCCGACGGCTGGGGCAAGGCGAGCAACCGTGCCGACGCGGGGCGGGACCGGATCGAGACGCAGCTCCTGAACGGATTGCGCGGTACGCAGCGGGGTGCGGCGGCGGAGGCGGCGGTCGGGCGGCTCCAGCAGATGAGCCGGAACCTGGGTTACGTCTACACGGAGTGCGGTCTGCTCCGTACGACGCTGAACAGCCTGGCCCACGAACTGCGGGCCCAGCAACGGGCGTTGCGGGAGGCGCTGGATGATGCGGAGTCCCTGAAGTTCACGGTGCACGCGGACGGTTCGGTGACGTACCCGGCCGCGGGCGAGGGCCTGATCGACGGCAAGCCGTTGCCGGGCGGGAAGGCATCGGTGGGCGAGGCGCCCGGCCTGCTGCCGCCGTCGGGCCTGGTCGCGCCCAACCCGAACGCGGCGAAGGCGCGGGACATCGCGGACCGGGTGGCCAAGGCCGTGCGGACGGCGGCCGAGATCGACTGGCGGTACGCCCGCATCCTGCGCAAGTTGAGGGCCGAGGAGGGCCTGAAGGTCCCCGACACCACGTGGGCCGACGCGGCGGGCGACGCGGCGGCGGTACGGGATGCGGCACGCGGCTACCTGAAAGCCGGCATCCCCCACGACGCCTCCCCGGCCGAGCGGAAGGCCTGGTGGTCCGCCCTGACGGACGAACAGCGCGAGGAGTACCTGGCGGTGTACCCGGACCGGATCGGAAACTTGGACGGCATTCCGGCGCTGGTGCGGGACGCGGCGAACCGGGACAACCTGCAGCTGCTGATGGGGAAGCTGGAGGGGCGC
Source organism: Streptomyces sp. NBC_01217 (assembly GCF_035994185.1). Lineage (NCBI taxonomy): Bacteria > Bacillati > Actinomycetota > Actinomycetes > Kitasatosporales > Streptomycetaceae > Streptomyces > Streptomyces sp. NBC_01217. The sequence goes on from NZ_CP108538.1 coordinate 4,964,705, forward strand.
GACGACCCGAGATCGGAGACGCAGCTGGCAGGCCTGCGGGAGATCGACCGGCAGCTGAGGGAGGGCCGTCAGCCTCCGATGTTCCTGCTCGGCATCGGGGACGAGGGGAATGGACGGGCGATCGTTTCGTTCGGGAATCCGGATACGGCAAGGAATGTCTCGGCGTATGTGCCGGGGTTGGGGACGGCCCTCGACGAGGAATTCGCGAAGAGTGATTTGAAGCGGGCTAGGGATACGGCTCTAGGGGCCAAGGAAATGAACCCCGAGTCTCCGAGCGCTTCGATTGTATGGCTTGGATACGACGCACCGCAGACGTCAGCCGGTGATCCTTTGGGGAACTTGGATGTAATGGGTGAACAAAATGCTAGGGCTGGCGCTCATGCATATAACAGATTCATGGCTGGAATTTCTTCCACCAGTCAGTACGGAGACCCGCACGTTACGGCCATTGGTCATTCGTATGGGTCCTTGACTGTCGGCTTGGCTGCACAGGAGCGAAGTGGCATTCCAGGTGCTGATGACATCATTCTGGTGGGCAGCCCGGGGACGGGTGCACGAACCGCCGAAGATCTAGGTGTTGGTAAGGATCACGTCTTCGTGGGGGCGGCTGAGAATGACCCGGTTACCAAATTGCCCAATAGCAAGGAGGCGAGCGGAATCGGGGCTGGTGTTGCTGGCGGGGCATCGACGGGCTTCGTGCTGGGCGCGAGCGCGGGTCCAGTTGGCGCTGTCATCGGTGGTGCAGCAGGGGGGCTTGCTGGCGGATTCGCCGGATACGCGTCACAGGATGCACAGTCTGACGACAGCGAGGTCTGGTTTGGAACTGACCCGGCACACCGAGACTTCGGGGCAAACAGGTTTGCCGTGAGTGATGGTCCGCGCCCGTTCGAGCGAGGCCATGGCCCGGTGGAGGCGCATTCAAATTATTTCAACCCTTCTAAGGATCTGATGTCAGCGGACAATATCGCAAGAATCGTTTCGGGGAAGTCGGAAGAGATTCAACGGGAGCGTCCCAGATGAGGGTGTCCGCCGCTCTTTTGATCGCGGCATCGATGCTTCTTTTCGGGTGTGAATCCGTGGATGGCTCGCCAGCTTCGAGTGATGGTGGAGGCAACGTGAACATGAATATGCAAGAAGCTGCGGACAGGGCAGATGGGATCCTCGATGATACGTTTGCGAGAATTCATCCGCCAGTTAATTGGGTTCACGGAGAGAGCACGGAAGGAAGTTGCGACGTTTCTCGGCGTCGTGCTGTGGTGACCGTAATTTCCGAACAGCGTAGAGGGAGCTTCCTCGGAATCGTGGAGCGAGGTTGGAAGGAATCTGGATATCGCCAACTCGGAGTCAATGCCAACGCTGCAAGTCCTGCAACCTATTTCGAGACGCCGGATGGGTTCCGAGTGAGGCTCCTCATCGGAGGACGCGGCCAGGCATTCTTCGAAGTGGCGACACCTTGCGTCGAAGAGTCCAGGGTTGCGCCGCCAACCCCGGCTCCTGGCGAAGAGGTGCACGTTGGGAAGCCAGTTCCGCCTCCCAACGTCCGCTCCGATTTCTGGTCCGCCGGGGCTCCCTGACGCAGTCTCATCGTCCCCAATGACCCGTAACCAGCCGCTCGGTGCGGATAAAGGACGTGCTGGTCACCGGGGACATTGAGTCTGGCATTGGGCCCTGGGGCCCATGCCGCGCCCCGTGTTGGTGTGGTCGCATACAGAGACCGATCGAACTGTCGCTGCGCCCACTCACAAAGCTGGGAGACTCGTCGTGTCTGGCATACGAGAATTAGCCGCTCCAGATGGCGCCGATGTGCGTGGTGCCGACGCCCGTCCGGGCAGGCAGTCGTTGTCGCGCTCGCTGCAGGCGGTGCTGATTCTCGTTCGATTGCTCTTCGTCGTCACGGTCGTGGGCGCGATCGACGCGCTGGTCGTGGCCTCGTCCGTCGACGCGGTGGACGGTCACCTCCTGGGCATGGTGCTGTACGCCGCACTGCCCGGCGTCACCGGATTCGTACTCTCGCTGTACCTGCGCACCGGCGGTGTCTGGATCCGGCGCGGGCTCCTCGCCGTACATGCCTGGCTCATCCTCGGCGCCCTGGCGGTGCTGGGTGAGGACACCGGTGGGCAAGGTGTGGCGCAGCTGGTGGTGCCGGTTGTCGTCGTCGTTCTGCTGTTGCGGTCCGGCTCGCGCGAATGGTTCGGGCTCGGTCCTGAACAGCGTGCCGGGCACCGGCCGTTCAGCATCGCGCGGTTGATCAAGTGGCGTCGGGACTCCGGTCAGACCGCGATGGAGTACCTGGGAATGACCCTCGTGGTCGTGGCCCTCGTCGGCGGGCTCGTGGCTACGGGCATCGGCGGGCAGCTGACCGGGGAGATCCGGAACGCCATCTGCCGACTGACCGGAAGCGCCTGCCCGGCACCCGATGTCGACGTGGTCGCCGGCAATGGCACGAATACGGGCACGGATACGGGCACGGATACGGATACGGATACGGGTAGCGGTGGCGGCACCTCGACCGGCGGCGGATCCGATTCCGCCGGAGGCGCGGGCTCTGAAGGCTCGACCGTGACCGGTGGCACCGGGGCAGGAGGATCTGACACCTCCGGTGGGTCCACCTCGGCCGGTGGCGCCGACACCTCCTCATCCTCCGGCTCGGCCACCGGCTCTTCTTCTTCGCAGGTCGACGCGGGTAGACAAACCCCTGACCCGGCCTCCTCCCGCCCCTCCGACGGCAACTTCCTCACCGGCGTCGTCGGCGACGACGGGCTCTGGGGTGACGTCAGCGGCGTCGTCGACACGGTCATCCACCCCGTCGACAGCGCAAAGGGCATCGCCGACCAGTACGCCCAGGCCGCACACGGCGCCGGGGACAAGTGGGGCAAGGGCGAATACGTCGCGGCCGCCTGGGACATGACCGAGGCGTCCGGCGGGGGCGGCGGCGCGGTTGCCGGGCTGCCCGGCTCCGGTACGCGCGTCGAGGCGGCGGTACGGGACGCGGAGCGCGACTACCTCAACGACCGCATCCCGAAAAATGCCACCGCCGCTCAACGCAAGGACTGGTGGGACGGGCTGACGCAGCAACAGCGCGATCAGTACCTGGAGCTCTCCCCGGACCGGATCGGAAATCTCGACGGCATTCCCGCGGCGGACAGGGACGCGGCCAACCGGAGAAACCTCCCGGAGCTGATGTCGAAGCTGGAGGGGAAGACCGACTCCAAGTCGAAGGACCAGCTGGCGGGCCTGCGGGAGATCGACCGGCAGCTGAAGGAGGGGAGCTCGCCGCCGATGTATCTGCTCGGCATCAGCGACGAGGGGAACGGCCGGGCGATCGTCTCCTTCGGGAACCCCGACACCTCGAAGAACGTGTCGGCCTATGTGCCGGGGCTGAACACCTCCCTCGACGAGGAGTTCGCGAAGAACGACCTCAAGCGTGCCCGTGACACGGCGATCGGCGCCCAGGGGTACGAGCAGTCCACCGCGTCGATCGTCTGGCTCGGCTACGACGCACCGCAGACCCCCGACGGGCTGCGGAGCCTGGCGGTCGCGGGCACCGGCCGGGCGGAGAAGGGCGGCGTGGCCTACAGCGACTTCATGGGCGGCATCGCGGCCACCAACCAGAACAAGGACCCGCACATCACGGCGATCGGGCACTCCTACGGTTCACGCACCGTGGGTGCCGCGACGCAGCGCGACGGCGGCATTCCGGGCGTGGACGACATCATCCTGGTCGGCAGCCCGGGGGTGGGAGTGGATCGTGCCGTGGACCTCGGCGTCGGCAGCGGGCACGTCTTCGTCGGCGCCGCGGCCAACGACCCGGTGACCCAGCTCCCGTCCAAGACGCAGGCCGCGGTGGGCGCGGTGGGGATGATCCTGGGTGGCCCCGCCGGTGCATACTTCGCCGGAGACCTGGCCGATCCGGGCGACGACGACCTCTGGTTCGGCAAGGACCCGGCGAGCAGGGCCTTCGGGGCCACACGATTCCCGGTGGCCCCCGGCCAGCCGCTGATCAGCACGAACGGTGTGAGCTTCGACGCGCACTCCAACTACTTCGATCCGGTACGGGACGCCATGTCGGCGGACGGCATCGCTCTGATCGTGTCGGGACACTCCGACAGGCTCAAGATGGAGGAACAGCGATGAAGCGAAGGTTCCAGATCGTCGCGGCGACCCTGGCTGTCGGTTTCGCGCTGGCCGGCTGCGGCAGCGTCGACGGACGGTCGGGCGGCAGCAGCACAAAGGCTTCCACCGGGAGCACCGAGGAGACCAGCGACATGAACATGCAGGAGGCCGCCGAACGGTCCGACGGCATGCTCGACGCCGTACTCGACCAGATCGACCCCGAGGTGCAGTGGGCGCACGGCCCGACGACGACGGGCAGCTGCGATGTGACGCGCAGGCGCACCGTGATGACCATCGTGTCGGCGGAGCGCCGGCAGAGCTTCCTGGACCAGGTCGAGCAGTTCTGGCGCAAGAGCGATTACCGCATCAAGGCGAAGAACAACGACAAGGTGTTCCCGGCGGTCTACGCGCAGACGAAGGACGGCTTCGGTATCAGTGTGAGTTTCCGCGGCAAGGGACAGGCGTTCTTCGAGGCGGACAGTCCCTGTGTGAAGGAGTCGAAGGTCGCCGATTCCGCCTCCGAGCCGAACGGACCTGCCTACGAAGGGGTCTACCCGCTTCCGCGCCCCAACGTGCACTCCGACTACTGGTCCGCCGGAGCGTCCTGACGTCAGGTCAGTACGCCGGAGTGGCCGGTCAACGACCCTGACGACCCGGATGATTCGTACACACCCGCGAAACCGCCCATGAACCCGGCTCCGATGGGGGATGGTTGAGGGGTGCGGAAATTCTGGGTGGTCGGTGGCATCGGCGCAGGCATGGCCATGTGCTTCGTGGCGCTGCTCGTCGTCGGTACGTACTCGGCCGCTGCCGGACTCGTCGGTTCCGGCAGCAGTGGGGCCGTAGGGCTGGCGAAGGGGGCCGTGCCCGCGAAGTTCCAGCCGCTGGTGCAGAAGTGGGGCAACCTCTGTTCCGCCATCAACCCGGCCCTGCTGGCCGCCCAGCTGTACCAGGAGAGCGGGTGGAACCCCCGGGCCCAGAGTCCCGCCGCCGCTCAGGGCATCGCCCAGTTCATCCCGGGCACCTGGGCCGGACACGGGATCGACGGGGACAACGACGGGGACCGGGACGTATGGGATCCGGCCGACGCGATCCCGTCCGCCGCCTCGTACGACTGCGAACTGGCCGGGTACGTGAAGAAGGTGCCCGGGGACCCGACCGACAACATGCTGGCCGCGTACAACGCCGGTGCGTACCGGGTGATCCGCGCGGGCGGGGTCCCGGACATCGCGGAGACGCAGAACTACGTCACCGTCATCCGGTCCCTGGAGAAGAGCTTCGCCCGGCCCGTCGGACGGGTGCAGCCTTCGCAGCAGGCGGCCGGGGCGATCTACTTCGCGCAGAAGAAGCTCGGTACGAAGTACCTGTGGGGCGGCAACGGAACGGCCGAGCAGGGCGGGCGGTTCGACTGTTCGGGGCTGACCCAGGCCGCGTACCGCACCGTGGACATCGAGCTGCCGCGCGTGGCGAACGATCAGTACAACGCCGGGCCGCACCCCTCGCGGGACGAGCTGCTCCCCGGAGACCTGGTGTTCTTTTCGGACGATCTGAACAACTCGCGGGCCATCCATCACGTGGGGCTCTACGTCGGGGGCGGGTACATGATCAACGCCCCCTACACCGGTGCAGTGATCCGGTTCGACAAGATCGATACACCCGACTACTTCGGCGCGACGCGCGTGACCAAGGACGGGGCCGCGGCTCTTCCGACCGCCCTGCCGACGGGATGATGCACGGGCGGCGGTGGCCGGAACTCTCCGTGAAGCCTGGGCCCTGAGCTGCGATGATGAGTCACTCTTCGATAACGTCATGGTGATCATTCGGTGGAGAGTGGAACGTACACCCGGAGCGCGTCGTTCCCTGGGTGGACCGGCAGACCAGCCACCACGCACGACCGAATTACCGATCCACATAGTGATCGAACCGACACGGGGGTTCGTCAAAGCGGTGCACATGGACGTGCCCCGCGGCAGCAGACAAGGCAAGGGGCCGCAGCAGATGGCTGGACTCGCACTGGATGGGTCGAACCCCGACGTCAGCCTGCTCTACGACATCAACGGACTCGCGAAGTCCGCTCCCACCTGGTTCGACCGGGTCATGGAGTTCGTCGGCGAGTACGGGATCATGCTCGGCATGGTCCTGGTGGTCCTGTGGTGCTGGTGGAGCGTACGCCGGCGCGGCACGGCCGACGATTCGGTGACGGCGGTCGCCGGGATCGTGTGGGCTCCGCTCGCCGCCGGGATCGCACTGCTCATCAACATCCCGATCCGCGGTTTCGTGGAGCGGCCGCGCCCGTTCCGGGACCACCAGGGGCTGGATGTCCTGGTGGACGGGAAGAACGACTTCTCCTTCGTGAGCGACCACGCCACGATGGCGATGGCCCTGGCCGTCGGGCTCTTCGTGGCCAACCGGAAGTTCGGCATCGCGGCGATCGGCCTCGCCCTGCTGGAAGGCTTCTGCCGGATCTACATGGGTGTCCACTACCCGACCGACGTCATCGGCGGCTTCGCCCTCGGCACGGCAGCCGCGCTGCTGCTCGCCCCGCTGGCCATGATGCTGCTGACCCCGTTGGTGACGGCCGTCTCCTGTTCGGACCGGCTCGGACGGCTCGTGCGTTCGCGCCGGCCGGTGTCCTCGGCAGCGGCCGACGGGCGGTCGGGGGCGCTCGGGATCCCCGAGCCGCGCCCGGGAACGGGCGGCGGGAACGGCGAGAAGGACCTGGCCGCGTAGGGAAGAGGACAGGAAGGGCGCGGCAGGCCGTTGTCATGCCGCGCCCTTGACCGTGCGTCAGAGACCTTCGGGAGTCAGAGAGCCTGCGGGAAGGTGAAGAGACGGCCGGGGTCGTACTGCCTCTTCAGCTGGGTGAGACGGTCGGCCGCCGAACCGTAGTAGGCCTGGCGCCAGTCGGTCAGCGTCGGGTCGGTGTAGTTCTGGTACGCCGCCCCGGACGCGTACCGTCGCATCGCCGCGTGGGTGTTTTTCAGCCAGTCCTGCTGGGCCTTGCCCGCCGTGCCGGGGCTCCAGGCGCCGATGTACTGGGCGAGTACGCGTGAGCGGCGGTGGACGAACGCCGTCGCCTGCGGGGAGACCCGGTTGATCGCCCCGCCGAGCGCGGTGAGCGCGATGGAACCGGCGCCTGCGCCCTGGCTCACGGGAATCCGTGTGAATGCCGTGGCCCGGTCGAGCAGCGCGTTCACGCCCGCCGGGGACAGGGAGCGGTCGTAGAAATCGGATGCGGCGGCGTACGTCTCGCGCTGGAGCGTGCCCTGCGGGGTGCGGCCGGGTGTCGTGCCCGGCAGATGGCACTGGGCGTCGGAGATGCCCGCGCAGCCCGCGTACCCGAGCATCGCCTCCTGGTAGCTGCGGCGGCGCAGCGAGACGGAGGATGCCGGGGCGCCGATCCGGTCGGCGAGGCGGTCGACGGCGTTCTGCAGGTCACCGTACGCACCGAGGCTGAACGCGGCCACCGAGACCGTCGGGTCGACGCCGCCCGGGCCCGCGTCGAGATGGGCCGAGGACCAGATCTCGTCGGGCTGGGACGGCCCCCACTCCTGCCAGGCCGTGATGACGGAGCGGGCGCGCGACCAGGGCCAGGACATGTACGCGGTGACGGTCTGCGGGACCGGGCGGGTACGGAACCTCAGCTCGGTGACCACGCCGAAGTTGCCGTTGCCCGCGCCGCGCAGCGCCCAGAAGAGGTCCGGGTGGTGCTTGGCGTCCACGGTGAGGGTCTTGCCGTCGGCCGTGACGAGGGTCGCCGCGGTGAGGCTGTCGCAGGTCAGCCCGTACGCGCGGGAGGCGACGCCATGGCCGCCGCCGAGGGTGAGGCCGGAGATGCCGACCGTGGGGCAGGAGCCGCCGGGGATCGTCAGGCCGTGGCGGACGAGGCCCTGGTAGACGTCGATGAGCTTGGCGCCCGCGCCGATCGCGCCGGTCTTCTCGACGCGGGACAGCGACGAGACGTCGATGACCAGACGGCCGTTGCCGCTCGACCAGCCCGCGTAGGAGTGTCCGCCGCTGCGGATGGAGACGGGGGTGGCGGTGCGGCGGGCGAAGGCCAGGCACTCGCGGATGTCCGCCTCGTGCCTGACGTATGCGACGGCGGCGGGTTTCTGGCCGTCGAAGCGGGTGTTGTAGAGCTGACGGGCCGTCGGGTAGGCCGCGTCCTGAGGACGGACAAGGGTGCCGTCGAGGCTCTTGGCCAGGGCTGACCAGTCCGCCGGGCCGGAGGGGGAGGGCTTCGACGAGGCCGGTGCGGCGGGAGTGCTGCCCTTGGTGGCCGATGTGCCCGAGGGGTCGCCGCCGGATTCGGCGCCCGAGTTCGGACCGGAGCCGGACGCGCCGCTGCAGGCGGTCGCCGTGACGCCGGTGAGCGCTGCTGCGACGCCCGCCGTGAGCAGGGTGCGCCGGTCGGGCAGGAGCGGCAGGTTCATCGGGCCTCCGGGGCAGGGCACTCATGGGCCGGTCGGTGGGGGGAAGAGGAAGGAGGAGGGGGTACGACGTCAGGGCGCCGCGCTGTGTTCCGCGGCGTCCGTGCGCGCCCGGTCCCGGGAGCGGCGGGCCGGTCCGGACCAGCCGCAGCTGCAGCGGGCGGTGCAGAAGGAGCCGCGTTCCACGGTCGTGGACTCGTGTCCGGAGGACGCGGGGGTGGGGGACGTCTGCGGGGCCTCTTCGGTGTGTTGGACGTACACCCGTCCACGGTACTGGGCGCGGCCACCCGGCGGCGTGGCGTAGGGGAGCGGCGTGACGGGGGACACGGGCTGTCGTTATGCGGAACGGGTGGGGGGCTCGGGCAAGCGGTACGTCGTTGGGGGTTGGCAGGCGATGGTGGTGCAGCAGCACAGGTCCGGAGGCGGGGCGCGCGCTGTCTGCGCCCTTGCCGTGGTGGGCGTGATGGCGGCGACCGCCGGATGCGCGGGCGGCGGTGGCGGCGGGGACCGTGCCATGGCCGACGAACGGGGCGGGGCCGACACCTCCCTCGACGCGGTCCACCGCGCGGCCGCCGTGCTGGCGGGGACGACGAGCGGGACCGGGGCGGGGCGGATGACCGGGGCCACGCCCGGGGCCGGAGCCGGAAGTGCCGAGGTGCGTACGTCGATGGAGACCGCGGCGGGCGGGACGCGGGTGACGATCAGGGGCCGGGGCACGTACGACTTCCGCCGTCAGATGGGCCGGCTCAAGGTCGTGCTGCCCAAGGACGCCGCCGGTGAGGACGAGCACCGCCCCATCACCGAACTGCTGACCCCCGGCGCTCTCTACATGATGAACCGCGGCGCCGGAGTGCCCGCGGACAAGTGGGTCAGGATCGACACGACGACCCTGGAGGACGGCAATCTGGTCACCGGCGGGGTGACCGATCCGATGGCCGCCGCCGAGCTGCTGCGCGGGGCGCAGCAGGCGACGTACGTGGGGACGACCGATCTCGCCGGGGTGGCCGTGCGGCACTACCGGGGGATCTCGGACATCGGCCGGGCGGCGAGCGAGGCCTCGCCGCAGTCGCGTGGAGCCCTCGCCGCGGCGGCGAAGGGCTTCCATACGGACACGGTGCCGTTCGATGCGTATCTGGACGACCAGGGGCGGCTGCGCAAGGTCCGCCACCGGTTCAGCTTCGCCAACGAGGGACCGGCGGCGGAGGTGGTGTCGACGACGCTGCTGTACGGATTCGGGGTGCCGGTGACCGTACGGCTGCCGGACGAACGCGACATCTACACCGGGAGGATCCAGCAGCGGTAGCCGCGCGACAGACGGACGAAGACGGGGACGTAGGCAGGCCGGTGGCGCGAAATGGTCCGTCCGTGCCATGCGCGGCACGTGGTCCGCTCCCTACGCTAGGAAGCCGGCGACGGCAGTGAGAGGTGAGTGACGTGGTGACGCTCAGCGCGCGGACCGTATCCGACCATGTGGCCCTCGCCGAGATCGAGCTCTGCGGAGAGCTGATGATCGCCGCGTCGGCCGCCGTCGGGGAACGGCTCAGTGCGGACCGTATCGACGAGGTGCTGAACGTCCGGGTGACCGCCGAGCGAACCACCGTCCCCCGGCAGGCCGAGCACCGGGGGTGAGTGCGGGGCGGCCCGCACCCGGTCAGGTACGGAGCAGGCGGGCGATCGCCTTCGTGGCCTCCTCGACCTTCGCGTCGATCTCCTCGCCCCCCTTGACCGCCGCGTCGGCGACGCAGTGGCGCAGGTGCTCCTCCAGCAGCTGGAGCGCGAAGGACTGGAGCGCCTTCGTGGACGCCGAGACCTGGGTGAGTATGTCGATGCAGTAGACGTCCTCGTCGACCATGCGCTGCAGACCGCGGATCTGGCCCTCGATCCGGCGCAGCCGCTTGAGGTGCTCGGCCTTCTGGTGGTGGTAGCCGTGTATACCCCGGTCGTGGTCGGTGACGACCGCTCCCGTCTCCACCGCTTCCTTCTCCGCGGGTTCCTTCTCCACAGTGGTGGAGGCGGTGGTCCCGGCGGCCTCGGTGGTGGTCATTGCTGCCTCCCGTTTTCCCTTTACCCTGCCGTTTATATACCCCTGGTGGGTATATCCTAACGAATTCTGCCGAAACGTGACCGGGGGCCCGTGCTGATCACCGGGCCCGATGCGCGACACTGAAGAATGCCGGTTAGCCGTGGCCGGATGATGCGCCTAGCATCAGCCTGACCAAATCCAAAGCACCCCGAGGACCCCACGTGCGCTTTCGTCTGACCCCCAGGGAGACGAGCTTCTATGACATGTTCTCCGCATCCGCGGACAACATCGTCACGGGCTCGAAACTCCTGATGGAACTGCTCGGGGCGGACTCTGCCTCCCGAGTCGAGATCGCGGAGCGCATGCGGGCAGCGGAACACGCGGGGGACGACGCCACCCACGCGATCTTCCACCAGCTGAACTCCTCTTTCATCACGCCGTTCGACCGTGAGGACATCTACAACCTCGCATCGTCGCTCGACGACATCATGGACTTCATGGAGGAGGCCGTCGACCTGGTCGTGCTGTACCAGGTCGAAGAACTCCCCAGGGGAGTCGAGCAGCAGATCGAGGTGCTGGCACGGGCGGCCGAGCTGACCGCCGAGGCGATGCCGAGTCTGCGGACCATGGACAACCTCACCGAATACTGGATCGAGGTCAACCGTCTGGAGAACCAGGCGGACCAGATCCACCGCAAGCTGCTCGCCCACCTCTTCAACGGCAAGTACGACGCCATAGAGGTGCTGAAGCTCAAGCAGATCGTGGACGTGCTGGAAGAGGCGGCCGACGCGTTCGAGCACGTCGCCAACACGGTGGAGACCATCGCGGTCAAGGAGTCCTGAACCACGTGGACACCTTTGCGCTGATCGTGACCATTGGTGTCGCGCTCGGCTTCACCTATACCAACGGCTTCCACGACTCGGCGAACGCGATCGCCACGTCCGTCTCCACCCGTGCACTGACACCGCGTGCGGCGCTGGCGATGGCCGCGGTGATGAACCTCGCGGGTGCGTTTCTCGGCAGCGGTGTCGCCAAGACCGTGAGCGAGGGTCTGATCGCGACCCCCGAGGGGGACAAGGGGATGGGAATCCTCTTCGCCGCGCTCGTCGGTGCGATCATCTGGAACCTCGTCACCTGGTACTTCGGGCTGCCGTCCTCGTCCTCGCACGCGCTGTTCGGCGGCATGGTCGGTGCGGCGCTCGCCGGCGGAACGCTGGTGCACTGGGACGGGGTGCTCGACAAGGTCGTCATCCCGATGTTCCTCTCGCCGGTCATCGGTCTGATCGTCGGCTATCTGGTGATGGTCGCGATCATGTGGATGTTCCGGAGGGCCAACCCGCACAAGGCCAAGCGCGGCTTCCGGATCGCCCAGACGGTCTCGGCCGCGGGCATGGCGCTCGGTCATGGTCTGCAGGACGCGCAGAAGACGATGGGTGTCGTCGTGATGGCCCTGGTCATCGCCGATGTCGAGAGCCCGAGCGACCCGATTCCGGTCTGGGTGAAGCTCGTCTGCGCGCTGATGCTCTCGCTGGGTACGTACGCGGGCGGCTGGCGCATCATGCGTACGCTCGGCCGGAAGATCATCGAGCTGGACCCGCCGCAGGGGTTCGCGGCGGAGACGACGGGTGCGTCGATCATGTTCGGCTCGGCGTTCATGTTCCATGCGCCGATCTCCACGACGCATGTGATCACCTCGGCGATCATGGGCGTGGGCGCCACGAAGCGGGTGAACGCGGTGCGGTGGGGGGTTGCCAAGAACATCATCCTGGGGTGGTTCATCACGATGCCGGCCGCGGGGTTGGTGGCTGCCGCGAGTTATGGGGTTGTGGTGCTGCTGTTCGGGTGACGGGACGTGGGGTCACCCGGGTCGTCCGGTGGCCGCTTTGTCCTCGATCGCCGTACGGGCTTGAGTTCGGCCGGCCAGACGGGTTCGCCCCGCCCCCTGTACAGGGAGCGGGGCGAACCCTTTGCCTTACGGGTGGCACCGCCATGCAGCACCCAAAGGCCATCCTTGGGGTTTATCCGAAGCGGCCCGAGATGTAGTCCTCGGTGGCCTGGACGGACGGGTTGGAGAAGATGCGTTCCGTCTCGTCGATCTCGATGAGCTTGCCGGGCTTGCCGACCGCTGAGAGGTTGAAGAACGCCGTGCGGTCCGAGACTCGGGCCGCCTGCTGCATGTTGTGCGTCACGATGACGATCGTGAAGCGCTCCTTCAGCTCGCCGATCAGGTCCTCGATGGCGAGGGTGGAGATCGGGTCCAGGGCGGAGCACGGCTCGTCCATCAGCAGCACGTCCGGCTCGACCGCGATCGCGCGGGCGATGCACAGGCGCTGCTGCTGACCGCCGGAGAGACCGGAACCGGGCTTGTTCAGCCGGTCCTTGACCTCGTTCCAGAGGTTCGCGCCGCGCAGGGACTTCTCGACGACGTCCGACAACTGGTTCTTCTTGTACGAGCCGTTCAGCTTGAGGCCCGCCGCGACGTTGTCGAAGATCGACATGGTCGGGAACGGGTTCGGACGCTGGAAGACCATGCCGACCGTGCGGCGCACGGTGACCGGGTCGACGTTCGCCCCGTACAGGTTCTCGTCGTCCAGCAGCACCTTGCCCTCCACGCGGCCACCGGGGGTGACCTCGTGCATGCGGTTCAGGGTGCGCAGGAAGGTGGACTTGCCGCAGCCGGACGGGCCGATGAAGGCGGTCACGGAGCGGGGCTCCACGGTCATCGAGATGTCCTCGATGGCGAGGTGGGAGCCGTAATAGGCGGACAGACCGCTGACGTCGATGCGCTTGGCCATCTGAATCACTGCTTCTTTCGTGCCGCGGTCAGCGGCCGGTCTTCGGGGCCTTCCAGCGGGCGATGCCGCGGGCCACCAGGTTGAGGATCATGACGAAGGCGATCAGGACCAGAGCAGCGGCCCAGGCACGGTCGTACGACGCCTCGCTGCCGATCTTGTACTGCTCCCAGATGTAGAAGGGGAGCGAGGACTGTGCACCTTGGAAGGGGTTGGAGTTGATCAGCTGGCTGCCGAAGACCAGCAGGATGATCGGCGCGGTCTCACCGGCGATCCGGGCGATCGCGAGCATCACACCGGTGGTGATGCCGCCGATCGCGGTGGGGATGACCACCTTCAGGATGGTGCGCCACTTCGGGATGCCGAGGGCGAGCGATGCCTCGCGGAGCTCGTTCGGGACGAGCTTGAGCATCTCCTCGGTGGAGCGGACCACGACCGGGATCATCAGGATCGTGAGCGCGAGCGAACCCATCAGGCCGGACGGCTGGAGCTTCGCGATCAGCATGATCGACAGGATGAAGAGACCGGCGACGATGGACGGGATGCCCGTCATCACGTCGACGAAGAAGGTGACGGCCTTGGCGAGCGCGCCCTTGCCGTACTCCACCAGATAGACCGCGGTCAGCAGGCCGATCGGGGCGGATATCAGGGTGGCGATGCCGACCTGCTCCAGGGTGCCGATCAGCGCGTGGTAGACGCCGCCGCCCGGCTCGATGCCGGGGACACCGGCCATGGAGTGGCTCAGGAAGTAACCGTCGAGGACCTTGGCACCACGGCTGACCGTGGTCCAGATCAGCGAGAACAGCGGGACGACGGCGAGGAGGAAGCACACCCAGACGACGCTGGTGGCGAGCCGGTCCCTGGCCTGGCGCTGGTTCTCGACGACCGTCGTCGTGACGTAGGAGATGACGACGAAGAGCAGGGCGGAGAACAGTCCCCACTGGGTGCGGCTGTGCCAGCCCGCCGCCGCGCCCGTGCCCACGCCCAGTGCGAGCGCGACGGCCGCGAAGGCGAGGGGGGCCCAGCGGGGAAGGGACCGGCTGCTGAGGCTGGTCCTGTGTGCGGGCGCCATCGGAGTGGGGCGTTCCTGGATGCCGGTGTTGGCTGCCTGGCTCATGCGTTGGCCCCCGAGTATTCCTTGCGGCGGGCGATGATCAGCCGGGCCGCGCCGTTGACCAGCAGGGTGAGGATGAAGAGCACGAGGCCGGAGGCGATCAGGGCGTCACGCCCGAACTGGTCGGCCTCGTCGAACTTCGCGGCGATGTTCTGGGCGAACGTTCCGCCACCCGGATTGAGCAGATGCCCGGAGATGACGAAGCTCGGCGACAGGACCGTGGCGACGGCCATCGTCTCGCCGAGCGCACGGCCCAGGCCCAGCATCGACGCGGAGATCACGCCGGAGCGGCCGAAGGGGAGCACCGAGAGGCGGATGACCTCCCAGCGGGTGGCGCCGAGGGCGAGAGCGGCTTCCTCGTGCATCTTCGGGACCTGGAGGAAGACCTCGCGGCTGACGCTGGTCACGATCGGCAGGATCATGATCGCGAGCAGGATGCCGACGGTGAAGAGCGAGCGGGCGACGCCGACCTCGGTCTTCTCGAAGAGGTAGGTCCAGCCGAAGAACTGGTCGAGCCAGAGGTTCAGGCCCTCCAGGTACGGGACCAGGAAGAGGGCGCCCCAGATGCCGTACACGATGCTCGGTACTGCGGCGAGCAGATCGACGACGTATGCGAGGGGCGCGGCCAGCTTGCGCGGCGCGTAGTGGGAGATGAACAGGGCGATGCCGACAGCGACCGGGACGGCGATGGCCATCGCGACGATCGAGCTGACGACCGTGCCGAAGAGGAGGACCGCGATGCCGAAGACCGGCGGGTCGCCGGCCGGGTTCCAGTCGAAGGTGGTGAGGAAGTTGCCCTCGTCCTTCGTGACGGCGAGCGTGGCGCGGTAGGTGAGGAACGCGGCGATCGACGCCATGATCACGAGCAGCAGAATGCCCGAGCCCCTGGAGAGGCCCAGGAATACCTTGTCGCCCGCGCGCCCGGTCTTGGGCTTGGCGCGCCTGCGCGCCACCGGCGGTGCCGGCGGCGTGTCTATCGGTGTGGTGGAAGCCATGGTCTTTCCGGTCTGTGTGGGGGAGCGGCGGGCTCCCCTGGCGGCGGTGCACCGGATGGGTGGTGGCGATGGCCGGCCCGGAGGGGTGCTCCGGGCCGGCCTGCCTTGTGTTGCTGCGGGTGCTGCTGGTGTTGCTTGTTACTAGTTGAGGGACGCGATGGTCTCGCGGACCTTGGCGTTGATCTCGGTCGGGATCGGCGCGTAGCCGGCCTCGGAGAGGAGCTTCTGGCCCGCGTCACCGGCGGTGTAGGTCAGGAAGGACTTGACGGTGGGAAGGGTCTCGGCCTTGTTGCCCGTGTCGCAGACGACCTCGTACGTCACCAGGACGATCGGGTAGGCACCCTCGGCCTTGGTGGTGTAGTCGAGGTCGAGCGCCAGGTCCTTGCCGGTGCCCTTGATCTTGGCGGCGGCGATGGCCTTGGAGGCGTTCTCCGAGGAGGCCTTGACCGGGGCGGAGCCACCGGTGTTGATGTCGACGGTGGAGATCGACTGCGAGGTGGCGTAGCTGAGCTCGAAGTAGCCGATCGAGCCGTCGACCTGCTTCACCTGGGCGGCGACACCGGCGGAGCCGGACGCGGCCTGGCCACCGGGGGCCGGCCACTTCTTCTCGGCCTCGTACTTCCAGTCGCTCGGGGCGGCAGCACCGAGGTACTTGCCCAGGTTCTGCGTGGTGCCGGAGTCCTCGGAGCGGTGGAAGGGCTGGATGGCCTTGTCCGGGAGCTTGGCGCCGGTGTTGAGCTTGGCGATCGCCGCGTCGTTCCACTTCTTGATCTTGCCGTCGAAGATCTTGGCAAGGGTGGGGGCGTCCAGCGTGAGGCTGTCGACACCCTCCAGGTGGTAACCGATGGCGACCGGGCCGCCGACCATCGGAAGGTTTATGCCCTGGCCGGTCTTGCAGATCTTCTTCGAGTCGGCGACCTCTTCGGGCTTCAGCGCCGAGTCGGAACCGGCGAAGCCGACCGTGCCCTGGTTGAAGGCGACGATGCCCTCACCGGAGGAGGACGACTTGTAGTTGACCTCGACGCCCGTGCAGCCGGCCATGTAGTTCTTGACCCAGAGGTCCATGGCGTTCTTCTGCGCGCTGGAGCCGGAGGCGAGCAGCTGGCCCTTGGCGTCGTCACACTTGATGTCCGACGCGGCGGTCGTCTTGCCGCCGTTGCCACCGGTGGTCGCGTCGCCGCTGTTGTTGTCGGAACCGCACGCCGTGAGGACCAGGGCGCTGGAGACGGCGAGGGCACCGAGCGCGGTGGCACGAAGCCGGTTCTTGCGCTGAAGCTTCACTTTCGGGTGTTTCCTTCCAGGAGCCGCCGAGGTCAGTTTTGTTCTACGACGGCGTGCGATGTGGTGGGTGCTGCGGCGGTTTCGCCGCGCACCGTGCACAGCCGAAGTTAGGCAGAACAGGTGAAGGCGCCTACGGAGGAGAGTGAACGGAAGGTGAACCGTGTCGGACGGTGCGGTTCTGCACCGCCGGTACGGGCTCGGGCCTGTGGCCTCAGTCGCCGGAAGGGCTGGATGTGCTGTGCGGCAGGCCGATCAGCAAGGCGTCCAGCAGGTCCCGGTCGCGCGGCTGGGTGAGGCGGGTGCGGGCCGCTGCCGGGGAGAGCCAGCTCACCCGGTCGACCTCGGCGTTCGGTACGAAGGAGCCGCCGGTCGCCTCGGCCGCCCAGTAGGCGACCTCCTTGGGGCGCCCGTTCACCACGTACCGGACGGTGGGCAGCACGGCGCCCGGTGCGCAGTGGTGGCCCGTCTCCTCCAGGACCTCGCGCCGTGCGCCGTCCAGCGTCGACTCGCCGCGCTTCAGCTTGCCCTTGGGATGCGACCAGTCGTCGTAACGAGGCCGGTGGACCAGACAGACCTCCAGCTCGCCGGAGTGCTCCGAGCGGCGCCACAGCACGCACCCCGCGGCGAGCACGGGCCCGCTCACGGCGCGGTCACCGCCGCGGTCGCGTACGGCCAGCTCTCGCGGAACACGGCGCGGGCCGCCTCCACCTCGTGCCGCTGGTCGGCGTGGAGCACCCCGAGGGCGTACGCGGTCGCGGGCGCGATCCGGGGCGTTCGGGCCGCAGACGCCGCGGCCGCGGCCGCCTCCGCCGCATCCCGGTGCAGATCGAGCGCGTGCCCCGGCGCGGCCAGGACCGGGTCGGGTGCGCCCCGTACCACCTCGTGGGCGTACCGGTGCAGGCGCAGCAGCAGCCGGGTCCGGTGCCAGGGCGCGTCCTGCGCCTCGTTGTACGGCTCGACCGCCTCGTCCGAGGGGAGCGCGGCCACCGCGCCGAGCAGCTGCTGTTCGGCCCGGTCGGCCGGCCCGTGCAGCATCTCCTCCGCCGGGGCCGTGGCCGCCGCGGCGAGCGGTACCTCGGAGGCGAGCAGCGCGACCCCGTCGGCCACCGCGTGGAAGCGGGAGGAGCCGAGCGCCTGGAGCGCCGCGGAGTGCGCGCGGGTCCGGGCGAGGGTCAGCTGCCGCTCCAGCAGCGCCCCGGCCCGGGCGGCGCCGACGCCGAGGGCGGCGCGCTCCTTGTCGTCGGCCGCATCGGCGCCGGATCCCGTACGGGCGGCGGGCAGCGAGGTGCCGGACAGGGCGTGCAGCGCTTCGAGGAGCCGGCTCAGCCGGGTCGCGTAGGCGTGCTCCCGGGCCAGGGTGCCGGACAGCCAGGCCAGTTCGGTACGGAGCTGCTCGGCCCAGGTCGCGTCCAGCGCCACCCGGAAGGTGTGCAGGGTGCCGCCGATCCGGCGGGACGAGCGGCGCAGCGCCCCGGCGGCTTCCTCGGCTGCGTGGGTCCCGGCGTCCGTGGGGGCGCTGTTCTCACGGTGCAGGCGCAGGCTGCGGAGGAACTCGGCGGCCTGTTCCTGCAGGTAGGGCGCGAGCACCGCCCCTGCCGTAAGGTCCGCCTGCGTCGTCTGGTGGTCATGGCGTCGCACGCCGGCGCCTCCGGGCGTCAATGAGCATTTCCTGTACGTGCCGTAGCGGCTGGCCGTCGGTGTCCGTGGCGTGCCGGGTCCAGTTCCCGTCGGAGCCGAGGTGCCAGGACGAGGTGGTGTCGGCCATGCCGGTCTCCAGGAGCCGGCTGAGCGCGGCGCGGTGGGCGGGGTCGGTGACCCGGACCAGTGCTTCGATCCGGCGGTCGAGGTTGCGGTGCATCATGTCGGCGCTGCCGAACCACACTTCGGGCTCGCCGCCGTTGCCGAACGAGAAGACCCGGGAGTGTTCGAGGAAGCGGCCGAGTATCGAGCGGACCCGGATGTTCTCGGAGAGTCCGGGGACGCCGGGGCGGATCGCGCAGATGCCGCGTACCCAGATGTCCACCGGCACGCCCGCCCTGGCGGCCCGGTAGCAGGCGTCGATGATCGCCTCGTCGACCATCGAGTTGACCTTGATGCGGACGTAGGCGGTCCGCCCGGCCCGCTGGTGCGTGATCTCCTTGTTTATGCGGGAGATGAGCCCGTCGCGCAGGGACCGGGGGGCGACCAGGAGCCGGCGGTAGGTCTCGCGGCGGGAGTAGCCGGAGAGCCGGTTGAAGAGGTCGGAGAGGTCCGCGCCGACCTGCGGGTCGGCGGTCAGCAGGCCGAGGTCCTCGTACAGCCGGGCGGTCTTGGGGTGGTAGTTGCCGGTGCCCACGTGGGAGTAGCGGCGCAGCGTGTCGCCCTCCTGGCGGACGACGAGCGAGAGCTTGCAGTGGGTCTTGAGGCCGACGAGCCCGTAGACCACATGGCAGCCCGACTCCTCCAGCTTGCGCGCCCACTTGATGTTGGCCTGCTCGTCGAAGCGGGCCTTGATCTCGACGAGTACGAGGACCTGCTTGCCGGATTCGGCGGCGTCGATGAGGGCGTCCACTATCGGTGAGTCGCCCGAAGTCCGGTACAGCGTCTGCTTGATGGCCAGGACGTCCGGGTCGCCCGCGGCCTGCTCCAGGAACGCCTGGACGGAGGTGGAGAACGAGTCGTACGGGTGGTGCAGGAGCACGTCCCGTTCGCGCAGGGCGGCGAAGATGTCGGGCGCAGAGGCGGATTCGACCTCGGCGAGATCGCGGTGGGTGCCCGCGATGAACTTGGGGAACTTCAGCTCGGGCCGGTCCAGGGACGCTATGCCGAAGAGCCCGGTGAGGTCGAGCGGTCCGGGCAGCGGGTAGACCTCGGCGTCGGACACCTTCAGCTCGCGCACGAGCAGGTCCAGCACGTACGGGTCGATGGACTCCTCGACCTCCAGGCGGACCGGCGGGCCGAAGCGGCGCCGCATGAGCTCCTTCTCCAGGGCCTTGAGGAGGTTCTCGGCGTCGTCCTCCTCGACCTCCAGGTCCTCGTTCCTGGTGACGCGGAACATGTGGTGGGCGAGGACCTCCATGCCCGGGAAGAGCTCTTCGAGGTGGGCGGCGATGACGTCCTCTATGGGTACGTACCGCTGCGGCGAGGCCTCCAGGAAGCGGGTCAGCAGCGGCGGCACCTTGACCCGGGCGAAGTGGCGGTGGCCGCTGACCGGGTTGCGTACGACGACGGCGAGGTTGAGCGAGAGCCCCGAGATGTACGGGAAGGGGTGCGCCGGGTCGACGGCGAGGGGGGTCAGTACGGGGAAGACGCGCTGCCGGAAGAAGGTGAACAGGCGGGCCTGTTCCTTCTCGGTCAGGTCGGGCCAGCGGATCAGCTGGATGCCCTCGTCGGACAGGGCGGGGGCGACGTCCTGCTGGTAGCAGGCGGCGTGCCGGGCCATGAGCTCGCGCGAGCGGGTCCAGATCAGGTCGAGGACGTCGCGGGGCTGCAGTCCGGAGGCGGAGCGGGTGGCGACGCCGGTGGCGATGCGGCGCTTCAGTCCGGCCACCCGGACCATGAAGAACTCGTCCAGGTTGGAGGCGAAGATGGCGAGGAAATTAGCCCGTTCGAGGAGGGGTGTCGCGGGGTCCTCGGCCATTTCGAGCACGCGTTCGTTGAACGCGAGCCAGCTGCGTTCGCGGTCCAGGAAACGGCCGTGGGGCAGCTCGTTCCCGTCGACGTCGGGTTCGTAGGCGTCGACGTCGGCGTCGATGTCCGGATCGAGGTCGGCGGCGGTCGACAGCGCGGCGCCGTTGGACGACGACGAGGCGACCGCGTGCGGCCGGTGCGCGGCGAGCGAGCCGACCGACGGCTGCTTGGTGGGCTGGACCGGGACCTCGGAGCTGGGCTGCTGGCTCATGGCCCTATTGTTCCGCGTCGTGGGCTCCGAGGGCGCGCCGGAGGGGGCGGAGATCGCGGGGAACACACGGTCCGTGTGGTTTGCACGGTCCCGGCCGGGATTTCCGCCGTTGCGGGGGGTCGGCACAGCTGGCTGCATCCTGAGAGGGTTGCAAGCCCTTCTGAATGGCCGGTAACGGCGACATGACGTGCAGGAAGCGGTGTGCGGTGGGCGGATTGGTCATATGAACCGTTTCGGGCCCCTCCGGAGGGGCCCGGCAGGCGGGCGGGCTCAGTCGTGGCGGTGGCGCAGCGCCCGGAAGGCGAGGGCGGCGGCGAGCGCGGCCAGGGCGAGCAGGATGCCGGTCTCGACGAGTTGCAGCGGCCAGAAGTGCGAGGCGGGGTGGTAGTCGAGGTAGCGCAGGGTGATGTCCTTGTCGGCCAGGCACTGTTCGAGGTCGGTGGCCCGGTCCAGGCAGGCATCGGCGGGCAGCCGTCCACCGCTGCCGGTCAGCCAGCCCTGCCCGACATCGGCGGACCCGTCGGGGAACCGGTAGCCGCTCCCCGGCTTGAACGTGTCCGTCACCGTGGGCCACAGATCGTTGCGCATGGTGTTCAGGGTCATCACCAGCACGCCGTACCCGATCACGGTCACGGCCATCGCGGCGACGGTGCGTCGCAGCACCAGCCCGATGAGCGCGCCGAGGGCCAGCATGCACAGGGCGTAGCCGACGGGGACGGTGCCGATCGAGCCGTACACCGTGCGGTCGAACCGCTCCGTCGGCAGGTGCGCGACGCTCTCCCGGGATCGGGCCCAGGCGCAGACGGCCGACAGCACGGAGACGGAGGCCAGTGTCGCGACGGCGGGCACGGCGAGCTTGGCGGCGAGCCAGCGTGTGGGTGTCACGGACTGGGACCACGCCAGCTTGTACGTGCCGCTCTCCATCTCGCGGGCGATCACCGGTCCGGCCACGAAGATCCCGACGAACGCGGGGAGGACCGTCATCAGCAGACCGGACCAGTCGAGGACCTCCTTCATCCAGTTCTGGCGGTCGAGGAAGCCGTTGACCGTGTCGACGCAGCCGGGCACGGTGTGCCGGACCGAGCAGCCCGTCGCGGCGAAGGCGTCCGCGACATGGTCGGTCCACAGCCAGGTGCCGGCCAGGACGGCGACGGCCAGGACCGGGAGTGCGGCCATGAGCTGCAGGGCCCGCCGGTGCTGGGACACGACCACGCGGGCCGGTCCGCGCAGAGCGATCGTGCTCATACGGCAGCCACCTCCTGGCCGGCCTCGGCGCTCGGCGTCAGCAGAGAGGGCGCCTGCGGCGAGCGCAGATGCGCCAGCAGCAGCTCCTCCAGCGAGGGTTCCGCGGCCTCCCAGACGGTGGCGTCCACGGTGCCCTGCCTCCGTACCAGCGTGGTCTGCAGACGTCCTGCGGTGCGGGACTCGACGACGGTGTGCGGGGCGGTGTCCCGCACCGGACCGGTGAGCAGGCTGTGCGCGGCGAGGAGGTCGTCCGTCTCGCCGCCGAGGCGGACCCGGCCGCCGTCGACGAGCAGGAGGTAGTCGCAGGCGCCCTCCAGCTCGGCGAGGATGTGCGAGGACATCACGATGGTGGTGGAGTGCTCGGCGGCCTCGGCCATCAGCGCGCCCATCAGCTGGTGGCGGGCGAGGGGGTCGAGGTCGGCCATCGGTTCGTCCAGCAGGAGCAGCTCGGGCCGCTTGCCGAGAGCGAGGGCCAGTGCGAGCCGGGTGCGCTGCCCGCCGGAGAGATTGCGGACCGCGGTGTCGCGCGGGAGCTCCCCGGCGATGCGCTCGGCGGTGTCCTGGTCCCAGGTGGCGGGGTTCAGCTCGGCGCCCGCCCAGAGTGTGCCGGCGACGGTCAACTGCGGGTACAGCGGCTTGTCCTGGGCCACGAAGGCCACCTTGGCCCGCGCCCGGCCGGGTGCCTCGCCCAGCACCCGTACCGCCCCCTCCACCGGCCGCAGAAAGCCCGCGGCGAGGGCGAGCAGGGTGGACTTGCCCGCACCGTTGGGACCGACGAGGGCGCACACGCGCCCGGCGGGCAGCCGGAACGAGCAGTCGCGCAGCGCCCAGCCCCCGCCTTTGCCCCGGTACTTCATTCCGAGGCCGACGGCCTCGATCGCAGCGCTTGTCATCCGGCCTGATCCCCCTCGAAAGTCTTGTCCAGTACGGCGGTGAAGAGCGCGCTCACGTCGTCCTTCTCCAGGCCGGCCGCGCTGGCCCGGCGGGCCCAGTCGGCGAGCTCGGCGCGCAGTGGCGCGTCGTCGGCGGCCGCGGCGCCGCCGAGGGTCCGTGTGACGAAGGTGCCGAGCCCGCGCCGGGCCTCGACGAGGCCCTCGCGCTCCAGCTCCCGGTAGGCCTTGAGCACGGTGTTCGGGTTGATGGCGGTGGCCTCGACGACCTCGCGTGCGGTGGGCAGCCGGTCGCCGGGCTCCAGCAGGCCGAGGCGGAGGGCCTGTTTGGTCTGCTGGACGATCTGGAGGTAAGTGGCGACGCCGCTGCGCCGATCGATGCGGAACTCGACCGCTGCGGACCCTGCCATGTTCACCCCTTTAACTAATTGAGTAGTGAAAGCGTGACGCAGAAAAGGGGCGGCGTCAAGAGACACCGCCCCCGGACGGCTCGCGGCCGCTGTTGTGCCTGTTCAGGACTCCGTGCGGTACATCAGATCCACCTCGTGCGTGGCGAAGCCCATCCGCTCGTAGACGGCCAGGGCCGCCTTGTTGTCCGCGTCGACGTAGAGCATCGCGGTCGGCAGCCCCTCGGCGGCCAGGTGGCGCAGCCCGATCGCGGTGAGTGCCTTGCCGAGCCCGCCGCCCTGCGCGTCGGGCCGGATGCCGACGACGTACACCTCGCCGAGGTGCTCATCGGCGTGCACCTTCGTCCAGTGGAAGCCGATCAGCTCGGCCTCGCCGTCGGTCTCGCGCTCGGCCAGGAAGAACCCCTTCGGGTCGAACCAGGGCTCCGCCTTGCGGTCGTCCAGGTCGCGCTGGGTCAGCGAACCCTGCTCGGGGTGGTGGGCGAAGGCGGCGCGGTTCACCGCGAGCCAGGCGGCGTCGTCCTCGCCGGGCACGAAGGCGCGGACGGTGACTCCGGGCGGCAGCACCGGATCCGCGATGTCCAGTGGGCTCAACGGCCGCCGCAGCTGGCGCAGTTCGCGGAAGAGGGAGAGTCCGAGGACCTGCGCGAGATGCCGGGCCGCGGACTTCCCGCCGTGCGCCCACACCCGCAGCCGCTTGCCCGTGACGGCGAGCAGGGCCGCCCCCAGCGCCCGCCCGTGCCCCTGCCCGCGGTACGCCGGATGCACGACCAGCTCGGCGGCCGGAGCCTCGACGGGGTCGGTGTCCTCCAACTGCGCGTACCCGACGAGGACCGGCCCGCTGGTGAGCAGCAGATGCCGCACCCCTTCGCGCCGCCCGCCCCGCAGCTGCAGCCGCCCCTGCTCGGACACGGCCTGCCTGCCATCGGACCGGGCCGCCTCGGCGAGCAGCCCGGACACGGCTCCGGCCTGTTCGGGGGTGAGCACGTCGAGCGTCTGGATCTCGCGTCCGGGGGCGGGGAGAGGTACGTCAGTCGTCATGTCTACGAGCGTACGGGGGCGGGGTGGTGCCTCTATGTGTTTCGTCAAGGCGCCCGTGGTGGGTTTGGGGTAGTTCGGTGTTGCTGGGGTCACGCGGCGAGCTCAACGTCTTTCGGCGCCCGAGTCTCGTAGAAGGTGCCGTCGCGGAGCATGGCGAACAGGACGCTGATGCGTTGGCGGGCGAGGCGGAGGAGGGCTTGGGTGTGGGTCTTGCCGCGGGCGCGTTGCTTGTCGTAGTAGGCGCGGGAGGCGGGGTCGGCGTTCATGCAGGCGAAGGCAGAGAGGAACATGGCGCGTTTGAGCTGCCGGTTTCCGCCTCGGGGGGCGTGTTCGCCGTGGATAGAGGTGCCCGACTGCTTTGTCGTGGGCGCGAGACCGGCGTAGGAGGCCAGGTGGGCGGCGGTGGGGAAGCTGGAGCCATCGCCGACGGTGACCAGCAGGACGGCGGCGGTCCTGACGCCGACGCCGGGCATCGAGGTCAGGACCTGGGAAAGAGGGTGGGCCTCCAGCAGGGCGTTGATCTGGGCTTCCATTGCCCGGCGTTGGGTGTGGACGGCGGCCAGGGACGCGGCGAGAGAGGGGATAACGATGTCGAGGGTGCCGGCGCCCGGGACCACAACGGTTTGCTCGTCGAGCGCGTCGAAGACCTCGTCGATCAGCCGCTGGGCCATGCGTGGGGCCTTGGGCCGGATCAGTTCGACGAGCCTGCGGCGGCCGGCTTTGCGCAGGGCGGACGGGGAGCCGTAGCGCTCCAGCAGCCAGGTCACAGCCTGGTGGTCCAGACGTGGCCCGAGGACGCGTTCCAGGGAGGGGTGGAACTGGGTGAGCAGGCCGCGTATCCGGTTGGAGGTGCGGGTGGCCTCTGCGGCGAGGTCCTGGTCGAAGCCGACGAGGACGGTGAGCTCGGCGGTGATCTCGTCGGTGAGTTCGAGCGAGCGCAGGGTGTGCGGCATGGTGCGGGCCGCGTCCGCGATCACCGCGGCGTCCTTGGCATCGGTCTTGGCCTCGCCGGGGTAGAGGTCGGCGATCCGGCGCATGGCCAGGCCGGGCAGGTAGGCGACGCGGCAGCCGGCGTCGCGGGCGACGGTCAGCGGGAGGGCACCGATGGAGGCGGGCTGGTCCACGATGACCAGGACGGTGCCGAACTTCGCGGCAAGTTTGTCGAACACGGCCCGCAGCTTCGGTTCGCTGTTGGGCAGCGGCTTGTCGAAGACCTTCTTGCCGGCCGGGGTGAGTCCGTGGCCGTGGTGAGCGGACTTGCCGACGTCCAGGCCGAGGAACACGCCCACGTCTTCGATCTCGAACATCGCACCCTTCCAGGGGTGTTGACGGTGCCGGCCTCGGCTCGGGTGTCGTGCTCGCGCATCCACGTTATGCAGACCTGCCGCCCGCGAACTGCCCGGCATTGCGCCGGACCGGACGGTGGCCGGACCTCTGATCAGCGTCTCCGACGAACACCCCCGGACCCGGCGACACCACCCCCCAGGTCATGCCTTCGACAGGGGGCAACAGTCATACCGGGCCCGGAGGCCAGCGGCCCCGTTGCAGGACCGCGAAAAAGATAACGGGGTGGGGGTGCTGCGGAGGCGCGGGATCGTCCCCCCGTACCCCATTTATGTACGCCCTACGGGCGATACGCGGGAGTTGGACCCGAAACCGACCGCATGGCAACCAGTTCGTAACCCCGGACACCTGTCGCGCTACGCGCGTTGACCCTAGGCTGCCGCACGCAGTCTCCAGACTCGCCACCACTCTCAGATCTCAGATCTCCCGCTGAACTCACAAGGGGACCGATGTCAGCGACACCGCAGAAGAACCGCGCGTCCCGGCGGATGCTCGCCGCCGCGGCCGGGCTCGCCACCGTCGGCGCGCTCGTGGCCGCGATGCCGGCAGGCGCCCAGGACCGCGGCCATGGAAACGGACACGGCCACGGCCACCACACGCCCGCGCGTACCGTCGACGTACAGCTGCTGTCCTTCAACGACCTGCACGGAAACCTGGAGCCGCCGGCCGGTTCGGCCGGCAACGTCACCGAGACGCAGGCCGACGGCACGACGAAGACGATCCCGGCCGGTGGCGTCGAGTACCTCGCCTCCTCGCTGCGTACCGCACGCCAGGGGCACCCGTACTCGATCACCGCGGCCGGCGGCGACATGGTGGGTGCGAGCCCGCTGCTGTCCGGCCTCTTCCACGACGAGCCGACCATCGAGGCGCTCAACAAGATCGACCTCGATGTGACGGCCGTCGGCAACCACGAGTTCGACGAGGGCGCCACCGAACTGGCCCGCCTCCAGAACGGCGGCTGCCACCCGGTCGAGGGCTGCTACGACAAGGACAAGAAGTTCGAGGGCGCCGACTTCCCGTACCTCGCCGCCAATGTGACGAGCGAGAAGACCGGCAAGCCGATCCTCAAGCCGTACACGGTGTGGAAGAAGAACGGCGTCAAGATCGGCTTCATCGGGGTGACCCTGGAGGGCACGCCGAACATCGTCACGGCCAACGGCGTCAAGGGCCTGAAGTTCCACGACGAGATCGAGACGGTCAACAAGTACGCCAAGGAGCTCGACCGGCAGGGCGTCAAGTCCATCGTCGCGCTGATCCACGAGGGCGGGGCGCCCGCCTCCGCCTCGTACAACTACGACTGCGACAGCTCCGGCGCCGGTGACGGCATCTCTGGGCCGATCGTCGACATAGCCAAGGGCATCTCGCCGAAGGTCGACGCGCTGGTGACGGGCCACACCCACCAGGCGTACGTGTGCACGATCCCGGACCCGTCGGGCAACCCGCGCCTGGTCACCTCGGCGGCGTCGTTCGGCAAGCTGTACACGGACACGACCCTCACCTACGACCGCCGCACCAAGGACATCGTCCGTACGTCGGTGAAGTCGGCCGGTGCCAAGAACCCGAAGTCGGCGAACCACATCGTCACCCGGGACCAGCCCAAGGCCACCGACATGACGGCCCTGATCGCCCGCTGGAACGTCCTCGCGGCGCCCATCGCGAACAGGCCGCAGGGCTTCATCTCCGCCGACATCAACGGCCGCGGCTCCACGGCCCCCGAGAAGCCGCTCGGCAACCTGATCGCGGACGCCCAGCTGGAGGGCCTGGCCCCGGCGGACAAGGGCGGGGCGGTCGTCGCGTTCATGAACCCGGGCGGCATCCGCGCGGACCTGGTGTACACGTCGACCGGCAGCGAGGGCGACGGGGTGGTGACGTACGGGGAGTCCTTCACCGTGCAGCCCTTCACCAACATGATGAACGTCGTCGACCTGACCGGTGCCCAGCTGATCACCGCGCTCCAGCAGCAGGTCAGCGGCTCCAACGAGGCCAGCCCGAAGATCCTCCAGGTTTCCAAGGGCCTCACGTACACCCTCGACATGACGAAGACGGGCGCGGCCCGCGTGGTCACCGACACCATCGAGCTGAACGGTGAGGCGATCGACCCGGCGAAGACCTACCGCGTCGCGATGAACGAGTTCCTGGCAGGCGGCGGCGACGGCTTCGCGGCGCTCGGCCAGGGCACCAACAAGCTGGTGGGCGCGTCCGACCTGGACCTGTTCAACGCCTACCTGGCGGCCCATTCCACGGCCGCCGCACCGCTGGCCCCGCCGGCGACGGACCGGATCACGGTCATCCAGTAACTCCCGTACGCGGGTGAGTGGGGCGGTGGGCCGGCGGGCCCACCGCCCCACTGCGTGTTTCCGGCCGACCGGGACGAGGCGGTGCCCCGAGCGGCTCCGCAGGGCGTTTGCGTTTCTTTCGAATTGTGCCATGCTTGGCTCATCCTCGAAGGAGACAGAGCTATGCGCAGTACCGCTGAAGACCGGACTCTGCTACCCGAACACCGAGCGGAGATCGCCGAGCTCTGCAGGTTCCTCGACCGGACTCCGCAGGCCGAGGAACCTGCTTTGCTGCGCGGGCCGGACGGCACCACCAGATCGTTGCCGCCGGAGGTCTACGAAGCACTCATGGTGGTCGTGCGGGCGTTGTCCGAGGGCAAGGCCGTCACGGTCGCCCCGGTGAACACCACACTGACCACGCAGGAAGCCGCGGACCTGCTCGGTGTCAGCCGGCCGACCTTCGTCAAGATCCTGGACGAGGGGGGCGTCCCCTTCTCCCGGCCCGGGCGTCATCGCAGAGTGCTGCTGGCCGATGTGCTCGACTACAAGGAGAAGCGCCGCACCTTGCGACGTCGGGGACTGGACGAGCTGGTCGAGCTGACCGAGGACTCCGGCCTCTACGACAGCTGAGTCCCCGCAACGCCGAAGTACCTGGAGTGATGTACAGCGCGTGGTCCTGGACACCTGCGTCCTCTTTCCGAACTACCTCAGGGACACCTTGTTGCGGCTGGCCGAGGCGGAGCTCTATGAGCCGCTCTGGTCGGCCGGGATTCTGGAGGAGCTGGAGCGGAACATCGCGGAGAAGGTGTCCCCGGTGAAGGCCAAGCAGCTTGTCGAGGCCCTGTCGGGCGCGTTCCCCGACAGCTCGGTGAGCGGATACGCGGGGCTCGTACCGGCCATGACGAACGATCCGAAGGACCGGCATGTACTGGCCGCGGCGGTCTGTGGGCAGGCACACGCCGTGGTCACCCTGAATGTGAAGGACTTCCCGGCTCGGGCGGCGGACCCCTACGAGATCGAGGTGATCCGACCGGACGACTTTCTGCTGGACCTGCTCGATCTTGCCCCCGTGGATGTGCTCTCCGTCCTGCGCAAGCAGGCGGGAGGTTACCGTCGAGAACCGCGTGACCTGCACGGACTGCTCGACCGGTTGGCGGCCGGGGGCGCACCTCAGTTCGTGGCGGAGTTCCGCCGACGACTCTGAGCCCGCCTCACCGCCCCGGCGGCGGCTGCGGTGCCCCCGGCAGCATGATCGATGCCACCGTGCCTTCGCCCTCCGCCGGGTGCAGGGTGATCTCGCCGCCGGACTGCTGGACCGTGCGGGCCACGATCGACAGGCCCAGGCCCGAGCCGGGGAGCTGGCGGGCGGACGGGGAGCGCCAGAAGCGTTCGAAGACGTGGGGGAGTTCCTCTGCGGGGATGCCGGGGCCGTGGTCCCGCACGGTCAGTACGCCGTCCCGCAGGGCCACCTCGATCGTGCCGCGGGGCGGGCTGAACTTGACCGCGTTGTCCAGGACGTTGACCACCGCCCGCTCCAGCGCGGCCGGCTCGGCCCGTACGTACCAGGGGGCCAGATCCGCCCGGATCGTCAGCTCGGGGCCGCGCAGACGGGCGCGTTCCAGGGCCGTGCCCGCGATGTCGTGCAGGGCGACGACCTGGAGCGGGCCGGGGACCGCCGCGTCGGGGCGGGCCAGTTCCTGGAGGTCGCCGATGAGCGAGGCCAGCTCCGTCATCTGTGCCTTGACCGACGTCATCAGGGCCCTGCGGTCGTCCGGCGGGATGGCACGGCCGGTGTCGTCGCTGCGGGCGAGGAGCTCGATGTTGGTACGCAGCGACGTCAGCGGAGTCCGCAGCTCGTGCCCGGCATCCGCGATCAGCTGGGCCTGACGGTCGCGGGAGCTGGCGAGGGAGGCGGTCATCGAGTTGAACGAGCGGGACAGCCGGGCGATCTCGTCCTCGCCCTCGACCGGGATGCGCACGGTGAGGTCCTCGGTACGGGCGACGTGTTCGACCGTCTCGGTGAGCTCGTCGACCGGGCGCAGCCCGGTGCGCGCCACCCAGAGTCCGGCCGCACCGGCGCCGATCACGCCGATGCCGGAGACGATCAGGAGGACCCAGGCGAGGGTCGAGAGCGGTTCGTCGACCTCGCTCATCGGGCGGGCGATGGAGACGGCGATGTTGCCCGACGTTCCACCAGGAGTGGGCGAGGTCTGCAGCAGCGGGTAGGTGTAGACGCGCATCCCCGTCCCGTCCGTGGTCTTCGCCGAGTGCAGAGCATCGGGCTTCTGTCCTTCGGCCACCGCGATGTCGGCGGAGCTCACGGAGAGTGCCGACGCGCGGGGGGCGATGCACACCGTGCCCTGGGAGTCGACGAGCTGAACGGTGTACGCGCCTGGGAACGGCCGGGGCGGCAGCGGGCTGGTGCCTCGGCAGTAGGCGTACAGGGTCGTCAGGTACTGCCCGTCGACCTTGGAACTGCGCAGCGACGCGTCCATCTGCTGGTCCAGCTGCGCCTTCGTCACGAACCAGCAGGCCGCCGCCACCGCCGCCACCGCGACCGCGACGGCCGTCGCCACCAGCAGCGCGAGCCGGGAGCGCAGCGGCAGGGAGCGGAGCCGGTGCAGGGGCCCGGTCATCCGTCACCGCCGCCGGAGCGGAGCGCGTAACCGACGCCCCGCACCGTGTGCACGAGCCGCGGCTCGCCGCCCGCCTCCGTCTTGCGGCGCAGGTACATCACGTACACGTCCAGGGAGTTGGAGCTCGGTTCGAAGTCGAAGCCCCACACCGCCTTGAGGATCTGCTCACGGGTCAGCACCTGCCGCGGGTGCGCCAGGAACATCTCCAGCAGGGTGAATTCGGTACGGGTCAGCTCGACCCGGCGTGTGCCCCGGGTGACCTCGCGGGTGGCGAGGTTCATCCGCAGGTCGGCGAAGGCCAGCACATTGTCGTCGGGGACGGCGCCGACCGCCGCGGCCGCGTACGAGCTGCGGCGCAGCAGGGCGCGGATGCGGGCGAAGAGCTCGTCCAGCTCGAAGGGCTTGACCAGGTAGTCGTCGGCGCCCGCGTCGAGGCCGGTGACCCGGTCGCCGACGGTGTCGCGGGCGGTGAGCATCAGGATGGGGGTGGTGGTGCCCGTGGAGCGGAGCCGCCGGGCCGCCGTCAGCCCGTCCATGCGCGGCATCTGGATGTCGAGGACGATGAGGTCGGGTGCGTACGACTCGGCCTTGGTGAGGGCGTCGAGACCGTCGACGGCGACCTCGGTGCCGTATCCCTCGAACGCGAGGCTGCGCTGCAGGGCCTCACGCACGGCGGGCTCGTCGTCGACGATCAGGATGCGCTGCGGATCGTCTTCGGCGGGGCTCATCGCTCGTCGTCCTCTTCTCGTTCCGTGCGTTTCTCGCTGCGTGCCGTCCGGGCTGCTCTCAGCCTCGCACGGCCGCGGCACGTCGTCGCGCGTCCCGGCGCCTGCGGGCCGCGGCGGTGCGGACCTCCGGGGTGCGGGGCGGTTCGGAGGTCCTGAGCGCGGCCAGTTCCGCGACGAGCGCGAGCGGCAGGGCCAGGTCGGCCGGGCCGGTGGGGGTGTGCGTGGGGTGCATGGCTGTCTCCTCAGGAGCCGTTGCCGGCCCGCAGGGTGTCGAGGTCGGCCTTGAGCGTGTTCACCGGGATCGCGAAGCCGAGGCCCACGCTGCCCGCGCTGCTGGAGCCGCTGGACGAACTCGCCGAGTACATCGCGGAGTTGATGCCGATGATCTCGCCGTTCATATTGATGAGCGCGCCACCGGAGTTGCCGGGGTTGAGCGAGGCGTCGGTCTGGATGGCCTTGTACGTGGTGGTGGAGTCGCCGGTGTCGCCGTTGAACTGCTGGCCGCCGAACTCGAACGGCCACTGCTGTCCGCCGCCCTGCCCGCCCTGGCTCCGGCCCTGGCCGCTGCCGTCCTCCTTGGCGACCGTGACATCGCGGTCGAGGGCGGAGACGATGCCGCTGGTGACGGTGCCGGTGAGGCCCTCGGGCGAGCCGATCGCGACGACCTGGTCGCCGACCGCCACCGCGGAGGAGTCGCCCAGTGTGGCCGTCTTCAGCCCGCTCGCGCCCTTGAGCTTGATGAGCGCGAGGTCCTTGTCGGCGTCGGTGCCCACGACCTCGGCGTCGTACGTCTTGCCCGTGCTGAGCGTCACCTTGACCGACGAGGCGCCGGAGATGACGTGGTTGTTGGTGACGACCTCGCCGTCGGACGTGATGACCACACCGGAGCCGGTGGACTCGCCCGCGGTCGAGGTCGCGTTGATCTCGACGATCATCGGCGAGACGGCCTGGGCGACACCGGCGACGGTGCCCTTGCTGCTCTGCGAGACGGTGGTGCCGGGGACGACACCGCTGCCCGTGCTGTTCGTGTCGTTGCCGGTGAGCCGGCCGATGACGGTGGCGGTGCCACCGCCGACGACCGCCGCCGCGATCGCCACGGCGGCCAGGAGGGCGACCGGCCGCCCGGCCCGGCGCCGGTGCGCGGCCGGCTCGGGTGCGGGCTGGTAGGACGGCGGCGGCGGGTAGGACGCGTCACCGTTGCCGTACGAGGGGTACATCGGGTACTCGCCGCTCGGGCGCTGGCTCTCTGTCATGACTCAGAGCGTGTCCGTCGAAGATGAGAGGGGCCTGAGCACGCGCTGAGAAGCCCGGCAGAACCTCGTATGCCCCATATAAGGGAGTACGGGGAGCACGGGCAGAGGCCGCGACCCGCCCGGGGCTATCGCACCCCGACCGTGGGCTCCCCGCAGCCGCAGGACCGCCGTACCACCAGCGCCGACGGGAACTGCTTCAGCCGCTCCCGCCGCGAGCCCGACACCCGCAACGAGTCGTCGAGCACCAGGTCCACGGCCGCCCGTGCCATCGCCGGGCGGTCCGAGAAGACCGTCGTGAGCGGCGGATCGGTCAGGCCGGCTTCCTTCACGTCGTCGAAGCCCGCCACCGCGAGCTCACCGGGCACATCGATCCGCAGCTCGCGCGCGGCCCGCAGCACACCGATGGCCTGGTCGTCCGTCGAGCAGAAGATCGCCGGAGGCCTGTCCGGCCCCGCGAGCAGCTTCAGCGCCACCTGATAGGCGTCGTAGCGGTTGAACGGGGCCTGGAAGAGCCGGCCCTCCGTCGAGCGCCCCGACTCGTGCATCGCACGGCGCCAGCCCTCCACGTGGTCGGCGACCGGGTCGCCGACCGACGGGGTCGACTCCATGCCGCCGAGGCATGCCACATACGCGTTGCCGTGCTCCAGCAGGTGCCGGGTGGCGAGCTGGGCGCCGCCGATGTCGTCCGTGACGACCGCGACGTCATCGATCGCCTCGGGCCGCTCGTGCAGGAGCACGACCCGTGCGTCCCAGGCCTCTATCTCGGCCGCCGCCCGCTCGCTGGGGCCCTGGCTGACCAGGATCAGTCCGGAGACCCGCATGCCGAGGAAGGCCCGCAGATAGTGGACCTCGCGCTCGTCGCGGTAGTCGGAGTTGCCGACCAGCACCATTTTCCCGCGCTCGGCGGCGGCCTGTTCGACCGCGTGCGCCATCTCCGCGAAGAAGGGCTGCCGGGCGTCCGGCACGATCATCCCTATGAGGTCGGTCCGCCGCGAGGCCATCGCCTGGGCAACCCGGTCGGGCCGGTAGCCCAGCTCCTTGATGGCGGCGAGTACCCGCTCACGCGTGGCCGGGGCGACCGGCCTGGGTCCGTTGTTGATGACATAGCTGACGACCGCGGTCGACGTACCCGCCAGTCTCGCCACATCGTCCCGCGTCACCTTGGCCACGCGCGGCAGTCTACGCGGATGGACCAAGCAGGTGACAGGTGGACCGGGACGGACTCGGTCCACCTGTCATTCACTACCGGCCGGCAGGCCGTACCGGGGCTTCTTCCTCGGCCTCGGCCACCGCGGGCTGCTCCGGTCGGGACACGGGTTCGGCGGTCGCCTGCACCGCGGCCTGCGCCTTGGCCTCCTCGGCGGCGGCCCGCTCCACCTTCTCCGGTGCGACGAAGCGGTAGCCGACGTTGCGGACCGTGCCGATCAGCGACTCGTGCTCGGGGCCGAGCTTGGCGCGCAGCCGCCGCACATGGACGTCGACCGTCCGCGTACCGCCGAAGTAGTCGTAGCCCCAGACCTCCTGGAGCAGTTGGGCGCGGGTGAAGACCCGGCCCGGGTGCTGGGCCAGATACTTGAGCAGTTCGAATTCCTTGAAGGTCAGGTCCAGGACCCGGCCCTTCAGCTTCGCGCTGTAGGTGGCCTCGTCGACCGACAGATCGCCGTTGCGGATCTCCATCGGGGAGTCGTCGGCGCTGATCTGCTGCCGGCCGGTGGCCAGCCGCAGCCGGGCCTCGACCTCGGCCGGTCCGGCCGTGTCCAGCAGTACGTCGTCGATGCCCCAGTCCGCGGTGACGGCCGCGAGACCGCCCTCCGTCACGACGAGGATCAGCGGGCAGCCGGGTCCGGTGGACCGCAGCAGCTGGCACAGCGACCGCACCTGCGGCAGATCGCGGCGGCCGTCGATCAGGATGACGTCGGCACCGGGGGTGTCGACGAGTGCGGGGCCTTCGGCCGGTGCCACCCGCACGCTGTGCAGCAGGAGACCGAGGGCCGGAAGCACCTCCGTCGACGGTTGAAGGGCATTCGTCAGGAGCAGCAGTGAACTCATCGCCGCCCACCTGCCTGGGTCGTCGGTCGATGATCGTGCACGGTTCGCTCGCCCATTACGTCGGTCCTCCTCGTTCCCTGCGAGAGGGGCACTCCCAGGCTTGGGCCCGGGGGAGTATGCGGCACTTCTTCGTACGTTTGTGCTGGCTTTCGCACTGCTTGCCGTACGACGTCTGTCATACGGGTTTAACGGGTGCGGTCCCGCGCCCTGGGACCGCTGAGCTTGTGGAAACGTCGCCGTAACAACGCTTGGGAAGCACAAAAGGACCCGGGGGCTGCTTTGCCCGGATCCTCTTCCCAGCAGAATAGCCCACATGAGTTCAGTGTCAGAGGGGCGATTTCGGAGTTCTTCTGTTTCCTTGATCACCCCCGGTCCGCTGCGCACCACATTGCGCACCGATGACGGAGTGCGTATCGAGGCGGTGTACGAGCCATGTACGGCAGATGCCGGAGCCGCTGCGGAAACATCCTTCGACGGTACTGCGACCGGGACTGCGATCGTGGTCGCGCACGGTTTCACCGGATCGGTGGACCGGCCCGCGGTGCGACGTGCTGCCGAGGTGTTCTCCCAGCGTGCGGCCGTGATCACGTTCTCCTTCCGGGGGCACGGCGGGTCCGGCGGACGGTCGACGGTGGGCGACCGCGAGGTGCTCGATCTGGCGGCCGCGGTGGAGTGGGCGCGGGCGCTCGGACACCGGCGGATCGTGACCGTGGGGTTTTCCATGGGCGGTTCCGTGGTGCTGCGGCACGGGGCGCTGTATACGGGACGATCAACGATCGGGGGGCGTGCGGGGCGCACGGGCGGTGAGCGCGAGGGGCGCGTTGGAGCGCGTACGGGGGCGCACGCGGATGCGGTGGTGGCCGTGAGCGCCCCCGCCCGCTGGTACTACCGGGGCACGGCTCCTATGCGCCGTCTGCACTGGCTGGTCACCCGGCCCCTCGGCCGGCTCGTCGGCCGCTACGGGTTCGGCACCCGGATCGACCGCGACGACTGGGACCCGGTGCCGCTCTCGCCGACCGGGGCGGCCGGGCTGATCGCCCCGGCCCCGCTGCTGATCGTGCACGGCGACCGGGACCCGTACTTCCCGCTGGACCACCCCCGGATGCTGGCCGACGCGGCGGGCGAGGGCGCCGAGCTGTGGCTGGAGCGCGGCATGGGCCATGCCGAGAACGCCGCGGACGAGAGCCTGCTCACCCGCATCGGCGACTGGGCGGTGGCGCGGTGATCCATGATGGACAGCTGACGCGAGACGAGAGGAACGCCGCCATGCCTGCGGGAACGATCCGCTACTGGGCCGCCGCCAAGGCCGCCGCCGGGACCGCGGAGGAGCCGTACACCGCTGCGACCCTCGCCGAGGCGCTCGACGCGGTGCGCGAGCGGCACCCCGGTGAACTCACCCGAGTGCTGCAGAGGTGCTCGTTCCTGATCGACGGTGACCCCGTGGGGACCCGCGGCCATGAGACCGTACGCCTTGCCGAGGGCGGCACGGTCGAGGTGCTCCCGCCGTTCGCAGGAGGGTGAACCGCAGAACATGAGCAGCAACGATCAGCAGTATCCGTACGGACAGGACCAGGGCTACGGGTACGGGCCCGGGCACGACCCGCTGAACGGCCAGGAGCCGCAGCCTGCGCAGCCGTACGGACAGCAGCAACAGCCCTCGCAGCCGTACGGGGAGCAGGCGTACGGCGAGCAGCCGCACGGCAGCCAGTCGTACGGCGACCAGTCCTACGGCGCCCAGGCCTACGATCAGCAGGCCCCGTACGGAGCCCCGCAGCAGTCGTACGGCCCGTACGACCCCAGCCAGGCGCCCCGGGCGAACCCCGGGCCCGCGTGGCCGACCGGGCACGCACAGGAGCCCGCCGCACCCGTGGCCGCCCACGGCCCGCACGATCCCGGTGTCACGCAGACCTGGGAGGGCCAGACCTGGGACACCCAGTACCAGCCGACCGTCCAGCCGGCTCAGCCCGTCCCCGGCGCCTCCGGCTCCTACCCCCTGCCCCCCGAGGCGCAGGCCGCACCCAGCACCCCCGCGCCCGCCGGCACACCCCCGGCCGCGTCCGCGCTCGACGCCGCCGGGTACAGCGCACCCACCACCCTGGGCAACAGCCGCGTCACCGACGCCCAGCGCGCCCGCGCCGAGGGCCGCTCGCCGATCATCGCGCCGGGCATGCAGCCGGCCGCGATCACCGCGGGTCTCGGGCTGCTGCTCGCCCTCGGTGCCGCGCTCGGGCAGTACGCCCTGTTCGTGCCGCTGGTGCTGCTCCAGGCCGTGACCGCGGCGGGCTGGTTCCGGCTGAACGGCATGTGGCCGGCCCGGCAGGGCATCGCACTCGCCTTCGCCGGTGGCTTCGTCGCCGACATCGCGTTGCTCGCCGCGGGCCGTGAGAACGGACCGGCCGCCATCCTCGGCACGCTCGGCGTCTGGGTGCTGCTCACCGTGGTCCTCCAGCTGCGCAGCCACGCGAGCGCCGACGAGCGGATGCAGGGGCTGATGGCGACCGTCGCCTCGGCCGCCCTTTCCGTCCTGGCAGCCGGACATCTCGCGGCGGTCCCGGACGCGGTGACGGTGGGCGCAGTGGCCGTCGCGGCCGCCGTGCTCGTGCGCGCACTGCCGCTGCCCGGACCGGTCTCGGTCGTGGTCGCGCTGCTGGCCGCCGCGGGCGCCGGTGCCGTGGCGGGGTCGTTCACCGACTTCGGTACGAAGGGTGCGCTGCTCGGCCTCGCGGCCGGCGGCTGCGCGCTGATCGGGCTGCGGGTGGCGAGCTACGACTACCCGTCGCGGTTCGTCCACATGACGGCCGGTGTGGCCCTGCCGCTCACCGCCGCGGCGCCCGCCGTGTATCTGATCGGCCGCGCGATCTCCTAGCGCGGGAACTGTACGGCCGGTACCCCCCCTCGGGAACCGAAGGGGGGTGCTCGCTCGTCGATCACCCGGGGCGCGCTGTGCGTCCATCCATCGGTGGACGCATGGGTGCCAGGGGTCCGGCCGGATGCAGGGTGGGGGAGGAGCGGGCATGCGTGCACTGCGAATACTGCTGGTCATAGCGGTGGTTCTGGGCGGGATCTTCGTCGCAGTCGACCGGGCGGCGGTGTACTTCGCCGAGTCGGAGGTCGAGGGGCGGGTCCAGGTCCCCGGCGCCACGATCGGTTCGACGGACGTCTCCATCAAGGGTTTCCCGTTCCTCACGCAGGTCGCCGCGGACCGGCTCGACGAGGTCGACGTCAAGATCTCCGGCATCGAGACCGACACCAACGGCCGCAGGCTCCGGATCAGCCGGATGAACGCCGCGCTGCACGAGGTGAAGCTGGCCGACGGCTACTCCAGCGCCACCGCCGCCCGGGCCACCGGCTCCGCCGTCATCTCGTACGAGGACCTGACCGCGGCCGCCAGCGACGGCGTCGTCGTCGCGTACGGCGGCGACGGCAAGGTGAAGGTGACCGGCACGGTCGACGTCCTCGGCCAACGGCTCTCGCGCAGTGTCCTGTCCACCGTCACCCTGGTCGACGGCCACACCGTGAAGGTGCGCGCGGACAAGGTGCCGGGTGAGGGCATCCCCGGCCTGGAGGGTCTGGTCCGCGAGAAGACCGACTTCCAGCGGGAGGTCGGCGGCCTGCCCAGCGGTCTGAAGCTGGAGAAGATCCAGCCGACCGCCGACGGCCTGGAGATCTCGGTCGTCGGTACGGACGTGCGGCTCGCCGGATAAGCACCCGGATAGATCCTGCCGGGACCGGGTAGGGGGCTTCGACGACCCCGCGCGCCACATATTGAGACGGCCGCGTCCGATCCGCAGATGGCTTGCGTGTCCCGACGGCAGGGGACCGATGCGAGGGGCGCTCCGCCCCTATCGTGTCTCGTATCACGGACGATCGTGTCTCACGATACGACACGGCGGTGACACGCCCGCCCGTACCTCCCTACGATCGGTCCCATGCAGTGCTCTATTGGCGGTCTCCCACAGCGGGGACGGGCGGATCTCACGAAGCGGCGGGCAGTGGACCTGTGCCGCGTCGCCGCCATGCTCTGTCGCACTGTCTGAGCGGGAGCCTTCGGCGCCCCGCATTCCCCGGCCCTTCGACCGATGTCAGGGCCCATCCCGATCGCCTGTGCACGTGCGCCGCACCCTGCGCCGCCGTACATCCGCATCACGCACCGTCTCGCATCATCTCGCCGCAAACTGCCCCGGAGGAGAACAGAATGAGCCGCAGTGACGTCCTGGTAGACGCCGACTGGGTCGAGGCCCACCTCGACGACCCGCAGGTCGCTCTCGTCGAGGTCGACGAGGACACCTCGGCGTACGAGAAGAACCACATCAGGAACGCGATCCGGATCGACTGGACCAAGGACCTCCAGGACCCGGTCCGCCGCGACTTCATCGACCAGGCCGGCTTCGAGGAACTGCTGTCCGGGAAGGGCATCGGCAACGACACCACCGTCGTCCTCTACGGCGGCAACAACAACTGGTTCGCGTCCTACGCGTTCTGGTACTTCAAACTCTACGGTCACCAGGACGTCCGCCTGCTCGACGGCGGCCGCAAGAAGTGGGAGCTCGACTCCCGCGACCTCGTCGACGGCGACCAGATCCCGTCCCGCCCGGCCACCGAGTACAAGGCCAAGGCGCAGGACGAGTCGATCCGCGCCTACCGTGACGACGTCGTGAAGGCGATCGGCAGCCAGAACCTGGTCGACGTGCGTTCGCCCGACGAGTTCAGCGGCAAGCTGCTCGCCCCGGCGCACCTCCCGCAGGAGCAGTCCCAGCGCCCCGGCCACGTGCCGAGCGCCCGCAACATCCCGTGGTCGAAGAACGCCAACGACGACGGCACCTTCAAGTCGGACGACGAGCTCAAGGCCCTCTACGAGGACGAGCAGGTCGACCTGGCGAAGGACACCATCGCGTACTGCCGTATCGGCGAGCGCTCCGCGCTCACCTGGTTCGTGCTGCACGAGCTGCTCGGCCAGGAGAACGTCAAGAACTACGACGGTTCGTGGACCGAGTACGGCTCCCTCGTGGGTGTGCCGATCGAGCTCGGCGCCAACAAGTAACTCCGCACGATCCGGACCAGCACGACCCCCGACCAGAAGGACAGAACACCATGTGTGGAGCAAAGGCCGGCGGCCCCGACGCTTCGACCATCAAGCCCGGTGAGACCACCATCCAGGGCAGCGTGACCCGCGACGGTGAGCCCGTCACCGGCTACGTGCGTCTGCTGGACTCGACCGGCGAGTTCACCGCGGAGGTCCCGACCTCGGCGACCGGGCAGTTCCGCTTCTACGCGGCCGAGGGTACGTGGACGGTGCGCGCACTGGTTCCCGGCGGCAGCGCCGACCGCACGGTCGTGGCGCAGACCGGTGGCCTCTCCGAGGTCGCGATCGCCGTCTAGTTCCGGACAACACGGCCTCGCGGCCGCACTGCCGGCCGAAGGGCCGTACCCCGGGGGGTTGGACGCCTTCTGATGCGGGGTACGGCCCTTCGTGCCGTTCGCGAGGAAGCTCGCACGGGCGGGAACGGGCCTACGCTTGAGATATGTACGCCCGACGCCGTCGCGGCTATTTCCTGATGATGGGCGGCTGCATCGTCCTTTTCGTCTCGGCCTGGTCCTTTGTCAGGCTGTGGTCGATGCCCGCCGCGATAGCGATGTGTGTCGTCGCCATGGTCATCCCACCCGTCGCGGCCATGGTCGCCAACCGCCGGGGTCCGGAGGACCGCTGGTGGGACGATCCGTCCGGCGATCCGAAGTCCGACGAGTGGTGGGACGAACTCGACGGCAAGAAGCGGCACCAGTAGCCATGGCGCGGGTGCGTCAGTAGACGAGGGCCTGGACGCCGTCGGCCATGATCTCGCTGACGAAGACCTGGGCACCCGCGATCCGTACGCCCTTCAGGACGTCCTGCTCGGTGATGTCGCGGCGGGCCGCGCACTGCGTGCACAGGGTGATCTGCCCGCCCGCCTGGATCGACTCGATCAGATCGGGCAGCGGTGCGGCATGCGGCAGTTCGAACTCGGCGGCGCGCCCCGGCAGGGCGAACCACGAGGATTCCCCGGTCAGCCAGAGCGAGACCTCCACACCGCTGGCGACCGCGACCGCGGCCACCGTGAACGCCTGCGAGCAGCGCTCGGCCGCGTCGGCACCGGCAGTCACCTTGATCACGAGCTTCTTCGACATATGCCGAACTGTAATCGTCGGGTGGGCAACCTCATCGCTGCGGTGGCAGTCAGGTGTGTGCGCGGATAACGGAATCAGCGCCTCTGGTCTCGTGGGGGGACCCAATTGGAACCGAAAGACACCATTCCTGGCGGCCAGGCCGGGCCGCTCGCCGAGAAAGAGATACCGCTCGCTGCGACAGAGCCACCCGCGCCGGAGCCGGTGGCCGCGCCTGTGGCTGAGCCCGCGCCCGCTGTTGAGCCCGTGCCCGCTCCTGCGCCCGCCGCGCCCGTCGCGAGGCGCCCGCGTGGGCGTACGGCTCTGCTGATCGCCGCTGCCGCAGTCCTCGGTATCGCCGGTGGCACCGCGGTGGGCTACGACGTCCAGGCCGGACGCGCCCCGACGCCGCTGCCCGCGCTGTCGCAGCCCGATCTGGCGTACCCGGCGAAGGCACTGCCCGCGGACAAGGTCCCGGACCCGCTGCCCGCGTCCCAGGACCGGCAGGTCAAGACGGACGGCGACCTGCGCAGACTCCTCGCCGGCAGGCCCGCGGGCTGGAGCGACGACGACAAGTCGATGCTGGGCCTCGGCGACGGCTGGCTCGGCCTGGACCTCTATGCCCGCAACTTCAAGGACGAGGGCTCCATGTACGAGTACTTCCTGGAGTACGACCTACGCCGGACCGCGGGCGCCGCCTGGAAGCGCGGGCAGTACCGCACCGCCGAGACGCACCTCGTGCAGTTCGGCCCGGGAACCCTCCAGGGGGCCCAGGACTTCGCCGAGGGTCAGCTTTCGTACATGCCCGGAACCGAGATCGGCGCGGGCAACGACGGCGACGCGATCAAGGGCAGCGGCAACGGCCGCTACTACCTCTACAAGGTGGAGCGGAAGCCGGGCTATCTGCCCTCGTACCACGCCAGGGCCATCGTGTACCGCGGCGACATCGTCGCCGACATCCACATCTTCGACACCGTACCGATCAGCAAGAAGGACATCCGGACGCTGGCCGAGCGACAGCTGGAGCGCCTGTGAACGACGTGACCACGCCGCAGATCACACCGGACGGGAACGCCGACACGCCCGGGACCGTCACCCCGCTTCCCCCGGCCTCCCCCGGCCGGGCGCGCCGGGTGATCCTCACGGCGCTCCCCGTCGTGCTGGTGGTGGCCGCGGTCGGCGGCGCGGCCGCGTACACCAAGATCACGGTGGACGACGCCGACCGCAGCGCCAGGACCAGTCTCTGGAAGGCGCCCACGCACAAGCCGGGCAAGGACCCGGCCGGTGACGTGGCCCGGGGCAGGGCCTCCACCGAGCTCAGCAAGCTGCTGCTGCCGGTCCCGAGCGGCTACCGGCTCGGCCCCGACAACGGGGAGCTGGGCAACGACGGCGAGCAGAGCGGCAAGAACGCGACCGCCGCCATGAAGGAGAGCGCCCACGGCCTCGCGGGCAAGGAACGCCGGGCCTACGAGCAGCGGATCGACAAGCTCCGTATCGAGGGCATCGCCGTCCGCTCCTATGCCGACGGCAGCAGCATGGTGATCAACACCGAGATCATGAGGATGAAGGACAAGAAGGCCGTCCGAAACCTCTACACCTTCAGGACGGGCCTCCTGGAGTCCCTCGACGTCTTCCGCCAGGAGCCGAAGATCAAGGGGCACACGAGGAACGCCAAGTGCTACGTCCTGCGCAAGGGCAGCAAGGACTCCATCGAGTCGATGAACTGCCTGGCGTACGACGGCGAGCTGAGCATCAGCGTCTCGGCGTCCGGCACCAAGCCGTTCGACCGGACGGCAGTCGCCGAACTGCTTGAGGACCAGCTCAAGCACATCACGTCTCCGGGGGAGTACGTATGACCGAGCAGACGACGCAAACGCCGGACGTGACCACCGGAACCGAAACCGCGCCCGTCCCCGTCCCGCAGGCTCCCGAGCCGCCCCTGTTCCCGCCTCCGCCGCTCCCGCCCGGGCCGCCGCGGCGTGTCCTGCGGGCCGTCGCGCGGTGGACGGCGGCCGTCCTGGTGTGCGGGGGCCTCGGCGCCGGCACAGCCGCGGGCATCACCTCGATGGAGCGCACCGACGTGCCCGGTCTGGCCACCGAGAGCGACGGCCGCTGGGACTATCCCGAGCTCGGCCTGCCCGCGCTCCCGGCCGGTC
This sequence comes from Streptomyces sp. NBC_01217, assembly GCF_035994185.1. Classification (NCBI taxonomy): domain Bacteria; kingdom Bacillati; phylum Actinomycetota; class Actinomycetes; order Kitasatosporales; family Streptomycetaceae; genus Streptomyces; species Streptomyces sp. NBC_01217. The sequence continues at coordinate 5,007,496 of NZ_CP108538.1, forward strand.
TGCCCCGTCCGTACAGCGACGGCAATGCCGGCGAGGTCCACCACGCCGACCTGCGGCGCCTGCTGCTGCCCGCCCCGGCCGGAGCGACCGCGGACAAGAAGCTCGACGGCGGCTGGGTGAGCACCGAGCAGTACCTCTCCGAGTATGTGAAGGACAAGCGCTCCGACATCACCCGGACCCTGAAGGACTCCGCTCCGCGGCACGTCGCGGCCCGCGGCTGGACCATGCCGGACGGCACGTCGACCCGGATCTATCTCGTCCAGTTCAACTCGACGGCGTTCGCCCAGGGCTTCATGGACTCGATCGACGGCGGCAGCGGATCCGGGGTGCCGCTCGTCGGGGCGCCCGAGACGGTTCTCGACGAAGGATGGAGCGGCGGCGGCAAGGTGAGCGGCACCTCGTCGTACGTGTACGACGAGGCGAAGCCGTACGGCGAGGAGCAGGTCCGCCAGGGGTACCTGGTCGCCGGTGACACGCTCGCCCTCGTCGTCCAGACCCGCAAGGGCAAGGAGGGCACGGCGACGGTTCCGTTCCACCAGACGCTGATCCTGCAGAACCAGCTGCTGGGCTGACCTGCCTCCCGGCGGGCGCCGGGCAAACCCCGAACCGACGGGCCGGGCCCCAACCCATTAGGCTGGGGCCCGGCCCCGTACTGCTGTCATACCGCTCGCTCCAAGGAGTTCCCGTGCTTGAGGCATTCTTCTCCGCCCTGCTGGTCCTGGTCTGCGTCGGCGTTCTCGCCTTCGCCGGCCTGACCGTGAAGAAGCTGTACCAGGGTCAGCGCTGACCCGCGTCCGCACCGCTCATCACCCCCTCACAGATCGTCTGAGCCGCTCATGATCGAGATCCCGTCCGACCTCCACCCGGACCTCGTCCCGCTGGCCTTCCTCCTCGGCAACTGGGCGGGCGCGGGAGTCTCCGACTTCCCCGGCGCCGAGCAGTGCAACTTCGGCCAGGAAGTCTCCTTCAGCCACGACGGCCGGGATTTCCTGGAGTACGTCTCGCACACCTGGGTGCTCGACTCCGAGGGCGAGAAGGTCAGGCCGCTGGAGTCCGAGTCGGGCTACTGGCGCATCGACAAGGACCGCAAGGTCGAGATCGTCATGGTCCGCGACCAGGGCGTCATCGAGATCTGGTACGGCGAGCTGGCCGACCAGAAGCCGCAGATCGACCTGGTCACCGACGCGGTGGCCCGTACCGCGGCCTCCGGCCCGTACAGCGGTGGCAAGCGTCTCTACGGCTATGTGAAGAGCGACCTGATGTGGGTCGGCGAGAAGGCCACCCCCGAGGTGGAGCTGCGCCCGTACATGTCGGCGCACCTGAAGAAGGTCGTCACCCCGGAAGAGGTCCAGGCGATGGCCAAGAGCCTGGGCGACCTGCCGGACGACGGCATCGCGTTCTTCAAGTAGGCCGCCCCGTTCGGGCTGTCCCATTCGCGGGTGCTCTCGCACAAAGCTGCGGACAGGTGCTCACCCGGTCCTACACTGGGCCTGTGGTGAGCACCGACTGGAAGACCGACCTCCGGCAGCGCGGCTACCGGCTGACGCCGCAGCGGCAGCTGGTGCTGGAAGCCGTCGACACGCTGGAACACGCGACGCCCGACGACATCCTCTGCGAGGTGCGCAGGACCGCGTCAGGCGTGAACATCTCCACCGTCTACCGGACGCTCGAACTCCTGGAGGAGCTGGAGCTGGTCAGCCACGCCCATCTGGGGCACGGCGCGCCGACGTACCACCTGGCCGACCGCCACCACCACATCCATCTGGTCTGCCGTGACTGCACGAACGTCATCGAGGCCGATGTCGACGTCGTCGCCGAGTTCGCCGCGAAGCTGAAGGGCGGCTTCGGTTTCGAGACGGACATGAAGCACTTCGCGATCTTCGGCCGCTGCACCGACTGCACGGCGTCGGCGGCGGCGGGATCCGAGGGCGGGGCCCGGACGGACGATGCGGCCGATCCCAAGCCGTAAATCGCGTCGTACGCTGGTCGCATGAAGAGCCCCCTGCTGTCCCTGCCCGGCGCCGTCCCCGCCGAAGGCCGCGACGAAGGCGTCGCCGCGCACTACGGTGACCTGTTCCGCGAGCAGCGCGCCCTCGCCGAAGGTTTTGGCCTCGTCGATCTCTCGCACCGCGCCGTCGTCACCGTCACCGGCAGCGACCGGCTGGCCTGGCTGCATCTGCTGCTCACCCAGCACGTCAGCGAACTCGCCCCGGGACAGGCCACCGAGGCCCTGATCCTCTCCGCGAACGGGCACATCGAGCACGCCCTCTATCTCGTCGACGACGGCGAGACCGTGTGGATGCACGCCGAACCGGGCACGCAGGGCGATCTGATCGCCTACCTGGAGTCCATGAAGTTCTTCTACCGGGTCGAAGTCGCCGACCGTACCGAGGAATTCGCCGTGGTGTACCTGCCGGCCGGCTCCATCGCGGACGTCCCGGACGGTGTGACGGTACGGGAGACGGCGTACGGCCGGGATCTGTTCCTGCCCCGCGCCGACCTGGAGAAGTACGCGGCCGACAACGGACCCGTGGCCGGCATCCTGGCGTACGAGGCGCTGCGCGTCGAGGGGCACCGCCCGCGCCTCGGCTTCGAGACCGACCACCGCACCATCCCGCACGAGCTGGGCTGGATCGGCACCGCCGTCCACCTCCAGAAGGGCTGCTACCGGGGTCAGGAGACGGTGGCCCGGGTGCAGAACCTGGGCAAGCCGCCGCGGCGGCTGGTCTTCCTGCACCTGGACGGCAGCGAGGTCGTCCTGCCCGGACACGGCACGCCGGTGCGGCTCGCGGCGGACGGCGCCGAGGGCCGGCAGCTGGGCTTCATCACCACATCCGCCCGCCACCACGAGCTGGGGCCGATCGCCCTGGCCCTGGTCAAGCGGAACGTCGCGGTGGACGCGGAGCTGCTCGCGGGGGACACGGCGGCTGCCCAGGAGACGGTCGTGGAGCCGTAGTCCTGCGCGGACCAGCCGCGCGGACCGCACTGCCCGTACCCGGGCTCGGACGCGCTGTCCGTACCTCGGCTCAGACCTCGATGATCACGGTGAACGGGCCGTGGTTCGTGAGCGAGACCCGCATGTCCGCCCCGAACCGGCCCGCCTCCACCTGTGCGCCCAGCGCCCGCAGCTGGGCCACCACCTCGTCGACCAGCGGCTCGGCGATCTCGCCGGGTGCCGCGGCGTTCCAGGTGGGCCTGCGCCCCTTACGGGCGTCCCCGTAGAGAGTGAACTGCGAAATCACCAGAAGCGGTGCATTCACGTCGGAGCAGGACTTCTCGCCCTCCAGAATGCGGACCGACCAGAGCTTGCGGGCCAGCTGCGCGGCCTTCTCCGCGGTGTCCCCGTGGGTGACTCCCACCAGCACACACAGTCCTTCACCGACGATTTCGCCGACCACCTCGGGCCCGCCCGACGCGCCCGCGCCGTCGGCCACCGTGACGCTCGCACCGTCCACCCTCTGCACCACTGCACGCATACGGACCAACCTATCTCGGCCAACCCATCTTGGGCTGAACGGGTACAGAGCATCCACACGGGTCTCACCGGAGTGGCACCATGCTGGGAAGGCGGTGTGCCGACGCACCGGTCGAGGGGATGGACACACGTATGAGTACCTATGGAACCGGGCAGTCCCCCGGTGCCGTGCCGGTCACGTGCACCGGCGCCAGTACCAGTACCAGTACCAGCATCAGTGCCAGCACCATGCGCCCACCCGTCCAGCGCACCGGACACGGTCCCGCGGACGGCCTGTCCACGGGACCGCAGACCGAACTGGACGGCCTGCGACTGCCGGAGCTGCGCACACTGCGCCGCGATTCGCAGCGCGACGAGGCCGACCTCAGCTATGTGCGGCGGCTGGTCCAGGGGCGCATCGACATCCTGCGGGCCGAGCTGGCCCGCAGGCGGGACCCGGAGACACCGGTGGTGGACCGGCTGTCGGAGATTCTCGCCGACACCCCGTCCCAGCACCGTTCATCCGCCCGGCATGTCACGCTCACCACACCGCGCAGCGACGAGTACCGCCGGCTGGCGGCCGAGACGCTCGCCGAGGTCGAGCTCTCCGACCTCGACGCCCGTACGGACGAGGAGCTGCACGCCGCGATGGGGCGCCTGGTCCGCTACGAGCAGCAGGTCTCGCGCCGCCGTCACCAGCTGCAACGCACCGCTGACGATTGCAGTGCGGAGATCGCCCGCAGGTACCGTGAAGGTGAAGCACAAGTAGACGACCTGCTCGCCTGAAGCGATCCTTCCGGGGGCGGGTTCCAGCCCGTCCCCGGAAGGCCACCATGACCTCCAGCGCGGCCCCCGCCGTCCCCTCCGTCATATCCCCCGCCCACCCCGTCCTGGCCGAGGTCGTACGGTCCGGTTTCGTGGAGGGCCGGCACCGGGGCTCGCTGGTGGTCCTGGCCGCCGACGGAAGTGTGGAGCGGGTCCTGGGCGACCCGGCGGCGCCGGTCTTCCCGCGCTCGTCCAACAAGCCGATGCAGGCCGCGGCCGTGCTGCGGGCCGGGCTCGATCTGTCCGGGGAGCGGCTGGCACTGGCCGCCGCGAGCCACTCGGGCGAGGGCTTCCATCTCGAACTCGTCCGCACGATGCTCGCCGAGCACGGACTGACGCCCGGTGATCTGCAGACCCCGCCCGATCTGCCGCTGGACCCGGCGGAGGCCGAGAAGTATCTCGCCGCGGGCAACGTCCGGGACAGGATCACCATGAACTGCTCCGGCAAGCACGCGGCGATGCTCGCGGTGTGCGCGCTGAACGGCTGGGACCGGGCGTCCTACCTCAACCCCTCGCACCCGCTCCAGCAGCTGGTGCACCAGGTGGTCGAGGAGGCGGCGGGCGAGCCGGTCGCGGCGGTCGGTACGGACGGGTGCGGGGCGCCGCTGGTGGCGATCAGCCTGATGGGTCTGGCGCGGGCCTTCCGCTCGTTCGTACTGGCGGAGCCGGGGACGGCGGAGCGCCGGGTCGGGGACGCGATGCGGGCCCACCCCGAGTACGTCGCCGGAACCCGCCGCCCCGACACCTGGCTGATGCGGGAGGTGCCCGGCACGCTCTCCAAGATGGGCGCGGAGGCGGTGCAGGCGGTGGCGCTGGCGGACGGCCGGGCACTGGCCTTCAAGATCGACGACGGTGCGACGCGGGCGCTCGGCCCGGTTCTGGCGCAGTCGCTGCGCCTGCTCGGCATCGATGCGCCGGTGGTCTCCCGGATCGGGCGCGAGCCGCTGCTGGGCGGCGGCGGTGAGGTGGGCGAGATCCGGGCAGCGTTCTGATCGGACTGCGCGGGGCGCCGGAAAAGCGGGCGACATCCGGCGGGCCGGGTGCCTAGCGTGGAGTGCATGGGTCCTGATGTCCGTCCGATCGCCGAATCCGAGTTCCCCAACTGGCTGCGCGCCCTCAACACCGGGTTTCTGCGCCCGCCGTCGGTGACGGAGAAGGAGGTCGCCGTCCGTCTCCCGCACATCGACCCGGCCCGTACGCAGGGCGCGTTCGACGGCGGGCGGTGCGTGGCCACGTTCCGTTCGTTCGCGCAGGAGCTCACGGTCGTCGGCGGCGCCACGGTGCCGGCCGACGCGATCTCCAACGTCACGGTGTCGCCGACGCACCGCCGCCGCGGGCTGCTCAGCCGGATGATGGCCGCGGACCTGGCGGCGGCGAAGGAGCGCGGTGATGTGGTCGCCACGCTGATAGCCGCCGAGTACCCGATCTACGGGCGGTACGGCTTCGGTTCGGCGGCGTGCACCACCGAGTGGGAGATCGACGTACCGAGGGCGGGCCTCGACCCGCGCTGGTCGGGCCCTTCCGCGCAGGACGGCGGCCGGATCGACCTGGTGAGCGGCGCGGACGTACGCAAGCTGGGCCCGGCCCTCCACGACCGGCTGCGCACCCGGCAGCACGGCACGGTCAGCCGCGACACACGCTGGTGGGAACTGACCACCGGCGAGAACCGGCCTGACCCCGACGCCTGGACGGAGCCCTTCTACGCCGTCTACAGCAACGCGGACGGCGAGCCCGACGGCCTGATCATCTACCGCGCCGACGACCACTGGGGCGACGCCAAGCAGCCCCTGAACCGGGCGACCGTCTTCGACCTGATCGCCGACACCCCGGCGGCGGAACGGGCCCTGTGGCACTTCGTCTGCTCGATCGACTGGATCAGCACGGTCCGCACCGGCCACCGCGCCCCCGACGACCTGCTGCCCCACCTCCTCCCGGACCCGCGCGCGGCCCGCATCGTCACCCAGGCGGACTGGCTGTGGGTACGCCTCCTGGACGTCCCCCGCGCCCTGGAGGCCCGCACCTACGCGGCACCCGGCGCACTGACCCTGGACATCCACGACCCCACGTCCCTGACCACCGGCCGCTACCACCTGAACGCCACCCCCGCCGGCACAACCTGCACCCCCACCAGGACCACCGCCGATCTGGCCCTGGACGCAAGGGAGCTGGCCACGCTCTACCTGGGCGACGAATCCCCGACCCGCCTGGCAGCCCTGGGCCGCATCGAAGAACTCACACCGGGAGCTGTTGCGCGAGCGGAGACCATGTTCCGGGCGGCGCGGCGGGCTTGGTGCCCGGATGTGTTCTGAGGGTCTGCCGCCCGCAGCCGAGCAGGTTCAACCACCTTTACGGTGAACGAAGTTGTAGCGTTCTTCCGTGACCCCCGAGCACACAGCGATGGACGGCAGCCGGATGCCCTCGTCCGAGGAGGTGGCGGACGCCCTTCGGGAGCGGATCCGTACCGGAGAGCTCAAGGCCGGGGATCACCTGCCCACTCAGTCCGCGCTGGCGGAGGAGTTCCGAGTCGAACGGGGCGTGATCCGGCTGGCGCTTCAGCGTATGCAGGATGATGGTCTTCTCGCCGCCGTCACCAGGGGGATGCCGCCCCAGGTGGCGAGCCCGGCCGATGCCGAGACGCCCCTGCAGACCGCGGCCGGGCTCGGGCCGCGGATTCTTGGGGCGTTCGAGAGCGACGAAAACGTACGCATCGACGCGCTCTGCCTGACGGCCGAGTCCCTCACCCTGGCCCTGGCCGAGCCGTTGCAGCGGATAAGGGCGGGGCGGCTGTCACCGAGTTCGGTGAAGGTGCGGGTCCTGCTGCCCGCCCGCGACCTCGACATGGCCTTCCCCCGCCGTACCGAGCCCTTGGAGGGCGACCGGGCGGTGCACGAGCGCTGGCTGGCCCTGCGCAACTCGCAGGCGCATGTGGTCAGGCACAACCTCGAAGCTCTGCGCAGCACGCGGGACCTGCACGTCGAGGTGGAGATGAGGGCCCTGCCGTTCACCCCACCCGTCAAGCTGTATCTCCTGAACGGGTCGGAGGCGCTGTTCGCGTACTACACCGTGACGAAGCGCGAAGAACTGATCCACGGCGAACCCACCGAGCTGTTCGACGTGCTGGGCAGCGATTCGACACTCTTCCGCTTCGAAAGCTCCGCCGCGGTACGGGATCAGCTGTTCGTGACGCAGTCCGAGGCGTGGTTCGAGAGCCTGTGGAGCACCATCGCGACCGAACTGGTCCTGCGCAGCTGATCTGATGGCACCGTTACACGCTCAACCGTCGGTGGGGACGATGAGCAGAGCCAGGATCAGAGCTCCCGCGCAGGCGCAGTTGGGGCTCCCCGCCTTGAGCCCAAATGTAAGCAGAGCCAGGCCCACCGTTCCCATGAAGCCGTACTTCCACTGAACGATCTGCTCAAGTCCCAGCGTGATGAATGGCATGGCGATCACTCCTCCGGTGGTGAAGGGGCGTCGGTGCTCGCACTCCGTTGTGCCGCTCGGACGCTGCCTGCGACTCTCAGCAACCAATCAACTCTCCCGAATTTGACCGGTTGACTTGAGCTCATTCTTCCCTGTGGGTGAGTAGTCGCAAACTTGTCTGGTTGTACGGGTGTGTTGATGTCAACCGGATGACGATTGGAGCGGCCGAGGGTCGCATCTCCTGTGCTGGCGCTCATAGTTGTATGGTTGACAGGTGACAAATCATGGGTCTGCTGCATCGGACGGTAGGCGTCAGTACCAGCGAGTCGCCGATGACCTGCTGAAAGGCATCAACAGCGAAAAGTGGAGGCCCGGTGACCGCCTGCCCACGCAGGAGCAGCTGGTCGAGCAGTACGGCGTCTCCCGCAGCACGGTCAATGAAGCGCTGCGCATTCTCCGGGAAAAGCGTCTGATCGTCACCCGGCAGGGCAGCGGGACGTTCGTCAGTGGTGGGCCGGAGGACGGCATCACCCCGTCCGGCCCTGGCGTCGCGGCCGAAGCCGGGCACGAGGACGACGATGTGTGGGCGGTCGTTTCGGAGAGCGTCCCTCCTGTGCTGCTGAAGCCCTATCTGGAGGAGGCATTCGAGGCCACCGAGGTGCGGCTCGATGTCTTCTCGATGACCACGGAGTCGCTGGCCGCACGGGTGTCCGACCAGAAGAACCGCATCATGACCGGCGTCATCAAGCCGCCCCGGAGCATCAGGGCCCGGCTGATGCTCCCCGACTGCGACTCCCCGCACCTGGCGATTCCACGGCCGGTGGACGGCTCGGACGACCCCCGGGTGCGGCGGCGGCTGAAGGGGATCCTGCAGAGTCACGCGACGATGCTCAGGGAGGCCTTGTTCGAACTCCTGTACCAGGGGTTCGTTCCCGAAGTCGAGGTCGAGGTGCGGCTGGTGCCGTTCTCACCCCAGATGAAGCTGTACATTCTGAACCGCCGACTGGCGCTACAGGGCCTCTACGTGACGGAAGAGGGCACCATCCCGCTCCCTCCCGACCGAGAGGAAGTCGAGATCTTCGACGCCTACGGCACGGGAGCAACCCTCTTCCCGTACCGTGCCTCGGCCGACGCCACCCCCGATCAGGTCGGCATTGTGCGCACGTTTCAGGCGTTCTTCGATTCGAACTGGGACAACCTAGCCGCAAGGGCGGACTTCTGATCGTGTCTCATGCCACGGCCATCCCCGCATCCCCGGACACCGCGTCCGTTCGGGAGGTGCGGGACATGCTCTTCCGTGCCCGATGTGTCGTACTCGACTTCGACGGCCCCATTGCCAGGCTCTTCGCCGGCGGTCACCGGACTCAGGAGAGTGTGGCGGGTGACATCGCCGACGAGCTGCTGAAGATTGCGGCATCGCACCGCATCGAGCTGGTCGAGGTCAGGTACAGCAAGGACCCCCACGAGGTCTTCAGTACGTATGCGCGGGCCGCGGCGGACCGTGACGGCGCACACCCGTGGGACATCGCGGCCGACGAGATGCAGGGCGCTCTGACCGCCTGGGAGCTCAAGTCGGCGGAGCATGCGGAGCCGACGCCCGGGGCCGGGGCCTTCATCCGCGCCTGGAGCGGGTCGGCTGGGCGGGGGGCGACGGGCGCGCCTCCGTCGATGTACAGGCGACTGGCGGTGGCATCCAACAACCATCGCGGTGCCATCACGCGCTACCTCGAACGCGAGTCGCTGCTGGAGTGCTTCGACGGTCCGGTCATCGGCCGGTGCGAGGCCGATGTGAAGCTCATGAAGCCGAACCCCTGGGCCCTGTACGAGGTGATGCGGGTATCGGGGGCCGATACGGCGGAGCACCTGATGATCGGTGATTCGCTCTCGGACCAGCAGGCGGCGCAGCGTGCGGGTATGCCGTTCCTCGGCTATCACCGCAAACCCGAGAAGCGTCAGGCGCTGCGGACCCGGGGGCCGGGCGGCGGTCGGCTTTCCGTGATCGCGACGATGCAGGTGCTGGCCGACGCGGCGAACGCCTTGTGAAGGCACAAGTGCGTTAGATCGGCCGTGAGTTGTACCTTCCTTATATGGATCGCGACGAGGTGGCCGACCCGGCCCGTGTGTCCTGTCGCCACCACGTGGGGTTCTCGGTTCATGCGGAGTGCGGCCGCGCCGCCGTCGGCCGGGTCCGTCTGTGACGGCGCTCCCGGCACCCGCCGTCGTGGAGTCGTCGGCAGGGGCGATACCCGGGGCGGCCTCCGCGGCCCGGATGCACGTAGCCGCGCTGGTGCCGGACGGGACCCTGCTGGTGGGGCCGCTGAACGGCTATCACCATGAGACGTACGCGTTTGTGCTGCCTGCCGAGGACGGTTCCGGCCTGCAGACCTGGTGGAAGTGCCGGTACCCACGTGAAGGACTCCTCCGGTTCGATCCCCGTCCGTTCGCCTCGGAGGACGCGCTCCTGGGTGCTCTGCAGGGGCGCGTCACCCGCATACCTGTACTCGCCGAGTACAAGGGGGTCCCCATCTACTCATTCATCGAGGGGCGGACACTCGGCGAGGTCAGCCCCATCGGGACACCGCTGTCGGGGCGCCACCTGGGCCAGCTCGGCGGACTCTTCCGCGAGCTGGTCTCGATCGACGCCGACGAGATCGGCGTGGTGGTCGGCCCGCGGGCAGTCGGCAGGCCGACCGGCCGGGAGGACGATTCGGCCGACTTCCTGACGCGGCTGATCGGCTTCACCGAGCACCATGTCTACCGCCGCCACGTGCAACGCTACGGATCTCTCTTCTCCGAACTCGGAGTGCACGGCGGCGGCCTGGACCGTCTGCGGAGCGAAGCCGCGAGGCTGAAACCTCGTCCTTTCGCTCTGGTCCAGGGCGACCTGCACCGGGAGAACTTCATCGTCGACGCGCAGGGTGACCTGTGGACCATCGACTGGGAGCTCGCCATGATCGGTGATCCGCTCTACGACCTGGCCACGCATCTGCATCTGATGCGCTATCAGGCCAAGGAGGCGGACCGGGTCGCCGGGATCTGGTGGCGGGCGGTCGGGGATCTGCGGCCGGAGTGTGTCAAGGGGTGGGAGACGGATCTGGAGGTGCTGCTCGCGTACAAGCGGGCGCAGTCGGTCTATACGGATGTGATCCGCGCCGCCCTGGCCCTGAATCAGCCGGGGCCGGGACGGGAGCCGAACCTGAGACGGCTGCCGCTGGTCGCATGGCGGGTGCAGCAGGCCCTGGTGGCGGCCCGGCGGCCGCTGGGGCTGGAGGCCGTGCCCACGCTGAGGCAGGTGATGTCCGTCTATGTGCGGTGGTTCAGGACACACGCACCCGCGGTCACCGCATCCGCACCCTGAACGGCGCTCCCGGCACTCCTGTCCGGGACGAACCGCTGAGGGGGCGGGGCGGGGGCGGTACTGAGGCAGGGGGCTTCAGGACCCTGTGGTGAGCAGCGCCTTTCCGATCAGGCTGCGTGCCTCGATCGCCGCATGCGCCTGCGAGGCCTCGGCCAGCGGATATACGTGGCCGATCACCGGCCGCAGCCGCCCCGCCGCCACCTCGGCCAGTGCCCTCCCGGCCAGTCGGGCGTGCTCCGTCTCCGTGAGCTGGACGTCCGCGATGCCGAACAGCGCGATGGAGCGCCGTGCCGCCTCCTGAGGGTCGACGGGGGCGAAACGGCCGGTCGGGGCCCCGTGGGCGGAGAACCGGCCGCCTTCGGCCGTCAGCGGGAAGGCCGCCAGGCCGGTCTCGCCGCCGACCCCGTCCAGGACCACGTCGGCCGCGCCGCCCGCGTCCGCCAGTGCGGTACGGGCCCGCTCGGCCCATTCCGGTTCCGCGCCGTCGATCACGGTGTCGGCGCCCAACTCCCGTACCAGAGCGCCCTTCCGCTCACCGCGGGCCACCGCGACCACGTGCACGCCCGCCGCGTGCAGCAACTGCACCAGCAGCGTGCCCATGCCGCCCGAAGCGCCGAGGACCAGTACGCGCTCGCCCGGCTTCGGGGCGGTCCTCTCCAGCAGGGCGGCGGCCGTCGCCCCGTCGTGCACGAGGGCGGCGGCCTCGCGCAGCCCGACCCCGTCGGGCACCGGAGCCAGCCGGTCCACGGAGGCCACCACCCGTTCCGCGCAGCCGCCCGTGGCGCCGACGGAGGCGATGACCCGTCGGCCCAGCCACCCGGCGTCGACACCCTCGCCGACCGTACGGACCGTGCCGGAGACCCCGCCGCCCGGCACGTACGGCGGGCGGATCGGGAAGTACTCCGTGAACCCGCCGGAGCGGATCTGGGTCTCCACGAAGCCGATGTCAACGTGGCTCACCTCGATCACCACCTCACCCGGACCTGCCATCGGCTCGGGCAGCTGGGCCGCCACCAGCACCTGCGGACCGCCCGACTCCCTGACCAGCACCGCACGCATCTGGACCACACCCTTCCGGCCGTCGGCGTCCGGCTCGTCCGGCGCCCGTGTGCCCACTCTCGGACGTCAAGTCAAGTTGAGGTCAAGGCGTACGCTTCATCGTCATGAGCGGAGAGAAGCCCGGGCCCGGGACGGCGGCGCATGCGCCCCCTGCGGCCCCTGCGTCGATGAGCCTGCGGGAGCGGAAGAAGCGGCTGACGTATCAGGCGGTCTCCGATGCCGCGATCGCGATGTTCCTGGAGCGGGGCTTCGACAAGGTCTCGGTGGCGGAGGTGGCGGCCGCAGCGGACATCTCCAAGCCGACGCTGTTCCGGTACTTCCCGTCCAAGGAGGATCTGGCACTGCACCGGTTCGCCGACCACGAGGACGAGGCCGCCCGCGTCGTCGCCGCCCGCGCGGAGACCGAATCTCCCCTGGACGCCCTGCGCCGCCACTTCCTGGACGGCCTGGAGCGACGCGACCCGGTGACCGGGCTCTGCGACGCCCCGCAGGTGCTGGCGTTCATGCGGCTGCTGTACGGGACGCCGTCCCTGGTGGCCCGCCTGTACGCCTACCAGGGCCGCTCGGAGGCGGCGCTCGCCCGTGCGCTGGGCGACCGGGTGCGGGACAGACTGGCCGCGGGCCAGATCATCGCCGTACAGCGCATCCTGGGCCTGGAGAACTGGCGGCGGATCGACGCGGGGGAGAGTGCGGACCAGGCGTACGGAAGCGCCGTCGAGGCGGCCGAACTCGCCTTCGTACAGCTGCGGTCGGGGCTCGGGGACGAGTAGGAGGGGGCGCGGTCGAAACCGCGGGCCCGGCGCGCACGGCCGCCGTCAGTTGCCGGCCGGTATGTCCAGCGCCGTCCCGTACAGCCGGCCGATCCGGAGGCGGATCACCACGCGCCGGTCCGCGACGACCTGCCTCAGGAAGGCCGCCTCTTCCTCGGGGGTCCCGAAGCCCGGGGTCAGGGAGAGCAGTTCGCGGCCGGTCGCGTCGCCGGGCACGGTGGTCGGCTCCGACACCTCCGCCTCTCCCTCGGCGACCGCGAACGACCATACGTCCGGGCCCTGTACGTGCAGGGCGGCGTGCGGATCGTTGCGCAGCTGACGCGCCTTGAGGCGGTCGGCGGTGGTGGAGACGCGTACGACGCGTTCCTCGGGACTCCAGTCGTACAGGACGGTCGACAGGTGCGGGTGCCCGGTGCGCCGCATGCTCGCCAGGGTCCCGAACTGCTGCTCGGTGAGCAGCCGCGAGAGCTCCTGGTCGGTGAGGGCGCGAGGAGCGGGGCCGGTCCCCGGCCGGCCCTGCTGCCCGGTGGCGGTTTGCACGGGGCGCCGCAGCACCGCGAACGCCACGACGAACGCGGTCACCAGGAGCCCCGTACCGACGGCGAAGGCCAGGTGGTAGCCCCCGGTCAGCGCCTCGGCGCGGCCGAGGCCGTCCGCGAGCAGGGTGTCGGTACGGGCGGCCGCCAGCGTGGACAGCACCGCGACGCCGATGGCCATGCCGATCTGCTGCGTGGTGTTGAACAGCCCGGAGACGAGCCCGGCATCGCCGTCCCGCGCCCCCGACATGCCGAGTCCGGTCAGCGCGGGAAGAGCGAGCCCGAAGCCCGCGGCGAGCAGCATCACGGGGAGCAGATCGGTGACGTAATGAGCGTGTACGGGTACGCGGGTGAGCAGGCCGAGGACGCCGATCAGCAGGACGAGCCCGGCCAGCAGCACGTTCCGGTCGCCGAACCGCGCGTTCAGGCGGGCCGAGACGCCCAGTGACACGGCCCCGATGGCGACCGCGGCCGGGAGCATCGCGAGACCGGTCGCCGCGGCACCGTAACCCAGCACGTTCTGGAGGTGGAGGGCGACCAGGACCTGGAACGAGTAGAGCGCGGCCACCATGAGGACCTGCACCAGGTTGGCGCCCGAGACGCTGCGCGAGCGGAGGACCCGCAGCGGCAGGAGCGGGGTGCGGGCGGTGGCCTGGCGGGCGACGAACGCGGCGAGCAGTACGAGGGCGAGCGCGCCGAGGCCGAGCGTGGGCGCGGACACCCAGCCGTACGTCTCCACCCGGACGACGGTGTAGATGCTAAGCATCAGCCCGGCGGTCACCAGGAGCGCGCCGATGACATCGGCTCCGGCGGAGCGGCCGAGACCGCGGTCGGCGGGCAGCACGCGCACGGCGACGACGAGGGCCGCGAGCCCGATCGGCAGGTTGATGAAGAAGATCCAGTGCCAGTCGAGGGCGTCGGTGAGGACCCCGCCGAGCACCTGTCCGATCGAGGCCCCCGCCGCGCCGGTGAAGCTGAACACGGCGATGGCCCTGGCGCGTTCACCGGGCTCGGTGAACAGGGTGACCAGGATGCCGAGGCCCACGGCGCAGGCCATGGCACTGCCGACGCCTTGCAGGAAGCGGGCGGCGATCAGGACGCCGGGGGAGGCTGCGAGGCCCGCGAGGAGCGAGGCCGCGGTGAAGACTGCGGTGCCTGCCACGAACATGCGCTTGCGGCCGATGAGATCGCCGATCCGGCCGGCGAGCAGCAGCAGGCTGCCGAACGCGATCAGGTACGCGTTGACGACCCAGCTGATACCGGCGGGGGAGAAGCCCAGGTCGTGCTGGATGGCGGGCATCGCCACGGTCACGATCGAGCCGTCGAGCACGGTCATCAGCAGGCCGGTGGCGATGACACCGAGGGCGATCCGGCGTGTGGCGCCCCGGACGGGGGCGGCGGCGGGGGCGGACACGGGTGAGGGAGGGGCGGAGGCGGCAGGGGCAGACATCGGACTCTCCTGTCGGAGTGGGTCGACAAGAGGGACCGTAGCAGATGGTTTTGTTGCAGACTATTTGTTTCGGGCCTTGTTGTTGTGCTGGGCTACTTCTTGTTCTGGCGCGCGCGTCGGACGGTTCCGGGGCTCTCCACCGGGGTGGCCAACTGGCCTCCGACCAGCTGATTCAGGGCTCGCAGGAGGGCCTCCCGGTCGTCGGAGGGGAGGGCTTGCAGCGCGTCCTTGTGCACCCGGTCGACGATCCGCTGGCTCTGCTCGGCGAGCCGGGCACCCTCCTCGGTGACCGCGATGATCCGGGCCCGCCGGTCCCGGCCGGACGGCCGGCGCTCGGCGAGGCCCGCGCTCTCCAGGGCGTCCACGGTCACCACCATCGTGGTCTTGTCCATGTCGCCGATCTCGGCGAGCTGGATCTGGGTGCGCTCCTCCTCCAGGGCGTGGACCAGTACGCAGTGCATGCGTGCCGTGAGCCCGATCTCGGCGAGAGCCGCCGACATCTGGGTCCGCAGGACGTGACTCGTGTGGTCCAGGAGGTAGGAGAGGTCCGGGGCGGTGCGGGCGGGTGCCATGGCGGTCATGTGCACCAGCGTAACAATTCGGACTGTGGCGGATAGTCTGCAACCGTACGTTCTGCGGGTTCGCCTCGACCCGGCTTCCTGCGTCGCCTACCCGCGACGTCCGAGCAGCGTCATGTCCTCGTCGTCGAGGGTCAGCCGGCCGGCGGCCATGTTCTCCTCCAGGTGCGTGAGCGAGGCCGTGCCCGGGATCTGCACGATCGAGGGCGAGCGGGCCAGGCCCCAGGCGATGGCGACCTGGAACACCGTCGCGCCGTGCCGTTCCGCCACCTTCCGGAGGTTCTCGTCGCCGAGCTCGGTGTGCCCGCCGCCGAGTGCGAAGAACGGCATGTACGCGATACCGGCGTCCGCGCACGCGTCGACGAGCGGGGCGTCCGCCTGGTCGAGCACGCCGAACCGGTTCTGCACGGCGGCGACCGGCGCGATCGACCGGGCCTCCGCGAGCTGCCCGGCCGTCACATTGCTGACGCCGAGGTGCCGGATCAGCCCTTCCTCGCGCAGCGCGGCCAGCACGGCGAACCGCTCGCCCAGAGACTCGGCGGCACCCGGACCCAGCCGCCCCACCCGCAGATGCACCAGGTCGAGGGCGTCGACCCCGAGGTCCTCCAGATTCCGCTCCACCTCCCCGTGCAACTGATCGGGGCGGGCCTCGGCGTACATCTCACCGGTCTTGTCCCGCAGCGGTCCGACCTTGGTGGCGATGGTGACGTCCGCGGGGTACGGATACAGGGCCTCGCGCAGGAGGTCGTTGGCGCGATGGGTGTCGGAGAAGTAGAAGGCGGCGGTGTCGATGTGCCGCGCCCCGAGCTCGACGGCGCGCCGCGCCACGGCCACGGCGTTCGCGGTGTCACCGGCGGGCCTGTTCCATCGCCCCGGCAACTGCATCGCGCCGAAGCCGAGCCGCGGGATGGCGACGGTGCCGCCCAGCTCGAAGGTGCCGGGGGAGGGAGAAGGGGAGGGGCCGGAGTCCGGCGCTGAGTTGATCGGTGCGGAGGTCATGGGGGCAGCATGGCGGCCGGCAGACGGGATCACCACCTCAGCCGAGCGGGGAGGCGTGGCCCGGTCTGCACCCGGAAGGGACGCTGTTGCCACTGATGTCGAAGTCTCCGCAGGTGAGGAAGACATCATTGAACTGGCCGACCAGGAACGCGAGCCCGCCGACGGCCGCGACGACGCCGACGACCGTCCTTCGCTGGCGTACGGAGAGCTCCGATTCCCCGAACAGCAGGAGTTGCAGGAGGACCCAGGTCAGCAGCGGGGTGCCGATGACGCTGATGATGCCGCCCACCAGGAAGAGCGTCTCGTCCAGCCAGTTGTCGCCGCGGGGCACGACGGCGGCGAGGACGAGCCACCCACTGGGCATGGCGAGGCAGGCCCAGTACACCCAGCCGTGCCGCGGCCCGCGCTCGCGCATCAGCAGACCGGCCAGCAGTACGGCCGTGGACACCGCCCAGAGGGTGAGCACCTGGTAGTAGAAGATGACGCCGTATGCGCCGAGGGTGAAGGCGGGTTCCCAGATCGCGAGCGCTCCACCACCCGCGAACACGGCGGTCCTCGGCACCACCGAGGCGCCGAGGCCGCGCGGGCGGGCGGGGGCGGAGCCTGTGCCGCGGTCGCCGCCGCTGCCGCCGTTGTTGCCGCCGTTGTCCATGGGGATCCGTCTCCGGCATGGGGATATTTCCGCATACATTACCCAGATCCGAGATACTGCCGGGCTGCCCGCGGGCTGCGACTGAGCCGTACGGATGCAGACAGCATGGAGAACCTCGGCGCTCCCCGGCGGCAGCGCTCCAGCTCACCGGCCGCGCACGCCGCCGGGCACGGGGACACCCCTCCCGCACCCGCCCTCATCCGCCGACGCCAGCACATCGGGATCACACCGGGCCCGCCCCGCCCTGAACCGCCCACCGTCCGCCGCTACATCACACCCGAAGAACTCTCGCCGAGTCACATACCGGCCGACACCATGCTGGCGTCACGGCGTCACGGCGTCACGACCTGCGGATGCGCGAACACCGAGTTGTCGATGACGACGTCCATCATCGGCAGCGGGTCGACTTCCTGAAGATAGATACGCTCAGCCACCAGATACCTGTTGCGGTGGATCGACTCCGCTTCAGATCCGGCCCAGTTCTGGTCACGCGCGGCGCCCCGCTGAACGGAAAGTTCCGCATCCACCCGCAACCAGACACGAAAGTCCCAGTACTCATTGATCTCGGGGCGGAAGGCGAAGACGCCGTCCATGATCAGCACCGTGTCCGCGCCAAGCGGTGTCACTTCGGATGAGTGGTCGCGCTGGGTGAGCGGGTCGACGTTGCACAGTGCACAGACTGTCGCTCCCGATGACCGGCAGGGATCCAGCAGCAGACGCTTGACCGCCTCATAGTCGTACGCGTTGCGGTAGTACCCCTCGCCGGACTCCCGGTCGTACAGGTGTCGGTCCCGCCACGGCTTCTTGAAGTCGTCGAGAGTCGCCCGGAGTACTGGCCGCCCCGCAGCACCGATCCACTCGGCGAGTTCATGCCCGAAACTTGTCTTTCCCGCAGCGGTGAATCCGTCGATCCCCACGAGCAGACGTCCCTGACCGAGAGCCAGGATGCACTTCGCGATCTCTTCGACCAGCGTGCTGCGCTCGACGGAGGCCGCCGGAGGGCAGGGCTGCTGCCAGGACGAAGCCGAATGGTGGATGCCCGCCTGTTGCGCTCTCATGAGGTGAACCTATCGGCTGGTTCAACGGCCAGGAGGGTCACACAACAGCTCCGGATCCAGGCTGCCCACAGCGGATGACAAAGGCAAAGGCAAGGAGGTCACCCACTCCTTGCCACTTTCAACGCATAGCGCACCAGGGGGCTTGCGGCACGGCCCAGGACGTGCCGCAGAGTGGTTGGCCAAGGTCAGGACCTGCGGAAATAGCAGATCCGCGAAGTGTGTTGTGGTTTGTGGATGTATGGGTTGCGCGGAACGTCGAACTGCCGGGCACGCCGCCCGCCTCCCTGCATGTCGGGTAACACGTGGACGGCGGATCAAGCCTCAGCCCTTGACGGCCCCCGCGATCTGCAGGGCGGCCTGGGCGGGCGTGAGGTGCGTGGTGTCGACGACCTCGGCCTCGCCGTGCAGCCACGTGCGGGCCGCCTCGGCGTAGGGCTCAAGGTATTTGAGACGGAACGGGGAGTTGGGGCCAAGCACAGTGTCCCCCGCGATGCGCCCGCGGAGTGTTTCCTCGTCGGCGTGGAGAACGAAGTGCCTTACAGGGATGGCATTTTGGGCGAGGCCTGTGCTGATCTCGCGCCAGTACTCCTCGACCAGGACAGTCATGGGCATCACCAGGGTGCCGCCGGTGTAGTCGAGTACGCGGCGGGCGGTCTCGACGACGAGCGGCCGCCACGGCGGCCAGTGCTGGAAGTTGCCCGTCCAGGGCAGCCCCGGCGTGATGTCCATGAGTGTCTCGCCGACCTTCTCGGCGTCGAACACCCGTGAATCCGGGATCAGCTGCTGCACGAGTGCACTGGTCGTCGTCTTACCTGCGCCGTGGGTGCCGTTGAGCCATACGATCATGTGCCCGACGCTAGCGGCGTGCGGGCCGCGGGCCGGTGCTGACCACGTCACAGAACGGGCACGGCAGAAGACCGGTACAGCGGTTATCGGTGAGTGATGAGGATCTCGGAAAACGGCCAGGGCTACTCGTCGCCCCACTTGGTCCGGAGTTCAACGGAGTGGGGTGGCTTCAGCCGGCGTCGCGCGTGTTGTCGGCTGGGGTCGCCCGCTCGTGGAGCGTGCGGGCCGAGTCGGCCGACGCGGGCTTGTGCAGCATTCGACCGGTCAGTGGCGTCGGGGCTTGTCTTCGTTCACAAGGACTCGCTTCGGTCGGAAGTCTCGGCAAGCGCGACCACAGTCAGTACCTGGTCGAGTACATGTCTGATCGCGGTGGTCCGGGCCGGCGGAGCTTCTAGGATCTGCGGCATGGCAACACGACTTGTGCAGATCAACATGAAGGCCCATGACGATTCCGCGCTCGGCCGGTTCTGGGCGGAGGTACTCGGTTGGGGTGTCGACAGCGAGGGACCCGGCGTGACCAACCTCGAACCTGTGGGCTTCGCCTACCCCGACCCCGTGGCCGTTTGCATCGACATCGTCGCCCGGCCGGAACCCAAAACGGTCAAGAACCGCGTGCACCTTGATCTGGCCACCACCTCGGCTGTCCATCAAGCGGAGTTGGTCGCGCGCTTGAAGGATCTCGGCGCGACGCTCGCCGACGTGGGGCAGGGCGACGTCCCCTGGACGGTCATGGCCGACCCGGAGGGCAACGAGTTCTGCGTCCTGGAGCCCCGTCCGATCTACCGGGACACCGGGCCGATCGCCGCGGTGGTGGTCGACTGCACCGACCCACGAGGAATGGCCCGGTTCTGGGGCGAGGCGATGGACTGGACGCTGCACGAGGTCACCGACGACCATGCGACCATGCGCTCCGCCAAAGGCGTCGGGCCCTACCTGGAGTTCCTCCGCACTCCCGACACCAAGAGCGGGTGGAACCGCGTCCACCTCGACGTCTGCCCCTACCCCGGTGACGACCTGGCCGCAGAGGCAGCCCGACTGCGCGCCCTGGGCGCCACCGACCCTGATATTGATCAGTCCGCAATCTCCTGGACGGTTCTGGCCGACCCGGAAGGCAACGAGTTCTGCCTCCTCACGCCTCGCTGACCTTGAGCAACGACTCCGGCCGGTTCCGGGTCAGCGGCGAGGACCGCGTGGCGTCAGCCCATGCCGCCGGAGACGGGGGATGGCATCCCAGGTGAACCAGCGCGCGTCCAGGGGGCTACGGCCCGCTTGTGGCACCCGGCGGCAGGTCAGGTGTCCCATGACCGGGGAGATCCATCGAGCAGGCATGGGGTGACTCCCGATCGGCGGTGGCCGTTTTCAAAGAGTCCTCCTGTAACTCCCGTGACGCCTGGCGGCGTGAAAATCGGTGCGCGGCGCGGCGCCCTCGGGCGGCATGCGCCTTTCCGCCGTATCGCTTGACAGGAACGGGCCTCGATCATGGCCATGGAGGCTGTTCGTCCACGTCGATGGCGTTTGGGCTTGCGAGCCCGAGAAAGAGTCTGACGCGGGGGCCAGCCAGGGGTCACCGACTGTTGCCACGTGCACGCCGATCAGCCTTTCCGTTCCCCTCCGGCTCCCCGGACAGCCTCCACCCAATGACCGTTCAGCACCGGGAGGGACTGTGGACGAGCCGCGCGAGGAACTGCAGGACGAGTCGGTGGCCCGAGTGGCCGCGATCGACATTGCCAAGAACAGCGGCGTGGTGTGCATGCGGCTGCCAAACGACGCCCGCGAGGGAAGGCGCACTCAACGGGTGTGGACCGTCGCAGCGACCACCAACGCGATCCTGGAGCTCGGCGACCACCTGGTCTGTCAGGGCGTCGAGTTGGTGGTGATGGAGGCGACCGGGGCCTACTGGCGCCCCTTCTACTATCTGCTTGAGGGCCGGGGACTGCGGTGCTGGCTGGTGAACGCGCGCCAGGTCAAGAACGTCCCGGGCCGGCCGAAGACCGACAAGCTGGACTCGGTTTGGCTGGCCAAGCTCGCCGAGCGCGGCATGATCCGCCCCTCCTTCGTGCCGTCCAAGCCGGTGCGGCACCTGCGGGACTTCACCCGCACCCGCACCGTCTTCGTTCACGAGCGCACCCGCCACAAGCAGCGCGTCGACAAGGTCCTGCAGGATGCGCAGATCAAACTCTCGTCGGTGGCCACCGACTCACTCGGCGTCTCGGGACGGGCCATGATGGAGGCGCTGATCGCGGGAGAACGCAGCCCCCGGGCCCTGGCCGGCCTCGCTCAAGGACGGCTGACCGCCAAACACGACGCCCTGGTGGAGGCCCTGACCGGGCAGTTCGAAGAGCATCACGCCCGGCTGCTGAGGATCCTGCTGGCCACGGTCGACCACCTCACCGCGCAGATCACCGCACTCGACCAGGAGATCGCCGCGACGCTGGCGGCCCTGCCCGACCCCCGCAGTAGCATGTCGGCCCCTTCGCCGCCCGGCGGCGCGTCGTTCGGCGCCGGGCTGCTGGCCCGCCTGGACGAGATCCCTGGGGTCGGCCCGACCTCGGCGCGAGTCATCCTGGCCGAGATCGGTCCCGACATGAGCGTCTTCCCCACACCCGCTCATCTCGCCTCGTGGGCCAAGCTGTGCCCCCGCACCATCCAGTCCGGCGCCAAGAGCACCACCGGGCCCGCCGGCAAGGGGAACGCATGGCTCAAGGGCGCCCTGGGCGAAGCGGCCAGCGCCGCCGCCCGGACCGATACCTTTCTCGGTGCCCGATACCGGCGGCTGGTCAAACGGCGAGGCCACGCCAAGGCCCTGGTCGCGGTCGCACGATCCATCCTCGTCATCGTCTGGCACCTGATCGACGACCCAGAGGCCCGGTATCAGGAACTCGGCCCGGACTGGCACCAGCGACATCTCAATCCTCAGCGCAAGACCCGCGACCTCGTCCGGCAGCTCGAACACCTCGGCCACCAAGTCACCCTCGCCCCCACCAGCACGGCCTGACCAGCCCCGCCGCTTCGTAGTGAGACCGTTCGGCTCCGCCGAACGGCGCTGCCGCCTGCCTACGTGAACATTGATTTACCGTTCAGCGCCATCAACGGCGGCGGTGTTCTCGGCTTGACGGCCGGGCGGCGGCCACCCCTGCTGTGATCGCGTGACGGGCTGGCTCTTTTTGCGCTTGTGCCGGCGCCGTCCTACGGGTGGTAGAGCTCTTGGGCACAGGCGGAGTCGATGGACCCGTCCTGGGGCAGGTGCAGGAAGTAGTCCAGTTGCCACGCCTGCGCCATGCCGGCTTGGCGGTTGGTGGTGGTTACCCAGGGCGGGTAGACGCGGAGGGCTCGTTTTCCACCGGAACCGTTTGCCGACACGACACCGTGCCGGTGGAGCGCGTCCATGGGAATGACGAACTGGCCGAGGTGGTGCCGGTCGCGGGTGCTGATGACGAAGAGGTCGACGGGGTCCGTGGCGTCGAAGGGCTGGATGGGCCCGCCCGGGGACCTCTTCCATACGGTGACGAACTGGCCGACCTTGGTGGGGGTCGTCCTGGCTGCGCGGAATCGGATGGAGAGTCCGTCAAGGGTGAATGCGTGGGCGGCGTACGCGGCACTCTCGGCTTCGGGGACCGGCTGCGAGCAGGTGAACCCGCAGGGGTCGTAGACGAGGGCTTTCGCCGCAAGGAGATCACTGTGGGCCGGGGCGTCGTCTGGCCACGGTGTGAATCCGGTGGGGTGGAGATCGGATGAGTACTCGCGGTTCGTCGCCATTCGTTCACCCTGTCACGAATGCTTGGACGGTCGCCGACTCAGCTGGGGGCGCATCTCCCGCCGAGTCATTTCGAATGCCGCCGGTGTCCAGAAGCACGGGCAGGGAGTCCGAGATCGTTGTGTGACGAACAATCTGGACGCCCTGCTGACCGGCTGTACGTGAGGACCGATTGTCGGCGACGCCTGAATCATGACCCACTATCGACGGTTGAAAAGTAACCCCCGGTCGGTCAGTTGATGTTGGTCATTCCCCGGTGCTGGCTGCTGGAACCCGTCCGAGGTCGCGTCCGCGCATCCGGTAGCTGTCGCCCTTGAGGGAGGTCACTTCGGCATGGTGGACGAGTCGGTCGATCATCGCGGCGGCGACGGTGTCGTCGCCGAAGACCTCGCCCCAGCGGCCGAAGGGCTTGTTGCTGGTGACGATCACGGACGCGCGTTCGTATCTTCCTGAGATGAACTGGAAGAACAGGTTCGCGGCCTCGGGTTCGAACGGAATGTAGCCGACCTCGTCGACCACGATCAGCGGGATCCGGCCGAGACGGGTGAGCTCGTCGCTGAGCCGCCCTGCCGAGCACCGGATCCACCTCGCCGGTAACCCGGTATCGCCACAGCACCGCCTCACAAGTCGCCCGCGCCGTCGCGAACTTGACCCCCGACTGTGGGTTGATTTGGTCCAATGGCCGGCAGTCCACCACCAGCCCCTGCCCGTCCTCGAACCGAGCGAAGTGGTTCGGAGCGTGCGTGATCCGCTTGCCCCGCTCGTCCTTCCAGAACAGCCACAACGGCTGCGACAGCAGCCCCGTCACCTCCGGTGTGAAGCCGAGCAGCATCGAGTGATCCCGCTCCAGCCAGGACTCGAACCCCACGTGTCCGCCGGTTGTCGCCGACCAGTACAACCCCGGGAAATGCCGCTGCCCCCGGTACGACGGAAACCCCGCACCGGCAGACCCGCCTCGAACTCCACGCTTGCTGCCTCGGCCAACGGCAGCCGGTACTCGCCTGCGGCGTCCCGCCACCCGACCTCGAAACCGTCCATCGCCTCAGGCGTCATCCCCACCAGACCACTCAGTCCCATGAAAGTCACTGTGCAGATTCAGCAGGTCTGCGCAGATAGAACGGGACGAAACCACTCACGTGAGTGACAGTCTCCGCAGCCTCAGCCAAGCTCCCGTGGCCCGTAGATGGCGTTGTCGGCGCCGGTGGCAAGTGCCCAGTAGCGATCGCCATAGGACCAGTGCCACCACTCGGTCGGATAGTTGACCAGGCCCACCCCAGTCAGGGCCTCAGTGAGGATCTGCCGGTTGCGACGCGCCTCCGAACCGATGTTGCATGCGGCGGTGTAGCAGGCGCCCTTACTCACTTCCGGGCTGGCATCCATCGGCGTTCCCATGTCGAGCTCCTTGTCATCGGCGGTGACGAGAGTCAGATCGACGGCAGCGCCGGCGCTGTGCGGGGCGATTTCCGGGGGAGACACGAACCGGCTGGCGGCCGCACGTACCTGCTCCGAAGACCAGCCGGGGTTGTCATTGCGGAGCCTTTCGGCGTACCGCTCGAAGTAGAAACGTTGCAGCGCAGGCGGCCGGTACCCCTCGACGAACAGTAACCGGATGCCGTCTGGCAGAAGCTTCCGCGCATCGATAAGGCGACTCAAGACCCCCTCGCGCAGGTGTGCGAAGGCCCCGGAATCGTCTTGCTCGCGAGTGTCGACGGGGAAGGGGTCGTGACGTCGGACATCAAAGAGCGGTTCGTCGCAGTCCCTCGCCGGTATGGCTGCGATCTTCGGATCTGACATCAACACGATTTCGGGCATGGACTGATCATCGCGTACCGACCTCGACGGCATCCGCTCATCCGCCTGACCGGAATCACTGGGACGTAGCACCCGGACCCGCACATCTGGTGGGACTCCGCATCTTCACTGAGAACGGACACCGGTGTCCGTTCCGAACAGAAGTGATCAGGCATCGAGGGCTTGACCAGGCGGTTCTCACTTCGGTTGGGACACCGCGGCGCATGGGAGTTCCACTCAGAGTGCTCAGCAGCGCCGTCGCAGCGTTCCGGCGTCAGATGTTCCGTTTGGGTTGATCAGAGGCGATGCCTGTGACCTGGTCCTTTTCAATTGTTCTGGGACGCCGCTGCCAAAATTTTCCGGCTCATCGCAGAAGAGGGCGTAGTCGGGGTCTGAAGCCGCCGGTGTCGAGCAGGCTGCAGGTGACGTAGTTCGTCAGGTTGTGGAAGCCGAGGGCGGTGCCGCGGAGGTGTTCGAGTCGGCCGTTGATGGCCTCGGTCGGGCCGTTGGACGTGCCGAGTCGGTCGAAGTAGGCCAGCACGTCAGCGGCGCGTTGTTTCAGTGTCTGCCGAGTCGACTCAGCTCGGGCAGTCCGGCCGGGACGCCGTGGCCGATCGTCTTGATGACGGGGGTGATTTCGGTCTTGCCGGCGCGGCGGCCGCGGTCGTGTCTTGGCGCCAGACCTGCCCGCAGCCCGAACAGCGGTAGCGGCGGATGCGGACGTGCAGGATCGTTGCCCGCCGGCCGAGTGGGACGTGCGCCAGTCGGCGCAGCACGCTGTCGCGCGGCACCCCCAGACAGCCGCAGGCAGGGCACCAGTCATCAGGGTCGACCACTCGACAGAGCAACACTGTGTGGTCGGGATGCAGTTGTTGGCCGACCGCTTCCAAGCCGAGGTCATCCAGCCGGCAGAACGACGTCAGGTCAGCAGGGCAGAAGGTGGCTCACGCACGAGCCCGGGGCGCAACTGCGGTCTTCGAGGATCGATGATCGTCCGGTGGCGTGTGGCCGATCAGGTGCGGTCGTGGAGAGTGACGTGGTAGCCGTCGGGGTCGGCGAAGGTGAATGTCCGGCCGAAGGGGCCGTCGATCGGTGCGGAGACGATGGTGTGACCGTCGGCGACGAGAGCATCGTGAATGGCCTGGACGTCTGTGGCGTGGAGCCAGATCGCGGCACCGATGCCGGGCTGAGCAACGGATGCGAGATCGGTGCCGGGAACGACGTCGCGGAGTGCGAACGCGATCGGCTTCGTCTCGAAGACGACGGCGTGCGGAGGTCCGGCCTGCGAGCGGACGAGGCCCAGGTACTGCTCGTAGAACGCCTGTGAAGCGTCGAGGTCGCGCGCTTGGAGCGAGATGAAGTCGGGGCCGGTGGCGGGCATGATGATGCTCCTTCTTTTCGTGTCAGCTTTCTGACACAGGTCAATGTATGTCAGAATGCTGACATGAGTCAAAACGGTGTCGGCGTCGACCTGGATAAATCACTGGGCTACCTGCTGAAAGAGGCTTCGAGCGCCCTGCGCGCAGCCATGGAGGAGGTGCTGCGGCCGCTCGGGATGAGCGTGACGCACTACTCCTGCCTCGAACTGCTGGCTCAACGACCGGGCTTGTCGAACTCCGAGCTCGCGCGGGGCGCGTTCGTGACACGGCAGTCGATGAACGTGCTGCTCCAGACCCTGGAACGAGAGGGCTACGTGACCAGGCCTGCGGAGGCACCCGTCGGGAAGGTTCTTCCCGCGCGGCTCACGCCTAGCGGCCGACGGAGCCTGGCGAAGGCGACCGTAGCGGTCCGGTCCGTCGAGGTCAGAATGCTGGCCGGCATGACCGAGACCGAGCAGTCGGGCGCGTTCCGGATCCTGCAGAGCATGATCCGTTCCCTGCGCGATGGCAACGACGGTCCATAGCTCGTTCCCCGGCAAACGTCTCGTCGCGCCCGGACAGGAGTGCAGCCGAGCGTGAAAATCCGTGCTGGCGACCTCGAAAACCGACAGACCCCGACTGCACCCTCTTCTGCTTCTGTGGTGAGCCGCGAAAGGCGGCATCCTCGAAGGAATCTGTCCTGCTTCCGGGCCGACGAACTCGAAGCCGTCCGAGGCCAGAAGGTGCGGGAAGAGCGTCAGGCTCGCCGTCCCGGCCTCGTCGACGAGCCGCACCGTTGTGCCGGACAGTCCCGATCACTGTGTGCAGCCGCTCGTCCGGCCGCAGCTGATCCCCGACGCGCAAGGCAGCGCAGCCCGCTGCCCTGGGGGCCGGGTCACCGCTCCTCCACCCGTGACGCCAACGTCGTGTCCGTCAGCGCTCGCATCGGGTCCGCTCTCAGCCGCCCCTGCCGCAGCAGATGGAAGATCACCGGTAGTACCGCGATGGGATCACCTGTCAAAGCGGCCTTACCCGATGTCCTGTCTCAGATGAGTCCGGGTAGTGCAGGCCCCTGACCTGGGGTGTCCGGACTTGGTTGAGATATTTGGGTCTGAGTTGTCTCGGACGAGTCCGGGTATTTCGGCATGGGCATATGCCATCAGGGCGCCTTCGCGCTCCCTCGGCCGTGCTGGACCACGAGGACCGGTCTTCCCGTGGGCCAGCAAGGTGTTCAGTCCTCGCCCACTTGCAGGAGCACGACAACGAATCCGTTTCCCCGTCCGGCGACTACGCCGTCGAAGGTGTGCCTGGTGACGGGATTCCATGCGCGTCCGTTCGTCCAGGGGCCGTCGATGTTGGAGAACCATTCCGACCCAGGGCCCAGAATCGCCGTCGTCTTCGTCGCAGCTCGCCTGGCGTGGGTGAGGTCGCGCCGCGGGTGTCCGGGGAATACCAGACTGTCGATGGAGAGGTTGACCATCAGCTCAGTCGCGGTGTCGTGTGTGACCGGGCGGAGGGCTGTCTCGATCTCCTTGATCGTGGTCGGTCCGGTGGCGCCCCTTACTGCCTCGTGAGCCCAGTCGGCTTCGGCGGTCTTGGCGAGGTCGCGGACATGGTGCGCGAGGTCAGTTCCCGAACTCCAGCACCAGCGCGAGTAGACGGTCTCCTCGCTGGCCAGGGAGGAGACGAGCGTTTCGAGGAGGTCTGCATCGTCCATGGCTGAATCCTCGCAGGCCGGTTCGAGTGAGAGTTCGCGGATGCCCACGGTCGACCCTGCGGGCTCCCAGGGTTCAAGCACGGCGGCTCACGGCTGCTTCGATGTCTCGTGCGGTCTCGCCCAGTTCCTTGAAGAACCACGGCTTGCTGGTCCTGCGAAGGACCTTCTCCTGGGGCAGGCGCCGGATGAACTCCGCCCTGAACTGCAAGTACTCGCTGCCTTCGGCAAGCGCGAAACGACGCCAGTGAGGGGAGGCGTAGAGCGACATGGCTTCCACGACCTCGGGATAGACGGCGATGTGCCGGCGGGGGTCCCAGATCTGAGTGTGGGGGTCGGCGCCCATGGCTTCGAGCCGCCGGTGCCGGTCGCTGAGGCGGTAGCCGCGTGTGAGGACGGCTGCCCAGAGGGCAGAGCAGT
Source organism: Streptomyces sp. NBC_01217 (assembly GCF_035994185.1). Lineage (NCBI taxonomy): Bacteria > Bacillati > Actinomycetota > Actinomycetes > Kitasatosporales > Streptomycetaceae > Streptomyces > Streptomyces sp. NBC_01217. The sequence continues at coordinate 5,035,538 of NZ_CP108538.1, forward strand.
GCTCATAGCAGGCGTCGAGCACGGTATGTCCGTATCGGCGTAGGAGCCGGTAATGGCGGCGTTGGGCGTCGACCACGTCGGGGAGTCCGGAAAGATCGGTTTGCTGGTGGTAATAGGCGACAGCCTTGCCGATCCAGAGCCGGTGACGGAGACAGACGTGATCGTGGAAGTGGGACTTCCATGCGGTGACAGGGCTAACCAGGGTGTAGTTCCCGGTGCGGCGGGCGACGCAATGCCGGCAGGCCAGCGCCGGGGAGCGATCCGGGCGGCCGGGGATGAAGGGGCCGGTCTGCTGGCCGAGGAGAGGGATCGCGTGCAGGAGGGACACGCGGGGCTGGCCACTGGCGATGGCGAGCCGGTCGATGTAGTCCTGCTGCGAGTTCAGCCAGTGACTCTGGTTCAGCAGTCGTTGGACCAGCACCTTGTTCTTGTCTCCGAGGCGCTTGAGGTAGGACTGCTCGGTCTCCTGCGGGAAGGGGACGACTGGTCGGGGGAGGGGCTTGATCAGCCAGTAGCGGGTGGGCTTGCTCATCCGGCCTTCCGGACGGAGGTCCCTGGCCGGGAGGCGGACTCGCTGTTGTGGTCGATCCGGGTCTTCTTCAGCAGGTCCTGGGTGATGCGTTCGCTCTGGTCGAGGATCGCGGAGATGGCCGCAGCACGGATCAGATGGGAGAGGCTGCCGATCATCCCGCCGGTGCGTTGGTGCAGGTAGTCGGAGAGGTTCACCAAAGTCTTCGGCTGATGCCGGTGCAGCCGCAGGGTCTCTTCCAACGTCGCGACCAGCGAGCGCCATTCGGCGTTGCGGGGGAACGGCCCGGTGCGGACCAGGACGCAACGGCCGCCCATCTGCCGACCGCGGACCCCGGTGAACACCCCGGACTGCTCGACGTCGATGCCTGCATAGACGAAGGTGGCTGGCAGGTGCTCGGTGAAGTACTTCAGGTGGTCGGAGAGATCCTCACCGGCGACCGTGCCGTGGTTCAGCAGGTGGATCTCATCGACCAGTACGAGGTCCGTGCGGGCTTCGGTCATCACCTGGCAGACGACGTTGGTGATGTCGATCGTGTTGTGCCGGGCTGACACGGCGGGCAGGCCGAGGAAGCGGGCGAACTCGATGGCGAGTTTGCGGGGCGAGCCTTTGGGCGGAGCGGTCAGGTAGACGACCGGGATCCGGTCGTTTCCGGGATAGCGCTGGCGGACCCGTAGTTCGTGGAGGCGCCCGAGCTGCTTGAGAGCAGTCGTCTTGCCGGTCGTCTGCCGTCCGGAGACGATCAGCCCGCGGCGGGCCCCGGTTTCACGCTGGTTGAGCAGGGTCAGCAACCGTCCCTGATGGGCGATCTCCCGGACGGCCGCGGTGCGTACGACCTGAAGTTCGGAGTGATAGAGGACCCGGGCATCGTCATAGACCTCACGGTCCGCAGGGCTCAGCGACTGCCACCGCTGTTCTGGCAGCAGCGGGAAGTCCGCCGGATCGGCATCGACGAACTGACGCCATCCGGTGAGCTGGGTGGTGGGGTCCCGCCGGATCTCCAGCAGGTCCACGGCGTCCTGTCCTTTCGGCCCCGGAGTGCTCACCACCACGTCTCGGCCTCCTTGCGGGCGTCGAAGATTCCCAGCGGAACCACATCTGCGAGGCCGTCCTCGTTCTGCGCTGCCTCGGGCGCGGGCTCCTCGGCGGGCTCGGGCTCGGCCGGCCGGGGCCAGGAAGGAGTACTCGTGGCCCGGGTGCGGGCGGCGACCTTGCGGTCCTTGCGACTGCGTCCCGAAGATCGGGGCGTTGTGCCCTGCGGGCCGTCGGCAGCCCGGTCCAGGAGGTCGACCGCGGCCCGAGCGATCTCCTCCTCGGTGACAGGGTCGGCGCCGCGCTGGGCAAGGACGCGGCGGGCGTGGTCCCAGGCCAGCTCGCCCATCGGAGTCGGGGCGGTGCGAAGGTGCCGCCAGAGCGCCATGATCCAGGTCCCCTCGCGGTGATTGCGTACCCATATGCGTGAGATGTCGTAGGGGTCGTAGCGGACCTCCCACCGCTTGCCGTCGGCCCCGGCGCCGGACGGCTGCCGGCGGAACGGGGTCAACTCCGGACTGTCGTAGGTGCGGTGGCCCAGACGGACGCCGTAGGAGTTGATGACCCGGAACTCCCTCGGCAGCAGCCCGATGTACTCCTCGGCGCTGAGCGCGACCGGGACGTGTCCGGCCGCGGCGATCAGGGCGGCGTACTTCTCGTTCGGGCTCAGTGCGTTGTGGCAAACCGGATCTCGTTCGAAGCCCGCGGTGCGGGTGATCATTCGGACAGAGATGCCGGTGCGGTCGTGGGCATAGAGAAACGGGCCCCTTGGTAGTGACGTGGTTGTTGAGGCCGGTCACGAGCAAGGAGGCCCGTTGTCGGACGAGTTGACCATCTCTGCTGTGCCTGCGTCCACTGCGGTCACCCTTGGGTGTGACTGCTACGTGCACCGGTTCGGTTCGATCGCTGCGGGGCGGCGGGCAGGCTGCTATCCGAGTGACATGACGGACGCGGAGTGGGCCGAGGTCCGCTCCGTGATGCCGGTGCCGGCCTGGCTCCTGAAGCGGGGCGGGCGTCCGGAGGCGTTTTGCCATCGCGAGATGCTCGACGCGGTGCGCTACCTCGTCGACAACGGTGTGAAGTGGACGGCTCTGCCGGTCGACTTCCCGTACTGGCGGGCGGTCTACGATTTCTTCCGCCGCTGGCGGTCCTACGACTACGTGCGTGAGCTGTACGAACGCCTGCGACGCTCGGCGAGGGAACGCACGGGCCGCAACGCCGAGCCCAGTGGGGGGATCATCGACAGTCAGTCGGTGGACGCCTCCGAAACCGTCGGTGAGGACAGTCGCGGATACGACGGGGGCAAGTCATGTGACGGCCGCAAGCGCCACATCCTGACCGACACAGAGGGCCTGCTCCTGGAGGTCACCGTGACCACAGCGGATGTGCATGACTCCAAGGCCGCCCCGGCGCTGCTGGAGGCATTCATGGAACAGCCGGGCCGACTGCTAATACTGGTGTGGGTCGACAGCGCCTACCAGGGTCCGGCGCTGGCGAAGGCGTTCGCCCGCCACGGGGTGCGGATCGAGGTCGTGCGCCGGTCCGACGGACAACGCGGATTTGTCGTACTGGCCCGCAGGTGGGTGGTGGAGCGAACGCTGAGCTGGCTCTCCCGCTCACGCCGCCTCAACCGCGACCACGAACGCCGCCCCGATCACCACCAGCAGATGGTGTGGTGGGCCGCCGTGATCAGGCTGTCGAGGCGCCTGGCCGCAGACGCTCCGCGCTGGCCGGAGAAGCGTCCCGAGCGACTGCTCCCGGCGCCGGCGTGAACCGCCCGTCCTCCGCCCGCAGCAGCCAGCCCCGCTTCTCCAGCGCATAGGCACGGTGACGGATCTTCTCCACCTCGTTCTTGATCTCCGCCTCCCGGCCCACCGCCCGGGTCAGCTCCACCCCGTTCACCGGCCCCGAAGCGGCCACCACCGCGGCGAACACCTCCCGATACACGCCGTTGAGCACCTCCTCACCGATGCCCGGCCGCCACACCGGCGGCCGCCCACCATGCACCGGGCCTGAACCGTTCGGTCCCCCAGTGGCAGCCACCTCACCACCAGACAGCACAGAAACCGGCGTATTCACCGCGCTCTCCTCGGCCAGCACCGACACCAGCTCCTCACGCCCCACCCGGGCCCGCTCGACCCGCTCCCGCGCGGCATCCACCTCCGCCTGAGCCTGCTCGAGGACCTCCGTCCAGGACTCCAGCTCCTGCCTCGCCCGCGCCTCACGCCGCTCCATCAACCCCAGCACCGACGGCATCACAACCTCCTCGATCAACAACAAGCCGTCCGCTGCCTGCCCCTACCCCTCCACGATCACACCCCGCACACGAAGAAGCCCCTGCTCATCGAACAGGGACTCCCTTTGCCACAACGCACTCAGCGCCTTGCCCGGCATCAGCGGATCGCGCAGCCCGTCGTGCGGCCGCATCTGCCAGTGGACGATCCATTCCTGCAGCAGTTCCTGGAGCTGGTGGATCGTCCAGAGAGCCTCCGCGGCCGGATCGGTCCCCCGATGTTCCGTGCTGCGGCCTTTGTAGCCGGGCAGGTGCTGGACGAACATCGTGGCCACGGACTGAAGCGTCCGCTCGATATGGGGCTTGTCCGTCGGGGTGTCAGGGTGTGCGGGCTGGAAGGAGATGCCCAGCGACTGGCAGGCGGAGCGGAACGTGTCGGAGATGTAGGCCTTGCCCCGGTCGCAGACGATCGTCTCCGGAGTGATCACCGGAATCGCGGCCGCCTGAGCCAGCCTCTCGTCCAGCGCCGTCAGCGAGGCATGCGGGAGCACCGACCGGGACATCCGAAGCGCGTCCGCCCAGCCCGGCCGCATCGGCTCCGGCGTCATCACCCTCGCCAGCAGCAAAGCGGCGTCGACCGCCTTCGTCGAAGGCCGCAGCACCGCCGCGGCCAGCGTGCGGGTGGCGATGTCGACGATGCCGGTCAGCTCGACGGTGTCCACCGTCCCGTCGTCGTGAACGACCAGCACATCCAGCGGAGTCGAATCGATCTCCATTACCTCGCCCGGCCGGGCCACGGTGAGCTGGCCGAACATGTCGTCCGGCTGCTTGGCCAGCGAGCGGCGAGTGCGGGCCGAGCCCAGAGTGTGCCGACCGGAGCTGACCGCCTTCAGCAGCCGGTAGAACGTCGCCCGTGACGGCAGCGGCACCGTTCCAAGGCCGTGCTCGGCTTCCAGGAGACGCTCCATCCGGCGCCGCAGCACCCGCGCGGAGACCGTGGACCGGCCGCCCTGTTCCTCCACCACCTTCTCCAGGGCCTCGACCACCCGCCGATCGGCCCGGCCCGTGCCGTCCGGGACCGAACGCAGCCTCGGATCGACCAACCCGAGCACTCCCTCGCGCTCGAAGCGAACCCGCATGTCCTGCAACACGGTCATCGACACCGCCGTCCCGGCCGCCGCCAGCTCGGCAGCCTTGGCCAGCTCCCGCTGCCGCAAGGAACGAACCGCCGGGTCGTACTCGGGCCGCACCGGCCCGTCCGGCTCGTCCAACGGGCGGCCGGTCAGCATCTCCACCAGGTGCTGCTGCCACCAGCCGGCCCGCTCCACCGCCTTGTCCGGAAGCCCTTCCAGCACATCGGCCGCGGGCATCACCGTCCGTACCGAGGTGGCGGAGACCACCTCGAAATCCTCACCGGCCAGCAGATGGGCCAGCATCACCACGCTCGCCGACTGAGCCTCGTCGACCAACCGGACCGCAGCCCCCTCCAGCGCGGCCACCGTGTGCAGACGGCCATCGAACCGGACCAGGTCACCCGCCCGCAGCAGCCGCGGACGCAACGACATCCCCGCCCCCTTCCTCCGCCATGCCCAGCCGCACCCGCGTGTCCGCAGCCAGCAGCCCCGACTGCAGATCAACGGCCAGGACCCGGCGCCAGAGCAGGTGGAACAGCACCGGCAGCACCGCGATCTGGTCACCCACTCGCCGTGCCCCGTCCAGCAGTTCGCCGCCGTCAGCGAAGGCCCGCATGAGATCGGCTGCAATCCGAGCGCGGTGCACCCGCGGATGCCGGTAGCCGGCCAGCCACCGCACATTCGCCATCAAAACCGCATCCGGAGCCCCCACCCGGATGTAGTCCCATCCCACGGGCTGACACGCCGCCGCGGTCGCGGCGAATTTCATGGCGTCCGGCGGCTCGATCCGCTCATCGGGACGGACATCGACCACCAGCCCCGTCCCGTCCGCGCGGCGTACGAAAAAGTCTGGCGTATGACGGATCCGCTTCCCTCGCGGTCCCGCCCACGACAGCCGGAACGGCTGCGAAGCGATCCCCGTCACCAGCGGGTCGGAGTCGAGCAGCACCAGCCGATCCCGCTCCAGCCACGATTCGTAGCCCACATGCCCGCCACAGGTCGCCGACCAGTACCAGCCGCACCAGTTGCCCTGCCCCCGGAAAGCCGGAAACCGCCGCTCAGGCCGAACCGACTCGAATGGAACCGACCACAGACCCTCCAGGGAACCACGCTCACGGACCCCGCCCGCACTGACGTACTCCAGGTCGATGTCCTCCGCCGATACCTCACACGCATCCATCCGGGCCTCCGGTACGACGCCGACCAGTCACGACGACCGTAGGCACAGCCGCAGCGGCGTACCCGGAGAAGACCGAGACACCCCACCAAATGCCCGGACATGACTGAGACGTCGCCTCACTTGCCCGGAGATCTCCGAGACTGCCCGGACATCACAGAGACAGGACACCCGACCGCAAGGGCCATGCGAGTGGTGTGACGCACTTTTGCAAGCGGGTGCTTGCAAAAGTTAGCAAGGGTGGCGCACCATCGGGGTATGGCATCACTCAACGTCGGCAATCTCGGTGAGTACCTGCGCGAGCAGCGGCGCAGCGCGCAGCTTTCGTTGCGGCAGCTCGCCGATGCCGCCGGGGTGTCCAATCCCTATCTCAGCCAGATCGAGCGCGGGCTGCGCAAGCCGAGCGCCGAGGTGCTGCAGCAGGTCGCCAAGGCGCTGCGGATCTCCGCCGAGACCCTTTACGTACGGGCCGGGATTCTGGACGAGCGGGAGCGGGAGGAGCTGGAGACGCGCGCGGTGATTCTGGCCGATCCGTCCATAAACGAGCGGCAGAAGAACGTTCTGCTGCAGATCTACGACTCCTTCCGCAAGGAGAACGGGTTCGAGCCCGGACCGGAATCCGGCGCCGGAGCCGGATCGGGGACCGGCGGCGAGTCCGGGCCGGGGGCCTTTGGCGCCCGTGCGGACGACGGCCCCGGTGCCGACGGCGGAGATGCCGGTACAGCTTCAAAGCCTTCAAAACCCTCACACTGAGTCTGATGATCCGGGAGGACCACAGTCATGGCCATCACCGATGACCTGCGTAAGACCCTCACCGACCCGACCCCCCTCTACTTCGCCGCCGGTACGGCCGACATCGCCGTCGAGCAGGCGCGCAAGGTTCCGGCGCTGATCGAGCAGCTGCGTGCCGAGGCGCCGGAGCGTATCGAGGCCGTGCGCAACGCCGACCCCAAGACCGTGCAGGAGAAGGTGACCTCGCAGGCCAAGGAGGCGCAGGCCACCGTGCAGGCCAAGGTCACCGAGGTGATCGGGTCGTTCGACAGTGATCTGCGGAAGCTGGGCGAGAGCGCCCAGGACCTGGCGCTGCGCAGTCTGGGCGTGGCCGCGGAGTACGCGGTCCGGGCCCGGGAGACGTACGAGAAGGTCGCCGAGCGCGGCGAGCAGACCGTGAAGAACTGGCGTGGCGAGACGGCCGACGAGATCGTGGAGATCGCAGTCGTCGTCGAGCCGCGCAAGGAGTCCAAGCCGGCGGGCACCGCGAAGACGGAGCCTGCCGCCAAGCCGGGACCGGCCAAGGCCGCGCCCGCACCCGCTCCGAAGGCCGTCAGGCCGGAGAGCAAGGCCCCGGCCGCACCCGCCAAGAAGGCGCCCGTGCGCAAGCCCGTCGCGAAGAAGACCACTCCGCCGACCGCGAAGTAGCGTCACGGCCGGGATGTGTACCGGGGCGCGGGACGGGCACCTTTTGGGGTGCCCGGCTCGTTGTCCCGGTACCTTGGCCGCGAGGCGCTCATCCACTTATTAGGCGGTACACACCATGTTGCTCACAGGATTCAGCACATTCGTCTGGCTGCTCTACATGGTCATGCTCGCCCTGGCCGTGATCGCGTTGTTCATGGCCGCGACGGCACGTGAGGACGCCTACCGGGCCGCGGACAAGCAGAAGAAGTCGTTCTGGCTGATCATCCTCGGCATCACCGTCGCCGTGAATCTCTTCGTGCCGATACTGTTCCTGCAGCTCGCGGGCGCGGTCGCGTCCATCGTCTTCCTGGTGGACGTACGGCCCGCGCTGAGGGCGGTCTCGGGTGGCGGCGGCCGCCGCGGCGGCTCCAGCAGCGACGGACCGTACGGGCCGTACAACGGCGGGCGCTGAGCGTTCGCGGGTCTTACGGTGCCGGTTCGGGGCGCGGGCGCGGGATGCGCCGGCCCCGGTCGCCGTTCCGGCTCCGTCGGCGGACGTGCTCCTGGTCGCGGTCGAGCAGCAGGACCGCGACGTCGTCGGTCAGTTCGCCGCCGTTCAGCTCCCGCACATGGGCGACCGCGGCCTCCAGGAGATCCTCGCCGGTGAGCCCCTCCATCAGCTGGCGGTTGATCATCTCGACCATGCCGTCCTGCCCGAGCCGCTGAGTGCCGTCCGGCCCCACGCGCCCCTCGATCAGCCCGTCCGTGTACATCATCAGGCTCCACGAACCGCCGAGATCCACCTGACGGCGCGGCCAGCGCGCGTGCGGCAGCAGGCCCAGGGCCGGGCCGCCGTCCTCGTACGGGAGAAGGTGCGCGGCCCGTCCCTGCCGGGCGATCAGCGGGGCGGGGTGGCCCGCCAGGCAGAGGCCGGCGCGCCGGCCGTCGGGGGCGATGTCGACGGTGCAGAGCGTCGCGAAGATCTCCTCGCTCTCCCGCTCGTGCTCCAGGACCTGCTGGAGCGTGGAGAGCAGTTCGTCGCCGCAGAGTCCTGCCAGGGTCAGTGCCCGCCACGCTATGCGCAGTTCGACGCCGAGCGCCGCCTCGTCCGGGCCGTGCCCGCAGACGTCGCCGATCATCGCGTGGACGGTGCCGTCGGGCGTACGGACCGTGTCGTAGAAGTCCCCGCCGAGCAGCGCACGGCTGCGGCCGGGGCGGTAGCGGGCCGCGAAGCGCAGATCGGAGCCTTCGAGCAGCGGGGTGGGGAGCAGGCCGCGTTCGAGGCGGGCGTTCTCCTGGGCGCGCAGCCGGGACTCGGTGAGCTGGTGGTGGGCGACGTCGGCGCGCTTGCGTTCGACGGCGTAACGGATGGCGCGGCTGAGCAGCCGGCCGTCGAGTTCGCTGCGGAAGAAGTAGTCCTGGGCGCCGACCCGTACCGCCTCGGCGGCCAGCTCGGCGTCGTCCTCCGCCGTGAGGGCGAGGACGGCGTGGCGCGGGGCGATCCGCAGGACGTGCTTGAGGGCGGCGAGCCCGTCGGCTCCTTCGGCCGTCGGCGCGGAGCGGGCCTCGCTGCCGGTGGGCAGGGCCAGGTCCAGCAGGATGCAGTCCACATCGTCCGTGAGGAGCCGGCCCGCCTCGGTGAGGTTGCGGGCGGTGCGGATGCGGACCCGCGTGCCGGCCGCGGCCGGGAGCTCGGGGACGGTGAAGGTGCCCGCCGGGTCATCCTCGATCACCAGGAGGGTGAGGTCGGCGCCGTGGGAGGTTTCCGCAGCGGGAACGGCGCGCTGCTGCGGTACGGGTACGAGCATCGGTTTGTTTTCCTTCCCTCCCCCCGAGGGCGCGGCGGACCGACGATCGACGACCCGCCAGACGGGGACCATAGCGGTCCGCGGTGCGGGAACGGAATGGCATACCGCGATCGGCCGGTGTCATATGCACCGCCATAAGCCGCGTCAGGTCACGGATCCGGCGCTATGTGCGGGGGTGGGGGCGGGGGGTGCGGCATGACAAAGGTCACGCGGGGTGGTGGGGGGCGGGTGGTGCGGGTCACTCCCGTGCGGGTGGCGGGTGGCGGGTGGCGGGTGGCGGGTGTGTCGGGCCGGGCCGGGGACGGTCTTGTCGGAGCGGCCCTGTTACTTGTCCGGGCGGACCACTCCCAGGATCTGCATGGAGCCCGCGCCCGCCAGCGTGACGTTCCGGCCGGGGCGGGGGGCGTGGATGATGGCGCCGTCGCCGATGTACATGCCCACGTGGCTGGCGTCGCCGTGGTAGATGATCAGGTCGCCGGGGCGCATGTCCTTGATGGCGATGTGGGGCAGCAGCCGCCACTGCTCCTGCGAGGTGCGCGGGATCGGCCGGCCCGCCGCCGCCCAGGCCTGTGACGTCAGCCCCGAGCAGTCGTACGAACCGGGGCCCTCGGCCCCCCAGACGTACGGCTTTCCGATCTGCTCGGTCGCGAAGGCCACCGCCTTCTTGCCGCTCGCGCTCGCCTCGCGGTTGATGTCCTTCAGGGCGCCGGAGCTGAGCCAGGCCGTCTGCAGCTTGTACTCGGCCTCCTGCTCCAGCTTGAGCAGACGGGCCCGCTCCTCCTTCTTCAGCTTGGATTCCAGCTTCTTCGCCGCGGCGATCTGCGCGTTGATCTTCTTCTTGGCGTCGGCCTGCTTGAGGCGGTTGGCTTCGAGCTTCTCCCAGTTGGTGCCGGCGTCCTGGGTGTACGTCTCCAAGTCCTGCTGGGTTCTGGTCAGTTCGCCGAGGACGCTCTGGACGGCCTGCTGGCCCTCCCTGACCCGGCCCATGCCGTCGAGGAACAGCTGCGGGTCGTCGCTCAGCATCAGCTGGGCGCCGGGCGGAAGGCCGCCGGTGCGGTACTGCTCGCGGGCCTGGGCGCCCGCCTGGGCCCTGAGCTCTGCGATCTTCGACTGGCCCTCGACTATGGCCCGGGCCAGCCTGACGATCTCGCCGGACTGCTTCTTGGCTTGCTCTTCGGCGAGGTTGTACGCGTCGGTGGCCGCCCCGGCCTTGCGGTAGAGGGTCTCGATCTCCTCGCGTACCTCCTCGAGGCTCTTCTTCGGTGCCTTCGTCTCGTGCTGTGTCACGGAGGGGGAGGGTGGTGCGGGCGCGGCGAAAGCCTGGACCGGCGCGGCGAGCACGGTCAGCGCGCAGACCAGAGTGATCGCGGCTGCGGCACAGTGACGTCGGTTCACGAGATCCCCCTCCGAATGAAGCCGATGAAGCCGATGAAGCTGATGAAGCCGGTGAAGCTGATGGGTCCGGTGAAGCTGATGGATCCGAAAGATTCTCAAAGAATCTGATTTACCGTCAGTAACTTTTCGCCCGTGACGAGATCGTGCCATGCCGTACCGAAAAGCAACAGAGGCACACACCTGCTGTCCTGACGGTCACACGGATCGACCTACGCCCCGGGAATCGCTCCCCACCGTCAGGACGAACGATGCCCCGTCCGTGTTCCCGCCCGCCTCCCCGGACTTGGGTCCACCCGGACTGTTCCGTACGAATTGGGCTACCGGTTGGGCTGCAGAGCGGTCCACTTCACCGTGACTTCGCCCTGACGCCACCGCCGTACCCCGTCCGTCAACGGCCAGTCGCCCGACAGTGCCGTCACCGCCGCGATCCAGCGCTGCCGCGCGCCGAGCGAGGCGTACGGGGCCGCCGCGGCCCACGCCCGGTCGAAGTCCCGCAGGAACGCGTGGACCGGTTCGCCCGGCACATTGCGGTGGATCAGCGCCTTGGGGAGGCGTTCCGCGAGGTCGGAGGGGCGGTCCAACGAGGCGAGCCGGGTCGCGAACGTGACCGTGCGCGGGCCCTCGGGGCCGAGTGCCACCCATACGTGCCGGCGTCCGATCTCGTCGCAGGTGCCCTCCACCAGCAGCCCGCCCGGCGCGAGGCGTGCGCACAGCCGCTGCCAGACCGCTGCGACCTCGCCCTCGTCGTACTGGCGCAGCACATTTGCCGCCCTGATGAGCGAGGGGCGCTCGGGGAGCGGGATCTCGAAACCGCCGTGCAGGAAAGTGAGGCCCTCGCGTTCGTACGGCTTCGCCGCCGCGACCCGCTCCGGGTCGATCTCGATGCCGACCACCGCCGTGCGCGGCTCGGCGGTGCGCAGGCGCTGCAGCAGCTCGACCGCGGTCCAGGGGGCGGCGCCGTACCCGAGGTCGACGGCGACGGGCGTGACGGCGCGGCGCAGAGCCGGGCCGTGGATGGCGGCGATCCAGCGGTCCATGCGGCGGAGCCGGTTCGGGTTGGTGGTCCCGCGGGTCGCGGTGCCGATGGGGCGCATGACAGCGAGCGTAACGATCCGCCGGGGCCGGGGCGGGAGTGGCCACGGGGCGCCCTGTCCCGGCGTGCGCGACCCCCACCGTAATGATTTGGTAAAGCGGAAATGAAAGGGGAGATTCCACTGTTGCAGCCCTCGAAGGGGCTCAGGTCCCTTCGGTGGCATGCCCTGATTGAGGAGGACCGGACGACGTGAGTCAGTACGTCTCCCGGCTCGGCAGCAGCCGTGTCGCGCCGCGCCTCAGGTTCCCCGCCGCCTTCCCCGGCGGCCACCGCAAGCCCCGCCGCATCGCGATGCTCTCCGTGCACACCTCACCGCTGCACCAGCCGGGTACGGGTGACGCGGGCGGCATGAACGTCTACATCGTCGAACTGGCCAAGCGCCTCGCCGCGATCAACATCGAGGTCGAGATCTTCACCCGGTCCACCACCGGTGCGCTCCCCCCGAGGGTCGAGCTGGCGCCCGGTGTCATGGTCCGGCATGTCGACGCGGGGCCGTACGAAGGTCTGGCCAAGGAGGAGCTGCCCGCCCAGCTCTGTGCCTTCACCCACGGCGTCATGCAGGCATGGGCCGGTCAGCGCCCCGGCTACTACGACCTGGTCCACTCCCACTACTGGCTCTCGGGCCATGTCGGCTGGCTCGCCGCCCAGCGCTGGGGCGTCCCGCTCGTCCACGCCATGCACACCATGGCCAAGGTCAAGAACGCGGCGCTCGCGGAGGGCGACACCCCCGAGCCCGCCGCGCGCGTCATCGGCGAGACCCAGATCGTCAGCGCGGCCGACCGGCTGATCGCGAACACCGCCGAGGAGGCGGCCGAGCTCGTCCGCTTCTACGAGGCCGACCCCGGGTCCGTCGCCGTCGTCCACCCCGGGGTCAACCTCGACCGCTTCTGCCCCGCCGACGGGCGCGCCGCGGCCCGGGCACGCCTCGGACTGCCGAAGGACGCCCTGATTCCGCTCTTCGCCGGCCGCATCCAGCCGCTGAAGGCGCCCGACGTGCTGCTGCGGGCCGTCGCCGTCCTGCTGGACCGCGACCCCTCGCTGCGCTGCCGGATGGTCGTACCGGTCGTCGGCGGCCCGAGCGGCAGCGGGCTCGCCAAGCCGGAGGGGCTGCAGAAGCTGGCGGCGCGGCTGGGCATCACCGATGTCGTACGGTTCCACCCGCCGGTCGGGCAGGACCAGCTCGCCGACTGGTTCCGGGCCGCGTCCGTGTTGGTCATGCCCTCGTACAGCGAGTCCTTCGGCCTGGTCGCCATCGAGGCACAGGCGGCGGGCACCCCGGTCGTCGCCGCGGCCGTGGGCGGTCTCCCGGTCGCGGTACGGGACGGGGCCAGCGGCTTCCTGATACCCGGGCACGACCCGCAGGCGTACGCACAGGCGCTGGGCCGGTTCGCGGACGCGCCGGAACTGGTCGCCCGCATGGGTGCCGCGGCCGCCGCGCACGCCCAGGGCTTCGGCTGGGACACGGCCGCGTCCGCGACCGCCGACGTGTACACGGCCGCGATGCACGAACACCGCCGTCGCGTACGCTCGAACCATGGCTGACGTTGATGCGCCGCAGGTCAAGCTGGCAGAGCAGGTCATCGAGGCGACCCTGAAGGACGCCGGGCTCGAATGGGAGAGCCCCGAACCCGGCAGCTACGTCGTCAAGCTGCCCGGCACGCGCAAGCTGTCCACCACCTGCTCGCTGCGCGTCGGCAAGCACTCGCTCTCCCTCAACGCCTTCGTCGTCCGCCACCCGGACGAGAACGACGCGGCGGTCCACCGCTGGCTGCTGGAGCGCAACCTCCGCCTCTTCGGCGTGAGTTACGCGATCGACCAGCTCGGCGACATCTATCTGGTCGGCAAGCTGCCGCTGTCCGTGGTCACTCCGCAGGAGCTGGACCGGCTGCTCGGCACGGTCCTCGAAGCGGCCGACGGCTCGTTCAACACCCTGCTGGAGCTGGGCTTCGCGAGCGCGATCCGCAAGGAGTACGAGTGGCGGGTGTCGCGCGGCGAGTCCACGCGGAACCTGGACGCGTTCACGCATCTGACCCAGCGGCCCGCCCGGTGACCTGCCGGCCGCGCCGCTCGCTCGTCTGACTCGACCGGACCGACCGGGTCGACCGGCTGTCTCCGTACGCAGATTTCCCCGGTGCACGACTCTTTCGCCGCGCCCTGGCGCCGTGGCATGCTCGCCGCCGACGCAGACATGAACGTCGTTCACATGCATGAAAGGCGGCTCGGTTTCATGGCGACCATGGGGAACATCAGCAGACGTGGGCTGCTCGGCAGCGCGGTAGCCGTCGCCGCGGCGGCGGCCACCGGCACCGTCGGCGGTGGCACGGCATCCGCCGTGAGCCGTACGGCCGAAGCCCGTACGGCCGAAGCCCGTACGGCCGCCGACACCGCGGCCGGGCAGGCGTCCGCGGCCGGGGTCCGGCGCGCCACGCCCCTCTGGCGGGAGTTCGCCGCCGCGCCCTTCACCCACCCGCAGGTCCCGTTCATCGGCCGGGCCGGCTACCGCGGCGGCTCCGACCTGCCCCGCCGCACCGGTCGCGGCTTCGTCGCCGACGTCCTGCACTACGGCGCGAAGCCGGACAACTCCGCCGACGCCGCCCCCGCGATCAACCGTGCCATCGCCGCTGCCGGAGAGCGTGGCGGTGGCACGGTGCTCATCCCCGAAGGCACGTACCGCATCGACGACATCATCCGGATCGGCCACAGCAATGTGGTGGTGCGCGGTGCAGGCAGCGGACGTACGAAGCTGTACGCGACCAAGAACCTCACCGAGCTGATCGGCGTGTACGGCAGCCGCTACGGCGGCGACAAGTCCAGCTGGTCCTGGGCCGGCGGCCTCATCTGGCTCTGCCCGAAGGACCGTTGGACCCCGCTCACCGATGCCATCAAGGCGAAGGCCTGGCCCTTCGAGGGCTGGACCGGCAACAAGCGCGACGAGTGGCAGACACTTACGACGGTCGCACCCGCCCGCCGCGGCGACCGGTCGGTCACCGTCGAGTCGGCGAAGCACCTGAAGCGCGGCCAGCTCGTCCTGCTCCGCCTCGCCGACGACGCCGACCACACCCTCCTGGAGCACATGGCGGGCGGCGGCCCCGGCCCCGAGGCGTACTACTGGGACGACAAGACCAAGCTGACCTCGTACGTCCCCTACGAGTGGCCGGTCCGTGTCACCTCCGTACACGGCCGCAGGATCACGCTGGAGCGCCCGCTTCCGCTCGATGTACGGCCCGAGTGGGACCCGCGTCTGACCACGCTCGCCGCGCCGCTCACCGGTTCCGGCGTGGAGGGGCTCACCCTCGAAGCGGTCGAGACCCCGCAGTCGCCGCATCTGCTCGACAAGGGGTACAACGGGGTCGCGTTCCAGTGCGCGTACGACTGCTGGGCGGACGACATCACCGTCCGCCACGTCGACAACGGCTTCGGGCTGATCGGCGCGTCCGCCTGCACCCTGCGCCGCACACGGGTCGAGGGCCGCGGCTCCCACCACCCGTACTACCTCCGCGAGGGCTCGCACGACAACCTGATCGAGGACTTCACCATCGCTCGGCGCACCGTTCCGGCGCCCGCGGGGACGCAGCTGCACGGCATCAACGTCGAGGGGCTGTCCAGCTACAACGTCTGGTCGCGCGGCGAGATGGAGATGGGGACGTTCGACTCGCACCGCGGGATGCCGTTCGCCAATGTCCGTACCGACATCACGGTGAACAACAATGGCCGGCACGGCGGCGACGCGAGCGCGGGACCGCTCTTCGGCGCCCGCTTCACGCACTGGAACATCCGGGTCACCAACGGGCGGGCCGGCCTGATGCGGATCGACGGGCTGGCCCCGTACAGCGCGACGGTCGGCGTCAGCGAGGTGACGGAGTTCGACCAGATCGACGTCCCGGACTTCACCGGCGACCTGCACACGCGGCTGGAGGCGTACGGCACACCGGAAGCGGTGTGGCCGCCGAACCTGCACGACGCACAGCGCGCGCTGGTGCGCTGACGGGCGTCGGCGCTGCGGTCACTCCCGGGTCCGCAGCGCCGACTCGACGTCCACCAGGGCCGATTCGAGCTGCGGCCCCACCTCGCGCCATACCCACTGCCGCGTCTCGGCGGGGGAGCGGCGGGGAACGGTCTCCACCAGCATGATCAGGTAGAGGTAGCAGCGGTAGAGCGCGAGTCGCAGCCGCAGGGACGAGTCGAACACCACGGCCCCGTCCGCCGCCGACGACGCGTATCCGGCGAGGAGATCCTCGTCCTTCTCCACATCCCCGAGCAGGGCGAGCGAGACGAAGTCGGCGGCCGGGTCGCCCCAGAACATCCGCTCCCCGTCGATGATCCCGCCGATCGTCCGGGCCCCCGGCTCCCCGTCGACGAGCAGATTTCCCTGCCACAGGTCGAAGTGGACGAGAGCGGGCCGGATGACGTCGTCGAGTACGGGCGACGCGGCGGCGAGCAGCGCGCGGATCCGGTCCGTCGGGCGCGGCAGGCGGGCGCTGTACGTGTCGGCGTCGGCGAGCACGGCGTTCGTCATCGCGGTGAACGCCTGTCGCCAGGTCGGGGCCAACGGGCCCAGCGCCTGGGCCGGATAGCCGAATCCGCCGGGCCCGGTGACGGAGTGCAGACCGGCGACGATCCGCCCCAGCTCGCTCCTGAGTCGGCGCTCCTCGGCGGCCGACAGGGTGCGGTCGGCCGCGCCGGATATGAAGTCGTACCAGGGCCGCCCCGGACACGCCGACATGATCACGTACGGGCCGGTCGGGGCGTCGGGGGCGAGTTCGCTGTGCAGTACGCGGGGGACCGCCGTCGTCGAGCCGCCTGCACGGACATAGAACTCCACCTCGTTGACCAGCAGATCGCGCTCGTAACTCATCAGCGTTTTGGCGGTCGCGGGCGGCGGTGTCTTCACCACCCAGTCGCCGTCGCCGTCGGTGAGGGTCACCCGGGTGACGGTGTTGAACGTGCCTCCGGCGAGAGGCGCGATTGCGGCGATCCGGTCCTCCGCCACGCCAACAGCACGGAGAACGGCCAGGGTTGCGTCGGTTGATCCACCTGTCTCCATGGCTGGAAATGTCCCTCTGTATTGGGATCCGGTACGGATTGTGGTGGCGAAGAGGTCTTCACAGGAAGATCACAGCGCCGTCACGATCGCATCCCATGCCCTTTTGATTGATCGTCAAACCAACTTGCGCTCATAGAGTGTGCAAAACCCGAAGATCCCAGCTCAGAGAGACGGACCTGGACCATGCGACCCACCGTCATGCGCCGTACCGCCGTTGCCGCCAGCACTGTGTGCCTGGCTCTGCTCGCCACCGCCTGCGGTGGCTCGGACTCCGGTTCCGGTTCCGACGGCAAGGGATCGGACACCAAGGGCAAGGAGTCCGCCGCCGCGAATCCGGCCGTCAAGGCGCTGACCGTTGCCGAGTTGGAGAAGGCCGCGCTGGCCCAGGGCGACGTCGAGGGCGAGAAGATCGCCAAGGCCACGGCCAAGGACACCATCACGGCTGACGCCGTCACCGTGGAGAAGGAGGCCTGCACAGCGTTCGCCGACGCGCTGATGGGCGCTCCGATCGGCAAGCCCGCGGCCTCCATCCAGCGTCATTCCGTCAGCGAGCCCAAGAAGGGCGACAAGGACAAGCAGGACAGCGCGGATCCCGCTGAGGCGTTCCAGGCCGCGTTCGACATCACGACGACGCAGATCGGCCTCGCCTCGTACGACGGCAAGGGCGCCGAGGAGACGATCGCGGGACTGCGCACGGCGGCCACCGAGTGCGCCGGTGGCTTCGCCTTCACAGCGGCCGGTACGAAGCAGAAGGTCAGCAAGATCACCGAGGAGCAGATCAAGGCCGGTGAGGAAGCCCTCGCCTGGACGGTGCTGGTCGAACAGGACGGCGAGAAGAGCCCGTTCAAGCTCGTGGCCTTCCGCCAGGGCGCCACGGTCGTCTCGTTCTCCGCGTTCAACCTGGCCGCGGCCGGCGGGGGTGCGGACTTCGGTCTGCCGACCGCGCTGGTCGAGCGCCAGGCGGCCAAGCTGGCGTAGGCCCGCTTCGGATCCGGATCCTGTTCCTGAACGGGTCTTACTCCAGGGCCTGTTCAGGGCAGCGGGACGAGTCTCACCACGGTGACGATCAGGACGGTCCCGGAGACGTAATAGAGCACGATCGCGCCCGCGACCGTCGCCTCGCGGCGGTCGCGCTCGCTCTTGACGGCCGACGACCCGTGTCCGTACGGGTCGAGGCCCAGGGTGCGCGCCATCTGGTCCCGGAAGACCTCGCCCTCGCGCATCTTGGCCAGGGTGTCGTCGGCGGGCGGGGCGTAGGAGATGCGGAAGCTCAAGCGACGCTCCGCCTCTCCGCCTCGTCCTGCGCCAGCCGGTCCAGGATCTTCTCGGCCTCGGGATCGGGCACGGCCTCCAGCATCCAGTGCCGCATGACCGCCTGGATCTCGCCCACACCGGCCTCGTTGATGGCCCGGTCGAACTCCTCGCGTCTCTCCTCGGGCAGCGCGGCACGGATGGCCGGGATGCTGTTGGGCACGTCGACTTCGGCACCGCCGACGAAGGTCTTCAGGGGCTCGCCCATGGTTGCTCTCCCCGCTCTCCTTGCTCTCTGCACGGCCCGCCCGGTCGGCTCCGCCCGTGCGCGGGCCGGTGCTGGGGCAAACGGTAGCGCCAGCGCTCGCGGGTGACGCGGAGCCCGCGCGATACGTTCGCCCGGCGACGGGCGCACCTTGGGGCATATCGCTGCTCAGCAGGGCATTTGGTATCGGCAGGAGCCGGAGAGCCGCTCAACCTGCCGCTGACGCACAGGCGTTCGCGGCCGAGTCCAGTCCCAGTCGGAGACCGAGACCGAGACTGAGTCCGAGCGTGGTGAAAACAGCAGCCCCCGTCTGCGGCGAACCGCAGACGGGGGCGTGTCCAACTACAGCGACTACTTCTTGCCCTGGGTCTGATGGGCCCGTTTTCCATCCCTGGTCAGCGAGTCCTGCGCCCCTACTGACCTGGGATTGAGCGGTTGTTGGTGGTCGTCGTTGGTTGTTGTCGGTCGCCCTCTGACGGCCCACAGACGGCCCGACTCTTGGCGAAGGGACTCACTCCGTCAGGTCCTCAAAGCCGTGTTCCGTGGGCCCGGTAAGACGCTGAGCAAGCCACCCGGATACGCGAGGCCCGCCGTTAACGGCGCCGCCCTCACGGACCGTACGCACGTGCTCGAAGCCCTGCCGGAGGTAGTACCGCTGGAGTGCTTCGTTCGTAGTCCACGCATCGAGCCGCAGCCATTTCGCTCCGTCTCGGTACGCCCGGTCTCCCGCCCAATCAAGGAGCCGCCCGCCGATACCCTGGCTGGCGTGCGTGCGTGCCACCGTGAGCTTGTTGATGAACATCGACGGTTCGCTCAGTTCCGCGTCCGTCCAGAGCCCATCCTCCGCTTCAGAGGTCAGGGTGATCGTTGCAGCCGTCGTCTGCTGATCGCGCAGCATGAAGACGGTTCCGGCTTCGATGGTGGCCAGCAGCCGATCCGCCGGGTAGGGGCGGCTCCACTGGTCGGAGCCAAGGCTCCGCAGCCAAGCCGCCGCCTCCTCACGGAATGCGAGCAGCTTGGGCAGATCGGACGGCTGAGCAAGGATGATCTTCACTGGGGTTCGTTCTCGCTTCGGCCGGACAGGTCGCCGATCTCGTAGTTCATCCGGTTCAGATCCCCCCGGAACGTTGTGATGGTGCACCGGATCGGGCATTCGTCGGAGTAGCCGGTACGCGTCCAGAGCAGGACAGGTACTCCTGCACCGATCTCCAGTAGCCGGGCCTCTTCCGGCGTCGGCATGCGGGTTGCGATCTCGTCGAAGTACCCGATCTGCGTAATGCCGAGCGAGGAGAGATAGCGAGTCGTGCCCTCCGCGATATCGCCCGGCTCCGTAAGGCGCGGCCCCTGCTTCACGAGCCACTCGGGATAGTGGGTGGCCTGCGTCGACCACGGCACGTCGTCCACGAAGCGATGGCAGTGCCGTAGAACAGTTGTGGCTCCTGCGTCGACCAGCAGCCGTTCCGCGACGTACTCAGGTGCGGGCTGCAACTCCACCCGGAACGTCTGGCTTGGCCGGCGCCCCGCGTTCGTGACGTCAGTGCTGTACGCATCCCCGTTCTGAGGGAAGCTCAGATTTTCGAACCGGGAGGCGTTCAGCTCGAACACCTCGTGCTTGGTCACCTCGTAGCCGAGCCCCTGGCTGGACGAGATCAGCCCTTGAGTGACCAGCAGGCTTAGCCCTGATCGCACGGTGTTTCGGGATGCCTCGAACCGGGCTGAAAGGTCGCTCTCGGAGGGCAGTCGCGATCCCGGCGGATAGACCCCGTTGTCGATCTCGCGGCGCAGTGCGTCGGCCACCTGCCGGTACTTCGGCTGCTTGTTCATGCGCCCATCATGACGCACTCGCTCAACTTGTTGGTACATGTGGACCCCGATCCCTTGACGACTCACGGTCTGTGGGTGCAGCATCACTACATCAGCTTGTACCAACAAGTTGAGCAAGTGGTGCAGCTCCTTCAAGTGTGCCCGCTTGTGCGTTATTCCCTGCAGCCTTCGGGCTGGTGGGTGCACGTCAGGAGCGGCCGAGTGCGGCCGCTCCTGAGCAGGGGGCGGGGACGCTGCAATCCCGCTAAAGGCCAGGGGACAGGGCTTCGGCCCGACTGGTGAGGTGGCCCGGTGACCGCGAGCAACGGCCGGAGAGTGGGGACAAGGTCCCCCTTGCAGTGCTTGATCCCGATGGCCACGACAGAGAGGAGTCCCGATGAGTCGCCGAAGTATGTGGGCGCCGTCCGTGCTGGACCGGCAGGGACGGTTCGCCCCTCGCGTCATTGCTTGACCTGGCCTTGAGGCCGGTTGCCTCCCCCGCCCGTCCGGCCCATGCGGTCGTACGGGCGGGGTCGAGGGGAGCCGGAACACCTCTTCCTGCTTCACCCGCAGACGGCGCGCGGCCCCGGTGGTGAGACACCGGGGCCGCTGTTGTTGGGCCGTCCTACCGCTAGGAGATAACGACCCATGAAGACCATCGCTGCACTTCAGAACCTTGTTACGGCCGCGTCGCTCGATAGCGGCCCGTCGGCTGCTGAGCTGGACGCGATCGAGCTGGAGATGCCGCTCATCCGGGCGGAAGTCGAGCTGCTGGACGCGCAGATCATGACGCTGGACCGCACGCCGACCGAGCTGGATGAGCGGCGTATCCGCCGGGCCGGTCGCAAGGTCCTTGCCGCCCGCCGGGCCCTGGCGAACCGCACCACCATGGTGCTGACGGGTGGCGCGGCATGAACCGCACTGGCAAGACGCTGCTTGTCCTGGCTCTGGTCACTGTGGTCGCGATGGCGTTCCGGGTGTCGTGGAACGCGCTGCGGGACGTGGCCCGTGCGATCGGCGCCGACAGTACCGCCGCGCTGCTCTACCCGTTCGTCGTCGACGGCCTGATGGCGCTCGCTCTGGTCGCCACTCTGGTGCTGACCGATCGAGCCGACAAGCGGTTCGCGCTGCGGGTGCTGGCCGCGTACACGGTCGCCTCACTGGTCCTGAACTACGTCCACGGGCTCGTTCCCGAGCTGCACGGCGGGTCGGTCGACTGGGGTCGACTGGCCGACTGGAACCCCGCGAACTGGGCCCTGGTCCTGCTCGCTACGTCGCTGCCGGTCGGGTCGATCTACTTCGGGTCCGATCTGGTCGCCAAGGTTCTGCACCACCGACCGGTCGATCCCGCAATTGCGGAGGAATCGACCGAGACGACCGTAAAACGGTCTACCTCTGACCTGGAAGAGTCGACTCCCGCCCCCGTGGCGGCAGTTGACGCCCTGGTGGAGCTTCCCGCCTCGGTGGTGGTCGATTCGAAGCCGATCGAGCCGGTACCGGTCGGGGCGGTGGCGGCTGAGTCGACCCGACTGCGTCAGGCGACCGGTCGAGTGCCGGATGCGGCCCGTACGCCCCGCCGGACTCGATCGGATGACGAACTGCTCGACGAGGCCCGATCGGCAACCGCCGACTGGGCGGTCGGTGCTCTGACCGCTGAGGGCATCCGCAAGGCCGTCCGCACTTCCCCCGCCAAGGCTCGTGTGCTGCGCGAGACGCTGCGGGCTGAGCGGTCGATCGACGCGCCTGTCATGGATGAGGTCGCCTGATGGGTGCATTGCCGACCTATCGGTGGCGGCTGGCTCCGGATGGATATGCGACTCGCCGTCAGCTTCGCGCGATGGGGCTTCGGCCGGGTGGCCAGGGCGTGGCCGCTGAACTTCAGCGGCCACGTCGTCGGCGCCCCCCGCTGGTCGCGTACCTGTACCGCGTCGACCGGGCCAAGCCCGTACGCCCCATGACACCGGGCCGCACCGCAGCACTGGCCAAGGCCATGGCCGCGCGCCGTACCTGCCCGAGCTGCCGCCGTGATGCCGGGTACTGCATCCCGCGTTCGCTCGGCATGTGCGTTCCCTGCTCCGACCTGGACACCGAGTCTGCCGCCTGAGCTGCGGTGATGAACGGAGACGACGTAGTGAAGCTGACCGTGAGCACGCACAAGCTGCCCGGCTACGGGGCGACCCTGCGCACCGCCAAGCGTCTGGCCGGGGAAGCCGTTCGGGTCGTCGAGCGGGGCGTTCCCGGCAAGATGCCCGACGTTCAGGTCATTCTCGCGACCGGGCGGGGCATGGCGGAACTGGTCACCGCCGCTGAGGTCGAGACAGCCGGGGACGTCGACAAGTGGGTCCAGTCCCGTGCGCTTCGGGCCGCGAAACGGGCCGCCGACGACGTTGCCGGCCGCACCATCCCGCTCGCCGACGGCGGGGCCTTGATCGTCATCAACATCGAACAGCACCCCAACGAGGCCACGTTCGCGACCACGCTCGTGCATGAGTTGGTCCACGCGATGCAGCTCAGCCGTAAGGGCGTCCGCGACCGCATCGTGTCCGGCCTGCGCCACGACCTCGGAGTCGAGCGGCTGTCCCGCCGCCAGAACCGGGAGTGCGAACGCTGCTTGGAGCAGGAGGAGCGCGAGGCGTACGGGGTCGAGTACCTCGCCCGCCGCGTCGTCCCCTCCGCAGCCTGACCACCCGGCACCCCTCCCCCCTCTTCTTCGCCCCCGCATTCCGGGGGCAGTCAGGAGTCGTTCCGTCATGAGCGACAACGTCGTCCGCCTCTTCAAAGAGACCACCCCCGCCCCTGAGGCGCCTTCAGCGGCCCCGTCGGCTGCTGTAGCAGCGCCCGCCGCTGGAACGCCGTCTGTGCCCTTGTGGGTGCGCTCCGCGCGGGGCGTCCGCACAATGGCCACCCACGAACGCACCAAGACCGCCTGCCGCGCCGCTGCCCGTCACGGCCTCTACGTCCTCGGTGGCACGAGGATCGTGGCCCGTCGCACCTGGGAGGGCCGCACCGCCTCCCGCTACGAACGCCTGCTCCGTGCAGCCGAAGCCGCGGGGAACATGGAAGCGGCAGCCGAGTGGGAAGAGCGCGGCCAGCGGTTCCGCCAGGACCGCCACCGCCGCCGTATGGACCTGCTCACCGCCCCCATGGACGCCGCCAAGGGCATCGCGGCCGGGGCCGGTATAGGGGCGGGTGGTCTCCTGCTCGTGGGCATTATGCTCGCCGTCGCGAACAAGGACTTCACCGACATCGCGGCGCCCACGATGGCCGTGATCGAGCTGGTCCGCTGGATCGTCGTCATCATCACCGTGACCTGGGGGCCCCTGGTCACGCTCGGTCCGTGGGCGGCCCTGCTCGGTCTGTGGGCGGTGGGCAAGCACCAGCAGGCCGCACCCCAGTGGGCGCTCCCCGCCAACGCCCGTGGCGGTGAGGGTGAGCCGATCACGCCGTCCATCGTCGTCCTCGCACTGCGGAACCTGGGCATCGCCCCGCTGCGCAACGCCATCAAGGAGATGGGCGACGCGGGCGCCTCCATGCTGGGCCCGATCCGGATCGCCGGATGCGGCGTCGAGGTGGACGTGACCCTGCCCTCCGGCGTCTCCACAAACGAAGTCCAGGGCAGGCGGCGCAAGCTTGCCGAGAACCTGGCCCGGCACGAGCACGAAGTGTTCATCACCATCCCGCAGGCGGCCCGCACCGTCCGGCTGTGGATCGCCGACAGTGGCGCGCTGGATGAGCCGATCGGCCCGTCCCCGCTGACCACCGACCAGGACCTGACCGCGAACTACAAGACCGGACGCGCCCCGTGGGGCCAGGACCTGCGCGGCGACGCCGCCGCGATCAGCCTGTACCAGCGCCACCTGCTCATCACCGGTCTGTCCAACCAAGGCAAGACCGCAGCCCTGCGGGCGCTGGCCCTGTGGCTGGCGCTGGACCGCACGGTGGAATTCCGCATCGCCGACCTGAAGGGTGCCGGGGACTGGGCCATGTTCGATGGCCTGGCCACGGTGCTGATCCAGGGCCCGACCGACGACCACGTCATCGAGGCGACCGAGATGGTCGAGAGCGGTGTCAGCGAGATGGAGCGGCGCCTCCAGGCCCCGCCCGGAACGGTGTTCCCGCCGCTCGTGCTGCTGGTCGACGAGGCGCAGGTGGCGTTCATGTGCCCGGTGGTCGACGGGGAGAAGCGCCCGTATGGCGGGTCCAAGGCCACGTCCCGGTACTTCATGGCCACCCGGAAGATCCATAACCAGGGGCGTGCGGTCAACGTGACGCTGTGGCAGGGGACGCAGGACCCGACCGACCAGAACCTTCCCAAGCTGGTCCGCGAGGGTGCCCACACCCGCGCGTCCCTCGCGCTCGGCACCGAGTCGCAGGCCCGCATGGCGCTGGGAGACAAGGCCGTCGACGGCGGCGCCGCCCCGAACCTGCTCCGCCCCGGCCTGGACAAGGGAACCCTGGTCGTCGCGAGCGACGGCATCGAGATCCCCGCCGGCCAGGCATCCATCACCGTCCGCACCCACTACATCGACACCGAGACCGCCGCGCAGATCACCGCACGCGCCAAGGCCATGCGCGACGGCGTCACCACCCTCCACGTCATCGAGCGCGACCAGGACCGTGACCCGCTCGCCGACATCGCCACCGTCATCGCGGACACACCTCGCGTGCTCACGCAGGACGTGCTGCAGCGGCTCGCCGTGCTGTCCGAGGACGCCTACGGGAAGTGGACGCACGCCGACCTGAAGCGGGTCCTGGACGGCACCGGGGCCGAGCCGTACAAGTCCGATGGGCGCATGGTCGTCGGCCGCGACCGCGTCGCCCGCGCCCTCACCAACCACGACACCGACGGTTCCGCTTCCGCCGACGGATGACAGGGAGCGCACCCCCGGCGGGCCAGGGAGACAGGGAGAACTCCCTGACCGCCTCCCTGACCCGCCTCCCTGGCCCTGAGCTGCACAAATGATGTTCAGGGACTCAGGGAGTCACCCCAGCTCAGCACCCCTGAACACCCCTCTACGCACCTCCCGATGGGGGTGCTTCCGCCTCCCTGACCCAGCACAGGAAGGGATTCCGCATGTTCCCCGAGAACACCACCCACCTGCCCACCCAGCAGGCCCTGACCATCCACCAGCCCACCCCCATGGCGCCCCTTCCGACCGCGCCGCTCGTGCCGGTCCAGCCCACAACGGTCCCGGCGGTGACGTCCATCGTCCTGCCCGACGGACGCGTCATCACCGGCTACGCCATCGCCCCCACCCAGCCCGAACCAGTCGTGGCCAAGCCGCTCGTCTCCCGCACGGCCGTGAACATCGCCCTCGGAGGCATCGGCTTCGGTGCCGTCTGCGGTGGTCTCGTTCTGCTGACCACGTTCATCGCCGCCCTCGCGGCCCTGGTCCAGCAGCTCATCATCCTGGCCGCCGTCATCTTCGGCGGCTTCATCGCCGTCCAGATTCTCACCGCCGCCAACCAGCGCGGCGCGACCACGGTGAACATCCGCAAGGCCGTCATCAAGCGCAACCACTTCCACGGCTGACCGCTATGCCGTTACTCGACTGGCGCGACGCACGGCACTTCGACAAACACCGCGACCTCCCCTGCCTGCTCTGTGGCAAGCCCACCCCGATGCGCTCCCACGACCGCGAACCCGTCCACAAGGTGTGTGCAGAGGACTGGTGCGACCAGCACCCGAACTCCAACCGCTTCCACAACTGAACGCCGAAAGCGGCCCCTGTCTCACGCCAATGATCCGGGGCCGCTCTCGTCTGCCAGCACTCAAGAGAACTGGAGACACCCAGCATGACCCACGACCTCAACACCGCGCTGCTCTGTGCAGCGTTACAAGCCGCTGACCGCGGGTGGCACGTCTTCCCGCTCCGACCCGGCGACAAGCGCCCCGCCCTGCACGGCGAGACCGTTTGCCCCGGCCTCGGTGACTGCGCGGGCGGCCACCGCAAGTGGGAGGACCGGGCCACCATCGACCCGGACCGCATCCGCCGGGCGTGGGCCGACCGGCCGTTCAACATCGGGATCGCAACGGGCCCGTCGGGGCTGGTCGTCGTCGACCTCGACATGCCCAAGCCCAACAGCAGTAAGGGCACGCCTTGCGGCGTGACGACCTTCAAGGCGCTCTGTGAGCGCGCCGGACAGGCCGTCCCCGCCACCTACCGGACCCGGACCGCGAGCGGTGGTCACCACCTGTACTTCACCGCCCCGCCCGGCACCCGTCTCGGCAATACGGCGGGCACGCTCGCGCCCCTGGTGGATACCCGGGCGTGGGGCGGCTACGTCGTCGCCGCGGGCAGCACCACGGCAACCGGCGCGTACGAGGTTGTTGACCCCGCCCCGATCATGGGCCTGCCCGGTTGGCTGCTCGGGCTGCTCCAACCGACCCGCCCCACGCCCGTCGGGCCGCTGATCGCGCCCGTCGTGAGCGGCAGCCGGGCGGGCAGGGCTGCGTTGGAGCGGGAGTGCAACCTGGTCCGCAAGGCTCCGGAGAAGCAGGGCAACAACACGCTCAACCGGTGCGCCTTCAAGGTGGGGCGCTTCGTCGCATGGGGCGACCTCGCCCGGCACGAAGTGGAAGAAGCCTTCCAAGGGGCTGGAGAGGCCCGGGGACTCACCGCTGCTGAGTGCCGCGCCACGATCCGCAGCGCTCTGGACAGCTCCATCCGCAGCGCCCGGCCTCGGGAGGCGGCATGAGCGCCCGTCCCCGTCCCCCCTTGGAAGGCCTCCCCCGAAACCCACCGGTCCCGGCCTCGCCGAACCGGCCCCGGCCGCATCCGGCAGTGGTGCGCCGAAGGTCGTCGGCCGCCAGGCCGTCCTTTCATCGGTTCGTCCTGACCCGCGCACGGCCACGGTGACCGGCATCCGGCCCGGACTGCACCTCCGGGGACTCGACCGGGGCGAGATCCCCACCGCGGACTGGCTGTGCGCCTGCGGGCACCACGAACGCGCCCGCGGCCGCAAAGCCGTCACCGAGCTGAACACCCGCGTACACGTCGGGCACTGCCCGCACCGCGCACCCGAAGAGCACAGGAGGAACGCCGCATGAGCACCCCTGCACAGACCCCCGCGCCCATCGACGGTGCGGCCCTGCTCGACCAAGTCGAGGCGTTCCACCGTCGGTTCAACATCTTCCCGACCGAAGCGGCCTACGTCGCCGTCACGTTGTGGGACGCTCACGCCCACCTGCTCGACTGCTTCGACTCCACGCCCCGGCTCGCTTTCCTCTCGCCCGAACCGGGCAGCGGGAAGAGCAGGGCGCTGGAGATCGTGGAAACGCTCGTTCCGCGTCCCATGGTCGCGGTCAACGCGTCCGCTGCCGCCCTCTTCCGGGCCGTGTCCGGGCCGGACGGGCGGCCCACGATCCTCTTCGACGAGATCGACACCGTGTTCGGCCCCAAGGCCGGGGACAACGAGGAGTTGCGCGGATTCCTCAATGCCGGCCACCGCCGGACCGGCGTCACCTACCGGTGCGTCGGCGACACCCAGACGGTGACCCCGTTCCCGTCCTACACCGCCGTCGCCGTCGCCGGACTCGGTTCCCTGCCCGACACGATCCTGACCCGCGCCGTCATCATCCGCATGCGGCGCAGGGCCCGTAACGAGCAGATCGAACCCTTCCGTGCCCGCATCCACGAGAAGGAAGGCCACGCCCTGTGTGACCGCCTCGCGCAGTGGGCCGAGCAGGCACGCGGCTGGGTCATGGGCGCCTGGCCCGAGATGCCCGACGGTGTCAGCGACCGCCCCGCCGACGTGTGGGAAGGGCTGCTCGCCATCGCCGACGCCGCCGGGGGCGACTGGCCCCGGCGGGCCCGCGAAGCCTGCGTGACCCTCGTTGAAGCCTCCCGGGCCAACGACAAAGGCAGCCTCGGTATCCGCCTGCTCACCGACCTGCGCGACCACGTCCTGATCGGCATCGACCGCCTGCCCACCATCGCCATCCTGGACCGCCTCAACTCCCTCGACGACGCCCCCTGGGCCGACCTCAACGGCAAGCCGCTCGACAACCGGCGCCTGTCCAAAATGCTGGGCGAGTACATGACCGCCGACAACGACCCCATCGGCTCCCGCAACATCCGCACCGCGGGCGGTGTCCTCAAAGGCTTCTTCGCCAAAGACCTCGAAGACGCGTGGGCCCGCTACTGCCCGCCTCCCACGCCCGCTACATCCGCTACAGCGCTACATCCCAGGTCAGAGGCCCTGAATCTGTAGCGGCAAAACCAGATGTAGCGGCTACGGGCCGCGCACCCGCGAACGGCCGTAGCCGCTACATCGAACCCATCCGCTACAAAAATCATGCCGCTGACCTGCAATGTAGCGGCGTAGCGGATGTAGCGGACCTAGCAGAAGGGGGCCAGAGCCCCCGACCCCGCCGTCAAGGAGAGGCCGCATGGCGACCGCCATCACGACAACGCTCCGCGCTGGACTCCCCGACCGCTACCTCACCCCGGAGGACATCGCCGCGCTGTTCTCCGTCCCGCTGGAAACCGTCTACGTCTGGCGCAAGAAGCGCACTGGCCCGCCCGGATTCCGCATCGGGAAGCACCTGCGTTACGACCCCGAAGCCGTCCAGGCATGGACCGCCAATCTCGCTGCACACGACGCGGCCTGACTCACCGAACAATCACCGGCAGTAGGGGCGTGACCAATCCTGGTCACGCCCCTACTGCATGCGACACAGGAGCATGCTTTGGCTGGCCACATTCAAGACCGCTGGTTCAAGACCGGAACCAACGCCAACGGCAAGACCGTCCGCGTCAAGACCGACCGTCACGGTACGGGTATGCGCTACCGCGCCCGCTACGTCGCTCCCGACGGCAGCGAGAAGAGCAGGAGTTTTCCTGATGGGAAGAAGCGACTTGCTGAGGACTGGCTGAACCGCATCGAGGCCGACATGTCGCGCGGTCAGTACACCGACCCGAAGGCCGCTCGGATGACCTTCCAGGAGTTCGGGGAAAAGTGGCTGGCGAGCCAGAGCGGCGACCCGAACACGAGGGCGTCCATGCAGTCTCAACTTAGGCTGCATGCCTTCCCGCGCATCGGGGCGCGCTCTCTGGGGGCGTTCCAGCCGAGCCACATCCGCGAGTTCGTGACGCAGCTCGAAGCGTCGGGCATGTCCGGCTCGTACGCCCGCGTCATTTTCTCCAACGTCCGCGCCATCCTGAGCGCGGCCGTTGAGGATGGGCACATCCCCCGGAATCCCTGCCACTCGCGGACGGTGACGCTCCCTGAGATGGGTGCGCGGCGCGTCGTCCCGTGGCTGCCGGAACGAGTCTTCGCCATGCGCGGAGCCATGGCCGAACGATTCCGCCCCATGGTGGACGTCGGTGCAGGTTGCGGCCTGCGGCAGGGGGAAATTCTTGGCGTGTCGGTCGAAGAGCTGGACTTCGACAACGACACGCTGCACGTCGTCCAGCAGCTCAAGCTGAGCCTCAGTCAGCCCGTTTTTGCTCCACCGAAGGGTGGCAAGCTGCGCGACGTGCCGCTGCCGGATCCGGTGGCGGACGCGCTCAAGGCGCACATGAAGCTCTTCCCGCCCGTAGAGATCACGCTGCCTTGGATGCGCGCCGGCGGTCCGCCCGTGACCAAGCGCCTGATCTTCACCGGTCCCCTGGGCGGGCACATCTGGCGTACGTCGCTGAATGAGGACCACTGGAAGCCCGCACTCGCCAAGGTCGGCGTCATCCCCAAGGCGAGGAGTCGCGAGCATTCCGCCGCTCGCGAGCACGGAATGCACGCTCTGCGTCACTTCTATGCGTCGGTCTTGCTGGACGCCGGGGAGAGCATCAAGGCGGTCAGTGAGTACCTGGGACACTCTGATCCGGGGCTCACGCTGAAAGTTTATGCCCATCTGATGCCGAGCAGTCGTGACCGCGCGAGGAAGGCTCTCGGCAGGGCACTCAGGCCCCAAGATCACCCGCACTGACGGCCCACAGGCGGCCCGAGATAGGCGACGGCCCCTCATCTGCACTGAACGCGCAGATGAGGGGCATGATCATCAAAGCGACTACTTCTTGCCCTGGTTCTTCACGGCCTCGATGGCGGCCTTCGCCGCGTCCGGGTCGAGGTACGTGCCGCCCGGCTTGACCGGGCGGAAGTCGGCGTCCAGCTCGTAGGCGAGCGGGATGCCGGTCGGGATGTTCAGGCCCGCGATGTCGGCGTCGGAGATGCCGTCGAGGTGCTTGACCAGGGCGCGGAGGCTGTTGCCGTGGGCGGCGACCAGGACCGTGCGGCCGGCCAGGAGGTCCGGGACGATGCCGTCGTACCAGTACGGCAGCATGCGGACCACGACGTCCTTGAGGCACTCGGTGCGCGGGCGCAGCTCCGGCGGGATCGTCGCGTAGCGCGGGTCGTCGCTCTGCGAGAACTCGGTGCCGTCCTCGAGAGCGGGCGGCGGGGTGTCGTACGAACGGCGCCAGAGCATGAACTGCTCCTCGCCGAACTCGGCGAGCGTCTGCGCCTTGTCCTTGCCCTGGAGGGCGCCGTAGTGGCGCTCGTTCAGCCGCCAGGTGCGGTGGACGGGGATCCAGTGGCGGTCCGCGGATTCCAGCGCGAGCTGCGCGGTGCGGATGGCGCGCTTCTGGAGGGAGGTGTGCAGGACGTCGGGGAGCAGACCGGCGTCCTTGAGCAGCTCACCGCCGCGGACTGCCTCCTTCTCGCCCTTCTCCGTGAGGTTGACGTCCACCCAACCGGTGAACAGGTTCTTCGCGTTCCATTCGCTCTCGCCGTGGCGGAGGAGGATCAGCTTGTACGGTGCGTCGGCCATGGGTCCGAGCGTAATCGAAGGCATACGGGCGCTGCGCGGCCGGTCACAGGACGGACAGAAGGGGGGCGGGAGGGGGCGCGGAGGGTACGCGGAGGAGGGCCGGGGCGGGGAGCGGGGCGGGGACGATTGACGGCAGGCGTCAATTGACTGGCGGACCTGAATCCGGGATTCGTAATGTTCGGATTGCCACCGGGCCTCTTACCGGCGGCTCCGTTCCGTATGCCACGTCCCTGGGGGGATTCCGTATGTCTGTCGCCGGTCTCAGACGGGCCGCACGCGAATCCGTGTCCGGGCTCCCCAGGGAGTTCTGGTGGCTGTGGACCAGCACACTGGTCAACCGGCTCGGGGCGTTCGTCGCCACGTTCATGGCGCTCTATCTGACCCTGGACCGGGGCTACTCCGCCTCGTACGCCGGTCTGGTCGCCGCGCTGCACGGGCTCGGCGGGGTCGTCTCCTCGCTCGGGGCGGGCGTGATGACCGACCGGCTGGGCCGCCGGCCCACCATGCTCATCGCGCAGACCTCGACCGCCGTCTCCGTGGCCGTGCTCGGGTTCATGGTCCACCCGGTGGCGATCGCGGCCGTCGCCTTCGTCGTCGGCATGGCCAGCAACGCCTCGCGGCCCGCCGTGCAGGCGATGATGGCCGACATCGTCCGGCCCGAGGACCGGGTACGGGCCTTCTCGCTCAACTACTGGGCCATCAACCTCGGCTTCGCGGTCTCCTCTGCCGGTGCCGGGTTCGTCGCCGAGTACAGCTATCTCGCCGGGTTCCTCGGCGAGGCCACGATGACGCTGGTCTGCGCCTTCGTCGTCTTCATGAAGGTGCCCGAGTCACGGCCCGAGAAGCCGGCGGTGTCCGGGCGCGCGGCCACCGGCGCCGATGAGGTCCGGCTCTCCACCGTGCTGCGCGACGGGCGGTTCATGAGCGTCGTCGGGCTGTCCTTCGTCATCGCCCTGATCTTCCAGCAGGGGTACGTGGGGCTGCCGGTGGCCATGGGGGCGGACGGGTTCTCCAGCTCCGACTTCGGCACCGCCGTCGCCGTCAACGGTGTGCTGATCGTGGTGCTTCAGATCCCGGTAACCCGGTTCATCCAGCATCGCGATGCGCGCCGGCTGCTCATCGTCTCCTCGCTGCTCGCGGGGTACGGATTCGGGCTGACCGCGTTCGCCGGGTCCGTCGCCGTGTACGCGCTGACCATCTGCGTCTGGACGGTCGCCGAGATCGTCAACTCGCCGATCCAGAGCAGTCTGGTGGTCAGGCTCTCGCCCGCCCGGGGCCGCGGGCGCTACCAGGGCATGTACACGATGTCCTGGTCCGCGGCCGCGCTGATCGCGCCGCTGATGTCGGGTGTCGTCATCGACCGGTTCGGGGCGCAGTGGCTCTGGGGGGCGTGCGCCGTCCTCGGAACCGCTGCCGCGCTCGGGTACTGGCTGCTGATGCGGAACCTGCCGGGCGAGGACGGGACGGCGGCACCCGAAGGCAGTGGCGGCGGCAGCGGCAGCCGGGTGGCGGAGAGCGTCCGGGCCGTGGGGAGTGCGGTGCCGGCCGGTTCCCGGGCCGACGCGGACGCCGACGTCAGTACGGGCCCCGGGGCTTCCGCCTAGGGACGACGTGCCACGAAGCCATCGCCCCGGCACCGCATCCGCACACACATCAAGGGCGCCTCGCGCAAAACAGGCTGTTTTGCGCGAGGCGCCCTTGGCGGTCCGGTCAGCCGGAGCAGCCACCGCACTGGCACGGGGCCCCGGACTGGCAGCCGCAGCCGCAGCCCGAGCCGCAGCCGCAGGCGCCGAGGACGGTCAGGTGCACCACTTCTGCGGGTGCCTCCTGCTGGGGGTCGGTCGTGGGGGAATCGGCCATGGTTCCTCCTCAATGCGTACGACAGGGCCGTACGCCACGACGACGCGCGTACGACCGGGGCGTACGGACAAGGCGTGCCGCCCCACCCCATTGCATGCCCAACCGGGCAGGCGCATCAACGGCGCACGCGTGCAGAGATACATGTGCGAACGGATGCGACCGCGTACGCCGTGACGCGCACTCCGTCTTCCGGGTCCTCCGGTCAGACGCCCTCCACCGGTGTCTGCTGCTGGATCTCGTCGGCGTGCTCGCCCGTCACCAGGTAGACCACGCGCTTGGCGACCGACACCGCGTGGTCGGCGAACCGCTCGTAGTAGCGGCCGAGCAGCGTCACGTCGACGGCCGTCTCGATGCCGTGCTTCCAGCGGTCGTCCATCAGGTGCTGGAACAGCGTGCGGTGCAGCAGGTCCATCTCGTCGTCGTCCTGCTCCAGCTGGAGCGCCAGATCGACGTCCTTGGTGATGATCACCTCGGCCGCCTTGGCCATCAGGCGCTGTGCCAGCTGCCCCATCTCCAGAATGGTGGCGTGCAGGTCGTGCGGCACCGCCGATTCCGGGAACCGCAGCCGGGCCAGCTTGGCGACGTGCTGGGCGAGGTCGCCGGAGCGCTCCAGGTCGGCGCTCATCCGCAGCGAGGTGACCACGATCCGCAGATCGGTCGCCACGGGCTGCTGGCGCGCGAGCAGGGCGATGGCCCGCGCTTCCAGGTCGTGCTGGAGGTCGTCGACCTTCTGGTCCGCGGCGATCACGCTCTCCGCGAGCTTGAGATCGGCGTCGAGCATGGACGTCGTCGCCCGGCCGATCGCCGACCCGACGAGCCGGGCCATCTCGACCAGTCCCTCACCGATCGAGTCGAGTTCCTCGTGGTACGCGTCACGCATGGAAGTCCCTCTCCAGTCCTCACTAAGGCCGGGGCCAGGTATGAACCCCACGCTGCCACCATGGGTGGCGTACGCGTCGGCTTCCGGCCACCCAAGTGAACCAACCCTTGCCCCTCGGTGAACTCTGGGCGACGAGTGTTCGGATACGCACTCGGATGGCTGGGAGAGTCCTCCCGGACCCGCATAACCTTGACGTATGGACGTGAACGCGGCAGTCGCCGCAGCTGCGGCGATCGGCGGTGCTTGTACCGGCGTGATCGCCATGCTGGCGTTCCGCTGGAGCGAGCGCGACCAGAAGAAGCCGACGCGCACTTCCCTGCGGCCCGACAGCAACGCCCCCCTTCCCCCGGGGGTGGACACGGTCCTGTCCGTGCTCAGTTCCTCCGCGGTCGTGCTCGACGAGAGCGACAGCGTGGTCAAGGCCAGCTCCGCCGCCTATGCGCTGGGGCTGGTCAGGGGCGGACGGCTCGCCGTCGACCCGATGCTGAACATGGCCAGGGACACCCGCCGCGACGGTGAGATAAGACAGGTCGAGCTGGACCTCCCCAGACGCGGTACGGGCCGGGGCGAGGCCCTCGCGGTCTCCGCCCGGGTCGCTCCGCTGGGTTCCCGGCTGGTGCTCCTGCTGGTCGAGGACCTCACCGAGGCCCGCCGCATAGAAGCGGTACGGCGCGACTTCGTCGCCAATGTCAGCCATGAGCTCAAGACCCCGGTCGGCGCGCTCTCGCTGCTCTCCGAGGCCGTGATGGACGCCTCGGACGACCCGGAGGCGGTGGAGCGGTTCGCGGGGCGGATGCAGATCGAGGCGACCCGGCTGACCAACCTCGTACAGGAGATCATCGACCTCTCGCGGGTGCAGAACGACGACCCGCTGGAGGACGCCGAGCCGGTCCGGGTGGACGAGCTGGTGGCCGAGGCCATCGACCGCTGCCGCCAGCAGGCCGGCTCGAAGCAGATCACCATGGCGTCGGGCGGCACCGCGGAGCTCCGTATCTGGGGCAACCGCGGCCAGCTCGCAGCGGCACTCGGCAACCTCGTCGAGAACGCCGTCAACTACAGCCCCGCCCGTACCCGAGTGGGCATCGCCGCGAGGCGACTGACCGTACCCGGCGGGGACCAGATCGAGATAGCCGTGACCGACCAGGGCATCGGCATCTCGGAGAAGGACCGCGAGCGGGTCTTCGAACGCTTCTACCGCGTCGACCCGGCCCGCTCACGGGCCACCGGTGGTACGGGCCTCGGCCTCGCCATCGTCAAGCACGTGGCCGCCTCGCACGGCGGGGAGGTCACCGTCTGGAGCTCGGAGGGCCAGGGCTCCACCTTCACCCTGCGGCTGCCCGAAGCGGGCTCCGTACGGGAACGGGACCGCAGCTCGGGCGGACCGCTCATCGTCAACGGCGACGAGGGCTCCTACGGACCCGCTCACCCCGACACCCTTGAACCATTTCCTGCCCCGGAGGTCCTTCCGTGACCCGAGTGCTCGTCGTCGAGGATGAGGAATCCTTCAGCGACGCCCTGTCCTACATGCTTCGCAAGGAGGGTTTCGAAGTCGCCATCGCGGCCACGGGCCCGGACGGACTTGACGAGTTCGAGCGCAACGGCGCCGACCTCGTACTGCTTGACCTGATGCTGCCGGGCCTGCCCGGCACGGAGGTCTGCCGTCAGCTGCGCAGCCGGTCCAATGTCCCCGTGATCATGGTCACGGCCAAGGACAGCGAGATCGACAAGGTCGTCGGCCTGGAAATAGGAGCCGACGACTACGTCACCAAGCCCTTCTCCTCGCGGGAGCTCGTCGCCCGCATCCGCGCGGTGCTGCGGCGCCGCGGGGAGCCGGAGGAGGTCACACCGGCCGCCCTGGAGGCGGGCCCGGTCCGGATGGACGTGGACCGTCACGTCGTCACGGTCGCCGGCGGCAAGGTCGACCTCCCGCTCAAGGAGTTCGACCTGCTGGAGATGCTGCTGCGCAACGCGGGCCGGGTCCTGACCCGGATGCAGCTGATCGACCGGGTCTGGGGCGCCGACTACGTGGGCGACACCAAGACCCTCGACGTCCACGTCAAGCGCCTGCGCGCCAAGATCGAGCCCGACCCGGGGGCGCCGCGCTTCCTGGTGACGGTGCGGGGCCTGGGGTACAAGTTCGAGCCGTAAACCGGCCTGTGCCCGTATGCGACGGCGGAGGGCGCCCTCCCTTTCGAGGGGGCGCCCTCCGCCGTCTGCGCGGCTGCGTACGGTCAGCCGGTCTGCGCCGAGGCGGACGCGGCGTCGGTCGGGGTGACCGTCTCGCTGTCGGACTCCGACCCGGCCGCCGGAGCCTGCGGGGTCCCGGAACCGGACGG
Source organism: Streptomyces sp. NBC_01217 (assembly GCF_035994185.1). Lineage (NCBI taxonomy): Bacteria > Bacillati > Actinomycetota > Actinomycetes > Kitasatosporales > Streptomycetaceae > Streptomyces > Streptomyces sp. NBC_01217. The sequence goes on from NZ_CP108538.1 coordinate 5,071,543, forward strand.
GGTCGCGGAGGACTCGGCCTCGGGCGACTGCGACTGGGACGGCAGCTCCGGGAGCGAGCTGGGGCCGAAGCCCTTGAAGTAGCTGGTCGCCGGAACGACGAACGCGCCGAGCGGGACCTCGCCGGTCGAGCTGAACGTGAAGACGACGCGCTGCACATTGCCGGCCTGCGCGGCCTCGCGGCCGTTCGCGATCACGGCGGACGCGTTGCCCTCGCCACCGAGCACCACCTTGCCGCCGGCCGGGACCACGACCGGTCCGGCGCCCTTGGCGGCGTGCAGCTCCACTGCGACGCTCGTACCCGGCAGGGTGACGGCGTCCAGGGTCTGTGCCTTGACGCCGTTGTTGAACAGCGTCGCGGTGACGACGGCCGGGCCCTCGGCTTCGAGCTCGGGCTGTGTGACGACGTTCGCGTTCTGGATGCTGATGTCACCGGTGGTGGTGGCAGCAGTGTCCGGCCTGACCTTGAGCGTCGCTGCGTCATTGCCCGCGCCGCACGCGGCGAGCGAGGCGATCGAGAAAACGATGGCTGTGGCGGCGAGAGCGCCGTGTCGAAGGCTGCGGCTCACGGCGGCGGCAACTCCTTGAACGTGTCGGACTGCGGACGGGAAGGGCGGGCGGCGTAAAGCCGCCCTAAGGGTGTGTCAGCGGCCTCAGGCTACCGAGCCGCCCCTCCCGCCCCGCACCCGACCCGCCCCTTGGCTCCCCTTCGTGCTCCGGCGCACGTCGAAACCGGTCAACACACACCGTTCACATATCGCCGGTGATCAATTCATGGAGCGTGGGCGCATTCCGCGCGCATAACCGACTCATGTAACCGACTCATGTAACCGACTCACGCCGGACGGTTGATCAATTCTATTGATCAACCGCACTTACGTCCGTACGGGTGATCGATCCTCGAACGGAGTACACAAAGTTCATCATCCAGAACCCGGCAAAACGGGACGTTCGGCCACTTCGGAAGGGGGTTCCGATGCGTGTAACGTGTGCGTTTCGCCTCGCCCGTACAGCGGCTCCGACCTGCGAATACCGTCTCCCGTGAGCCTTCCGCAGCACGTTCGTGTTGCTGTTGTCAAGCCCCGAGATATGCCCTGACCTGCGAAAACGCCATTCAGGAGAAGCTGTTCTCGTGTTACTCTTGATAGCCACGGAAGGGGTACCTGTCACATGACGTTCAAGGTTGGCGACACCGTGGTCTATCCCCATCACGGGGCCGCGCTGATCGAGGCTATCGAAACTCGCCAGATCAAAGGCGTGGACAAGACCTACTTGGTGCTCAAGGTCGCCCAGGGCGACTTGACGGTTCGTGTGCCGGCGGACAATGCGGAGTTCGTGGGCGTGCGCGACGTGGTCGGGCAGGAGGGGCTGGACCGGGTCTTCGAGGTGCTGCGTGCACCGTATGCCGAAGAGCCGACGAACTGGTCCCGGCGCTACAAGGCAAATCTCGAGAAGCTCGCCTCCGGCGATGTCATCAAGGTCGCCGAAGTGGTTCGTGACCTGTGGCGTCGTGAGCGCGAGCGTGGACTCTCCGCAGGTGAGAAGCGGATGCTCGCCAAGGCTCGGCAGATCCTGGTGAGCGAGCTCGCTCTCGCGGAGAACACGAACGAAGACAAGGCCGAGGCTCTGCTCGACGAGGTACTCGCGTCCTGAACCGGCTCGCGCCGGTCGTAAAAAATGTGCCGCGGTGCCCGCTGACAACCGTATTCACGGTATGTCGTCGGGCGCTGCGGCATGTTTGGATTCAGCCACGGCCTGTCCGGATTACGTCCCGACTCACCGGTGCGTTGGCTTCCCCGGCGATCTCCCCGATACGTTGCTCGCGATCTTGTGTAGCCGTTCGTACAGCCGACCCCGAGCGAGCGGTGCGGCTTGTCCGACTTCGACCGGGTGTCACGGAAAGGGTCCGGTCGAGTCATGGCGTCCCGCCCGGCTCGCTTGTGGCCATACCCATGTCGGCTGTGGAAACAAACATGCCGAAGCTTCGGAGTGCAACCGATGTCTGATCAATCGCGTCCGTACCGCACCGCCGCCGTGATTCCCGCGGCCGGCCGCGGCGTACGGCTCGGCCCGGGCGCCCCCAAGGCGCTCCGCACGCTGGGCGGGACGCCCATGCTCATCCACGCGGTACGGGCCATGGCGGCCTCCCGTTCCGTCTCCCTGGTCGTCGTCGTCGCGCCTCCGGACGGTGCGTCCGAGGTCAAGAACCTGCTCGACGAGCACGCGCTGCCCGAGCGCACCGACTACCTCGTCGTGCCCGGCGGCGACACCCGCCAGGAGTCGGTGCGGCTCGGCCTCGAAGCGCTGCCCGAGGGTGTCTCCGTCGTCCTCGTCCACGACGCGGCGCGCCCGCTGGTGCCCGTCGACACCGTGGACGCGGTGATCGAGGCGGTACGGGACGGGGCGCCCGCCGTCGTCCCCGCGCTGCCGCTCGCCGACACCGTCAAGGAGGTCGAGCCCGGTGCGCCGGGCGAGCCGGAGCCGGTGCTCGGCACGCCCGTACGGGCCAGGCTGCGTGCCGTGCAGACCCCGCAGGGCTTCGACCGCGACACGCTCGTGCGCGCGCACGAGCGCGTGGCCGTCAGCGGCGAGGGCGCCACGGACGACGCGGGCATGGTGGAGCAGCTCGGGGCGCCCGTCGTGGTCGTACCCGGGCACGAAGAGGCGTTCAAGGTGACCCGGCCGCTGGATCTGGTGCTGGCCGAGGCGGTACTCGCGCGCAGGAGGGCCAACGATGGCTTCTGAGGAACGGACGGGGTCCGTTGCCCCGGTCATCCCGCTGGTCGGGATCGGCACCGACATCCACGCCTTCGAGGAAGGCCGTGAGCTGTGGTGCGCGGGGCTGCTGTGGGAGGGCGAGGGGCCCGGGCTGGCCGGACACTCCGACGCCGATGTCGTCGCGCACGCCGCGTGCAACGCGCTCTTCTCGGCCGCCGGGCTCGGCGACCTCGGGCAGCACTTCGGTACGGGGCGGCCCGAGTGGTCCGGCGCCGCAGGGGTCACGCTGCTGACCGAGGCGGCGCGGATCGTAAGGGCCGAGGGCTTCGAGATCGGCAATGTCGCCGTTCAGGTCGTCGGCGTACGGCCGAAGATCGGCAAGCGGCGCGACGAGGCGCAGAAGGTGCTGTCGGCCGCCGTGGGGGCGCCGGTCTCGCTCTCCGCCGCGACGTCCGACGGGCTGGGGTTCACGGGGCGGGGCGAGGGGCTCGCGGGGATCGCGACCGCCCTGGTCTACCGCACGGGCTGACTGCGGCCCGCACTGCGCTCCGTCCGGTGGGAAGCGGGAGCGACGGGACGGAGTTGGGTATCGGTAGAGGCACCATCGATCCCAACTGGAGGACATACGCCATGACCGCCGCACTCTCCGAAGAACTCAAGGCGCTTCTCGACACGCCGGTGTTCGTCACCGTCGCCACCGTTCAGCCCGACGGCAGCCCCCAGGTCTCCCCGGTCTGGGTGAAGCGCGACGGCGACGACGTGCTCGTGTCGACGACCGTGGGGCGCCGCAAGGAGCAGAACCTGAGCCGCGACCCGCGGGTCTCCGTCGTCGTCCAGCCCTCCGACGCGCCGTACACCTACGCCGAGATCCGCGGCACCGCCACGCTCACCACCGAGGGCGGCCAGGAGCTCATCGACGAGCTGTCGGTGAAGTACACCGGCAAGAAGTACGCGGAATTCAACCCCGCGTCCGGTGACGACGACGAGCGGGTGGTCGTCCGGATCACGCCGCGAAAGGTCGTCGGACGCATCTAGGAACGCTCCGCGGACACTCCGCTGCCACAAACTTTTCCCCGCGATCCCCAAGGGGTCGCGGGGCACTGGTGCGCGCCCACTACCCTTGAGGGGTGACTATTCGCCTGTACGACACCAGCGCCCGGCAGATCCGTGACTTCGTACCGCTGACAGCGGGCTGTGTCTCGATCTACCTCTGTGGCGCGACCGTGCAGGCCGCCCCGCACATCGGGCACATCCGGTCCGGGCTGAACTTCGACATCATGCGCCGCTGGTTCACCTACCGCGGCTACGACGTCACGTTCATCCGCAACGTCACCGACATCGACGACAAGATCATCACCAAGTCCGCCGAACAGGGCCGCCCCTGGTGGGCCATCGGATACGAGAACGAACGCGCCTTCAACGCCGGCTACGACGCACTGGGCTGCCTCCCGCCCACCTACGAACCCCGCGCGACCGGCCACATCACCGAGATGATCGAGATGATGCGCGGCCTGATCGAACGCGGCCACGCCTACGCAGCCGACGGGAACGTCTACTTCGACGTCCGCTCCTTCCCCGGCTACCTCCAGTTGTCCAATCAGGATCTGGACGATCTGCGCCAGCCCTCCGGCGAGGGCGAGACCGGCAAGCGCGACCAGCGTGACTTCGCGATGTGGAAGGCCGCCCGGCCGGGCGAGCCGAGCTGGGAGACCCCGTGGGGACGGGGCCGGCCGGGCTGGCACCTGGAGTGCTCCGCCATGGCCCACAAATACCTCGGCACCGCGTTCGACATCCACGGCGGCGGCATCGACCTGATCTTCCCGCACCACGAGAACGAGATCGCCCAGGCCAAGGCCTACGGCGACGACTTCGCGAAATACTGGGTCCACAACGGCTGGGTCACCATGTCCGGCGAGAAGATGTCGAAATCCCTCGGCAACTCCGTGCTGGTCAGCGAGATGGTCAAGCAGTGGCGCCCGATCGTGCTGCGCTACTACCTCGGCACCCCGCACTACCGGTCCATGATCGAGTACAGCGAGGAGGCCCTGCGCGAGGCCGAGTCCGCGTTCGCCCGGATCGAGGGCTTCGTCCAGCGCGTCACCGAGAAGGCCGGCGAGACCGTCGAGCCCGCCACCGAGGTCCCGCCCGCATTCGCCGAGGCCATGGACGACGACCTCGGCGTCCCCCAGGCCCTCGCGATCGTCCACACCACCGTCCGGCAGGGCAACAGCGCCCTGGCCGCCGACGACAAGGAAGCCGCCGTCGCACGACTCGCGGAAGTACGGGCCATGCTCGGCGTCCTCGGCCTCGACCCCCTCGCCCCGCACTGGGCCGGCGAGAGCGACCGCGGCGAGGACCTCCACGGCGTCGTCGACACCCTCGTACGCCTCGTCCTCGACCAACGCCAGGCCGCCCGCGACCGCAAGGACTGGCCCGCCGCCGACGCCATCCGCGACCAGCTGGGTCAGACCGGACTCCTCATCGAGGACAGCCCCACCGGACCACGATGGACACTCGGCCCACGCCAGTAGTCCCTCGCACATGTGCCGCCCGGCGATCCGGGCGGCACACTTCACTTGAGTACGCATGTCTGAGAAGCAACGAAACAGGTAGGTCATGGCCGGGAACAGCCAGCGCAGGAACCGCCGCACGTCCAACAAGAAGGGCGCGCAGGTAGGCAGCGGTGGGCAGCGACGCCGTGGCCTGGAGGGCAAGGGCCCGACGCCGCCCGCTTCCGCCCGCAAGGGGCACAAGAAGAACCGGATCGCCGGCGCCCAGGCCAAGCAGGCCGCGGCCCGCCGTCCCGCGCCGCGTCGCGGCGGCGCCAAGGGCACGTCCGAGATGGTCGTCGGCCGAAACCCGGTCTACGAGGCGCTGCGCGACGGCGTCCCGGCGACGACCCTGTACGTCCAGCAGTACATCGACAACGACGAGCGGGTCCGCGACGCGCTCCAGCTCGCCGGTGAGCGCGGCAACATCAACCTGATGGAGGCCCCGCGGGTCGAGCTGGACCGGATGACGAACGGCCTGAACCACCAGGGCCTCGTCCTCCAGGTCCCGCCGTACGAGTACGCGCACCCGGAGGACCTCACCGCCGCCGCGTACGACAACGGCGAGGACCCGCTGATCGTCGCCCTCGACGGGGTCACCGACCCGCGCAACCTGGGTGCGATCGTCCGCTCCGTCTCCGCGTTCGGCGGTCACGGCGTGGTCGTGCCGGAGCGGCGCGCGGCCGGGATGACGGCGGGCGCCTGGAAGTCCTCGGCGGGCACGGCGGCGCGTACGCCGGTCTCCCGGGTGACGAACCTGACCCGGGCCCTGGAGGGCTACCAGAAGGCCGGCATCACGGTCGTCGGTCTCGCCGCGGACGGTGAGCACACCGTCGAGGACCTGGAGGCGCTCGGCGGACCCGTCGTCATCGTCATCGGCAGCGAGGGCAAGGGCCTGGGCCGTCTCGTCGGTGAGACCTGTGACTACCGGGTCCGCATCTCGATGCCGGGCGGCGCGGAGTCGCTGAACGCGGGTGTCGCGGCCGGGATCGTCCTGTACGAGGTCGCGCGGCGCCGGGCCTGAAGTACACCCGACCGGGGGGCGGCCGACCGGGGCGCCCCCCGGTCGGACCCCATTGACGGGCCTCGGACACTTCGGGCCCGTCAAGGCAGTGTCCTAAACACACATCACTCGGTTAGATGAGTGTGGACACCAGAACGCCTCGGTTCGACGAACAACCCGCCCTGAGCATGACCAAGGTGGACTGCGACCCTGCGCAGGTCATCGTCAACCACGCCAGCTTCCGGGTGCAGCTCGCCCCTGGCCAGCGCCCGCGGCTGCGCGGTCCGGCCCCCGCCGGTGTGCCCAGGGTCCCCGCCATGAGCGGCGGCACCGGAGCAGTGCGCGGCAGGCGCTCGCCCGTCGTGTGGAGCGGCAGGTCCGCTCCCGGCGACCCCGGCGCCACTGGACTCCTCCAGGCCGTACGGAACTCCACCGCGGGCCGCCCGGCCGCCGCGTACGACTCCTATGCCGCGCACGCCGGACACGAGTTCGACGGCGGGCTCGGCGCGGGCGGCACCCAGGTCATCGACCGTCTCGAAGAGACCCAGCCCAACCCCGTCATCCCCGCGCCCCACCGGCCGGGCCGCCACGGCGCAGGGCCCCTGCTGCCGCCGATGCGGAAGGCGGTCGGCGCCTACGACCCGGTCGACACCGGACCGTACGGCCAGGAGGCGTACGACGAGTACGAGTACGACGACCTCGTCGACGCCCGGGGGCGGCGTCACGGCAGCGATTCCGTACGGCATGCGTACTATCCCGGGCGCCGGATGAACCTCGGTGTCGTGCTGCTACCCATGCGTGTCTTCCTCGGCTTCATCTCCATCTACGCCGGCATGGGCAAGCTGTGCGACCCCGTCTACTTCGACGGCGGCGAGCGCGGCTCCATGGTCAAGTGGCTGACCTCGCTGCACCCGTGGGCGCTGGCCGAGCCACTGCGCGACTTCGCGCTCTCGCATCCCGTCGGCGCCGGACTGACCGTCGCCTTCCTCCAGGTCGTCGTCGGCGTCCTCACCGTCCTCGGTCTCTGGCAGCGCGTCGCCGCCTCCGTCGGCGCCCTTCTGTCCGCAGCCCTGCTGGTGACCGTCAGCTGGCGGACCGTCGCCGTCTACGACACGCCCGACATCATCTACCTCGCCGCCTGGAGCCCGCTGATCATCGCGGGCGCTCCCGTCTACTCCGTGGACGGACGGCTCGCGGGTGAGGCCTGGCGCAGGCTCGGCCCGCGTTCGGCGATCTGGGACCTGCGCCGCCGGGTGCTGCGCCGGGGCGCCGTCGTCGCCGCAGTCGTCGTCGGCCTCACCCTTCTCGTGGGTTCCATGCTCGGCGGCGCGGTCCGCTCCTCCGGGGTCGTCACGGTGCCCGGCCCGAACGGCGAACCGACCAACCAGCTCCCCGGCTCCCCGCTCCCGCAGGAGTCCCGCAGCGGCCGGGCCTCCCACACGCCGGGCGGGCAGCGCCCCTCGCCCTCCCGCAGCAGCGCCTCCACCAGCCCCTCCGCCGAGGCGTCCACGCCCGCCGCGGACGCGGTCCGCGAGTCCGGTCAGGCGGGGGCGGGTGCCGGGCAGCCGAGCCAGACCCAGGGCACCGTCCAGCAGCCCCCGCGGCAGACGACCCCGCAGCAGCCCCCGACCAGCAGCTCGGGCCCGAGCTCCTCCGGCTCCTCCGGCACCGGTGGCGGCTCCACGGGCGGTGGCTCCACGGGCGGTGGTTCGGACGGCGGCGGCTCCGGCGGCGGGACGTCCGGCGGCGGGCAGAACCCCATCGGCGGCCTGCTGGGCTGAGGCAGCGGCGGTACGAGGAGGGGCGGTCACCGGAACGAGAACCCGGTGACCGCCCCTCCTCGTACCCCGTTCACTGCCCGTCCAGCTCCTTGGCGGCCTCGGTGAGGTCCTTCGCCGTGTCGATGGCCCGCCAGTACGCGCCGTGCGGCAGCGGGTAGCCGGCGAGCCTGCGCTCGCGGGCCAGGCGCGGGAACGTCGTCCGCTCGTGGTCGCCCCGGTCCGGCAGCAGCGTGGTGAACGTCGGCGAGAAGACGTACACACCGGCGTTGATCAGATACGGCGACGGCGGCGACTCGATGAAGTCGGTGATGTGCCCGAACGCGTCCGTCTCCACGGCGCCCCACGGGATACGGGGGCGGGCCAGGGCCAGTGTGGCGGTCGCATCGCGCTCGGCGTGGAACGCGGCCATCTCGCGCAGGGAGAAGCGCGTCCAGATGTCGCCGTTGGTGGCGTACCAGGGCTCGCCCGGATCGGGCAGCCGGGCGGCCGCGTACTTCAGCCCGCCGCCGCGGCCCAGGGGCTCGGACTCCACGACGGTCGTCACGCGCAGCGGCAGCACCGCCTCCCGCAGCCACTCCTGGAGCACCTCGGCCAGATGACCGCACGACACCACGGCGTCGGTCACGCCCTCGGCGGCCAGCCAGGAAAGCTGATGGCCGATGATCGGGGTCCCGGTGCCCGGGATCTCGACCATCGGCTTGGGGCGGTCGTCGGTGTACGGGCGCAGCCGCGATCCCTGGCCACCCGCCAGGACCACGGCCTGCGTCGGATACGTTTGCATGCCAGGCACGATATGCGGTGCCCGGCACCGTCCGTCAGCTGAACTGTGCGACGCCCGAGGCGAACGACGTGTCGCAGACGGGACGCGAGAACCGGTGGGCGCGCGTCGGTCCGTACTGTTCGACCGCGGCGCGGCCCAGGGCCTTCGCGATCGACATGCAGTGCCGGGCGAGCGAGGGGCGGCCCTCGACGGAACGCTGCAGGTCCGTCAGCGCGACACCCGGGTCCTTCTCCCGGAGCTCCACCAGCAGCCGGTCCCGCAGGACGTCATGCGGGGTGCGTGCCTCGGCACGCTTCGGAACGTCCTGAGCCGACGCGGTCAGGACCTGCGACTCGGAGTTGTGCGCTGCCCACGGCACGCTGGTGACGGCGAGGGTCCCGGAGAGGACCATCACGACGGGCAGTACGAGAGCGAGGGTTCGGCCGATGCGGCGCGCGGTGTGGGTCACGCAGCGAGCGTAGCGGGCAGTGATGATTTGGCGACATTTCGTCACCCTTGAGGGGGATGGTTCGAGGGTGTTTTTCGAATCCCGTGTTGACGTGCGGCGGTGAAATGGCCGGTGTGCCGGGGATTTCACCGCCGCACGGATCCAAACCCGTTCGCGCCCCGTGGCGCGCGAACGGCCCCGCACGAAGAACGTGCGGGGCCGCCGTGATGCGGGTGCTGGGCGTCAGCCGGTGAGGCGCTCGCCCGTCGAGGTGCAGAAGACGTGCAGCTCGTCCGGGCGCGGCACGACGTGCAGCTTGGTGCCCTTCTCCGGGACGGCGCGGCCGCCGACGCGGACGACGAGGTCCTTGTCCGCGCCGCCGACCTGCGCGGAGCCGTAGACGAAGCCGTCGGCGCCGAGCTCCTCGACGACGTTGACCGAGACGGCCAGGCCGGCCGGGGCGTCGTCGCTGTCCTTCGAGAGGGACTTCGCGGCGGCGCCGCCGTGCTCGACGATGTCGAAGTGCTCGGGGCGGATGCCGACCGTGACGGTCGTGTCGCCCTTGTCCGCGGCGGCGGTGAGCGCCTCGCGGGAGACCGGGACGACGCTGTTGCCGAACTTCACGCCGCCGTCGGTGATCGGGACCTCGACCAGGTTCATGGCGGGGGAGCCGATGAAGCCGGCGACGAAGAGGTTGGCCGGGCGGTCGTACATGTTGCGCGGCGAGTCGACCTGCTGCAGCAGACCGTCCTTGAGGACCGCGACGCGGTCACCCATGGTCAGGGCCTCGACCTGGTCGTGCGTGACGTAAACGGTCGTGATGCCCAGACGGCGCTGGAGCGAGGCGATCTGCGTACGGGTGGAGACACGGAGCTTGGCGTCGAGGTTCGACAGCGGCTCGTCCATGAGGAAGACCTGCGGCTCACGGACGATGGCGCGGCCCATCGCGACACGCTGACGCTGACCACCGGAGAGCGCCTTCGGCTTGCGGTCCAGGTACTCGGTGAGGTCGAGCATCTTGGCAGCTTCTTCGACCTTCGCCCGGATCTCGGTCTTGTTGACACCGGCGATCTTGAGCGCGAAGCCCATGTTGTCCGCGACGCTCATGTGCGGGTAGAGCGCGTAGTTCTGGAACACCATGGCGATGTCCCGGTCCTTCGGGGGCAGGTGCGTGACATCGCGGTCGCCGATGCGGATCGCGCCGCCGTTGACGTCCTCAAGACCCGCGAGCATGCGCAGGGAGGTCGACTTGCCACAACCGGAGGGACCGACGAGGACGAGGAACTCGCCGTCCGCGATGTCGATCTCGAGCTGGTCCACGGCCGGCTTCGTGGAGCCGGGGTAGACGCGGGACGCCTTGTCGAACGTGACACTGGCCATGCTGATTCTTCTCCTTCACCGGCAGGAACGTGCCGGACGATCCGAGTAAGGGAGTGGTCTGGTCCACTTGAGTGAACCCTCAGCGAGGCTACCTGGCCATTTGAAATCTGTCAGTAGTTCGAGGGCCGCGAAATTCGGGGACCGCGAAGGGTGCTGTGTTGGTTACACTTCTCCGGCATGCCTCCTTAGCTCAGCTGGCCAGAGCAACGCACTTGTAATGCGTAGGTCGTCGGTTCGAATCCGACAGGGGGCTCAGAGAAACCCCAGGTCGCACAGCCCGTGATCTGGGGTTTCGTGTTGCTCGGGGTGTGGTGGGTCCGCCGCGGGCACCCTCATGTGCCCGACAGCCGATGAACTCGGTTTGCCAGGTGGTAGGCGATATGGGCAAATATGAACAAGTCGATTGTTTCGGACCTTAAGGGGTGCGGGCATGGCCAAGCTCGACATCACCAAGACCAATCCGGCCTTCGAACGGTTGTTCAATCCGATGCTGCGGATGTACCGGCCCAAGCAGGAGGTACTGAACGGCACATGGTCGCCCCCTCCGATCACGCCTGCCCCATGACCGCACGGACGCCCGGCGTCCGGTTCGTCATCGACGGGCGGGGCGCTGTCGTGCAGTGGAGCCGGGAGGCCGAGCGGTTTCTCGGCTACTCCGTGGCGGAGGCCGTGGGGCGTCACGTCACGCTGCTGCTGGACCAGCCGCCGACCGACGCCGAGGCGGTGGGGCAGGTTGCCGCACGTCACCGGGACGGCCACCGGTTGGCCGTTCGCGCGACGGTGAGCCCGCTCAGCGGACCCGGCGGGGCCCTGCACTGGTCGGTGCGGCTCATCAGTGCCTCGGACATCGCCCAGGACGAGATCGACGCCGCTCTGCTCCGGGCGCTGCTGACCGAATCCCCGCTCGGTATCCAGGTCGTCGACGGTGATCTGCGGATCGTGCGCCTGAACCTCTCGGGTCCAGGAGTCCGCGGCGTGGTGGGTGCGCAGGACGTCGGCCGGCACATCCGTGACGTGGCACCAGGCCTGGTCGACGAGAACATCGAGCAGAAGATCCGCCACGTCACCCGGACCGGCCGGCCGGTGGCCTTCCTGCACAGCGGCCGCCCGCCCGCGGATCCCGCCCATGACCATGTCTTCTCGGTGACACTGCTGCCCATGGAGGACGCGGCCGGGCGCCGTATCGGGGCCGTGGTCGCCTCCCAGGACGTGACCGAGCGGCAACGGGCCCAGGAGCGGCTCGGCCTCCTGGTGGAGGCGGGGAGCCGGATCGGCACCACACTCGACATCGTCACGACGGCGAAGGAGCTGGTCGCCGCGATGGTCCCCGCCATGGCTGACATCGCCACGATCGACGTGCTGGACGGCGTGCTCCGCGGCGAGGCGTCCGCACCCGGACCGGTCGGCGAGCAGACGCGGCTACGTCGTGCGGCCTTCCTCAGCGCCCAGGAGGTCGACGCGCAGCCGGCCTACGACACCGGGGAGCTGGTCGAGTACATGCTTTCGTCCCATATCGTCGGCCTCACCGAACTACGACCCGTCCTGGTACCGCACCTGCGGAGGGACGAACTCCCGGCCGGCGACCGCCGCACCGCGCACATCTTCGCCGACTCGGCCCACTCCCTGATCGTCGTACCGCTCGCTGCCCGCGGCGTGGTCCTGGGCCTGGCCACCTTGTATCGGGCACGACAGTCCGATCCGTACGACGAGGACGATCTCGTTCTCGTGGCCGAACTGTGCGCCCGGGCGGCTGTGTGCATCGACAACGCACGCCAGTACACCCGCGAGCACAACGCCGCCCAGGCCCTGCAGCGCACCTTGCTGCCGCGGTCCGTCCCGCAGCAGAACGCCGTGGCGGTGGCCTGGCGTCATGAGTCCGCAAACACCCCCGGAGACTGGTTCGATGTCATCCCCCTGTCCGGTGCCCGGGTCGCGCTGGTCGTGGGCTGTATGGTCGGCCAGGGCATCGACGCCGCCGCCGCGATGGGGCAACTGCGCATGGCCGTCAACACACTCGCCGCCCGTGACCTGGCCCCGGACGAGCTGCTCGGCCAACTGCACGACCTGGTGACCGGACACAGCGACGAGCCCGCCGCCGAGTCCCGCGGCGTGCCGGTCAGGGCGCACATGCAGGGCGCAACCTGCCTGTACGCCGTCTACGACCCCGTCTCACGCCACTGCACAGTCGCCCGGGCCGGTCACCCGGCACCGGTGTTCGCCGGCCCGCAGGGCGCGTTCGAGATCCCCGACATTCCGCAGGGCCCTGCCCTGGGCACAGGACACCCGCCGTACCGGACCGCCGACTTGGTGCTGCCGGAGAACAGCTTCCTCGCGCTGTTCACCACCAGCCCGACACAGCGCGGCCAGATCGACCGATCCCCTGCTGCCCGCACCCTGTGCCAGGTCCTGGGCAGCAATTCGTATCGCACATTGGAGGATGCCTGCGACGCGTTCGTCCGCGCCCACCAACCCGTCGGCGACGATGGTTTCCTCCTGCTGCTCGCCCGCACCCGGGCGCTGGATGCGGACCGGGTCGCGGCCTGGACGCTCTCCCCGGACCCGGCGGTCGTCACCACCGCCCGCGCCCTGAGCCTGCGTCAGCTCGCTCACTGGGGCCTGAACGAAATGGACTTCACGACCGAGCTGATCGTCAGCGAGCTCGTCACCAACGCCATCCGCTACGCAACCGGGCCCATCGGCCTGCGCCTGATCCTCGACCGCGCGCTCATCTGCGAGGTCAGTGACGACAGCAGCACAGCCCCGCACCTGCGCTACGCCTACGAGACCGACGAAGGCGGTCGCGGCCTCTTCCTCATCGCCCAGATCGCTCGCTGTTGGGGCACCCGCTACTCCGCCCGGGGAAAGACCATCTGGGCCGAACAGGCCCTCCCCGGCCCCAGCACGTCCCGCGCGACAGCCGCGGAGAGCTCCGCGGCTGCCGCCTGAGGCCGAGCCCGTCGGCGCGAGCGCCGGGTGCGGTCAGCCGGAGCGGTGCTGCTTTCAGTAACGCGTGTGGGGCAGGCGTCGTCGAGCCAGTGGGCCCCGTCCTCGGAGACCACGAGCATCTCCTCCCATTTCACTGCGATGTCGCCCTTGCCGATGTGCGGCTCGACGGCCCACAGGCCGGTTTCGCAGGGCTGGTCGGCGCCCTCGTTCCAGAGCGGCGTCCGGTTCAGGCGAGGGCGGATCGCGGAGGAGAGGAGGTGTCCGCTGAGGTAGGCAAGGGCCTGTGGGCTGAATCCGTTGATCCGGAACGTGGGCAGGCGAGTGCCGGGGATCCCGGGCAGCGCGCCGCTGAACACCTTCGCGCACATGCCGGTCACCCCGGACGCCTCGTTCGAGGGCCGTGGTGAGCGCGGGACGCAGGATGTGGGCAAGGCGTGGTCTGGAATTGCTTGCCGAAGTGGGCCATCTTGGGGTTGAGGCCCTCGGACGTGATCTTTCCGGCGACGCGTTGTCGGCTCGCGCCGCGACGGCCCCCGGTTCACTTCACCCGCGCGGCCGGTAGGTTGAACCGGGCGGGGCGGGCGGTCGAGGCCGCGGGAGTCGGGGTCCGGAGGGGTGCAGTGGAGAGTCGGGTGCGTTCGCGTGTATCGGCGTATGCCGTCGCCGTTGCGCAGGGGCAGTTGCTGCTGACTCAACTCTCCGATGCCTCACCGGTCTTCGAGCCCGGGCTGTGGCATCTTCCCGGCGGGGGAATCGACCCGGGTGAGCAGCCGCGGGAGACGCTGGCGCGCGAGCTGTACGAGGAGACCGGCCTCGAACTCCTCGACGCGCGACTGGTGGACGCGCGTGCGTACACGGCCCACCGGCTCGGGATCAGCTGGAATCTGGTGGGGCTCTTCTACGTCGTCGATCTCAAGCCCGGACCGCTCGCGGTGACCGAGCCCGATGACTCCACCAGCGCGGTCGACTGGCTGCCCCTGTCCGGCCTGGAGGTCTCGGCGCTGTCCCCGGCCGCGATCGATGCCCTCGGGATGATCGGCGCACACGGGGGACGGACCGCGGGCGCCCGCTGAGCCGGATCGTCCATCACGTCGGGGGCCGGTTCGTGGACTCGCGGGCGAACGCCTCCCAGTCCGCGGGCGGCCAGGTCGCCTCCGGTGCGGCGAGGCTGATGTCGATCACGGTGGCGACGTCCTCGCTGAAGAACCCCTCGATCCCTTTGACCAGCTCCAGGCCCTGGACCGTACGCTCACCCAGCGGGCGGGCCATGCGGTCGGCGCCCGACGGGATACCGATCGGCCGGTGCCGGGCCAGGCCCGTCGCCCTGCGGGCCGCGCTCTCCTGCCCCGCGACGGTGTAGCCGATCGCCCTGGCCAGCTCCTCCACCGAGCGCTCCGCAGCCGACTGCAGCTCCCGGATGCCGATCAGGGTCTGTGAGGGCCCGCCCGCGGCCGTATCGCCCCCCGCTGTACGGCCGTAGACATCCCGCAGATGCTCGGCCTCCTCCCGGAACAGCTTCCCGGCCCGGTCCAGAACCCGAAGCGCGGCCACCATCTGTTCGACGTCCTCGGACATGACGTGCCCCCTTCTGAGGAATCCCCCTCGACCATAGGAGCTACGAGCCCCGCCCGGAGGCGATTCCCGACCGCGTCAACCGGTCCGAGGACCTGATGAGGCATCAGTAGGCGTCGGCCGGACGCCGGTTCATCCGGTCCGTCGCTCCGTTGCCGCACGGCCGTCATTCGGATGCGTACGCTGGAAGGAGGGCGGGCGGCGGTCGTGGGGCGTGTTCCGCCCGGGTGCCGGGGCCGGTCCTTACGTTTCCCGGCATGAGACTGAGGCACTTCCGTGCCCCGGCCACGAAGCGCGGGCAGAACCGGCTCGGGCGGTGGACCGCCGGAGGACTCGGTGTGCTGAGCCTGGTGGCGGCCGGTCTGGGCCTGCCGGGCCAGACCGCCTCCGCGCAGCCCGTGGGCGTACCGCTGGTGGACGAGACGTTCACCGGGGCCGACGCGATCGCGGGGTTCGAGGCGTTCGGGCCCGCCTGCCTGACCGGCGCGCCCGAGGCCCCGGCGCCCGGTCCCGGTACCCATCCGCTCACCGGCTGTCCGGCCGGCGCGACCGGTCCCGTACCGCCGAACGATGCCGCGCCGAACGGCTACCTGCGGCTGACCGACGCGTCGAACGACCAGTCCGCCGCGGTGCTCTACAACCACGCCCTCCCGGCGAACCAGGGCCTGGTCACCACCTTCGAACAGTGGCAGTACGGAGGTACGACCACCCCTCCGGCCGACGGCATCTCTTTCTTCCTCATCGACGGCGCCGCTTCGCTGACCGCCCCGGGGGCCTTCGGCGGCAGCCTGGGCTACGCGCAGAAGCTCCCCGACGACGACCCGGACGCCACGTTCCTGCCGGGCGTGAATCGCGGCTACGTGGGTGTCGGCCTGGATGTGCTCGGCAACTACTTCGGTGACTGGGAGCACCGCGGCAACGGCTGTGCCACCGGCTCCCCGGCCGGGACGCCCTTCCGGATCCCGGCGCCGGGCACCAACATGGTGACGCTGCGAGGGCCGGGCGACGGCACCGAGGGCTACTGCTTCCTCGATGCGACGACCAGCAACTTCTCGACGACGGGGCCCTGGCCCTCCACGCTTCCCGGGCAGTTGCAGGGCCCGACCACCTCGGTGCCGCCGGGCTCCACCCCGCAGGAGGCCGAAGCGCTGCTGGAGCCGTCGCGCCGCACGGTGACCGTCGAGATGTCCCCGTCGCCCAACCCGGTGATCACGGTCTCGATCGACTTCCACGACGGCAACGGCACCCAGCAGGTGCTGTCGACTCCGGCGCCCCAACCGGTGCCCGACAGCTACAAGTTCGGTTTCGCCGCGTCGACGGGGTTCTTCACCGACGTGCACCTCATCCGGAACCTCACGGTCCACCCGGCGGCCGCGCTGCCCCAGCTCAACCTGGTCAAGCAGGTCTCCCAGGACCCGCCGCTGCCGACCCCGCTGACGCCGGGCACGCAGGTGCCGTACGAGTACGTGGTGACCAACAGCGGCACCGTCCCGCTGACGGACGTGGACGTGACCGACGACCGGGTCACCGGCATCATCTGCCCACAGGCCGCTCTCGCGGTCGGCGAGACGATGACCTGCACCGGCACCTATGTCGTCACCGAGGCGGACGGAACAGCCGGGTCGGTCACCAACACCGCCACCGCGCAGGGCCAGGCCGGGACCACCCCGGTCGTGTCGCCGCCCGACGACGTCACCCTCCCGGTCCAGTCCGGGCCCGGGGTCCGGCTGGAGAAGTCGGCGGACGACACCCGTGTGTACCGGGTCGGCGACGAGGTGACGTACACGTACACCGTCACCAACACCGGTCCCCAGGAGCTGACGGGCATCGGGGTCACCGACGACCGGGCGGTGGGTGTGACCTGTGAGGCAACCACCCTCGCCCCGGCCGGTCGGTCCGGTGACAGCACCACCTGCGTCGGCACCTACCGGGTCACCCAGGCCGATGGCAAGCGCGGCAGGGTCATCAACACCGCGGTGGCCACGGCCGAGGGCGGAAGCGTCCGGTCGAACCAGGACCGGGCCCGGATCGCCGTCGAGAAGGCGTCATGCCACGACAAGCACTGCAAGCCGAAGCCGAAGCCGAAGCCCAAGCCGAAACCGTGCCATGACAAGCACGACAAGCACGACAAGCACGACAAGCACTGCAAGCCCAAGCCCAAGCCGCACCCCAAGCAGTGCCACGAGAAGAGTCTCTGCCGCTCTGTGTGACAGGGCCTCCCGCATGTGACCGAGCGAACCACGGGCACCCGCCACCACCCGGTGGCGGGTGCCCGTCTGCACGGCGGCGTGTGCTCAGTGCCGTCCCGACAGCCGGTCCGCGGCCTTCGCGACGGGGTCCGTGCCCGGGCGGGGCGAGGTGAGTTCGCGGCGGTCGGCGGTGCGGTAGGCGGCGTACATGCCGTGGACGCCGAGCCAGCGGAAGGGTTCCGGCTCCCAGCGGCGGACCTTGTGGTTGACCCAGGGGAGGGCGGTCAGTTCGGTGGGGCCGGACTGGCCGGAGTCCTGCTGGATCAGGTCGCGCAGGGTGCGCGCGGCGAGGTTGGTGGTGGCGACGCCGGAGCCGACGTAGCCGCCCGCCCAGCCGAGGCCGGTGGAGCGGTCGAGGGTGACGGTGGCGCACCAGTCGCGGGGGACGCCGAGGACGCCGGACCAGGCGTGGTCGATGCGTACGCCCGCGGTGGCGGGGAAGAAGCGGACGAGGATGTCGCGCAGGGCCTCGATGGTGGCGGGCTGGGTGCGGCCGTCGTTGTCGGTGGCGGAGCCGTAGCGGTAGGGGACGCCGCGGCCGCCCAGTGCGATGCGGTCGTCGGCGGTGCGCTGGGCGTACATGTAGGCGTGGGCCATGTCGCCGAGGGTTTCGCGGCCCTCCCAGCCGATGGTGTCCCACACGGACCGGGGGAGCGGCTCGGTGGCGATCATCGACGAGTTCATGGGGAGCCAGGTGCGCTTCTGGCCCTTGAGGTTCGCGGTGAAGCCCTCGGTGCAGCGCAGGATGTACGGGGCGCGGACGGTGCCGTACGGGGTGTGGGCGTGCTTGGGCCTGATCTCGGTGACGGGCGTCGACTCGTGGATGGTGACGCCGAGCGCCTCGACGGTCGCGGCGAGGCCCTTGACGAGCTTGACCGGGTGCAGGCGCGCGCCGTGCGGGGTCCAGGTCGAGCCGACGGCTCCGGTGATGTTGATGCGCTCGCCGGTCTCGCGCGCGCCGCGCAGGACGCGGTCCTTCTCGCCGAAGGCGATCTCGACGGAGTGGAAGTCCTTGAGCCGGGCCAGCTGGGCAGGGGTGTAGGCGACTTCGAGGACACCGCCCCGGTGGATGTCGGCGTCGATGTTCTCCTCGGCGGCCACGCGCACGACCTCGTCGACGGTGTCGTTCATCGCCTGCTGGAGGCGGACGGCGGCTTCGTGGCCGTGGAGCTTTGCGTAGCGGTCGCGTCCGGCGATGCCGTTGTACAGCCAGCCGCCGTTGCGCCCGGAGGCGCCGTAGCCGCAGAACTTGGCTTCGAGGACGGTGATGTTGAGGAAGGGAACGGCCTTCTTGAGGTAGTAGGCGGTCCACAGTCCGGTGTACCCGCCGCCGACGATGCAGACGTCTGCGCTGGTGTCGCCGGGCAGGGGTTCCCGGGGGGTGGGGGTGCCTTGGTCCGCGTACCAGAACGATATGCCGCCATTGACGGTGCTGACGGTGCTCATGTTGCCCCTGCTTTGTCCGGTGTGAAGCCCTGGTTGAAGCTGTTTCTCCTGGGGCGGGACGTTACTGCGCCGGAGGGGTTTTCGTCTTCGGCCGGGACCGGGTCAGTGGGTAGCAGGCCAGGCCGATGAGTACGGAGGTGAAGTGGCCGAGGTCGGTGAAAGTGGGGCCGGTGACGAGCGGGATGCCGTAGAAGACGAGGACGGCGAAGAGGTACACATAGCGCCAGGGCGCCGGGATGCGGTACGTGAGGACGGCGACGACGCCCGCGAGCGCGTAACTGACCCCGACGTCGAGCGTGTTGGCGGCGGCGAACGGTACGTGTCCGTGCCGGATGGCCCAGGCCAGGACGCCTTCGCTGACGAGGGTGGCGAGTACATGGGCCGCGATGACGACGGCGAGCCAGCGCAGGGTGCCCAGCCAGCGCTCGGCGGGGGCGTGGAAGACGGTGTAGAGGACGGCGTAGGGGATCCAGTGGCCGCTGTCGATCCAGAAGGCGCTGGCGATCAGCACGCGTACGGGGTTGCGGGTGAGTTCGTGGATGTTGGTCGACCGCTGGAGCAGGAAGTCCCTTTCGAAGTCCGGTGACATCTGGTGGACGATGACGGTGGTGACGAAGAGCGCGCTCAGCCAGAGGTAGGTGCCGGGTGCGCTGCGGATCCAGGAGCCGACGCTGCGGATCCACGAGCCGGCGGTGGTGCGCGGCCGAGTGGGTGGGTCGGGGCTGCTCGGGGTCATATCCGATTGATGCACGGCTCCACGATCGTCCGCGTGATTGACATTCCGGACGAGCTGATCGCAACCCGGTCCAGATACGACGGGGCGGCCGGGCGGGCCTTTTGCGCCGCGCTGCCGGGGCGGGTCCGGTGGCGTTGATGCCGGTGCTTACGCTGCCCCCATGATTCGTACCGCTACCCCTGCCGATGTCCCCGTCATCCACGCAATGGTCCGTGAGCTGGCCGAGTACGAGAAGGCCCCGCACGAGGCGAATGCCACCGAGGAGCAGTTGCACGAGGCGCTGTTCGGCGAGCGGCCCGCCGCGTACGCGCACATCGCCGAGTCGGAGGACGACGGCGAGGCGGTCGGCTTCGCGCTGTGGTTCCTGAACTTCTCCACGTGGCGCGGGGTGCACGGCATCTACCTGGAGGACCTGTACGTACGCCCGGAGCGGCGCGGCGGCGGGCACGGGAAGGCGCTGCTGACGGAGCTGGCGCGGATCTGTGTGGAGCGCGGCTACGAGCGCCTGGAGTGGTCGGTGCTGGACTGGAACGCCCCGTCCATCGCTTTCTACGAGTCGCTGGGTGCGCGGCCGCAGGACGAGTGGACGGTGTACCGGCTGACGGACGGGGCGTTGTCGGAGCTCGGGGGCCGGTAGGGCTTTTTCGGGTTACGGGATTTCGGGCTACGGGATCAGGACGACCTTGCCCATCGTGCCTCGGGTCTCCAGGGCACGGTGGGCGGCGGCCGCTTCGGAGAGCGGGAAGCGCTGGACGGCGGGGCGCAGCCGCCCGGAGGCCGCCTCGGAGAGGGCCCGGGTTTCGAGGGCGCGCAGGCCGCCCGCCTTCGCCATCATGGCGGGGCCGAGCACGCTTTCGGAGGTGATGCCGCGTTCGGCGAGTTCGTCGTCGGTGAAGGTGAGCGGGGTTCCGTCGTGGAGTCCGGCGCCGGACCAGCCGAACACGATGTGCTGCCCGCCCTTGCCGAGGAGGCCGACGGCCGCGCGGCCGGTGATGCCCCCGACGGAGTCGTAGACGACGGTTGCACGGCGGCCGAGCGCGTCGAGGTGGGCGCGCACCTGCCGGGGCCAGTCGGGGAGCGTGTAGTCGACGGCGAGGTCGGCGCCGTTCGCCCGGACGGCGGCGACCTTGGCGGGGCCGCCCGCGAGGCCGATGACGGTGGCCCCGGCGTTCTTGGCGTACTGCACGATCAGGGTGCCGATGCCGCCCGCGGCGGCGGGGACGATCACGGTGGAGCCGGGGCCGAGGTCGGTGTACTGCAGGATGCCCAGAGTGGTGCGGCCGGTGCCGATCATGGCGACGGCTTCGGCTTCGTCGAGACCGTCCGGGGCGGTGTGCAGCTTCTCTGCGTCGACGACGGTGAGTTCGGCGTAGCCGCCCGGGGCCATGCCGATGTGGGCGACGACGCGCCTGCCGAGCCAGTCGGGGTCGGTGCCCTCGCCGAGCGACTCGACCCGGCCCGCGATCTCGCGGCCGGGGATGGTCGGCAGCTCGGTGGGGGCCGGATAGGGGCCCGTCATTCCTTCGCGCAGGGCCGTGTCGAGAAGGTGCACGCCCGCTGCGGCGACGGCGATACGGACCTGGCCGGGGCCGGGCACGGGGTCGTCGGTCCGCTCGTAGCTGAGGTTCTCGGCCGGGCCGAAGGTGTGGAGGCGGATGGCATGCACGGTGGACTCCCCGTCGGAATCGGTTGTTGTGGCCTGTGGGGTTGTTGACGTGTGGCCCCGTGCAACCACCCTCCGACCTCAAGTCCGCTTGAGGTCAAGCCCTGTGCCCGTCCGGTGCTCCGATGCCCTGAGGGCGAGCAGCGCCGCCTCCATTCCGCTGTTGAACGACACCTCGCTGAGCAGTCCGGGCGCTGCGACCTGGTCGCCCGCGAGGTAGATGCCGTGGCCGCGGTCGATGGCGGGCCGGTCGCGCCAGGTGGTGCTGGGCCGGTCGACCGCCCCGGTGCGGCCGGCGGCGAGGGCCTCGCGCCGCCATACGGTGCGCTCGCGCCAGCCCGGGAAACCGAGGTCGAGCAGCTCCTCGGCGCGGGTGATGCCGACGGCCCTGGACTCGCCGGGGGCGAGCGGGAACTGTCCCTGGACGAGCTGCTGTCCGGCAGGTGCGAGGGTGCGGTCCTGGGCGCTGAAGCGTTCGATCCAGCCGGGGGCGTCCAGGTCGGACACGGCGAAGGCGTCGCCGCGCCGGGTGCGTACGGCCAGATCGATCAGCGCGGTTCTGCCGCTGTCCCAGGTCAGTGAGGGGTCGCGGAGCAGGGTGCGGGCCGCGTCGAGGGAGGTGGCGACGATCACCGGGCCCTTCCGGGCCAGCGCGTCGAGGGTGTCGGCGTCGACGCGGGCCGCCGTCTCGATCCGGACGCTGAGGTTCCAGGCACGGGCCGCCATCCGGTCGACGACCTGGGCCCAGCCCCCGACGGGGTAGCGGGCCTCGGGCGGCAGTGCGGCGGCGCGGCGCAGCCGTTCCTGGACGAACGCGGCGGAGAGCGCGCCGGGGTCGTGGTGGTAGAGCGCGACGGCGGCGTAGTGCGCGGCGGCGCGGGCGCCCGCCTCGCCGGCCTGCCCGGTGGCCCAGGTGCGGAAGTCGGTGTCGACGGGGGCCTGTTCGGCGCGGCGACGGGTGAGGCGCAGGAGGGCGAGGGGCGGGGTGCGGCGCAGGGTGCCGCCGAGGCGGAAGCGGAGCCGGGCTCCTTCCAGGGGCGGGAGGATGGCGACGGGCCCCAGGAGGTTGCGGCGGTCGAGCCAGGTCCAGTGCGGTCCGCGGCGGTAGAGGGCGTGGGGTCCTTCGGTGGTGCGGTACGGGCCCTCGGCGGTCCTGGCCCGTCCGCCGAGGGTGTGGTGGGCCTCGTGGACGGTCACCAGGGCGCCGGACTCGGCGGCGGTGATCGCCGCGGTGAACCCGGCGAGGCCGCCGCCGACGATGTGGATGCGCTGCATGGTCCCGGTCTCCTTCGCTGAAGGGCGCTGCTGTGTACGGGACGGTTCGCGGAGCCCGTTTGTGACATCG
Organism: Streptomyces sp. NBC_01217; assembly: GCF_035994185.1. Taxonomy (NCBI): domain Bacteria; kingdom Bacillati; phylum Actinomycetota; class Actinomycetes; order Kitasatosporales; family Streptomycetaceae; genus Streptomyces; species Streptomyces sp. NBC_01217. The sequence continues at coordinate 5,094,137 of NZ_CP108538.1, forward strand.
GCGAGGGGGCGTTGTCAGTGGGGTGGGTCACGATGGGGGGCATGGCACGCAGCAGCAGGAAGACGGACACCATCGCAGCGGCACGGCGCCCGGAGGTGCGGCTGCCGCCGCTCGTTCCGTACGACGGGGAAGGACTGGAGCCGGACGGGGACTACGACGGCGTGCGGTTCGAGGGGACGGATCTGGGCGACGAGTCGGGTCCGGGGGCCCGGTTCATGGACTGCGCGCTGGACGGCTGCGGACTGGACCGTACGGAGTTGCTCAGGGCCCGCTTCATCGACTCCGTGCTGACGGGGGTACGGGGGGTGGGCACCGACCTCGCGGGGGCGTCGCTGCGTGATGTGGAGGTGGTGGACGCCCGGCTGGGCGGGGTGCAGCTGCACGGCGCGGTGCTGGAGCGGGTGCTGGTGCGCGGCGGGAAGATCGACTACCTGAATCTGCGGAAGGCGCGGCTGAAGGACGTGGTCTTCGAGGGCTGTGTGCTGTCCGAGCCGGATTTCGGGGAAGCGCATCTGGTGCGGGTGGAGTTCCGCGACTGTGTGCTGAAGCGGGCCGACTTCAGCTCCGTACGGATGGAGTCGGTGGATCTGCGTACGGTCGCGGAGCTGGACATCGCCCGCGGGGTGGAGCGGCTGGCGGGTGCGGTGATCAGCCCGTCACAGCTGATGGAGCTGGCTCCGGCGTTCGCGGCGCAGATCGGGGTGCGGGTGGAGGCGTAGACGCCTGGCCGGGGCCGGGTCAGATACGGGGGAAGCGGGCCTGGAGGTCCCAGATCACGGGGTTGTCGGCGAGCCCTTCGTGCAGGTCGGCGAGGTCGGCGATCAGATCGTGCAGGAAGTCGCGGGCCTCGCGGCGCAGCAGCGAGTGGCTGAAGGTGAGCGGGGGCTCGTCGCCGGGCATCCAGTCGGCCTCGACGTCGACCCAGCCGAAGCGGCGCTCGAAGAGCATCCGGTCGGACGACTCGGTGAAGTCCAGCTCGGCGAACTGCTGCCGGTGCGAGCGGTTGCCGCGCGGATCCCGGTCGATCTGCTCGACGATGTCGCACAACGCCCACGCGAAGTCGAGCACCGGCACCCATCCCCAGGCTGTGGACACCTCACGGTCCGCCTTGGTGTCCGCGAGGTAGACGTCCCCGGAGAACAGATCGTGCCGCAGCGCGTGGACGTCCGCGCGGCGGTAGTCGGTCTGCGGGGGATCGGGGAAGCGTCGGGAGAGGGAGTAGCCGATGTCGAGCACAGTTCGATGGTGTCATGCGATCTGCTGGTCTATGGCAGCAGCCGCTGTTCCTTTGCCACGGCGACGGCGCCCGCGCGGGTGTCGACGCCGAGTTTGTCGTAGATGCGGCCCAGGTGGGTCTTGACCGTGGCCTCGCTGATGAACAGGGCGCGGGCGATGCCCCGGTTGCCCAGGCCCTGGGAGAGCTGGGCCAGGATGTCGAGTTCACGCTCGGTGAGGGTGGGCCGGGGGCTGCGCATCCGGGCCATGACGCGGTCGGCCACGGGCGGGAAGAGCGTCGTGCGGCCCCGGGCGGCCGAGCGGATCGCGGCGAACAGTTCCTCCGGGCGTTCGGCCTTCAGCAGATAGCCCGTGGCGCCCGCCTCGATGGCGCGGGTGATGTCGGCGTCCGTGTCGTACGTGGTGAGGACCAGCACATGGACGCCGGTGGTGGCGATGCGGCGGGTGGCCTCGACGCCGTCGATGCCCTCGCCGAGCTGGAGGTCCATCAGGACGACGTCCGGGGCGAGCTTGGCGGCCAGGGCGACGGCCTCCTCGCCGCTGCCGGCCTCGCCGACGACCTCGATGTCCGGCTCGCTGCCGAGGAGGGCGAGCAGTCCGGCGCGTACGACGGCGTGGTCGTCGCAGAGCAGGGCGCGTACGCGCGGTGTCGCGTTCATGCGGGGTCCTTCGGGGCGGGTGGTGACGCCGCATATGGACGAAGACCGCCGTCGCGACCGCCGCCACCGCGGGCGGGGCGAGCACCAGATTCGGGTCGAAACCCTCGGCCAGCCGCAGCTGCGCGGCGACGACGAACACGGTGAGCAGGGCGACGAGCGCGAGTGCGGCGCGCGGCGGAAGGATCCGCAGCCCGGTGTAGAACAGCGGGACCGCGCACCACGCGAAGCTCGGCGCGAGGACGACCAGCACCATCCACACCGCGACGAGCACCCCCAGCCACACCGGGCTGCGCGGCGTCGGGCGCGAACCGAGCACGGGCCCCAGTGCGTACAGCACCGCAAGGGCGACGGACAGCGCGATGATCCACGGGGTGCGGGCCTCGCCGGGGTGCCGCAGCAGGAAGCGGGCGAGCGAGGCGCCGAGCAGCAGGAATAACGCGGCGTGCATCAGGAGTGCGAGCCATCGGGCATCCGGGCCGCCTGCCCCGTCCCGGTCGCCTGCCCGGTCCGGCGCGCCGGCCCCGCCGGTCCGGCCCGGGACCGCGCCGGGCGCCGGTCGGGTTCGGTGCTCCACCTCGTACCCCTCGCTCCTCACCGTCAGCGGCGCTGCTGACCTGCACGGACACATCCGTCGTCGCCCCGGACGACCACCCCCGCATCAACCGATCGGCCGATGGGGCCGTCGTCCGTCCCGCGCGCCGCGTCGGGCCGGTTCGTCGACCGTACGGCGCCGGGCACGGCCGGAGGATCGATGACAGAGCCGAACGAGTTCACCTGAAGGAGCCCACCATGAAGAAGCCGTCGCTGCGCACCCGCGTCCTGACCGGTGCCGTTGCCGTTGCCGCCCTCGGCGCCGGAACCTTCGGCGCCATGTCCGCCAGCGCCTCCGCCCCGGCCGCCGCACCCGCCGCAGCCGTCAGGGCCGACGCCGCGAACCGTAACCTCCAGCAGTCCACCCACCTGACCGTGGGCGCCGCCACCAGGGCCGCGCAGGCCGCGCTCGACGCAGCGAAGAAGGAGAACCAGCGCGTCTCGGTCGCCGTCGTCGACCGCAACGGCAACACCCTTGTGACGCTGCGCGGCGACGGCGCGGGACCGCAGGCGTACGAGTCGGCCGTGAAGAAGGCGTACACCGCCGTCTCCTGGAACGCCCCCACCTCCGAGCTGGCCGAGCGCCTGGAGCAGGCCCCGAACCTCAAGGACATCCCCGGCACCCTGTTCCTCGCGGGCGGCGCCCCTGTGCAGGTCAAGGGCGCCCCGGTGGCGGGCATCGGCGTGGCCGGAGCCCCCAGCGGCGACCTCGACGAGAAGTTCGCGAAGGCCGGCATCGCCGCTCTCGCGAAGTAGCCCCCGGCGGGCCGGCACCAGCGCATCGGGACATTTCGCGCCTAGAATCACCGGTGTGGATCAGCGAACACCCGTACGCCACATGGCCCGCACGACCCGCGCTGCCGCCCTCGCCCTGCTGGTCCTGACGGCCTCCACCGGCTGCACCGGCGACACCGGCGGCGTCGAGGGCACCCCCGGCGCCGCCGGTCTGCGCGATCCGTACTTCCCCAGGCTCGGCAACGGCGGTTACGACGTCACGCACTACGACCTCGCCCTCGACGTCGACCCGGCCGCCCACCACCTGCGCGCCACCGCCACGATCACCGCGCGCGCCACCCAGGACCTCAGCTCCTTCAACCTCGACCTCGCCGGGCTCACGGTGCGCTCGGCGAGCGTCGAGGACCGCCCGGCCGCCGTCAACCGGGCGGGCCACGAGCTGACGCTGCGCCCCGACGCCGGGATCGAGAACCGGCTCCACAAGGGCAGGACGTTCCGTACGGTCGTCAGCTACTCCGGCTTCCCGCAGACCCTCACCGACCCCGACAAGTCGAAGGAGGGCTGGCTGAGGACCGCGGACGGATCGGTCGCGCTCGGTGAACCGACCGGCTCCATGACCTGGTTCCCCGGCAACAACCACCCGAGCGACAAGGCGTCGTACGACATCACCGTCACCGTTCCCAAGGGCCTGACAGCCGTCTCCAACGGCGAGCTGGCATCCCGCACGACCGCGGGCGACACCACCACGTACCACTGGCACACCGCCGAACCGATGGCGAGCTATCTGGCGACGGTCGCCATCGGCCGCTTCGACACGAAGGCATCGAAGGCATCGAAGGCGTCAGAGGCATCAAGGGCGTCAAGGGCGTCAGAGGCGTCGAAGGAGTCAAAGACCCCGGACGGCATCACGGTGTTCACCGCCGCGGACCCGCAGGTGGCGGCGGACAGCGCGCGGATTCTCGCCCGGGTCCCCGAGATCGTGGCCTGGGAGGCGGAACGTTTCGGCCCGTACCCCTTCTCCACCACGGGTGCGATCATCGGGCGCCCCGGAGACGCCGGGTATGCGCTGGAGACCCAGAACCGGCCGTTCTTCCCCGGGACCCCGGATGCCGTGCTGCTCGTCCACGAGATGGCCCACCAGTGGTTCGGCGACTCCGTCACGCCCGAGAGCTGGCGGGACATGTGGCTCAACGAGGGCTTCGCGACCTATGCGGAGTGGCTGTGGGAGGACGACCAGGAGGGCAGTCCGGTCCAGGACCACTTCGACGCCGCCTTCGCCGACGACGACAACTGGGCCTTTCCGCCCGCAGATCCGCCGACGGCCGCGGACATCTCAAAGGCCCCGGTGTACGCGCGCGGGGCGATGGTCATCCACAGGATCAGGCAGGCTGTGGACGACGACGAGCGTTTCTTCGCGATCGTCAGGGGCTGGACGAAGGCCCACCGGCACGGCAACGCGTCGACCGCCGACTTCACCGCCTATGTGGAGAAGGCGACCGGTCAGGATCTGACGGAGCTGTGGGACACCTGGCTGTACGGCGGGAGCCGGCCCGCCCCGGAGGGCTGACCGGCTCCCGCAGGCCCCGCTGCCGGGACTACTTCACGTTGACGCCGCTCCAGGCCGCGTCGACGGCCGCGAGCTCGGCGCTGTCCGCCCCGTACAGGTCGGTCGCCGCCTGCTCGGTCGCCGTGCGGGCGGCCGCGTAGTCGGTGGTCGATGTCATGTACTCGGACAGTGCCTTGTACCAGATCTGGACGGCCTTGTCCCGGCCGATGCCGGTGACCGTGGAGCCGTCGATGGTCGGGGAGTCGTAGTCGACGCCGTTGATCGTCTTCGCGCCGCTGCCCTCCGACAGCAGGTAGAAGAAGTGGTTGGCGACGCCGGAGGAGTAGTGCACATCGAGGTCGCCGACGCTGCTGTCCCAGTAGTCCGCGGAGCCGCCGTCCTTGCTCGGCCGGTCCATGTAGCGCAGCGGAGTGCCGTCGCCGTTGATGTCGATCTTCTCGCCGATGAGGTAGTCGCCGGCGTCCGTGCTGTTGTCGGCGGCGAACTCCACGGAGGTGCCGAGGATGTCGCTGGTCGCCTCGTTGAGGCCGCCGGACTCGCCGACGTAGTCGAGGTCGGCGGTGGAAGCGGTCAGGCCGTGGCTCATCTCGTGGCCCGCGACGTCGAGCGCGGTCAGCGCGCTCTTGTTGTCGGCGCCGTCGCCGTACGTCATGCAGAAGCAGCTGTCGTCCCAGAACGCGTTGACGTACGCGTCGCCGTAGTGGACCCGCGAGTACGCGGCTTTGCCGTCACCGGCGATGCCGTCGCGGCCGAACGCCGACTTGTAGAAGTCCCAGGTCTTCGCGGCGCCGTAGGCGGCGTCGACCGCGGCGGTCTGGCGGTCGTCGCCGGTGCCGTCGCCCCAGGTGTCGTCGTCGTCCGTGACGAGGTCGCCGGTGCCGCTCTCGCCCTGGTTGAGGTCGTAGGTCCTGTGGCCGCCGCGGTCGCCGTCGGTCAGCTCGAATCCGGACCCGGCCGCTGTGGTCGTGAGGTCGACCTGGCCGCTGTACTGGCTGTGGCCGACGCCGGTCTCGATCGCCTCGTAGCTCTGGAGCTTCCTGCCGGTGATCGCGTCGGTGATGATGTGCAGCCTGCTGGGCGTGCCGTCCTGCTGCACCCCGGTCTTCACCGTCTCGATGGCGAGGGCGGGCTTTTTGCCGCCCGCCCAGATCACCTTGCGGCCGCTTGCCGCGGTTTTGATCCTCGCCGTCGTCGACGGCACGGATATCCGGGCCTTCGCCGCCCTGGTGACGCTCTTGAGTTTTCCGCCGCGGGCGGTGTGGGTGACGAGGTCGCCGCCGATGACCGGGAGTCCGGCGTAGGTGCGCTCGTAGCGGGTGTGGACGGTGCCGTCGGCGTCCTTGATCACATCGCGGGCGATCAGCTTCTCCCGGCTGCCGAGCCCGAGGGCCTCGGCGGTCGAAGAGGCGTCGGACTGTGCCGACTTGATGGCGGCGGTGCGCTGCGGGGCGCTGTTCGCGCCGAAGGACACGGCGCTGCGATTGGCGGAGGAACCGTCAGTTCCATGGTCGGGGGCGGCGTTTGCCGCACCGCTCTGGACACCGACGACGACCATCGCGGCCACGGCGGCCAGGGCTGCGGCGCGACGGGTGTTCATGTGGGGGGTCATGCGTTCTCCGTTGCTCGTTCCGTGGGGGGTTACGAGCGGAGAGCGTGCCACCGGATGAATGAAATTGACGGTGTACTAACAAATGCCTCACATTTTTTTGACCACTTCTTGTCCGAATGGGATGCGCTTATGTCCGCTATTCGGCGGCGCGAAGACGACGGGCGGCAGACAGCCGGGAGCCCCCGGCCGCAGGAGATGCGGTCGGGGGCTCCCGGTGTGCGGGAGTTGACGTCAGAGGTTGACGCCGAAGTCCTGCGCGATGCCGCGCAGGCCCGAGGCGTAACCCTGGCCGACCGCGCGGAACTTCCACTCCGCGCCGTTGCGGTAGAGCTCGCCGAAGACCATGGCGGTCTCGGTGGCGGCGTCCTCGCTCAGGTCGTAGCGGGCGAGCTCGGTGCCGCCGGCCTGGTTGATGATGCGGATGAACGCGTTGCGCACCTGGCCGAAGTTCTGGCTGCGGGTCTCGGCGTCGTAGATCGAGACCGGGAAGACGATCTTGTCGACGTCGGCCGGCAGGCCCGCCAGGTTGACGTTGATCTGCTCGTCGTCACCCTCGCCCTGGCCCGTGACGTTGTCACCGGTGTGGACGATGGTCTGGTCCGGCGTCGACTTGTTGTTGAAGAAGACGAAGTGGCCGTCGGAGACGACCTTGCCGGCCGGGTTGACCGCGATCGCCGAGGCGTCGAGGTCGAAGTCGGTGCCGGTGGTGGTGCGGACGTCCCAGCCGAGGCCGACCGTGACGGCGGTCAGGCCCGGGGCCTCCTTGGTGAGCGAGACGTTGCCGCCCTTGGACAGGCTTACAGCCATGGGAAGTCCCTTTCATCGTCGGGTGCGGGCTTCATGTCATCACGAAGCTACCGTCACACGTCATAACGCGGGCAGGGGACCGGGAGGTTCCTGGTCCCTTTACTTTCTTTACCGAAATCCCCCGGTCGGACGGGCGCACGGATACGCAAAACAAGGTGACGAACACGGTGTGGGCCGGGGAACATGGGTGTCATGTCCGGGCCCTATGTCATCCGCGGTTCGGTCTCCCTGCCGGAGGCCGAGCTCATGTGGCGTTTCTCGCGGTCCTCCGGGCCCGGCGGGCAGCACGTCAACACCAGCGACTCCCAGGTGGAGCTCCGCTTCGACCTCGCGGCGACCGAGTCGCTGCCCGAGGTGTGGAAGGAGCGGGCTCTCCAGCGCCTGGAGAGCAGGCTCGTGGGCGGCGTGATCGCGGTACGGGCGTCCGAGCACCGCTCCCAGTGGCGCAACCGCGAGACGGCCCTGGTCCGTCTCGCCTCCCTCCTGGCCGAGGCCACGGCGCCGCCGCCCAGGCCGCGCCGCAAGACCCGGATCCCGCGCGGCATCAACGAGCGCCGCCTGCGCGAAAAGAAGCAACGCGGCGAAACGAAACGCGGCCGCACAGGCCGCGACTGGTAACCCCGCGCACTCCCTGTACGTGCCCCCGCGCGAAGCCGCGTGCCTCACCCCAGTTGCCGGTACCGGCCCCGGAAGTACGTCAGCGGTGAGCCGTCGCCGCTCGGCAGGGACGCGCTCAGCACCCGGGCGACCACCAGTGTGTGGTCGCCCGCCAGAACGCGTTGCTCGGTGCGGCACTCCAGTGTGGCCAGTGCGCCTCCGACCAGTGGGGCGTGGCTGATCTCGCCCCGCGTGTAAGGGATGTCCTCGAACAGCAGTCGGTCGCTGATCCGGCCCTTCATCGCGAAGCGTCCGGCGATGTGCCGCTGGCTCTCGGCGAGTACGGAGACCGCCCACAGCGGCTGTTCCGACAGCAGGTCGTCCATCCGTGAGTCGTTGCGCAGACTGACCATGACCAGGGGCGGGTCCAGCGACACCGACATGAAGGCGGTCGCCGTCATGCCGACGTCCTCACCGCGCCCGTTCTCGTCCAGCGGCGGCTCCTCGGCGGTGATCAGCACGACTCCGGCGGCCAGCCGGGCGAGGGCGCCTCGGAACTCATCGTTGCTCACCCCCTCAGCATGGGGGATGGGCTCGGAACGCGGGGAGGGTGGCTTTGTCTGCAACACATCGGGCACGCTAGCCGCGCGCGGCATGCCGTCGCATCGGGCCAGGGGACCAGCCGGGTCCTAGGACCCGCGGTCCACGGCGACCACGGTCCGCCGAAGCCCGTCCCGCGGCCCGGCACTGCAACGTACGGATTTGCGTTCAAGAAAAGGACGGACCGCACCTGCACGGCACTTGAGCCCCTTCATCATCTGTTGTGACTTGAGTCACAGAGTGCAATATTTGCTGACCCTGTGTACCGGCTGCACAGCTCACTGTGATTCAGTGGCCGTGACACTGAAGCAAGTACGTCGATATGAAACCTGGAGTGCTGTCGAGGTCTCGGGGAGTGCGAGCAATGGAGGCCGAGTCGGAGCCGTACGTCCGTCTTGCGACGATGCGGCAGCTGCACCAGGCCGTCGCCGATCTCAACACGGCGCGGAGCCTGGCCGACACACTGCAGACCGTGGCCGACGGAATCGTCGCCGGCCTCGGCTATGAGCTTGCCTGCGTGAACCTGGTCCGTCCCGACGGCGATCTCGTCGTCGCCGCCTTCGCCGGAAACACCGCCGCGGAAGCCCTCATCACCGGCCGTGTCGGCTCGCGCACCTCCTGGGACCGCAGGCTTTTGATGGGTGAGGCCTGGGACGACCTGCGCTTCATACCGCACACCGACGGCTGGGTCCTCCTCGACGACGACGTACCGCAGTGGCACACCGAGGGCCCCGAACCCCGCTTCGAGGACGAGTGGCACCCCGAGGACCGCCTCTACGCCCCGATGTACGCGTCGGGCTGCGGCCGCGATCTTCTGGGCGTCATATCCGTCGACCGCCCGCGCAACGGCCGCCGCCCCGGCGCCTGGGGCCGTGAGGCGCTCCAGATGTACGCATCGCAGGCGGCCATTGCGATCAGCAACGCCCGGCTGCGAGCAAACATGCAGCGCGCCCTGGTCCGGCTGGAGCGCGAACAGCAGGCGCTGCGGGCCAGCGAGGAGTCCTTCCGCCAGGCCTTCGAGTACGCCCCCAGCGGCATGGCCATAGCCGAGATGGGCGGCGACCAGCACGGCCGGCTGCTGCGCACCAACGACGCCCTGTGCCGGCTGCTCGGCCGCCCCGCCTCCGTACTGCGCCGCTACTCCTTCGCCGACCTCGTCCACCCCGAGGACGTCGGCACCCTGCTGCGCACCTCCGCCGAGGGCGGCCGCGCCGAGCTGCGGCTGGGGCGCAGGGACGGCACGTACCTCTGGGTCTCGCTGCGCAACTCCGTCGTCGCCGACACCGCGGACGGCCCGCGCTTCCTGCTCACCCACGTCGAGGACATAGAGGAGCGCAAGCGCCACGAGCTGCATCTCGCGCACCGCGCCTCGCACGACGCGCTCACCGGCCTGCCCAACAGCGCCGAGCTGCGCGCGCGGCTCAGTGCGCGGCTCTGCGAGCGCCCGCACTCGGTGGCCACCACCGCGGTCGAGGCGCTGGACGCGGCCTACGGCGCCCTCGACGATCAGGACACGCGCACGCACGGCTACGACGTGGACACGGCGCCCGGCGGGCCGTACGACCACCATGTCCATTCCGTCGCACCCGACACCGAGCACGACGACGGATCCAAGGGCCCCGCGGTCCTCTTCTGCGACCTCGACGGCTTCAAGTCGATCAACGACCGTTTCGGCCACCACACCGGAGACGCCGTGCTGATCGAGGTCGCCCGCCGCCTCACCACCTGTGTCCGCGACGGCGACACCGTCGCCCGGCTCGGGGGTGACGAATTCGTCGTCCTCGCCGACGGGCTCGGCGCCGCAGACGCCGCGGACCTGGCCGTACGCCTACGAAACGCCATCATTCCGCCCATTCGGGTCGACGGCCGGGCGGTGCGCGTCGGGGCGAGCTTCGGCATCGGCTGGGCCGCCTGCGGCATGACCGCCGAAGAGGTGCTGCGCTCCGCGGACCAGCGGATGTACGTGGAGAAGCGGTCCCGGTCGAAGGTTCACCGCAGGGCCGGCTGACGTTCAGGACAGTGCCGTTCCCATGTCCCGTCCCTGTCCCAGGACGTGCGACGGCAATTCTTGGTGTGGTCCGTTCGGGGTAGGCTCGGCCGGTCGGCCACGGCTGGCGAAACACGGCGACGGCTGGCGACATGGTGAGGAGTGACCCAGGGATGACGGCCGGGAACAACGGCGCGGGAACGCCCGAGGACGACGATCCGTTCGGCTACCTGTACGAGGACGGACAGGCGGCAGGTGCCCAGCCGCCGCGGCAGGGCGGCTACGGCTACCCCGGTCCGGCCCCGCAGCCCGGTGTGCCCCGCACCTCGTACAACCAGGTGCGGACCGTCGGCGAGCGCCAGTACGGGCAGCAGGCGCAGTACCAGCAGCCGTACGGCCAGCCGAGCGCGCAGTACGCCGCCCCGGAGACGTACCCCGGCGCCCCCACCGCGCACGTCCCGCAGCAGGGCGGCCACGGCCGCACCGGCGGCGGCGGTTCCGGCAAGGGCGGCCCGAACACCAAGGGTCTGCTGATCGGCGCGGTCGCGGTGGTCCTGGTCGTGCTCATCGGCATCGGCGCCGCGCTGATCACGGGCGACGACGACAAGGACAAGAAGAAGAACGAGGCCACCTCGTCCGCCGGACCCGGCGGCCAGGTCGAGGACTCCCCGAAGCCGCAGGAGTCCGCGAGCTCCGAGGCCCCGGCCGAGCTGCCCGAGCAGGACGCGGCGACGCTGAAGCTCGGCGGCACGGCCCAGCTGGACAACACGGTCAAGGGCGCGAAGAGCGCCAGCGGCCAGTACATCAACCTCAACGAGGTCGGCAGGTCGGCGACCTGGTCGGTCGAGGTGCCGGAGGCCGGTGAGTACACGCTGTTCGTCACGTACGGCGTGCCGGGCAAGGACGCGAAGACCTCGCTCACCGTCAATGCCGAGGCCCCCCGGTCCATCAACATGAAGAACTTCGCTCAGGCGCCGGAGGGTGATCTGGAGAAGGGCTGGACGACGACGTACGCCTACGTCAACCTCAACAAGGGATCGAACACGATCATGATCTCCTGCAACGAGGGCGACCAGTGCGACGCCAATCTCGACCAGCTGTCGCTGAAGGCGGGCCACCAGACCCGCTGAGCGCGCCGCGGACGCGGTCCGGCCCCCTCGCCTCGGGAAGGCGAGGGGGCCGGTTCGTTTCCGCCGTGCTGCCGGGTGTGTTCGGGCCGGTGTGCTCAGCCCATCAGGGCGAGGAACCCGGCCACCGTCGCGGCCATCGCCTCGCGGCCCGGTGCGATGTACTTGCGCGGGTCCACGCCCGTGGTGTTCTCGGCCAGGTACGCCCGTACCGCACCGGTGAACGCCGTGTTCAGCGCCGTGCCGACGTTGATCTTGACCATGCCGGACGAGACGACGGCCCGGCGGATCTCGTCGTCCGGGACACCGCTGGAGCCGTGCAGCACCAGAGGGACCGGGACCGCGTCGCGCAGCCTGCCGATCAGGGCGTGGTCCAGGGCGGCGGTGCGCTCGGTCATCGCGTGCGAGGAGCCGACCGCGACGGCCAGCGCGTCCACCCCGGTGTCGCGGACGTACGCGGCGGCCTCGGCCGGGTCGGTGCGGACGCCGGGGGCGTGGGCGTCGAGCGGGGCCTCGCCCTCCTTGCCGCCGACCTTGCCGAGCTCGGCCTCGATCCAGATGCCGCGCTCGTGGCCCCAGGCCACTGCCTCGGCCGTGGCCCGCACGTTCTCCTCGTACGGCAGCTTGGAGGCGTCGAACATCACCGAGCCGAAACCCTCCGTGTGCGCCTGGTGCAGCAGCTCCACGGACTCGACATGGTCGAGGTGCAGCGCGAGGGGGACGCCGGACGTGCGGGCGACGGCGGCGGCCGCGGCGGCGACGGCGGAGAGCCGTCCGCCGTGGAACTTCACGGCGTTCTCGGAGATCTGCAGGATCGCGGGCGCGCCGGCCCGCTCCGCGCCGGCCGCGATGGCCTCCGCGTGCTCCAGCGTGATGACGTTGAAGGCGGCGATCCCGCGTCCCTCGGCCTGGGCGGCCGAGACGAGTTCACCGGTGCTGACGAGCGGCATGCTGACCTCTTGCTGCTTCTTCGGACCGGCTGAACAGGCAGGTCCGGGACGGGCGCGGCCTCAGGCCGCCGTTGTGTGTTCCTCGATGCCGACGCGCGGCAGCAGCTCCTCGTACGCCGCGCGGTCGAAGTCACCGGCCGTCGGGGAGAGCACGGTCGCCGTCGACAGTGCCACCGCCCGTCGCAGCCGGTCCGGCCAGCTCAGGCCCTCGACGAGGCCGGACAGCAGCCCGGCCACCGCGGAGTCGCCCGCTCCGGTCGGATTGCCCAGGACCTTCGCGGGCGGGGACGCCTGCCAGATGCCGTCGGGGGTGACCGCCAGCAGGCCGTCCGGGCCCAGGGACGCGACGACCCCGTGCGCGCCGCGGCGGCGGGCGTTGAGAGTGGCGCGCAGGGGTTCGCGGGACCCGGTGAGCTGGGCGAGTTCGTCGGCGTTGGGCTTGATCAGGTCGGGGCGGGCGGCGATGCCGCGGCGCAGAGGTTCGCCGCTGGTGTCCAGGAGCACGGGGACGCCGGCGGTGCGGGCCAGGCGGACCAGTTCGGCGTAGGCGCCGACGTGGATGCCGGGTGGCAGGCTGCCGCAGAGGGCGACGGCATCGGCCCCGGCGAGAAGCTCCTCGTACCGGCCGAGGAGGGCGGCCCATTCGTCGGCGGTGACGAGCGGGCCGGGTTCGTTGAGCTGAGTGGTGTCACCCGTGGACCGGTCGACGACGGCGACCGTGCGCCGGGTGTTCCCGGCGACGGTGACGAGAGCGTCGGTGACCGGGGCGGGGGCGGGGGCGGTGGCGGTGGTGGGTGGGTGTTCGGGTGTGGCACCGGCGACACGGGCTGCCGTGCGCCGGGCGGGATCCGCCGCCCCCGGCGACAGCGTCGCCAGCAGTTCGCGCAGTGCCGACCCGGTGGAGCCTCCGGCGAACCCCGTGACCGTCGTTTCGTGGCCGAGGGCGGAGAGCACCCTGGCCACGTTCAGACCCTTGCCGCCGGGCCGCTCGGCCATGTCGCTGACGCGGTGGCCGGCGTGCGGGACGAGCTTCGGGACGCCGTACGTCAGGTCGAGTGCCGTATTCAGTGTGACCGTGAGGATCACCGCGGCCGCTCCCTCGATCCCTGCTCCGAAGCGCGAATCCTTGGAGGGAATGCGCTTTCTCTGCCTCTTTCCCAGGCGATCATGCCAAAGAGGCGGCGATCGGCCCAGACCTCCGGACCAACCGCCGTCTCTTCGTTACGCATGCGACCCACCGTCAATAACGGGTCGTACCAGCCGATCCGGGGATCAGCCGATCCGGGGCTCGACGATCCAGTCGCCCTTGCGCATGACGCCCTTGAGCGCGAAGTCCGCGTCCAGGACCACCAGGTCCGCGTCCTTGCCCGGCTCCAGCGAGCCGACCTTGTCGTACACGCCGAGCAGCCGTGCCGGGTTGGCGGAGATGGACTGCACGACATCGACGACCGGAATCCGGTCGATGGTCACGGCCCGGTGGAACGCGGTGTCCAGGGTGAGCGTGGAGCCCGCGATCGAGCCGCCCTCGACCAGCCGCGCGACGCCGTCCTTGACCTCGACCGCGAGCGGGCCGAGCTGGTACCGGCCGTCGCCGAAGCCGGCCGCGTCCATGGCGTCGGTGATCAGCGCGACGCGGTGGGCGCCCGCGTGGTGGTAGGCCAGCTCCAGGGCGGCGGGGTGCAGATGCGTACCGTCGTTGATCAGCTCGACGGTGATCCGCTCGTCCTCCAGCAGGGCCGCGATCGGGCCGGGCGTGCGGTGGCCGAGGCCGGGCATCGCGTTGTAGAGGTGGGTGGCGACTGTGGCGCCCGCCTCGATGGCCTCGACGGTCTGCTCGTACGTCGCGTCGGTGTGCCCGATCGCGGCGATCACCCCGTGCTCGGCGAGCAGTCGTACGGACTCGATGCCGCCCGGGAGTTCGGTGGCGAGCGTGAACATCTTCGCCGTGCCGCGCGCCGCGTCCATCAGCTTGCGGACCTCGGCCGGGTCCGGGTGGCGCAGCAGGTCCTCGCTGTGCGCGCCCTTGCGGCACGGCGAGATGAACGGCCCCTCGAAGTGGATGCCGGCCAGGTCGCCCTGCTCGACCAGCTCGGACAGGACGCCGGCCCGGTGGGCGAGGAAGTCCATCTCGCCGGTGACGGTGGAGGCGACCAGGGTGGTGGTGCCGTGCTCACGGTGGGTGCGGATGCCGGTGAGGACCTCGTCCACGGTGCCGGAGGTGAAGGATGCGCCGCCACCGCCGTGGTTGTGCATGTCGACGAAGCCCGGGACCACCCAGTGGCCGCTCAGGTCGACGGTCCTGGCGCTCTCCGCCGCACTGCCCGCGATCCGGGTGCCCTCGACGATCACCCGGCCGTTCTCGATGGTCCCGGTGGGAAGAACCACCCGGGCACCTGCGAGAACTGTGCTGTCTGCGCGTCCGGCCATCAGGCGGATACCTCCGTGGAGAGTAGATCCCAGGCGAGCAGCCCTGCGCCCAGGCATCCGGCGGTGTCCCCGAGGGCCGCCGGGACGATGTGGGGCACTTTCTGGAACGTGACGCGTTCCTCGACGGCCGCACGGAGTGGTGTGAACAACGTTTCCCCTGCTTCGGCGAGTCCGCCACCGATGATGAGCGTGCCGGGGTCGAGCAGGGTCAGTGCGGTGACCAGCCCGGCGGCGAGCGCGTCGACCGCGTTGCGCCAGACCTCGACGGCCGCCGGGTCGCCCGACTCCACGGCCTTCGCGCAGTCCGCGGCGTCCGCTGTCGGATCGCCGGACGCGGCGGCCCAGGCCCGGGTCACCGCGGACGCGGACGCCAGGGTCTCCAGACAGCCGCGCTGACCGCAGCCGCACTCCGGGCCGTCCGGGCGGACCACGATGTGGCCGATCTCGCCCGCGTACCCGTGCGCGCCGGACTCGATGGTGCCCGCGATGCCGATCGCCCCGGCGATCCCGGTGCCGAGCGGCACGAAGAGGAATCGGTCGGCGCCCCTGCCCGCGCCGATCCGGCCCTCGGCGAGCCCGCCGGTGCGTACGTCGTGGCCGAGTGCGACGGGGACACCGCCGAGCCGCTCGCCGAGCAGCTCCCGCATCGGCACGTCGCGCCAGCCCAGGTTCGAGGCGTAGACCGCGATCCCGTTCTCGGCGTCGACGATGCCGGGCACGGCGACACCGGCCGCGACGGCGCTCTCGCCGAGGTGCTCCTCGCCGTACGCCCGCAGATCCGCGGCGAACGTCAGTATCGACTCCACGACGGCGTCGGGGCCGCGCTCTCTGCCGGTCGCCCGCCGCGCCTCGTACAGCAGGGCGCCATCGGCCCCGACCAGTGCGGCCTTCATTCCGGTGCCGCCCACATCGAGGGCGATGACGTGTTTCACGGGAAACAGTTTCGCCCGCGGAACTCAAAAGGTCTAGTCCACTATCGCGGTTTGTTGCGCACCCATACAAAATCGGGCCCGCGACCCGCAATGGTGGATTCGGCCAACCGTCCGGGCGGACTCGGGGCGAAAAGGATCATGCTGCGCGAAAGGTGGCGCGGGTGGTCCGGGTCGCCCGTCGAACACCGCCCCCGCTTCTGCGGAACGCCGTCGGCGGCCGGGCCGGGTGGCAATCTGCGATGCGGTACGGGATGTGCTGGACGGCTCCTTGCGACGAAAAACGGCGAGGAACGGCGAGGGGTGGCGGGGAACGGCGGGGGTCGGCGGGGAACGGTAACGATGTGGAAGATAGGGTGTGCTGACGGGGCGAAGGTCTGGACCATCAAGTCCCTTGCCCCGAGGCTGACTTAGCGGTCGGCGCAGGTCAAGGGCAATGCTGCCGCCCGCGAACCGGCTGCGGTTTCCGGTGACGTTGCAAAAGCGATACATCGGTGGTGTAGACCTCCGATGAACACTCGGGGGAGGATCACAGCTCATCCGGTGGACCCCACGAGGACGTGGCCGGCACGGATGACGCAAAGGACGAGGACGGACTGGGCTGTGCAGCGGCGCTACTTGGGACTGACTGCGGCGGTTGCCGCACTGGGATTGACGGCAACGTTGTCGGGCTGCGGCAGCAGCGACGGGAGCGGGTCGGGTGATGTCACCCTCAAGGTCGTCGCGGCCGACTACGGCAGCAGCGCGGCCAACAGCTCCAAGAAGTACTGGGCCACGCTCGCGGAGGGCTTCGAGGCGTCCCACCCCGGCATCAAGGTCGACGTCAGCGTCTATTCGTGGAAGGACGTCGACCGCAAGGTCGCCGAGATGGTGAAGGCGGGGCAGGCCCCCGACGTCGCCCAGATCGGCGCGTACGCCGACTACGCCAGGGCCGGCAAGCTCTACCGGGCCGACGAGATGCTGACCATCCCCACCCAGGCGAACTTCCTGCCGCGCCTGGCCGACGCGGGCAGCGTGGACCAGACCCAGTACGGACTGCCGTTCGTCGCCAGCACCCGGCTGCTCTTCTACAACAAGAAGTACTTCACCCAGGCGGGCCTCGACGCCCCGCAGACCTGGGACGACATACGCGCCGACGCGTCGGTGCTCAAGCAGCGCGGTGTGAAGTATCCGTTTGCGCTGCCGCTCGGTCCGGAGGAGTCCCAGGCCGAGACCCTGATGTGGATGCTCAGCGGGGACGGCGGCTACATCGATGACGTCGGTTCGTACGAGATCGACTCGGCCGAGAACATCAAGACGTTCGACTGGCTGAAGACGAACCTGGTCGACAAGGGCCTCGTGGGCCCCGTCGCCCCCGGAAAGCTCGACCGGGCCAAGGCGTTCGACGCGTTCACGCGCGGCGAGGTCGGCATGCTGAACGGCCACCCGACGCTGATGCAGGAGGCCGAGGAGAAGGGCGTCTCCGTCGGCATGGTTCCGCTGCCGGGCATCAGCGGTCCCACGAAGGGGTCGATGGGCGTCGCCGACTGGATCATGGGATTCAAGCAGCGCGGCCACCGGGTGGAGACGGGCAAGTTCTTCGACTATCTGTTCACCGACAAGAACGTCATCGCCTTCGCCGACGAGTACGGCCTGCTGCCGGTCACCGACAGCGCCTCCGCGGCGATGGAGTCGGACCCCGAGTACAAGCCGCTGTGGAAGTTCCTGGACGCGCTGCCGAACTCGGAGTTCTACCCGTTCGGCAAGACGTCCTGGGCCCGGGCCAGCGAGTCGATCAAGGAGAACATCGGCGACGCGGTCGCGCCGAGCGGGAGCCCCGAGAGTGTGCTGGGGCGGATCGCGCAGGATGCGACGGCGGCGGAGGACGCGGAGTAGGACGCGCGCGGGGGCGTTATGTTGGCTGATATGACCGCTCCCCCGAATGGCCCCGACGGCCTCTCCGACCGCGACCGTGCCGTGCTCGCCGTCGAACGGCAGTCGTGGGCCGGGCCAGGGGCGAAGGAGCGGGCGATCCGCGAGCAGCTCGGCATCTCGCCCACGCGCTACTACCAACTCCTCAACGCGCTCCTGGACGACCGCCGCGCGCTGGAGGAGGACCCGGTCACGGTGAACCGCCTGCGTCGAGTGCGGGACGCGAGGCGGGGACGCCGCTGAGGGGTGCCCCCCGCGCGGCGGGCGTTTCCGGGGGCTCTGCCCCCGCACCCCCGCTCCTCAATCGCCGGAGGGGCTTGATCGTGCCCGGGGCGGCATGAATTGTGCCGAGTGCGGCGTGAATTCCAGCCTCGCCGGCGTTTGAGGCGCGGGGTCCGGGGCGGAGCCCCGGTTACGGGAAGGGGCGGGGTGGGGAACAGGCCCGCCGCAGGCGCCCCCCCCAATCCCCGGCCCCCGCTATAGGCTCCATTCATGGGCAGCAACCCGGAAGCACCCGCACCGAGCGACCCCCCGTCCACCCCCTCGTCCGCGCTCCCGACCCCCACCACCCCACCCGGCCAAGAAGCCCTCGCCGCGATCCTCGCGCACCCCGACCGGGCCGTCATCGCGCTCGATTTCGACGGGACGCTCGCCGATATCGTGCCGGACCCGGAACAGGCCCGCGCCTACCCCGGCGCCGTGGAGGCACTCGCCGCGCTCGCGCCGAAAGTGGCCTCCGTCGCGGTGATCACCGGCCGCCCGGCCGGCGTCGCGGTCCGGCACGGCGGGTTCGCCGGGGTGCGGGGGCTCGACCACCTCGTCGTCCTCGGCCACTACGGCGCCGAACGCTGGGACGCCGTCTCCGGCACCGTCCATGCCCCCGCCCCGCACCCCGGTATCGCCGCGGTCCGCGCGGAACTCCCGGGCGTGCTCGACAAGTTCGACTCATGGCACGGCACGTGGATAGAGGAGAAGGGCCAGGCCCTCGCCGTCCACACCCGCCGCGCCGCCGACCCGCAGGCCGCGTTCGAGGCCCTGCGCGGCCCTCTCGGCGAGCTCGCCGCCCGGCACGGGCTGATCGTCGAACCGGGCCGCCTGGTCCTGGAGTTGCGCCCGCCCGGCATGGACAAGGGCGTGGCGCTCGCCCGGTACGTACGGGAGACGGGTGCCGGGTCCGTCCTGTACGCGGGCGACGACCTCGGCGACCTCGCCGCGTACGCCGCCGTGGAGAAGCTCCGCACCGAGGGCCCAGACGGCATCCCCGGCCTGCTGGTCTGCAGCGGCAGTGCGGAAGTGCCCGAACTGGCCGAACGGGCCGATCTGCTGCTGAACGGCCCGGCAGCCGTCGTCGGCTTCCTCGCAGCTCTGGCCGAGCGGCTCTGACCGAGCGGCTCCGGCCGTACGGCTCCGGCCCCGCTCACTCCCGCCGCAACGCGTCCAGCTGGTCCAGGAACCACTGCTGCGGCGGCAGCGCCACCGCCGCCGCGGCCAGCCGCTGCGTACGCTCGGCCCGCTCGTCGTCCGCCATCGTCAGCGCCTCGTGCAGCGCCGCCGCCGTCGCCGACACGTCGTACGGATTCACCACGACCGCGTCGCTGCCCAGCTCCTCGTACGCCCCCGCCTCCCGCGACAGCACCAGCGCGCAGCCGTGGTCGGAGACGACCGGGATCTCCTTGGCGACCAGGTTCATACCGTCACGGATCGGGTTGACGAGCGCTACGTCGGCCAGCCGGTACGCCGCGAGCGAGCGGGCGAAGTCGTCCTTGACGTGGAGCACGACCGGCGTCCAGCCCGCCGTCCCGTACACGGCGTTGATCTCGTCGGCGACCCGCTGCACCTCGGCCGTGTAGTCCCGGTACACCGCCAGGTCCTGCCGCGAGGGGTACGCGAAGGCGACATGGACGACGCGCTCGCGCCATTCGGGGCGCTCTTCGAGAAGCGCGCGGTACGCCAGCAGCCCGCGCACGATGTTCTTGGACAGCTCCGTCCGGTCCACCCGCACGATTGTCCTCCGCCCGGGTCCGATCTGCTCCCGCAGCGCCGCCATCCGCTCGTCGACATCCGCCTCGTGCGCCCGTCCGCGCAGGAAGCCCTCGTCCGCGCCGAGCCCGTGCACCCCGACCCTGGTCCGGCCGGTGCCGCCCAGGATCTCCGTACAGCAGCCGACGAAGGCGTCCGCCCAGCGCCGGGTCAGGAAGGCCGCCCGGTCGGCGCCCAGGATGCCGCGCAGCAGCTGCTCGGCGATGTCGTCGGGGAGCAGGCGGAAGTAGTCCACGGGCGCCCACGGGGTGTGCGAGAAGTGGCCGATCCGCAGGTCGGGGCGGAGCTCGCGGAGCATGCCGGGCACCAGCGCCAGGTGGTAGTCCTGCACCAGCACCGCCGCGCCCCGCCCCGCCTCCTCGGCGAGCGCCTCGGCGAAGGCCCGGTTGTACGTCTCGAACGATGCCCACTGCCGTCGGAACTCCGCGTCGAAGACCGGCTCCAGCGGGGTCTGGTACAGCATGTGGTGGACGAACCAGAGCACCGAATTCGCGATGCCGTTGTACGCGTCGGCGTGCACGGCCGCGTCGATGTCGAGCATCCGTACACCCTGCTCACCGACCCCGCGCCGCACCGCCTCCCGGTCCCCGTCGCCGAGCGCGGCGCACACCCACAGCTTGTCCTTGACGGCGCTCAGCCCGGAGACGAGGCCGCCGCCGCCCCGCTTCGTGTCGAGCGTTCCGTCCGTGGCGAGGGTGTACGACACGGGGCCGCGGTTGGACGCGACGAGAACCTGGGCGTCGGACTCGACAGGGGACGGGGCATCGGACTGGGCTTCGTGCTCGGAGACCATGTTGCGGAATCTAGCCAGATCACGAACCGCCCAAACGTGCGAGTCAGGCCACGTCAAGCCGCGCGGCGCGAAACGTACTCCTCGATCTCGCGCATCGGGGGCCGCTCCTCGGTGTCCACCGCATGGGTGCGCGGGACGAAGCCGTCCTCGCCGCGTTCGAACTGGGTGAGCGAAGGCCGTACCAAATGCCCGCGGGACAAGCGGAGTTGAGCGGTCCGGTAGATCGCCGCCGCCATCCGGCCGAGCGCCTGTTCGTCCTGGTGGCGGTGCTTGCGCACCCCGACGTCGACCTGGGCCAGCGCGTCCAGACCCACCGTGTGCAGCGCGTCGACCAGGAGGCCCAGCTCCACCCCGTAACCGACGGGGAAGGGCAGCCGCTCCAGCAGCGAGCGGCGCACCGCGTACTCCCCGCCCAGCGGCTGGACGAAACCGGCCAGCTGCGGCCAGTGCAGATTGAGCAGCGGACGGGCCACCAGCTCGGTGACACGACCGCCCTGGCCTGCGGTCCTGCCGGAGGCGAGCCCATCGGGATCAGTGCCCAGCGGCCGGTCGTACATCGCCTTCACGAACTGCACGTCCGGGTCGGTCAGCAGCGGCCCGACGATGCCGGAGACGAAGTCCGCCGAGAAGTCCTTCAGATCGGCGTCGATGAAACAGACGATGTCACCTCCGGTCACCAGGAGCGAGCGCCACAACACCTCGCCCTTGCCGGGTACGGCGGGTATCCGGGGGAGTATCGCGTCCCGGTGCACCACCCGGGCGCCGGCCTCCCGGGCCACGCGTGCGGTGGCGTCGGTGGAACCGGAATCGATCACCACGAGTTCATCGACCAGCCGGACCTTCTCCATCAGCTCGCGCCGGATCGTCGCGACGATCTCGCCGACCGTCGCCTCCTCGTTCAGCGCGGGCAGTACGACGCTCACGCTCCCGCGCCGCCGGTCCCTGGCCTTGGCGGCCAGGAGGCGGTCCAGCGGGCGGTCGGCCGCCGACCAGGAACGCCTGGTCAGCCAGCGCTCGACCTCTTCCAGCACGGTCGATACTCCCTGTATGTGATCCATCTCGCGGTTCGGACGACTATCTCAACTGTCCGGTGCTTCGGTTACAGTCTTGAACAACGCGGATGGCCGTCGCATGTCGGGGTCAGTCCGCCAATAAATGCCTGGATCGATGATCCAGTGCCACAGCGCTCATCCAGAGGGACTGAGGGAACGGCCCGTTGAAGTCCCGGCAACCCTCCCGCCGACCGCGAGGTCACGGTGGGGAAGGTGCCAATTCCGTCTTGTGGCGAAATGCGCCGCAAGGAAGATGAGGAGAAAGGGCCTCCGCCATCATGGCTGTCCAGACCGTCGCAGCGAACGCGGCTGCTTCCGCCGATGCCGAATCCGCCGCAGACGCCACTGCCGAAACCGTCGACCTCGGTGCCGCCGCGGCGCTTTCCTGCCGCGAGTGCGGCGAGCGTTTCGAGCTCGGCCCCATTTTCGCCTGCGCGTCATGTTTCGGGCCGCTCGAAGTGGCGTACGACCTGCCGAGCGGCTCCCCCGAAGAGCTGAAGAAGCGCATCGAGGCCGGGCCCGACAACATCTGGCGTTACGCGCCGCTGCTGCCGGTCCCCGCCGATGTCGCGGACAAGCCCAACATCAACCCCGGCTTCACCAAGCTGGTCAAGGCCGACAACCTCGCCCGCGAACTGGGCGTCACCGGCGGCCTGTACGTCAAGGACGACTCCGGCAACCCGACGCACTCCTTCAAGGACCGCGTCGTCGCCATCGCCGTCGAGGCCGCCCGCGCCTTCGGTTTCACCACCCTCTCCTGCTCCTCCACCGGCAACCTCGCCGGTGCGGTGGGCGCAGCCGCCGCCCGCGCCGGCTTCCGCTCCTGCGTGTTCATCCCGCACGACCTGGAGCAGGGCAAGGTCGTCATGGCCGCGGTGTACGGCGGTGAGCTGGTCGGCATCGAGGGCAACTACGACGACGTCAACCGCTTCTGCTCGGAGCTCATCGGCGACCCGCTCGGCGAGGGCTGGGGCTTCGTCAACGTCAACCTGCGCCCGTACTACGGCGAGGGCTCCAAGACCCTGGCGTACGAGATCTGCGAGCAGCTCGGCTGGCGGCTGCCCGACCAGATCGTCATCCCGATCGCATCCGGCTCGCAGCTCACGAAGATCGACAAGGGCCTCCAGGAGCTGATCAAGCTCGGTCTCGTCGAGGACAGGCCGTACAAGATCTTCGGTGCCCAGGCCGAGGGCTGCTCCCCGGTCTCCACCGCCTTCAAGGCCGGTCACGACGTCGTACGCCCCCAGAAGCCGAACACCATCGCCAAGTCCCTGGCGATCGGCAACCCGGCCGACGGCCCGTACGTCCTGGACATCGCCCGCCGCACCGGCGGCGCCGTCGAGGACGTCGACGACGAGCAGGTCGTCGACGCGATCAAGCTGCTGGCGCGCACCGAGGGCATCTTCGCCGAGACGGCGGGCGGGGTGACGGTCGGCGTGACGAAGAAGCTGATCGAGGCCGGTCTGCTCGACCCGACGCTGACCACCGTCGTCCTCAACACCGGCGACGGCCTCAAGACCCTGGACGCGGTGGCCGCCACCTCGCAGGCGACCGCGACGATCCGTCCGAGCCTGGACGCGTTCCGCGCCGCCGGCCTCGCCACCAGCTGACCACCCGAGACTTCAGGAAGGGCACCCACCATGAGCGTCAAGGTCCGCATCCCCACCATCCTCCGCACCTACACGGGCGGCCAGGCCGAGGTCCCGGCCGAGGGCTCGACCCTCTCCCAGGTCATCGAGTCCCTGGAGCGGAACCACCCGGGCATCGCCGCCCGCGTCCTGGACGACCAGGGCAAGCTGCGCCGCTTCGTGAACGTGTACGTCAACGACGACGACGTGCGCTTCGAGGGCGGGCTGGAGACGGCCACGCCGGACGGCGCCGGCATCTCGATCATCCCGGCCGTCGCGGGCGGCTGCTGACCCCGCGGCCGATCGGCGGCCGACTTCACAGCGTCACCGGAATTGCCCCCTCTGCGAGAGAAGCGGAGGGGGCAATTCTGCATGGTTGAGCGCGGTAGAGTGAGGGAAGTCCCCCCAGCTGCCCGTGCTGCCCGCATATGAGAATGCGCCCGGCCGCGACAAGAAGCAGCCAAAGTGTTCCATCACCTTGCGCCATAAGTCGCCTTTGCCCGGCCCGACTTGCCCAGGAACCTCATGAATTCCTCATATTCGGGCGTTCGGTGCTTCCCAGAATTCTCGTCCGATTGACCTGTTGCAGAGGGCAGTTGGGCAGATACATTCGGCCGCGGTCGACGCGTTCCGGCGCACGCACCCTCTCCTGTCGGGGGGTGAGTTCTGACCCGGGTCCGCGAAGTGCGGTCCTGTGCAAGGGCCAGTAATAGGGGAGTTAGGCATGGCTCAGGGCACCGTCAAGTGGTTCAACGCGGAGAAGGGGTACGGCTTCATCGCGGTCGACGGTGGTGCGGATGTTTTCGTCCACTACAGCGCGATCCAGATGGACGGGTACCGCACCCTCGAAGAGGGTCAGCGAGTTGAATTCGAGATCTCGCAGGGCCAGAAGGGGCCGCAGGCGGACATGGTCAAGCTCGCCGTCGGCTGAGCTCGACGCGGTCGGCCAACGACACTACTCACGCACGGAGGGCCTGTACCCCAGGGCGGGTTCTAGCGATCCCCGCAACACCCTGGTCTTCAGGGAGTTGCGGGGATCGTGGATTTTGAGGGCTTGAAGGTGAGGTTCTTCGAGGCGCTGGACCGGGAGAACGGCAGTGTCGCGGGGGCTGCTCGGGTGGTCGGGGTGAGCCGTCACACGGCGGCCGGGTGGGCGCGGAAAGCCGGCGTGCGTGGGCGTGGGAAGCCGGGCGCGGCCGGGCATCCGGGGCGAGTGGAGTACGACAGGCTTCGCGCGTCCGGGGTCCGGCAGCGGGAGGCCGCGGCACTGGTCGGGGTCCATGAACGCACTGCGCGGGACTGGGACCGTGGTATCAGGAAGAGCAACGGCGCGCGCCTGCACCCGGACGGGCGCCGGATCGATTACAAGACCGGTGTGACAACCACCAGTGCCGCATCGCGGGAGCCGTCCGTTGCGGCGGTCGAGGCCGAGCTGCACCACCGGTTCCTGACGGTGGCGGAGCGGGAGTTGATCGCTGACTTGCGTCGTGAGGGTCAATCGCTGCGGGCGATCGGGCGAGCGCTGAGCCGACCGGCCTCCACGGTCAAGCGGGAGATCGACGCCCATTCGGTCGAGGGCGTCTATCAGCCGCACCGGGCACAGCGGGCGTGGGCGAAGAGCCGTCCGAGGCCCAAGGCGTCCAAGCTCGCTACGGACGGTCCGCTGCGTGATTACGTCGCCCACAAGCTGCAGCAGCAGTGGTCACCTGAGCAGATCTGTCACGCTCTGGTCACCGAGTTCCCCGACGACGAGAGCATGCGCGTGAGTCCGGAGACGATCTACCAGGCGATCTACGTGCAGGCCCGTGGCGGACTGCGCCGTGAAGTCGCGGCAGCGCTGCGCACCGGGCGCACCCGCCGCAAGCCGCACCGCAGCCCGGACCAGCGAACGCGCCGGTTCGTCGACGAGATGGTGATGATCTCCGAGCGGCCGCCCGAGGTCGCAGACCGGGCGGTTCCCGGCCACTGGGAAGGCGACCTGATCGTCGGCACCCGCAACGAGAGCGCGATCGTCACCCTGGTCGAGCGCTCCACCCGCTATGTCATGCTCGGCCACCTGCCCGGCGGGCACACCGCCGAGGAAGTCCGTGACGTGCTGGTGCCCCTGATCCAGACCCTTCCCGAGCACCTGCGCGGCTCGCTGACCTGGGACCAGGGCTGCGAGATGGCCGCGCACAAGCAGTTCACCGTGTCCACCGGTGTTCCGGTCTACTTCTGCGACCCGCACTCACCCTGGCAGCGCGGATCGAACGAGAACACCAACGGCCTGCTACGGCAGTACTTCCCCAAGGGCACCGACCTGTCCGTGCACAGCCCCGAAGACCTCGAACACGTCGCTCAGCAACTCAACGGCCGCCCACGCAAAACGCTCGGCTGGAAAACTCCAGCCGAGCGTCTGCGTGATCTACTGACGACCACGTAAGCCATCAGGTGTTGCGAGGACCCCGAGAATCTGCCCAGGGGTACGGGCCCTCCGCGCGTCCGAGTCCGGGCCCGCCCGCGAGCGGTTCTCGTTGTCCACACCCCGAGGCCGACGCTTGCGCCCTCCCGTCACCCGACCGCCGCCCCTCATCGAGCCTTCTTCGAAGGCGCTTGCACTCTCGGGGGTCGAGTGCTAATCATTGGCGTTAGCACTCTCCAGGTGAGAGTGACAGAACTTGGACCGGGCCGGTGAGGCCCGCAGGTCCGGTGGGGCAAGGAACCGCCGGGCACGCAGGCCGTCCGTCGCGGGCGCCACTCGGTCCGGAGCAATCCACCCCTGTCCGGGAGGACCACTTCACATGGCCAAGATCATCGCGTTCGACGAGGAGGCCCGGCGCGGTCTCGAGCGCGGCATGAACCAGCTCGCTGACGCCGTCAAGGTCACCCTTGGCCCCAAGGGTCGCAACGTCGTCCTTGAGAAGAAGTGGGGCGCCCCCACGATCACCAACGATGGTGTGTCCATCGCCAAGGAGATCGAGCTGGAGGACCCGTACGAGAAGATCGGTGCGGAGCTGGTCAAGGAGGTCGCCAAGAAGACGGACGACGTCGCCGGCGACGGTACGACCACCGCCACCGTTCTCGCCCAGGCTCTCGTCCGCGAGGGCCTTCGCAACGTCGCCGCGGGCGCCAACCCGATGGCTCTCAAGCGGGGCATCGAGAAGGCCGTCGAGGCCGTCTCCGCCGCCCTCCTGGAGCAGGCCAAGGACGTGGAGACCAAGGAGCAGATCGCTTCGACCGCCTCCATCTCCGCCGCCGACACCCAGATCGGCGAGCTCATCGCCGAGGCCATGGACAAGGTCGGCAAGGAAGGCGTCATCACCGTCGAGGAGTCCCAGACCTTCGGTCTGGAGCTGGAGCTCACCGAGGGTATGCGCTTCGACAAGGGCTACATCTCGGCGTACTTCGCCACCGACATGGAGCGCATGGAGTCGTCCCTCGACGACCCGTACATCCTGATCGTCAACTCCAAGGTCAGCAACGTGAAGGACCTCCTTCCGCTGCTGGAGAAGGTCATGCAGTCCGGCAAGCCGCTGCTGATCATCGCCGAGGACGTCGAGGGCGAGGCCCTGTCGACCCTGGTCGTCAACAAGATCCGTGGCACCTTCAAGTCCGTCGCCGTCAAGGCCCCGGGCTTCGGTGACCGCCGCAAGGCCATGCTCGGCGACATCGCCATCCTCACCGGTGGCACCGTCATCTCCGAGGAGGTCGGCCTCAAGCTGGAGAACGCCGGTCTCGACCTGCTCGGCCGCGCCCGCAAGGTCGTCATCACCAAGGACGAGACCACGATCGTCGACGGTGCCGGTGACAGCGACCAGGTCCAGGGTCGCGTCAACCAGATCCGTGCCGAGATCGAGAACTCCGACTCGGACTACGACCGCGAGAAGCTCCAGGAGCGCCTCGCGAAGCTGGCCGGCGGCGTGGCCGTCATCAAGGCCGGTGCCGCGACCGAGGTCGAGCTCAAGGAGCGCAAGCACCGCATCGAGGACGCGGTGCGCAACGCCAAGGCCGCCGTCGAGGAGGGCATCGTCGCCGGTGGTGGCGTGGCTCTGCTCCAGGCCTCGGCCGTCTTCGAGAAGCTGGAGCTCTCGGGTGACGAGGCGACCGGCGCCAACGCCGTCAAGCTGGCGCTGGAGGCCCCGCTGAAGCAGATCGCCGTCAACGGTGGTCTTGAGGGCGGCGTCGTCGTCGAGAAGGTGCGCAACCTGCCGATCGGTCACGGTCTGAACGCCGCGACCGGCGAGTACGTCGACATGATCACCGAGGGCATTCTCGAC
The DNA here is from genome assembly GCF_035994185.1 of Streptomyces sp. NBC_01217. Classification (NCBI taxonomy): domain Bacteria; kingdom Bacillati; phylum Actinomycetota; class Actinomycetes; order Kitasatosporales; family Streptomycetaceae; genus Streptomyces; species Streptomyces sp. NBC_01217. The sequence goes on from NZ_CP108538.1 coordinate 5,121,638, forward strand.
CCGGCGAAGGTCACGCGCTCCGCCCTGCAGAACGCCGCGTCCATCGCCGCGCTCTTCCTCACCACCGAGGCCGTCATCGCCGACAAGCCGGAGAAGGCCTCTGCGGCCGCTCCGGGCGGCATGCCGGGCGGTGACATGGACTTCTGATCCTGACGGATCGGTAGTTCCTGTACAGCTTTGCCGCATCGGCCCCCGACCAGCTGGTCCCGGGGGCCGATGTCGTTCTGCGCGCGGGACGCCCTACGGGAGCCGGTCGAGGAGCCAGGTGCAGAGCTCCTCGGTCACGAGGGTGTGGCCCTCGTTCCGGGACGCGAGTTTGAAGTCGTCGAGCCCACTGGCATTCGGCGGGAGTGCGGAGATGTCCTTGTACAGCTCCTCGTCCGTGTCCGGATCGCCGACGTCGACCGCGCTGACGGCCGGTACGAAACAGTGCGAGCGGATGCGCACATCGGTCTTGAAACCGAGGAAGGGGTTCAGGGCGTTGAGCCCGTCGGCGAGGATGCCGAACCCTTCCAGCGAGCCGCCGGGCGCGCCGTCGATCGACGGGAGTCCGGACGTGTGCACCTCGTTGGTCTTCAGCGTCACCACCCGCAGCTTCGCCACGAGTTCGTGGTCGCCCGGGGCCTGGGTGTAGAGCTTGGTGCCCACGACCGACAGGCCCTTGCCCTCCAGGGCCAGTTCACCGGGCTGCACATCGGTGCCGGTGCCATTGGCCACGCCGTTGGCGACACCGATCAGCCGCGGCCGGTGCGGCCATTCGCCGACGGCCCGCATCTCCGCGAGGAACGCGGCGCGCTCGTCGCTCTGGTCCGGCGTCCCGTCCCACCTGTCGATGTGCCGCCACAGCAGCTGACGCGCGGCCGGGCTGTTGATCTGGTCGGAGAACCGGCTGTCCAGATCCTTGATGTAGTGCGCGAACGCCTGGAGCGCGATGGGGATCCAGGCGCCCCGGTGCGGGCTGTCGTACGAGAAGTAGAGCGAGGTCTGGTGGTCGATGCCCTGGCTCTCCATCTTGGCCAGCGCGTGCCGGGTCACGAGCCCGCCCATGCTGAACCCGCCGACGGCCAGCGGTGTGTTGCTCTGCCGCTCCGCGATGGCGTGCAGGATCGCGGCCTGAGCGGTCCTGGAGTTGTCCAGAATCGACGCACTGCGCTCATGGAAGCCGAGAAGGATGACGTCGTGTCCGCGGCGGCGGAGTTCGCTGATGAGCGCGTAGTCGCCGAACTCCATGATCTCCCAGGAGAAGTCCAGGCTGCTCGGCCCGGTGTTGAACCCGTCGGCGAAGATCACGGGCCGCGTGAGACCCGTGTGCCCCTCGCCGTAGTACACCCAGGCGGTACCGCCCGGCAGGTCCCACACGGTGCTGGGCGGCAGCGGGAGTTCACCGTGCGGCTCGGCGTCCAGACGGGGTCCGGGGGCGAGAGCGATGGGCGGCTTGCTGAGAAGCTCCGAGACGATCTGCTCGTGGGTGGGTTCGGACATGGGCACTCCCCTTTGAGTGGGTTAGTTACGGTGAGCGCCCAGAAGAGCACGTGGAGTAGCTGACCTGAAGGGGGGAGCGGATCAAACCACTCCCTGGTGGGAGCCGGTTTCGGACATGCCGGATGAGTTTGCCGGTCAGCGGTGTTTCCGCTCGGTCCGGGGGATCATCGCCGCCCGTACCTCGCTCATGCGGGTGCGTACGCCGGTGGACGGGATGGTTCCGTCCGGCCCGGCGGGTGCCTCGGCCGGGTTGCCCCGGCATGGTCCGCAGCGGCCGCCGATCAGGGCCTCCGGGCTGCCGGGTGCGCGGCATTCGCTGCATTCCAGGGCGCGCAACACCGTGCGCTGTGGGGCTGGAGCGACCCGTTCGGGTGGCATCTTGTCGGTCAGCCGCCTGCGCAGGAGGGCGGCGGCGTGGTGGACGGGGGTGGGGAGGCCGTCGGTGAGGGCGTGCAGGACTTCCGCCTCCGTGGCGCCGCGCTCGAACCAGTCGGTGACCTGCGGTTCCAGCGCCGCGCAGTCCGCCGCCGAGAGGGTGAGGGCGGGTACGGTACGGCCCAGTGCGGCCAGCAGTACGAACGCCCGGGAGCGGGTGGGGTGTTGGTGCTGCCGTCGCTCCGGCGGTACGTCGCCCCTGGTGAACGCCGCCCACCAGGCGTCGTCGCGCGCGGTGCGGGAGAAGAACGTACGCGTCACCCAGAGCAGGGCCTCGTCATTGGCGATGCACTCGCTGCCGCGCCGCAGATGCCCGGCGTCCTGAAGCCGGTTGAGGGCGGTCCGCAGGGCGCACTGTCCGTACGGGAGGACCTTCGCCAGCGTCTTCACGGAGATGTCGGCACCGTCGGGCAGCCGGTCGATGTACGCGGCGATGGACGCCTCGCGCGGCGGCAGATGCGCGAAATCGCGGTCGCTGCGGGGGTGTTGGGCGGGCGCGGACCGCTTGCCGTAACCCGGGTTGGCCATCGGGTGCGGGGGTGTGTGCGGGGGTACGTGCGGTGCGCACGGGGCGGCACTAAGCTGACTGACAGCCAACAGATCGAGCTCCTGTCGATCGAAGTGGTCAGACCCCTGTCCGGTGTTCCAGCACCGGCAGGGGTTGTTCGTTATTCGGAACGCTAGAGCGTTGCCACCATCCGTGGCAAGTCGGTCACGAAAAGTCAACTCACCAGGCAGGGAGGGTGGGTGGGAAGTGGCCCACCTCCCGTTCCTCGGAAAGAGCGCTCGGACTTCGCGGCTTGAGCTCCGGGGAATTCCGCCTGGTGGGGGCGTGCGGGGGCGGTGTGAGTGCGCCGTGCGTGATTCGCGTGCGCCGCCGCTGTTGAGGTGGAAAGCCGGGCCGGGAGCCCGGGGAGCGTGCGGGCGGACGCACATGTTTGTGATCTTGAGGCGCCGGGCCGCTCCGGGCCCGTCCCCCCACTCTTTCTCTCGTACGAGGAGTCCCGTGCGTATTCGTTCGTTCCTCTCCCTCGCCGTGTCGGCCGTCGCCGTGGCGGCGCTGGCGACCCCCGCCCAGGCGGCCGATGACGGTGCGTACTTCATCCGTGACGCGCGTTCCGGCGCGTGTCTGGCGGGCGGTGAAGGTCCGCTGGGCGGCCACATCGAGCCCTGCAACCCCGGCACCGTCTGGGAGATCCGCAACCTGGGCGACGGCTTGGTCCGGATCGTCGAGGCGCGCGGAGAGGAGCGCTGCCTGGCGCTCTCGCCGGTCCGGATCTACCCGCCGGCCGTGTACGTCGAGCAGTGCGGCAACCGGCCCGACGAGTGGGCGGTCCTGGGTGAACCCGGAGGAGGACCGGCCCCCATCGCGCTCGGCCGGGGAGGGGCGGCCTTCCTGACCACGGAGGGCAGCCGCGCGGTCCTCACCCCCGACGCGGGCCCCTCCCAGTGGATTCTGGAGCGGCTCGGCTAGGGGCACTTCGGCCGGTCGAGCAGCCGCCCCGTGCCGGGAACGTCCTTTCCGGCACGGGGCGGTTTCTTCGGTCGGGGGCCTTGCGCGCGCCCTACCGGAAGGCGGCGATGTTGCGCCGGGCCCAGTCGGCGAAGGCGCGGGGCGCCCGGCCGAGAACCTGCTCGACGTCGGGGCTGATCCGCTGCTCGGCGGGCTTGGGCTCGCCGAGGATGGCAAGGGTGGTCTCGACCACGGGCTCGGGCATGAACTGCAGCATCTGCGCACGGGCTTCGTCGCGGGTCTGCTCGATGAACCGGACCGGCTCGCCGAGCGCGGCGCCGAGCGCCTCGGCCCGCTGGCGGGGCGTGCTGAGGGCGGGTCCGGTCAACTCGTAGACCTTCCCGGCGTGACCGTCCGCGCGCAGGGCCATGGCGGCCACCTCGGCGATGTCGGCCGGATCGACGACCGGCAGGCCGACGTCACCGAACGGCGCGGTGACGGTCCGCCGGGCGCGGGCCGACTCGGCCCAGGCGTACGCGTTGGAGGCGAAGCCGCCGGGCCGAAGGATCGTCCAGTCCATGCCCGACTGCCGTACGGCGTCCTCGATGGACAGCCCCACGCTTCCGTGGGAGGCCGACTCAGGTCGGGTTGCCACCCCTTGGGAGGACAGCAGCACGACCCGCCCCACTCCGCCGGCCTTCGCGACGTCGAGGATGTCCCGTGGGCTCAGCAGGTGAGCACCGGCGCCGGTGTCGTGCAGGAACAGTGCGTCAGCGCCGTCGAAAGCGGGGCGCAGGCTCTCGGGATCGGCCAAGTCGGCCTGGCGGTGCCGTACGCCCTTCGGTACGGCCGTGTCCGAGACGCTTCGGGACACCGCCGTCACCTGCTCACCGGCCTCTGTGAGTGCCTGTATGAGCGGTCGGCCAACGTTGCCGGTCGGTCCGGTCACTACGATCATGCCTAACTCCCGTGTCATTTCAGGGTGGTTGTTCACGCCCGAGTGGGCGAGAACGTCGCGGGGCGGGGTGACCTCGCTGCGACCCGCTGAAGCTAACACCGCCGGTATAGTAGGTACCTATAGGAAAGTGACTATGCCGGGGGATCCGTATGACTGACAGTGCAACCTGGATGAAGTCCGCGCCGACCGATCCGGAACTCGCCTGTCCGATCGCCCCGGTCGTGGACATCGTGTTCAGCCGGTGGACCACACCGATCCTGTGGACGCTCAACATGCACGGCCGGCAGCGGTTCGTCGAGCTGGAACGACGGATCGCCAGGATCACGCCGAAGGTGCTGACCCAGCGGCTGCGGCAACTCGAACGCGACGGCATGGTCGTGCGCACCTACTACCCGGAGGTCCCCCCTCGGGTCGAGTACGAGATCAGCGAGCTCGGCCGCAGCCTCGCTCCGCTCTTCGCGAGCCTCGCGGAATGGGCCTCCACCAACCTCGACAAGGTCGAGGTGGCCCGGCACGACTACGACGCCGATTCTGCCCGGTAGCCGGACGGCAGGCGTACGTACGGCCCGGGGCTCAAGCCCCGGGCCCGTACGCGTGCTTGTGCAGTTACCGGTGACGGCTCTCGAAGGTGGCGAACGCCGTCTCCTGGCGCCACTGCGTGGCGGCCTTCGGGTTGTCGGAGAGGTAGTCGGCGCAGCGCGCGGTCGGGTGGGCGGTGCCCGGCCGGTTGCCCCGGCAGGCGGCGACCAGGCGGTAGCCGGAGCGGGAGGAGTCGGTGGCCCACAGGCTGCGGCCGTTACGGAACGCGTACTCCAGCGAGGCGCGCGCGAGGTCCTTCAACTCGGTGTAGCCGAGGTCGTACGTCTTCGCGGCGTACTGGTACTCGTGGCTGATGTCGATCCGCGAGACGCCCGGGTCGTCGGTGGACAGGACGATGGGAACCCCGTAGCGGCGGTAGGCGTTGAACGGGTGCTCGGCACCCGAGATGCCGAGGATCTGCTTGTTGCTGGAGAAGGGCACCTCGACCGCGATGTGGCGCCGCGCCATCGTCCGGGCGAGCTGCCGCCAGTCGTCCTCGTGGACCAGGTCCACGCCGTGTCCGATGCGCTGGGCTCCGGCGACGAGTACGGCCTCGCGGATGTGGAAGGTGAGGTCCTCGGGCTTGACCAGGCCGGGGGCCAGCTCACCGGCGTGCAGGGTGAGGTGGGCGCCGGGGTACTGCCCGCGCAGGTACTTCAGCATCCGCATCTGGAGGCTGTAGTTGGCCAGCGAGCTGTCCCAGTCCTCGGGCTGTACGAGGTTGACCGCGACGAACCTCGGGTCGCGCTCGGCCAGCCGCATGCCGACCGCGATCTGGGTGAACACCCGTGCCGGGGTGCTGCCCCGGGACACCTGGGAGATCCACCTGACGGGGAGCCGGCAGCCCGGGGCGGGGTGCGTGGTGTCGCAGTGCGCGGTCGCGCGGAACTGGGCGTTGGAGTCGTCGGCCTCCTCGACCGCCTCGTCCACGACCCGGTCGAGCTTCCCGCCGGCCAGGAGCTTGCGGTGGAAGGCGGCGAAGTCGGGGTCGTAACCCACGGCTTCGGCAAGCGCCCTGGCGCTGTCCGACGCGGGGGTGACCATGGTCTCCAGATAGAACTGGTTCTGCTTCACCACGGTGTCGGCCACATTGGCGAGGAGCTTGCCGCGGTCCCAGGTCGCCAGGCCGAACTTGTTGAACGTGTCGAAGAAGTGGTCGTGCCCGGACTGATCGGCCGGGAAGTCCTGCATGGACCAGGCCCGGATGATCTCCTGCCGGAACGCGGCGTCCGTCTGCGAGTCGGCGGCGGGCCTGGTGCCCGGTCCGCACGGTGGTGCAACAGCCGTCATCGTTGCGTCGATGCACAGCCCCTTCTCGACCGCGAGCTTGATCAGATACTCGGTCGCGGCCGCGCCCGACAGGTGGTTGTGGAGGTCACCTCCCTTCGGCAGGGCCTTGAAGAAGGCCTTCAGCCGCGCGGGCCTGTTCCGCAGCGAGTCGAGGTGCGCGGCGGTCCTGCGCTCGGCAGTGGTCACCGCACGCGGCGACACATCAGCCTTGACGGGCGCTGCGGCGGGTGCGGTGGCGGCCGCGGCCGGGACCGCGGGCAGCAAGGACAGCACGGTGAGCAGGCCGAGTCCGGCCGGGAGCAGTGACTTGGGACGGTGGGCCGTCCGAATTGAGGAGATCACTGCCGAATGATCGCGTTCGGGTGGGGCATTTTTCACCCAAACCGCATTTATGGCCGGAAACGTCCACCCGATCGAGTGCGTGGACGGCGGTGCTTGGCGTTCCACGACGCATGTCGGGTCGCCGAGCACCTGCTCAAGGTCGTCCTTGACCGACCAGTTGGGCGTGAAGGGGTTTCAGCCCCCTTCTCGCTAGGCGCGCTTGAGGTCCGCGATGAACGAGGCCCAGGCCGGGGCCCGGAACACGAGCGTCGGGCCCTCGGCCACCTTGGAGTCACGCACGGGAACGATGCCGGGGTGGCCGTCGGCCACTTCGAGGCAGTCGCCTCCGTCGCCGCCGCTGTGGGTGGACTTCCGCCAGGTCGCGACTTCCAGGCAGTCTCCGCCACTGCCGCCGCTGTAGGACGACTTGTGCCAAGTCGCTGTGGACAGGTCGTAGTCAGAGCTGCTGATCTTCATGGGCGTAATCCTCCGCCACCGACTCGATCAGAGCCAGCGACAATTCCGGTGACAATGCGTCGGCCACCACCAGATCGTAAGTCAGTTCGTAGTGCCTGACGGTGGCCGGTTCATCGTGCAACGTCCCTGTGCCCACGCCCTGAATGTAGGCAAGCGGTGGCGCGTCCTCGAAGGACATCAGCTTGAGCTGACCTTCCATGGCCATATGGGCGCCCACGCTGAACGGCAGCACCTGCACGATGATCCGGTGTTCGCGTGCCAGCTTCAGGATGTGCCGGAGTTGCTCGGCCATCACTGCCGCGCCGCCGACCTGTCGACGTAACACTGCCTCGTCCAGAACCGCCCAAAACAACGGCGTTGTTGGATCGTCCAGGAGCTGCGCTCGTTCCAGTCGCGGTCCGACCAGATCGTTGATGACGTCTTTCGGGGCGGTCGGCTGGTACGCCCTGAACACCGCTCGCGCGTATGCCTCCGTCTGCAACAGCCCCGGGATCAGCTGGGGCGCGTACTCCTTGATCCTCTTCGCAACGGCCTCCGCGTCGGCCGCTTCCGCGAAGTGGTCCGGGTACTTCGACTTCTTCAGAGCGGCGCAGTTGCGTACGAAGAACCCGTCCGCCCTGAGGATCTCGTCCAGCTTCTGGGCCTGATCCACCTGCATCCGGCGCGTACCGGACTCCAGCTGTCCGATGAAGGAGCCGCTGACGAACAGTGGGAGGCCCAGCTCCTCCTGGGAGAGGCCTTCGTGCTCCCTCCTGTGGCGGAGTTCGGCGCCGAGTAGCGCGCGCGGGGAGGAGGAGGGATCGAGTTTCTTGGGGCCCGGCATGGCAACTCCCTGTGACACACGTGCGGTTGTTGGTTCTGCGCCTCTTCCAGGCTAGCCGCGCTTTGGCCACGCTGAGTATGCATTGTCATTACTCAGCGTGGAAAGGAATGGATCATGACGATCAAGGAACGGCGCAGGGCGGCGGAGGGCAGAGTGCGGGCGGCGGAGGATGCGGTGGCGCGGCTGAGGGAGGGTTTCGCGGGCGTCGGGATCACGCTGCCGTCGCTGCGGATCGACCCCGTGTCGTGCGCGGGGAGCGACCCGGTGTCGCCGCTGGTCGACCTCGGCCGGTGCAACATCGACACGGCGCTGCGGCTGAGTGCGGTGCTGGAGGCGCAGGGGCCGGCCGGTCATGGCGGGTGAGGGGCTCCAGCCGTGCGCGCCCGAGCCCGGGTCGTTCGCGGTGGACACCCGGGACGGGCGGGTGGGACGCGTGATGGGGCACGTCGGGCCGTACGTACAGCTGAGGCCGCCGGGCGGTGGGGCGGAGTGGGACTGCCCGCCGGAGTCCGTGCGCCCGGCCCCGCTGGGGGAGGTGCTGAGGGCCCGGGTCAGGGAGGTCAACCGGGAGGGGCGGCTGCCGTGATGGGGAAGGGCGGCACCCCGGCCGGGGTGCCGCCCTTCGATCGAGCCGGTCAACCGCCCTTACGGGGCGGGAACTTCACGTACGAGCTTCGAGGTCCAGGGGCAGAAGTAGAGGCCGGGCAGGAAGGCGCCGCCGGCCTCGTCGAGGTGGTCCTCGACGTACGGCACCGTCGCGTCGCAGACCTCGATGGCGTAGTTGAAGAAGTGCACCGACGTCGGGTCGAAGTGGTAGCTCCAGCCCGTGTTGTACGGGGCCGGGTACTTCTTGATCCTGCCGACGACGTGCGGTTCGTCGTCGGTGGCGCCGCTCACCAGGTCCCTGGCGTGCTGGATCTCGCGCTCCTCCACCAGCTTCACGACGAACGTGCTCCGGGTGATGTCGGTCATCTCGAAGTACGCGGGCTCGACCGCGGCGGCCCGCTGTGCGCCTTCGCTGTGCTGGGTGGCCTGGGCGGGCTGGGCCACGGTGAAGGCGAGCATCGCGACGGCGGCGAGGCTTCCGAGCTTGGTGAACATGTGTCGCACGAGGTTCTCCATAGGTGCATGGCAGGCCGTGATGATCATGGCCGCTCGTGACGCAATGTAAATGAACGTGTACGTAAAGTCATAATCGTTAGTTCGGGGAAGGGCCCTGGCCGCCTGTCCGCTCGTGCGTCAGCTGTTGTGGTGGGCGAGGGCCGCGTGCGGGTCGCCGTCGTGGAGAGGGGTGTGGTCGGTGTGGACTGTGGCAGCGGTCAGCCGCGGTACGGCGTGGATCAGGGCGTGCTCGGAGGCGACCGCCATCTTGTGCGCGGCCACCACGGTCAGGTGCGGATCGACGACGATGTCGGCCTCCGCACGCAGCGAGTGCCCGATCCAGCGCATACGCACCTGGCCCACACCGCGTACTCCTGGTACGGAGCGCAACGCGGTCTCGGCCAGCTCGACGAGGCCTGGGTCGACGGAGTCCATCAGTCGCCGGTAGACCTCACGGGCAGCGTCCCGGAGGACGAACAGAATGGCGATGGTGATCAGCAGGCCGACGATCGGGTCGGCGGCCTGCCAGCCGAGCGAGGCCCCGCCGGCACCGAGGAGGACGGCGAGGGAGGTGAAGCCGTCGGTACGAGCATGCAGTCCGTCGGCGACCAGGGCCGCGGAGCCGATTCTCCGACCGGTGCGGATGCGGTACCGGGCCACCCATTCGTTGCCGGCGAACCCGGCCAGCGCAGCCCCGGCGACTGCCCATAGGTGCGTGACGTCGCGAGGGTTGAGCAGCCGGTCGACGGCCGTATATGCGGCCAGCACCGCGGAGACCGCGATCGTCCCGACGATGACGACGCCGGCCAGATCCTCGGCGCGGCCGTACCCGTAGGTGTAGCGGCGGTTCGCAACCCGCCGCCCGAGCACGAACGCAATCCCCAGCGGGATCGCGGTGAGTGCATCACCGGCGTTGTGAATGGTGTCGCCCAGCAACGCCACCGATCCCGAGAGGGAGACGATCACAGCCTGGACGACCGTGGTCACTCCCAGGACGGCCAGCGAGAGCCACAGCGTCCGCATACCCTCCCGGGAGGTCGCCATCGCCGTGTCGACCTTGTCCTTCGCCTCATGGCTGTGAGGCGTGACCAGGTGGGCGAACTGGTGCCGCAGTCGGGAAATCCGGGAACGTGCCGTTCCGTGACTGTGGTGATGGGAGTGTGGGCGGGTGTGCCGGTTCGCCTCCATGACCCCACCGTGGCACAACAATTCGATTGCAGCTACAACCGTCGTACACGGGGTGACCAGGTGCGATGTGCTCGCAAATGCACCGGAGCGGCGCCTCCGGGTTGTGGGTGGAGCCGTGCAGCAAAACCGACCCCAAGGACATGCTGTGATCACCTCGACCCCCGTTGGTGAATGGACGTGGGAACTCACGACGGACGGTGGTGAGATCCGGCCCACCCGTGCCGCACAGACCGCCGTGGCAGTCTGGAACGAACTGGCGGAACGGGATCTCGCTGTGCCCGGGGGGAAGGCCACCGTTCGGGTCTGCAACCGGAACGACCCGCGTGATGTACGCGTCGATGCAAGCGGTCTACGTACGGGGACGGCCCCTCTGGCTCCCGGATCGGCCCTCGCGCAAGCGGTGGCACAGGCCGAGGCACTCGATGGGGACTTCATCGTCGTCGTCCGGCTCGAATGCCCTGGCCTGTGGTTGGAGCCGGGGTTCACGTACCGCGCGGAGAAGCTGTTCGCCATCCACTTGGAGGTCTGGGGCGGCAACCTGCTCGTGGTGACGCTGGAGACGTACTCCGACGCGTGGCTGACGATGGACACACGCGACCGAGAGCAGCCCGAGGTGTACGCGGCGAACGCACCCAGGCTTGCCGCCGCCCTGCAGGGCATCTCGACACTGCTCGACACTGCTCGGCAGTGCGCCCGCACCGGGCGACGAGAACCGTCACGCGGCACCGAGCGAGACTGGTTTCAAGGACCTGCGGAGCGAAGGTCCCGCCTACGACGATTCCTGGGGGACGTTCGAAGGGCTCAACCGGGCAAGCCTGCTGGACTCCCGCATTCCGCAGGCCGAGGACGATTATGAGCAGATCACCGAGTACCCGGTCCGGTACTTCACCGTTCAGCGGGACGGGAGGACGCTCGACTTTGTCTGGGCTGCCGTCGGCGATGCCGCGGCCTGTCATGTACCTCGGACCGCAGCCGGAGACGAGGCATTCGACGCGGGAGCGGCATGGCTGCTGAGCCTGCGAGAAGCACACGGACATGGGCTGTCCCCGCTTGCGGCGCTGGACTGGCTGGCCAAGTGCCCGGCTCGGCCGGGGATCGGTGTGATCGCTGAGGACACTCCTCGGGAGGCGCCGTCCTTGGACGACTTGAAAGAGCTGTCCGGTCGGTACTGACACCTGTCTCCGCCTCTCATCTCGTGTGCCAGGAAGCAGCCAATGACCCAGGACGTCATCGCCCTCACCCCGCAGACGCCGGATAGCAAGACGCTGTTGGCCGGGCTCCACGCCGGTGGTCCCGAGTTGCGGGTGAATGCGGCGGGGGGTGGGGCTGTTGCTCAGTTGTGCACCGCCAATGGGCAGGCTCTGGTTTCGCTCGAAGCGCCACGGTACGTCCAAGTGCCGGGCGAGGCGGCCCGGTTGTTCGGGCCGGCGGTGGATGCGGAGTCGCCCGTCTGGTGGACCGAGGCGCGGGCCATCACGGCTGTGGAGGAGGCCGGGCGGCTGGCCGGGGCCATCGCCGGACGCCTGACGGCCGTACTCGGGGGCAGCGTCTGGCCGCGCGGGGCGGGTCGTACCGATGTCGTGGTCGATCTCGTCGACGCCGGCACGGCAGCGGCTCCCATGGGAGTCGACATGCTCACCGACAGAGCCACCGTCGTCATCCAGGGCCGTCCCGTCGTCGCCGCCACGACCTGGCTGACCCACGTGGTGCGCAACACGGTCCGCACCGGGCGCGAGCTGCACATCGTCACCCCGCCCGGCACCCGGCTCACGTTCCCCGCCCGCACACTGCTGCACTATGCGCTCGGCGACGGAACGAATCCCGCCGCCTGGGAGCGCCTCCGGCAGATCAACGACCACCTGAGCGGCGACCGGTCCCGGCGGCACGTGTAGAAGGAGCCCCTGTTCGGTCCGGAGGGCAAGCCACGACCGGGCGGGGTGGCCGAGGGTTGGTGCGCACGTCACACGATCGTGGGACGCTGAGGGAGTTGGCAGACCGCCACAGAACCGTCGATCTACGCTCCGCTGACAGGCCACAGGAGAAGGGACGCGCGATGACCGCCGCGATGGTCGAGAACGACCAGGCCTCTGAGGGCCGCCCGTGGGACTACCTGCTGCAGACATGGCGTGAACTGGACGTGCCCGAGGGGTGGCGCGCCGAGATCGACGAAGGGCAGATCGTCTTGGTACCTCCGCCTCATGCGCATCACAACGGCATCGCCGCCAGAGTGCAGCGCAGGCTCTACAAAGATCTTCCCGATGAACTGGAGATCTACCAGACCCTCGGTATTCACGTGGCCCCGCTCGACAAGCTCTACGTGCCGGATCTTGTGGTCATGCCCTCGGAGATCATCGACGCCGCCGATCCGGACACCAGCGATCCGATGGACGCGTCGGAGGCCCTGCTCATCGTCGAGATCACGTCGAAGGGGAACGCCCGGGAGGACCGCACGAAGAAGTACCGGGCCTATGCGCGCGCGGGTGTGCCGATGTATTTGCTGATCGACCGGTTCGACACGCGTGGGGCGATGGCCACCCTGTTCACGGAGCCGAACGAGGACGGGACGTACAAGCAGTCCGACCCGGTGCCGTTCGGTAAGCCGCTCACGTTGCCGGAGCCCTTCGGTACGACGCTGCTCACGGAGGAGTTCCCGGTCTGAGGGGGCATGGATGAGGGGCGGCACCCGGGTTGTCGGGTGCCGCCCCTCATACGTGGCCGTGTGTCGGGATCAGACTCCGGCCGGTTCCCTTGCCGGGGTGTCGGGGCCGGTCGTCGGGCCGCCCGTGGCGGCGATCGGGGAGGCCGCCGGTTCCTGGGAGACGTTGAACTCCGCCAGCAGGTCCTTGCTGAAGCCGAAGAAGTACGTCGCGACGAACCCGGCGACGTAGCCGACCAGGAGGCCGCCCGCGTAGATGGCGATCGTGGTGCCCAGGCCGTGGTTGCCGTCGAGGAGGGGGAACAGGGCCCAGCCGGACGGGCCGATGGCCGTGGAGCCGACCTTGTCGCCGAGCTGGTTGAACAGGCCGACGAAGCCGCCGCCGAACGCACCGCCCACGCACGCCGTGATGAACGGCCGGCCCAGCGGGAGCGAGACGCCGTAGATCAGCGGTTCGCCGACGCCCAGCAGACCGGCCGGGAGGGCGGACTTGATGGTGCGGCGGATCGACTCGTTGCGGGGGAGACGGAAGTAGACCGCCGCCGCCGCGCCGACCTGGCCGGCGCCCGCCATCGCGAGGATCGGGAGCAGGACCGTGTAGCCCTGCTGCTCGATCAGGGTGGTGTGGATCGGGATGAGCGCCTGGTGCAGGCCCAGCATCACCAGGGGCAGGAAGAAACCGCCGAGAACGAAGCCCGCGCCCGCACCGCCGTTGGAGAGCAGCCAGTCGGCGAACGTACCGATGGCGGTGGAGACCTCACCGGCCACGTACATCAGACCGAAGATCGTCACCAGGCCGGAGACCAGGACCGTTAGCGTCGGCGTGAGCAGTACGTCCAGCGCCTCGGGCACCCAGCGGCGGCACCACTTCTCCACGTACACCGCGAGCACCGCCGCGCCGAGGGCGCCCAGCACACCGCCCTGGCCCGGGGAGAGCTTCTGGCCGAACGCCTCGATGTTCGCGACGCCCGGGAAGACGATGATCGCGGCGACCGCACCGCCCAGGATCGGCGTACCGCCGAACTCCTTCGCCGTGTTGAAGCCGACGAACACGGCGATCAGTGCCATGAAGCCGGATGCCATCGCGGCCAGCGCGGGCGTGACCGACGTCAGCCAGCCCAGGTTCACCAGCAGGCCGTTGAGACCGGCGATGATGCCGCAGCCGATGAGCGCCGGGATCAGCGGGACGAAGATGTTCGCGATCCGGCGCAGGAAGAGCTTGAACGGGGTGGCGTTCTTCGCCTTCCGCGCCGCCCTCATCGCCGCGCCCTGAGCGGCCAGCTCGTCCGCGGAGGCGGAGGCGGAGGCGGAGGCGGAGGCGGGAGTGGAGGTGGGGGCCGCCGCTTCGGGGGCCGCTGCCCTGGACTCCTCCACCAGCTGTTCGAACTCCGGCGTGACCCGGGCGACCGTGCCCGGGCCGAGGACGATCTGGTACGTGTCGTCGTCGACGACGCCCATGACGGCGGGTATCGCCTTCAGGGCCTCCTCGTCGACGAGCGAGCGGTCGTGCAGGCCCAGCCGGAGCCGGGTCATGCAGTGGGCGATGGAGCTGATGTTCTCGGCGCCACCGACGAGCGGAAGGATCGCGGCGGCGGTGGCGCGGTTCTTGTCTTCTGTTGCCATGTGCGTGGTGCCTTGCTGTGCGGGGGACGGGGTGGAGCAGATGGGTCAGGTGGTACGGGGGGCTGCGGCGAGGGCGGCACGGAGGTGGCCGTCGGACGCGGTCAGCAGGGTGGCGGCGGTGGGGCCGTCGACCCGGCCGAGGATCGTGAGGATGGCGTTCTTCACCTCGCCGTCGGTGGCGGCGAGGGCGGCCTCGATCTCCTCGTCGGACGCTCCGGTGGCGAGCGAGACGATCCGGCGGGAGCGGGCGCGCAGTTTCTCGTTGGAAGCGCGGACGTCGACCATCAGATTCCCGTACGTCTTGCCGAGCCGGATCATCGTGATCGTCGAGAGCATGTTGAGGACGAGCTTCTGTGCCGTGCCTGCCTTGAGCCGGGTGGAGCCGGTGAGCAGCTCCGGGCCGACGACGACCTCGATGCCGTGCTCGGCCGCGGCGGCCAGTGCGGAGTCCGCGTTGCAGGAGAGCCCGATGGTCAGCGCGCCCCTGGTACGGGCGTGCTCCACGGCTCCGATCGCGTACGGCGTACGGCCGGAGGCGGAGATGCCGACCACGGTGTCGTTTGCGGTGAGGTCCAGGGCGTCGAGGTCGGCGGCGGCCAGCTCCTTGCTGTCCTCGGCGCCTTCGACGGCCTTGACCATCGCGGACGGGCCGCCCGCGATCAGGCCGACGACCTCGGAGGGGTCGGTGTTGAAGGTGGGCGGGCACTCGCTGGCGTCCAGCACGCCGAGCCGGCCCGCCGTGCCCGCGCCCGCGTAGATCAGCCGGCCGCCGCGGGCCATGCGCTCGGCGGTGCCGTCGATGGCGGCGGCGATCTCGGGCAGCCGGGCGGCGACCGCGGCCGGGACCGACTGGTCCTCGCCGTTCATGATCCGGGCGATCTCAAGCGTGTCCAGGCGGTCGATCTCGGCGAGCTCGGGCCGGAACGCCTCGGTCGTGAGCGTTTCGAGCTGGGCGCGCAGCTCCCCGTATCCGTCGGGGGTGGTGGTGTCGGCTTCGGTGGTGGAGGTCATGGAGAGCGGCTCTGCTTTCTCGATCTCGTACGGTTCAGCGGGTGCGGGTGCGGGTGCGGGGGTGAAGGGCGGTGCGGCTCGGGTCAGCGCGGTCTTGGGGTGTGGCGGTGGGCCAGCGCCTCGTAGGAGGCGGCCAGCGCCGGTGCGGCCGTTTCGTATGTGCGCTGCGCGACGCCTATGAACAGGCAGTCGACGACGAGCAGCTGGCTCGTACGGCTCGACATGGCGGCGGGCCGCAGCTCGCTCTCCCGGGCGGTGGACGTCGTCAGCACGTGGTCGGCGTACTGCGTGACCGGGCCGTCGGGGCGGCCGGTGATCGCGATCGTCGTCGCACCGCGGTCGAAGGCGACCCGCAGCGGCTCTATGACGTCGACGGTCGAGCCGGAGTGCGTGATCGCGATGGCCACATCGCCGGAGCGGAGCTGCACGGCGTTGGTCACCGCGAGGTGCGGGTCCGTGTGCGAGTGCGCGATCAGGCCGATACGGGCCAGCTTCTGCGCCAGGTCCTGGCCGACGAGGGAGGAGGCGCCCACGCCGTAGATGTCGATGCGCCGGGCGGTGGCGGCGGCGGCCACCGCGGCACCGAGCTGGACGGTGTCGAGCCCCGCGGCCGTGTCGGCGAGGGTCTGCTGCTCGTCGTAGGCCAGCTTGGCGACCACATCGGCGATCGGGTCGTCGACCGCTATGTCCGCCGTGACGGAGGGCGCCCGGCCCGACTGCTGGTGCGCGGCGAGCCCGGCGAGGGCCAGGCGAAGATCGCGGTAGCCGGGATAACCGAGGAGACGGGCCGTGCGGACCACGGTCGCCTCGCTGGTGCCGGTGAGCTCGGCGAGACCCGTGACCGTGAGGGCGGCACAGCCTGCGGGGTCACCGGCGACGGCCTCGGCGACGCGCTGCATGGAGCGGGTCATGGACGGCGCGAGCGTGCGCACCTTGGCTGCGAGAGCTGCCGGGGCGGGCGGTGAATCAGTGCTGAAACTTTCCTTCAGGTCATTGGTCACCTTTGAAAGATATTTTCAACCCGGTTGCCCGTCAACCCCCCTTTGGCCCCTACCTTTGGCGGCACCGCCGACACGGTTTCGGACACGGCTTCCGACAGCGCGGAAATACCGGGGACCGGCGCGAGAAGCGGTCTGTGGGGCGGGTGACAATGGAGCGCATGGAGATGAACCCCTTGGAACAGGCGTTGCACACGGCCCGCGCGCTGGTCATGGCCGATCTCGCCGCAGGTGACGTCGCCGAGGCCGGGATCGTCTCGCTGGTCGAGGACGCGGTGACCCACCGCCGCTGGTGGGTGGAGCAGTGGCCCGACGGCGCCTCGTTCGTCGTCGGGCTCGTCGCTCAGGACGTACAGGACGCCCTGCTCGAACGGTACGGTCGGTGGCCGCTCTGCCCGGTCTGTGACGCGGGCGACCCGCACGCCCTGGACGTCGAGCCGGAGATGGGCCCGGATCCGCACTGGGTGTGCACCAAGGTCGCCGTGGCCGTGGCACCGGTCGGTTCGCTGAGCGGGATACTGCGGCGGTGACGGTCTACATCGACCCGCCGGACTGGCCCGGACACGGGCGCCTCTGGTCGCACCTGGTCAGCGATGTGTCCTTCGAGGAACTGCATGCCTTCGCGGCATCGATCGGCTGCCCGCCGCGAGCGTTCGAACGGGACCACTACGACGTACCGGAATCGCGGTACGAGGACGCGGTACGGGCCGGGGCCCGGCAGATCGGCTCGAAGGAACTCGTCCGCCGGATCACGCAGGCCGGTCTGCGTCGGCCGAAGGGACGCCCGGCACCGGGTGGCTGAGGGGGCGCGCGCCGCCGTGCCCGTCACACCGCGGGACTGCACGCCTCCGAGGGCGCCTTTGACACCGCTGCGGCGGGCGAACCCGTCACCCGGCGCGACTTGACCCCGCTCTGCAGCCGCAGCGAGAACACCACGGCCACCAGCGCCAGCACCGTCATCGCCGCGCCTGCCCACGCGGTCGACGCGAAACCGAAGTCCGCGTCGATCACCGTGCCGCCGAGCCGGGGGCCGCCCGTGTTGCCCAGGTTGAACGCGGCCGTCGTCGTCGCACCGGCCAGGGTCGGAGCGGCGCCCGCCACATTGAACATCCGGGCGTTGAGTGCCGGAGCCGTGTAGAACGCCGACAGGCCCAGCAGGAACGAGAGCCCGACCGCGGCGGCCTGGTTCGAGGCGAACAGAGCCAGGGCGACCAGGAAGACCGTCGAGGCCGCGATGCCGCTCATCAGCACCCCGAAGAGATGCGCGTCCGCGACCCGGCCGCCGATCGTCGTACCGACCAGCGCACCGATCCCGAACAGCGCCAGCACCGTCGGCACCCAGCCCGAGTCCAGCCCGGCGACATCCGTCAGCAGCGGGGCCAGATAGCTGAACGCGCAGAAGACACCGCCCGCCGCGAGCGCGGTGATCACGATCGACAGCCACATCTGTCGGTCCCGGTAGATGCTGATCTCCTGCCTGAGCCGCGGCCTCTGCTCCGGCAGCGGAATGCGCGGAATCAGCGTCGACACCCCGACCAGCGCCACGGCCGACGCCGCGCCCACGGCCCAGAACGCCGACCGCCAGCCGAGGTTCTCACCCAGGAAGGCACCGAGCGGCACGCCCAGCACATTGGCGATCGACAGACCGCCGATCATCACGGCCATCGCACGGGCCCGCGCATTCACCGGCACCATCGCGATGGCGACCGCCGCACCCACCGCCCAGAACCCGGCGCAGGCGAAGGCGCTCACGACGCGGGAGACGAAGAGCACCTCGTACGTCGGAGCCAGCGCGCCTGCGACCTGGCCGAGGCCGAAGACGGAGATCAGGGCGATCAGCGTCGTCCGGCGAGGCAGCCGGAGCGTGGCCACGGCGAGCAGCGGGGCGCCGATCACCATGCCGATCGCGAAGGCGGATATGAGGAGTCCGGCCCGGGGGATGGACACGTCCATGTCGTCGGCGATGGGTGGCAGCAGCCCGGAGAGCATGAACTCGCTGGTGCCCAGCGCGAAGACCGAGAGGCCCAGGATGTAGACGGCAAGGGGCATGCGTGAGCGGCGAGCGGCGGAGTCGGGCATGACAGCTGCCAACAGCGATCGAGGCCATTACATTCCCGTACATTTCCGCGGACGCCGCTGCCCTGCGTGTTCAGGACGAGAGCAGTTCCAGCTCGGTCAGCAGGTTCTGCCGCGCCCGCGGTTCCCACTGCTCCACCCCGTACGGCGTACGGAACAGCCTCGGCAGTCCGAGCAGTTGACGCAGGACCGCCGCCCGCCCCTCCCGGAACGCGTCGTCGGGCACGAAGCCGTACTCCTCACGCACCTGCGCCGCGTAGGCCGCGTACTCCTTCGGGGCCGCCGCGAGGATCGCGAGGTCCGCGTCGCACAGCACCTCGCCGTTGGTGTCGTCGTCCGCCGGATCGTGGGTGACGGTGAGCCGGACGAGCCGGGCGACCTCGGCCGTGACCCCGTCCGGTACGCCGGCCTCCGGCAGGGCGCGCTCGGCGAGGGCGGCGCTGCGTTCCTCGTTCTCGGACCGGTCGGGCCGGTAGACCGCATCGTGGAACCAGGCGGCGAGACGTACGGCATCCGCGTCGGCGGCGTACCCGGCGAGCGTGTCGATGCGGTCGAGCACGGCGACCAGGTGCGCGGTGGTGTGGTAGCGCCGCTGCGGCTCGGCCCAGCGCACCAGCAGATTCTCGGCGTACGGCAGGGGATCGGGGTCCGCCGCCCCGCCCCGGGCGCCGAGGAGCGCCTCCTGCCAGCGGTTGCGGAGGGAGGTGTGGACATTGCCTTCGTGGGCGCTGCTGCTGCCGTGAGAGCTGTCGGTCATGGGACTTGACCCTAGGGTGTCGTGCGCTGCGGTGTTGCGTCTACGCCGTGGCCCTGAAGCCCCGCAGCCGCAGCGAGTTGCCGACCACGAAGACCGACGAGAACGCCATCGCCGCGCCCGCGATCATCGGGTTGAGCAGTCCGGCCGCGGCGAGCGGCAGAGCGGCGACGTTGTAGGCGAAGGCCCAGAACAGGTTCGTACGGATGGTGCCCAGCGTCCTGCGCGAGAGCCGGATGGCGTCCGCCGCGGCTCGCAGGTCCCCGCGTACCAGCGTCAGGTCACCGGCCTCGATCGCGGCGTCCGTGCCCGTGCCCATCGCCAGGCCCAGGTCTGCCTGGGCGAGGGCGGCCGCGTCGTTGACACCGTCACCGACCATGGCGACCGAACGGCCCTCCGCCTGGAGGCCCTTGACGACATCGACCTTGTCCTCCGGCATGACCTCCGCGTACACCTTCTCGATCCCGACCTCGGCCGCGACCGCCTCGGCCACAGCGCGGTTGTCGCCGGTGAGCAGGATCGGGGTCAGGCCGAGGGCCCGCAGCCGCTCGACGGCCTCGGCGCTGGTGTCCTTCACCGCGTCGGCGACTTCGAGGACCGCCCGCGCCTCGCCGTCCCAGGCGACCGCGACGGCCGTCCGTCCGGCGGCCTCCGCCACGGTCTTGCGCCGGGCCAGTTCCACCGGCAGGTGGATCTCCCACTCGGCGAGCAACTGCTCACGGCCGACGAGGACGGCGTGGCCCTCGACGACGCCCTGGACTCCGAGGCCCGCGATGTTGGCGAAGTCCTCGGGAGTGGGGAGGGGGCCGCCGGTGCGCGCGGTCGCTCCGGCGGCGACGGCCTGGGCGATGGGGTGCTCGGAGGAGTGCTCCAGGGCGCCCGCCAGCCGCAGCACATCGCCCTCGTCCGTACCGTCCGCAGTGTGCACGTCGAGGAGGGTCATCCGGCCGGTGGTGACCGTGCCGGTCTTGTCGAGGACGATCGTGTCGACGCGGCGGGTGGTCTCCAAGACCTCCGGGCCCTTGATCAGGATGCCGAGCTGGGCGCCGCGCCCCGTACCGACCATGAGGGCGGTGGGGGTGGCCAGGCCCAGGGCGCAGGGGCAGGCGATGATCAGTACGGCGACGGCGGCGGTGAACGCGGCGGTCAGACCCGCGCCGTTGCCGAGCCAGAAGCCGAGCGTGCCGAGCGCGAGGGCGATGACGACGGGTACGAAGACGGCGGAGATCCGGTCGGCGAGGCGCTGGGCGGCCGCCTTGCCGTTCTGGGCGTCCTCGACGAGCCGGGCCATCCGGGCGAGCTGGGTGTCGGCGCCGATCCGGGTGGCCTCGACGACGAGCCGGCCGCCCGCGTTGAGGGTGGCCCCGGTGACGGAGTCGCCGACGCCGACCTCGACGGGTACGGACTCGCCGGTGAGCATCGACGCGTCGACGGCCGAGGCGCCCTCGACGACCGTGCCGTCGGTGGCGATCTTCTCGCCGGGGCGGACCAGGAACCGGTCCCCGACCTGGAGGCCGGCGGTCGGCACGGTGACCTCGCGGCCGCCGCGCAGCACGGTCACCTCCTTGGCCCCGAGCTCCAGGAGCGCCTTGAGGGCCGCGCCCGCCTTCCGCTTGGAGCGGGCCTCGAAGTAGCGCCCGGCCAGGATGAAGGCGGTGACTCCGGCGGCGGCCTCCAGATAGATGTTCCCGGCTCCGTCGCTGCGGCCGATGGTCAGCTCGAACGGGTGGGTCATGCCGACCATGCCCGCCGTGCCGAAGAACAGCGCCCACACCGACCACAGGAACGCGGCCGAGGTGCCGACCGAGATCAGCGTGTCCATCGTCGCCGCGCCGTGCCTGGCGTTGGTCCAGGCGGCGCGGTGGAAGGGCCAGGCGGCGTACGTGACGACGGGGGCCGTCAGGGTCAGTGAGAGCCACTGCCAGTAGTCGAACTGAAGGGCAGGCACCATCGACATGGCGATCACCGGCACGGCGAGCACGACGGCGGTGAGCAGCCGCTGGCGTAGGGGCCGCAGCTCATCGGCATCCGCGGCCGTCTCGTGCGCCTCCTGCCCGGTACGCACCGGGGGAGCGGGCTCGTGCGCGGTGTAGCCGGTCTTCTCGACGGTGGCGATCAGGTCCTGTACGGAGATGTCCTCGCCCCGGTAGCTGACCTTGGCCTTCTCGGTGGCGTAATTGACGGTGGCCTCGACGCCGTCCATCCGGTTGAGCTTCTTCTCGATGCGGGCCGCGCAGGAGGCGCAGGTCATGCCGCCGATCGCTAGCTCGACCTCGGCGGTGGTGCCGGTGGCTGTGCCGGTTGGGGCGGTGTGCGTGGACACGGTGTCCTCCCTGGCGGAGACGGCCATACCCCTAGGGGGTATGTATTCCTGATTCAGGTATACCCCCCGCCCCTATTAAACGCAAGGGTGATCCACCGCTGTACCCGGGGTGCGCGCGCCTGATCGCCTGATATGCGTCTGACCTCACGTATCTTCACGTCGCATTGAGGCTGCGCCCCTGGCCGACCGCCCCGTAGGCTGGTCATTGGACTAGACCTATCGGCCCATCGATCTATTGCCGCTTCCTGGAGGATTGGGATCCCATGAGCAACCGTGCAGTCCTGGAGGTGATCGCTCTCGACGCGGAGGACGCGGTCGCGGCCCAGGCGGGTGGTGCAGACCGGCTGGAGCTGGTCACCGACATGGCGGCGGACGGCCTGACCCCGTCCTGTGCGACCTTCGCGGCGATCCGGGCGGCGGTGGACATTCCGCTGCGCGTGATGCTCAGACTGGCGGACGGCTTCGCGGCCGGGGACATCGAGGTGCTCGTGGCCAGGGCGCACGAGCTGCGGGCTGCGGGCGCCGAGGAATTCGTCCTGGGCTTCCTCGATGCCGAGGGCCACCCGGACCTGGTCGCGGTCGAACGGCTCGTCGCCGAGCTGGACGGCTGCCGCTGGACCTTCCACCGTGCGATCGACCGCGCCGCCGACCGGGACACCCTGCGCAAGCAGCTCGCGGACATGCCGGGCCTGGACACGTACCTCACCGCGGGTTCGCCCAAGGGCGTCGACGACGGCATCCCGACGCTGCTCGTCGAGGCGGCGCGCAGGGGCGAGCCCGGGTACGAGCCGCAGATTCTGGTGGGCGGCGGGCTCCGCCTGGAGCACCTGCCGGAGCTGCTGTCCGCCGGCATCGACGCCGTACACATCGGCGGCGCGGCCCGCCCGGCGGGCTGGTCGGGCCCGGTGGACGCGGCGGCGGTACGGGAGTGGCGGGCGGTTCTCGACGCGTAGCGGGGCGGGGGTGGGTGGCCCAGGGCCGAGGGTTCGGGGCCACCCGGCACGGTTGCGTCCTCAATCGCCGGACGGGCTGGAAGTGGTGCCGGGCGGGGATGAAATGTGGCAGGCGTCGTACCCGGACAGCTCGGCCTCCACACCGCCCCCGGTCATCAGCTCTTCCAGGTCCGGGTGGACGATCTCCCGCAGTCTCGGATGCTTGGCGCCGGTCGGTGCGCGCCCGACCACCAGGACCTCGCTCACCTCCTCGTCCCGCAGGCACTCGCGCAGCACGCCCTGGCCGACCATGCCGGTCGCTCCGAAAACCATGGCCTTCATCTGTACGCCTCTCGCTGGGGTGGTCGTCCGTCTGTCCGTGTCCGTCTTACGGGTAGATGACGCCGGTCAGTTCCTCGGAGACGGTCCAGAGCCGCCGCTGCACGTCCCTGTCGTGCGATTTCGCGTTGGACTTCACGACCTTCGGGTAGCCGCGCATTTCGGTGATGCCGTCGGGGCCGTAGAACTGTCCGCCTGTCACCTGCGGATCCGTCGCGGCGCGCAGGGACGGCAGGGCGCCGCGCTCGGCGTCCTGGGCGAAGAGGGGGACGACGGCCTTCTCGACGAGCACCCGCACGGCCGTATTCGAGTTCCGCGCCAGCTCGGTCGCCGCGCCACCGGGGTGGGCCGCGACCGAGACGGTCGTGCCCCTGTCGGCGATCCGACGCTGCAGTTCGTAGGTGAACAGCAGGTTCGCCAGCTTGGACTGCCCGTACGCGCCGGTCCGGCTGTAGCTGCGCTCGGACTGCAGGTCGTCGAAGCGGATCGACGAACCGAGACGGTGGGCGCCGCTGCTGACCGTGACGATGCGCGAGCCGGGGACCCGCAGGATGTGGTCGAGCAGCAGGCCGGTGAGGGCGAAGTGGCCGAGGTGGTTCGTACCGAACTGCAGCTCGAACCCGTCCGCGGTCGTGGACTTCGGGGTCCACATCACACCCGCGTTGTTGATCAGCAGGTCGATGCGTTCGTGGCGGGCGCGCAGTTCACCGGCCGCGGTGCGGACGGAGTCGAGCGAGCTCAGGTCCAGCGGCTGCACCGTGACGGCGGCGCCCGGAGTCCTGGCGGTGATCCGGGCGGCGGCCTCCTTGCCCTTGTCCTGATTGCGGACGGCGAGCACGACGTGTGCGCCGTGCTCGGCCAGTGCGGTGGCGGTCCGGAAGCCGAGGCCGGTGTTGGCGCCCGTGATGACGGCGGTGCGTCCGGTCTGGTCGGGGATGTCGGTAGTGGTCCACCGGGTCTTGTTCGCGCTGGCCCTGTTCATGAGGCGAATGTAGACGCCGACAACAATGCTGTCAATGCCAACAATGCTGCCAGTGACAACAATGATGCCATCGTCAACATCGCCTTGTAGGGTGGTGCCATGGCGTATCACCACGGAAACCTGCGGGCCGAGCTGCTGGCCCGCGCCGAAACCGTCCTGGCCGAAGGCGGCGTCGAGGCGCTCTCGCTGCGCTCGCTGGCGCGGGACCTCGGGGTCTCGCACGCGGCGCCCGCCCGGCATTTCCCCGACCGTCAGGCGCTGCTCGACGCTCTCGCGGTCGAAGGGTTCGGGCGGCTCGGTGCCGAGGTGGCGAAGGCCGCGTCGAGCGGCGAGTCGTTCGAGGACCGGCTGACGGAGGCGGCCCTCGTCTACGTCCGGTTCGCCACGCAGCACTCGGTGCTGCTGGATGTGATGTACGCGCGCAAGCACCGCGAGCCGACGGCCGAGCTGCGCGCGGCCTCGGACGCGTGCGCGGCGATCCTGCTCGGCCTCTTCACGGGGCGTGAGGCGGCGGTCGACGACCCGGAGCGGTTCAGCGTGATCCTCCTCGCCACTCTGCACGGCATCGCCGCGCTCGCCGCGAGCCGCTCGCTGCCGCCCGCGCACGACCCCGACGACCTCGTCGTCGACACGGTCCGACGCCTCCTGCGCGGCTCCCGCGGCGGGGCGTGATCCCTGCGGGGGACGGGCTCGTACCCAAGGGTGGTACTTCGCTGAGCGGGGGCTGGCGAACGCTGGCGAAGCACACAACGCGCCATGGCGCGCGATAGGTTCTGGGGAGTTCAGCTCTGTCTTGCCCAGACGCCCGCTCAGCGCGAGCGCGGCTCCCGAGGTATCGGGATCTCACAGAGATGGAGCTCTGAACAGATGGTACGACCGAGGAATTCAGGGAAACGCCGACAGCGCAGGCAGTCACGGGACTGGATGCAGTTGGTGTTGGCAATTCTCGCTGCGGTCACCGCCATCGCGGGCTGTGCGGACCGGTTCATGCGCTGAACCGGGTGCCGTGCCGTGGTTGTTCCGGACGATGGATCGGGCGAAGTGAGCCCGACCGCTGAGTAGTCGGCCGGGCCCACCGGTCCCGCGCGCGAGGGGCCTGGCTCCGGATGCAGCCGGAGCCGGGCTTTCGTGCTTCCGCGCGGGAGTTTCTGTGCTTCGCAGCAGTTGGTGACACTGTACCGAGGGCCTGTCCGGGCGGACGCTGTGCGGCGTCAGGATTACGGTCCACAGCATGGCGCCGGGGCGTCGCGTCACCTGGCGACAGGTGGCGAATTTTCCTGCGCCGGTCACATCACCGCAGGTCCGGGACGTGGGCCGCTGGCGCAGAAGTCTGGCGGGGGGTGGCGAATCCTGGCGCGTCCGTCGAGAGGACCGGAAGACGGCTACGGGGGCTCCGCCGACCGGTCTTCGTACCGCCCGCGCATCGTCCTCGGGGCCGCCCCGCCTCTCTAGCCCAACACCTCCGGCACCCCGGCCGCATGAACCACCGTCAGCCCCGACACCGCGCGGGTCAGCGCCACGTACAGCCGGCGCAGCCCCGTGCGCTCGTCCGGTTCGCCGTCGACCACCGCGGCCGGTTCGTCCAGCACCACGTAGTCGTACTCCAGACCCTTCGCCAGCGACGCCGGGACCAGGGTCAGCCGGGACTCGGCGGTCGTCTCCTCGCCGGGGGACAGATACGCGTGGCCCGCCGCGGTCAGCACCTCTGCCAGCGACGGAATGCGCGCGTCCGCCGCGATCAGGCCGATCGACCCCTCCCGCGTCAGCGACTCCTCGCACGCCGCCAGCACCGCCGCGTCCAACTCGACCGGATCACCCACCTCCCGTACCTCCAGCGAACCCGGCGACTCACGCACCGACTCCACCGCCGCGAGGCCGGGCGAGATCACCGGCAGCAGCCGTGACGCGTACGCGATCACCTCGCGCGGCACACGGAAGCCCGCCGTCAGCTCCTCCACCACCGCGTCCGACTTGCCCAGGTGGTGCAGCGCCTGCGCCCAGCTCTGCGTCGACCACGGCGTCGTGCCCTGCGCGAGGTCGCCGAGGACGGTCGCCGAACCGGTCGTGCAGCGGCGGCCCACCGCCCGGTACTGCATGGGGGAGAGGTCCTGCGCCTCGTCGAGGACGACATGGCCGAGCGAGTGCGTACGCGCCACCAGATCGCTCGCCTCGTCGATCAGCACCGCGTCCGCCGCCGACCACTTCGCGGACTTCACGCTCCGGGCCGGCTTCGACCACAGGATGGTCTTCTGCTCGTCCTCGGTGAGCAGCCCGTCCGCGTGCGCGGCCAGGAACTCCGCGTCCGACAGCAGCCGCAGCACCAGCTTCGCCGGTTCGACGGCGGGCCACATCGCCTTCACGGCCGCCTTGACCGCGGGAGTGCGGGCCACCGCGTTCTGCACCCGGTCGTCGGGGGCCTCGCCCGCCTCCTCCATCCGGACCAGGACGGAGTGCGCGATGCGCTGCGGAAGCGCCTCGTGGGCGGCGCCGTAGCGCATGCTGCGGGCGAGGAGTTCGGTGACGATCTCCTCCAGTTCGTACGCGGGCACCCGCCAGCGGCGCGAACCGCGCACCACCATGACCGGCTCCGTCGGCAGCGTCACATGTGAACGGATGGCCCGGCGCAGCACCTCGGCCATCCGGGCGTCGCCCTTGACGACGGCGGCGGCCGACGTGTCCGTGCCGAGCACCTCGATGCCCGCCGTCACGAGATCGTCGACGGTCGCCTGCTTCACCTCCAGCTCGCCGAGGGCGGGGAGCACCTGCTCGATGTAGTGGAGGAAGGAACGGTTCGGTCCGATGACCAGCGTGCCGGTGCGGGCGAGCCGCTCGCGGTGCGCGTACAGCAGATACGCGACCCGGTGCAGGCCGACGGCGGTCTTGCCGGTGCCGGGCCCTCCCTGTACGCAGACCGTGCCGCCGAGGTCGCTGCGGACGATCTCGTCCTGCTCGGGCTGGATCGTCGCGACGATGTCACGCATCGGGCCGACGCGCGGCCGCTCGATCTCCGCCTGGAGCAGTTTGCTGGTCTGCGCGGCCTCGGTGGGGTCGCTGAGGTGCTCGTCCTCGTACGCGGTCAGCTCGCCGCCGGTGTACCCGAAGCGGCGGCGCTGTCCGACGTCCTGCGGGTCCTTCTTCGAGGCCCGGTAGAACGGCTGCGAGACGGGCGCACGCCAGTCGATGACCATCGGATCGCCGTCGGCGTCATGGACATGGCGCCGCCCGATGTAGAACTGGCCCTCCCGTCGCCCACCGCCACCCTTGGCCGAGGCGCTGCGCGCCGCCCCCTTTGACGCACCCTCGGCCTGCTCGGCACCGA
Organism: Streptomyces sp. NBC_01217; assembly: GCF_035994185.1. Taxonomy (NCBI): domain Bacteria; kingdom Bacillati; phylum Actinomycetota; class Actinomycetes; order Kitasatosporales; family Streptomycetaceae; genus Streptomyces; species Streptomyces sp. NBC_01217. The sequence goes on from NZ_CP108538.1 coordinate 5,148,758, forward strand.
CCGGGTGCAGATAGTCCAGGCGCCCGAAGAAGAGCGGGGTGTGGGAGAGGTCGGCGAGGGACTTGATGCGCTCGTCGATCTGGGCCTGAAGGACGGCCGCGTTCACCCAGTTCGCGGTGACGTCGCGGATGTCGAGGGCCTGGGCGTCCTCGCGCATGGCGCGCAACGCGGAGCGGGACGCGGCGAGATGGGCGCGTTCACGAGCCAGGGGATCGGTGGTGGTGTCGCTTTCGTGTTCGTGCGCGGGCACGGTGTTGCCTCCGGCTTTTCAACGCAGGACGGCGGACCGCACCTCGTCCCGGTCACGGCTCGGGGCGATGCGGTCCGCTCGGGGATCGATCACTGGGTACGCACGCAGGTGTACGTACCGCTGTCGGCCGGTTTCCGTCCGGTCGGCGGCGCTCCCCCGGCTGCCGGCGACGGCCGGTACCACGGTGCGGGAGGCGGGCAGACCGGCGATTGTATCGACCGTCCCCGTCACGGTCGAACGGTTTTCGCGCCGGGCCGGGTCCTACCCGCAGGGGACGGCGTGCGACCGCAGACCTACGCGCACGGCTGACGGGTTCCGTCCGCGGGTCGATGCCTTCACGGGCCGGGCGCAGGACCATGGAATACATGAGCACCGTCACCCTGCACCCCCGCGGCACCGGCCCCGCACACGGCGCGACCGCGGCCACCGGCCACCCGTACACCCACCGCGTCGGCGACGCCCTGCGTGCCGTCAAGATCTACGTCCGCGCCGCGTTCGGCGTGGTCGTCCTCGGCGAGTACGCGGAGGAAGCGGGCGTCCGCCGCCGCGCGCACTGAGGCGCCGGAGCCCCGCGGCCGGGCACCCCACCGGAGCGGGCCGGCCGCCTGTCAGCCGTCGGCCAGCAGCTCGTCCGCGTCCACGATCCGGTACGCGTACCCCTGCTCGGCCAGGAACCGCTGGCGGTGTGCCGCGAAGTCCTGGTCGATCGTGTCGCGGGCGACCACCGAGTAGAAGCGCGCCTCGTGCCCGTCGGCCTTCGGGCGCAGCACGCGGCCGAGTCGCTGGGCCTCCTCCTGCCGTGAGCCGAACGTTCCCGACACCTGGATGGCGACGGTCGCCTCGGGGAGGTCGATGGAGAAGTTCGCGACCTTCGACACCACGAGGACGCTGAGCTCGCCCTGCCGGAACGCTTCGAAGAGCTTCTCGCGCTGGGCGTTGCTCGTCTCGCCCTTGATCACCGGGGCGTTCAGATGCTCACCCAGCTCGTCGAGCTGGTCGATGTACTGCCCGATGACCAGGGTCTGCTCGCCCCGGTGCTTGCGTACCAGCGCCTCCGTGACCTTCCGCTTCGTCGCGGTCGTCGCGCAGAACCGGTACTTCTCCTCGGTCTCCGCGGTCGCGTACGCGAGCCGCTCCGAGTCCGTCAGATTGACGCGCACCTCGACACAGTCGGCGGGCGCGATGTAGCCCTGCGCCTCGATCTCCTTCCACGGGGCGTCGAAGCGCTTGGGCCCGATCAGCGAGAAGACGTCCGACTCGCGGCCGTCCTCGCGCACCAGCGTCGCGGTGAGGCCGAGGCGCCGCCGGGCCTGCAGATCGGCGGTGAACTTGAAGACGGGCGCGGGCAGCAGATGCACCTCGTCGTAGATCACCAGACCCCAGTCGCGGGAGTCGAACAGCTCCAGGTGCGGGTAGATGCCCTTGCGACGGGTCGTCAGCACCTGGTACGTGGCGATGGTGACCGGCCGGATCTCCTTGCGCGTACCGCTGTACTCGCCGATCTCGTCCTCGGTCAGCGACGTCCGCTTCACCAGCTCGTGCTTCCACTGCCGGGCCGAGACGGTGTTCGTCACCAGGATCAGCGTGGTCGCCTTGGCCTGAGCCATCGCACCGGCTCCGACCAGCGTCTTTCCCGCACCGCAGGGCAGCACGACGACACCCGAGCCGCCGTGCCAGAACCCCTCGACGGCCTGCTTCTGGTACGGCCGCAGCGCCCAGCCGTCCTCGGCCAGCTCGATCGGGTGCGCCTCGCCGTCGACGTACCCGGCGAGGTCCTCGGCCGGCCAGCCCAGCTTCAGCAGCGTCTGCTTGATCTGCCCGCGCTCCGAGGGGTGCACGGCCACGGTGTCCGGATCGATCCGCGCCCCGACCAGCGGCTGGACCTTCTTCGACCGGAGGATCTCCTCCAGCACCGGCCGGTCGGTGGAGGTCAGCACCAGCCCGTGCACCGGGTGCTTGGACAGCGTGAGGCGGCCGTACCTGGCCATCGTCTCGGCGATGTCGACGAGCAGCGCGTGTGGAACGGGATAGCGCGAGTACTTCACGAGCGCGTCGACGACCTGCTCGGCGTCGTGCCCGGCGGCGCGCGCGTTCCACAGACCCAGCGGGGTCAGCCGGTAGGTGTGGATGTGCTCGGGCGCCCGCTCCAGCTCGGCGAAGGGCGCGATCGCACGACGGCAGGCGTCCGCCTGATCGTGGTCGACTTCCAGGAGAAGCGTCTTGTCGCTCTGGACGATGAGGGGTCCGGTCACGCGTCTCGGCCCTTTCTACGGGGTGCGGCCGCCTGTGCGGCCAAACGTCCAGTGTGCCGCATCGGGCGGCCATGGGGTGAAGTCCCCCGATGCCGGTCCGGGCTCAGGACGTCGCGTCGTCGGCCAGTTCGGCGACGCCGGTGATGCGGTGCAGGGGGTAGGTACGGACCTCGTCCGCCGTGTGGTCGTAGGCCGTGACGAAGCCGCCCTCGACCCGGACCGGGGCGATGACGCGCTGGCTGGCCGCCCCGTCGGCGTTCACATAGCCGATCCAGAGTGCCGAGCCGGTCATCGCGGCGGCCTGGACGGTGGCGAGGGTCTCGGCGGAGGTCGTGCGGGGCAGGGAGCCGGCCGGGCCCGCGGGTGCGTCGGGCTGGTCCTTGCGGACCACCGTGGCGGCGGTGTCCCCGGCGCGGATCGCCCGGACCGCCGCACCGAGCAGGGTGGTGTCCGGGACCGGAGGGCCCTCGGGCACGGGGACGGGGGCCGTGCGGGGCGGGGTGCGGCGGGCGCCCGCGCGGGTGATCAGGACATCGCCCTCGGCGGACTCGGCGGCCGGCGCGTAGCCCATCTCGCGGAGCCCGTCGAGCAGGGACGCCGGGTCGACCTGGGCGGCCAGCGCCGTCGGTGCGAGGCGGCGCAGGCGCAGGGTGGCCGAGCGCTTGTCGGCGAGGATCTCGTTCAGCACGGCCTCGTCGTCGCAGCGTACGTACGAGGAGGCGGCGCCGATCCGCAGATGGCCGTGGCGGCGGGCGACGTCGTCGATGAGGTAGCTGAGCGGCTGCGGCACCGGCGTACGGCTGTGGGCGGCGAGGAACGCGTGCAGATCGGCGGCCGACTGTCCGGCGTCCAGGGCGCGGCGCACCGACCCGGGGGTGAACCGGTAGACCGTCGCGCCGCCCTTGGACTCGATGTCCGCGAGGGCGGAGAGCAGGTCCGCCAGGGGGCGCTCCAGCGGGCCGGGGGCGACGGCCGTCAGGTCGGCCTGGAGCAGCACGTGGTCCAGCGGCTCCGGGATCAGGGGCGCGAGCAGCGCGGCGGCCTCGTCCGGCCCGGAGTCCAGCAGGGCGCGGGTGTGCGCGGCGAGCGCGCCGCGGCCGGTGATGCCGAGGAGCTCGGACTCGTTCAGCGTCCACAGGGCGATCCGGGACCGCAGGTCGGTGGTGTCCCCGGGGGAGACGGAGGCGCCGCGCAGGGGGCGTTCCCAGCGGAGCCGGGCGAGCACGGTCTCCGGGTCGGGGGCGCTGCCCGGTGCCAGGGCGGCGAGGAGGGCGAGGACCCGGTGGCGCACCTCGGGGGCGGCGGAGCGGTCGAGGTCGGGGCCGAGCGCGGACAGGGCCCGGCCCTTGGCGTCCTGGCCGCCGACCAGGCCGGGGGTGCGGGTCGCGGCGAGCCAGGCGGTGGCGAGGCGCACCCAGCGGTCCTGGGCGGGGAGTTCGGCCCAGTCGTCGTACGCGGGCGTCGGCGCGTACCGTTCGTCGGCCTCTCCGTCGGAGGCCAGCAGCCCGGCCGCGTAGGCGAGTTCGGTCCAGAACGCGGCGACCGGCTCGGAGACGTCGAGGGTGGTGGCGGTCTTCTTCAGCTCGCGCACGCTGAGCCCGCCGGCGCGCAGTATCGCCGGGCCGCCGCCGTTCCAGCTCTTGAGCAGCTCCTCGACGGTGTTCACCGCCAGGAACGCCTGGCCGGCCGCGGCGCTGTCCACAGCCTGGGGATCACGGTTCGCGACCGCCTCCACGACGGGCGGCCGCGGCTCCGGCACGCGGTGGGCGCGCCCGGCCCGCAGATGCAGGGCGGCCTCGCGCGGCAGCACCACGGTGCGGGTCGACACGGGCAGCAGCAGCCCGTGGTCGCGCAGCCACTTCACGGGCGGCGTGGGGTTCGGGGTCACTTCCCCGTACGGCGGCCCCCACACCAGCCGGTCCAGCACGGACAGGGCCTCGGCGGGGGCGGTGTCCAGCAGCGCGCCCATCCTGGCCCGGTCGGTGAAGAGCGCGGTCAGGGACGTCACGGCGGAGACCGGGTCATGGGTGGCGGGCAGTCCGGCGGCCGCCAGGATCTCCTGGAGGCGGCCCGGCGACATCCCGGCGGTCGCCTCGGCGACGGTCGGGCCGAGACCGGTGGGGGAGGGGTGCTGCGGGGACGGCGCGAGGAGTTCGCGCGCGGTGCGCACCAGCCGCAGCCGGTCGTTCTCGCCCCAGACGAGTGCCTGTTCGCGCAGCGTGGCCAGGGCGGCGGGCAGCGCGTCCACGATCGCCGCGTCCGCGCCGTCGCGGCGCTCGCCGTCGCCCCGGCCGTCGCCGGTGAGCAGGCCGAGCAGCGTCTCGTACGGGGCGGGGTCGGGGGCCACCGCGAGCGCCTCCGCGGTCTGCAGTGCGAACCGGTCGAGGTGCTCCAGCGCACGTACGACGGAGGCACGCGTGCCGGCTCTCGTCGCGAGCTGAGTGATGTCGCCAGGTACGGGGGTGAGGAGATCCGGGCGGGCACGCAGCAGCCCCGCCAACGACTCGTCGTCCCGGGCGCGGAGAGCTTCGGCGAGCGTCCGCGGTGGTGTGGTCATCCCCATCCAACCCACGGTAGTCGCTCCGGACAGGCCCGAGGGCGCTACCGTCGGTGCAGGGCGGTAGAGGGGAACCATCGCGTGGGCATCGAGAGCGACCAGCTCGTCTACGACTATCTGAGCCGGGTCGGGGACCTGGCGCAGCAGCAACAGCTGTCATCGGGCGCCCGGATGAGGCTCGTCTCGACGCTCCGGGGCGAGATCGACCGGCAGCGCGGAGGGCAGTCGGGGGACTCCCCCGCGGCCGTCCGCCGCATCATCGGGCGTCTCGGCACGCCGGACGAACTCGTCGCCGCGGCGGCCGCGTCGGCGGACGGGACGGTGCGGCTGCCGCAGGGACCGGAGGCCGTCGCGGGGGAGGGGCGCGGCATTCCGCGCCCGCGTCGGTCGCGCAAGGGGATGCTCCGGAAAGACGGTTCCCGCAAGGGCGCGTCGGACGGGGGTCCGGAGCGATCGGAGGGTTCGGAGGAGGACCTGGCGGACTCCGTGGTTCCGGAAGCGGCGTCCGGGCGGGTGCCCTCGCCGCCGCACATGGCCGGCACGGACGAGCTGGGGCCGTCCGGGAGCGAGCCCGACTGGTGGCGGATCGAGCCGGGGCCGTTGGGTGAGGGGGTCGCCGTGCCGGGGTTCGTCGGCGGGGTGGAGATCCCGGACATGCTGACGCCACCGACGCCGCCGCCGCCGCGGGTGGGCGGGGGCGGGGTTCCGGGGCCGCGCGGCTCGGTGGGCCCGGTGGACTCGGTGGACGAGGACGGCGTTTTCGAGGACGAGGCCCCGCGACAGCGGCGGATTTTGCGACTGGGCCGGCGCGGCGCGCGTGAGGGCGGGGCGGCGGGCCGCGGGTTCTCACACCCGCTGTTGCTGCTCGCCGCCGCGCTGCTGGTCGTGGGAGCGGCGATGGGCTCCTGGCTGGCCCTGGCAGGCGGCTGGCTGCTCGCGTACGGCTCTCGCACGCTGTCCCGGGCGGCGGCGAAGTGGGCGGCGATGGGGCTGCCGGGCGTGGTCGTGGCGGGTGCCCTCGTCTGGATCTGGGGTCGCACGGAGGGCCGCTGGGGCGAGCCGATCCCGCAGGACGGGATGGCGGACGCGCTGAGCGATGTATGGCCCGTGGCGGTACGCGTGGCCGCGGTGGCGTCGGCGGTGTTCCTGGTGTGGCGGGCGCGGAAGCGGGTGGGGTAGGCGGGTGGGCGTCAGGTGCCGTCTTTCACGCCGCCATGCTCGGCCTTGGGGAACATCGGTACAGCGGTTGGCGCTGAGAACGATCATGATCGGCTAGTGCTGTGACCGCATAGGTTCGCCGAACTGGTGCTGCCCCGGCGAGGAGCCGACCCGCCCCGAACTGGAGCGGTTCTTCTTCCTGGACGACGTCGACCGCGATCTGATCGCCCGGCGACGCTCCACGCACCACCAGCTCGGCTTTGCGCTCCAGATGTGCACGGTTCGCTACATCGGCCGGTTCCTCCCGGACGACCCGCTGGAGGCGCCGTGGCCGGTAGTCGAGCACCTGGCCGCACAGCTCGGCATCGAGGACCCGTCGGTGGTGAAGCGGTACACCGAGCGGCCGAAGACGGCGTACGAGCACGCGTGGGAAATCCGGGACGCCTACGAGTACCACGAGTACGACGATGCGGAGTGGTCGCGGCGGTTCCGTACGTTCCTGCACGGGCGGGCGTGGACGCATGCCGAGGGCCCGAAGGCTTTGTTCGACCACGCGGCGGGCTGGCTGCGCCGCAACCGGGTGCTGCTGCCGGGCGTCTCGGTGCTGGCCCGGCAGGTGTCGGAGGTGCGGAAGGTCGCGGACAAGCGGCTGCACGCCACCGTCGCGGGCGCCGCTCGCCGCGTGGACCCGGCGCTGCCCGGAGAACTGGTGGCGACGCTGAAGACGCCGGAGGGCTCGCGGTTCTCGGAGCTTGAGCGGCTGCGTCGGCCGCCGACGCGGACCACCGGGACGGCGTTCGCCCGCGCGCTGGAGCGGGTGGACGAGATCGGCGCGTACCGGCTCGGACGGCTGAGGCTGTCGCAGATCCCGCCGAACCGGATGGCGGCGTTGGCCCGATATGCGCTGGGGTCGAAGGCGCCGCTGCTGGAGCGGGCGGGGGAGCCCAAGCGCACGGCGATGCTCACCGCGGTGATGCGGCACCTGGAGGCGAAGGCGATCGATGAGGCGCTGGACCTGTTCCAGGTCCTGATGGCCACGCGCCTGTTGAACACGGCGAAGCGGAAGACGGAGAAGGAGCGGCTGTCGACGCTGCCGCAGCTGAGAAGGCGTCGCGGGTGCTCGCGCGGGCGGCGAAGGTGTTGTTCGAGGAGCTGGAGCTGGTCGAGGAGCAGGAGGCGGACCTGGACGTGGTCACGCTGTGGGCGGCGGTGGAGGAGGTCGCCCCGCGCGCTGCCGTGATGAGTGCTGCGGCCACGGTGGTCTCGCTGGTGCCCGAGGACGAGAACTCGGCTGAGGTCGCCATGCGGGCCGCGCTCGTGAACCGGTACGCCACGGTGCGCCCGTTCCTCGCGTTGCTGGGTGAGTCGAAGGCGCTGGACGCGGCGAGCGCGGGCAAGCGGGTCCTGGCCGGGGTGCGCGGCCTGCCGGCGCTGGCCCGGCGGAAGGTGGGCGTCAAGCCGCTGCTGCCGCGCGAGGTGGACGACAAGCTCGTGCCGCCCGCGTGGCGCAAGGTGGTGTACGCCAACCCGGATCTGCCGCAGGCCGCGGTGGACCGGGACGCGTACGTGGTGTGCGTGCTGGAGCAGCTGCACCGGGCCCTGAACAACCGCGACGTGTTCGCCTCGCCCTCGCATCGCTGGTCCAACCCGCGGGCCCGCCTGCTGGACGGGCCGGACTGGGACGCGGTCGAGGAGGACGTCCTGGCTGCCCTGAGCCTGGACATGCCCGTCCAGGAGCACCTGGCGGAGCTGGTGCGGGGCCTGGACGCCGGGTGGAAGCAGCTCGCCGAACGTCTGGAGGAAGCGGGGCCGGCGGCGAAGGTCTCCGTCGAGGTGCAGGACGACGGGCGGGTGAAGCTGAACGTCGACAAGCTCGGCGCCCTCGGCGAGCCCAAGTCCTTGGCCTGGCTGCGCAAGCGGGTCGAGAAGATGCTCCCGAAGATCGACCTGCCGGACCTGCTGTTCGAGGTGAACGCCTGGACCGGGTTTTTCGACGCCTTCGTCCACCTCGGCGACGGCACCACCCGGATGAAGGACCTGCCCACCTCGGTGGTCGCGCTGCTGGTGTCGGAGGCGTGCAACATCGGCTTGGCCCCGGTGGTGAACCCCGGCTACGAGGCCCTGACCCGGGCCCGGCTCGTGCACATCGACCAGTACTACCTGCGCGCCGACACCATCGCCGCGGCGAACGCCGCGTTGATCGCCGCCCAGGCCGGCATCACGATCGTGCGTTACTGGGGCGACGGGCTGCTCGCCTCCGTGGACGGGCTGCGCTTCCAGGTGCCGGTGCGCACCATCAACGCCGCCCCGTCGCCGAAGTACTTCGGGTTCAAGCGGGGCATCACCTGGCTCAACGCCGTCAACGACCAGGTCGCCGGCATCGGGCAGATGGTCGTGCCCGGCACCCCGCGTGACTCCCTGCACATCCTGGACGCACTGCTGAACCTCGACGGCGGGGTCAAGCCGGAGATGCTGGCGACCGACAACGCCTCGTACTCCGAAATGGTGTTCGGCCTGTTCAAGATCCTCGGCTACAACTTCAGCCCCCGATTCCGCGACCTGGACGACCAGCGGTTCTGGCGGGCCACGATGCCCGGCGTCGAGACCGGCCACTACGGCGCGGTGGAGGACCTGGCCCGTAACCGGGTCAATCTGAACAAGGTGATCATGCCCTGGCCGGACATGCTGAAGGTTGCCGGTTCCCTGGTCACCAACCAGGTCCGCGCCTACGACCTGCTGCGCATGTTCGGACGTGACGGACGCCCGACGCCGCTGGGGGCGGCGTTCGCGGAGTACGGGCGGATCGCCAAGACCGAGCACCTGCTGCGGGTGGTCGACCCGGTCGACGACACCTACCGCCGCCAGATGAACCGGCAGCTCACCGTGCAGGAGTCCCGCCACAAGCTGGCCCGGGACGTGTGCCACGGCAAGCGCGGCACCATCCACCAGGCGTACCGCGACGGCATGGAGGACCAGCTCGGCGCGCTCGGCCTGGTCCTCAACGCCATCGTGCTGTGGACCACGAAGTACCTCGACGCCGCAGTCGCCCAGCTCCGCGCCGAGGGCCACGAACTGCGGGACGAGGACATCGCCCGCCTGTCCCCGCTCAAGCACCGCAACCTGAACCTGCTGGGCCGCTACAGCTTCACCGCCTCCACTCCGGCCGCCGGTGTCCTGCGCTCACTGCGCGACCCGGATGTGCCCGAGCTGGACGAGGACGATGTGGATGACGGCGCGCACTGATCGAGCGGCCCTTGTGCCGTCCTTGTCGCTCGCATGCCGGATTGGCCGACCAGTGCTCCTGGCTGTGCTGGATCATCCGAGGGCGGGTTGGCCGCCCATGGCGCTGAGGGTGGCGCCGTTGACGTAACTGGCGTCAAGGGAGGCCATGAAGGCGATGGCTCCTGCGATCTCTTCGGGGTCGGCCAGGCGTTGGAGGGCGACGGCTTGTCCGGCTGATTCGAAGGCTTCGCCGTAGGCGGCGGTGCCCTCGGTGCGGGTGGGGCCGGCGGCGACGGCGTTGACGCGGACTCCGGCGGGCCCGTATTCGGCTGCCCAGACGCGGGTCAGGGATTCCAGGGCTGCCTTGGTGGCGCCGTAGATGCCACTGCCAAGACCGGGGGTGCCGGCGGCGCCGCTGCTGACATTGACGATGGCACCGTGTCCGCGTTCGGTCATACCGGGGGCGAGGGCCTGGACGAGGAGGTAGGGGGCGCGCAGGTTGATGGCGATGTGAGCGTCGAAGGTGGCGGGGGTGGTGTCGGCGGTGCGGGCGAAGTGGAAGATGCCCGCGTTGTTGACCAGGATGTCGACCTGCCCGGCGCGTTCGGCCAGGTCTGTCACCTGTGCGGGGTCGGACAGATCAGCCGGCTCGAAGCGGGCTGTGGCGCCGAGGGCTGAGATGCGCTTCAAAGTGTCGGCTGCTCGTTCCTTGTCGCGGCCGTGGACGATGATGTCGGCGCCGCGGGCGGCCAGGGCCAGCGCGGTGGCCCGGCCGATACCGGCGGTGGCTCCGGTGACCAGGGCGGTCTGGTGTGCGAGGCCGTGCTGCATGGTCGTACTCGTTTCTGCGTGGCGTGTGGGTGAGGGGTGGGCTACTGGGTGCGCTGGGCGGTCAGGACGGTGTCGTGGATGGTGACGTGCCGGCCGTCGGGTGTGGTGGAAGTGCGGGGGCGGGCGGTGAGGGTGACGGCCTTCCAGCCGGGTGCGGGCAGGTCGTTGATGAGGTCGTCGGCGGTGTAGAAGATGTCGGGCTCGGGCGGGCGGGGCATCGCGGTGTCCAGGTCGCTGGGGTGGTGGCCGATGATCACCAGATGTCCGTTGCCGGCAACCCGTGCGGCGAGAGCGGCGAAGACGGCGCGGCGCAGGGGTGAGGGGAAGTGAAGAAAGGAGGCGGTGACCAGGTCGTAGTGGGGCGCGTCGTCCTGAGGTGTCCAGGTGCGGATGTCGGCCTGTTGCCAGGTGAGCCGTCCGGTCAGCGTCGTGGGGGTGTGGTCGGCTGCGCGGGCGAGGGCCTGGGCGGAGAAGTCGGTGCCGGTGACCTGCCAGCCCGCCTGGGCCAGCCAGATGGCGTCGGCGCCCTCGCCGCAGCCTGCCTCCAAGGCCATCCCCGGCGTCAGTGCGGTGACTTCTTCGACGAGCGCGGGGTTGGGCTGACCGCTCCACAGCGGGTTGGGGGCGTTGTAGCGCTGGTCCCAGAACGCGGCTTCGTAGCGGGGATCGGTGTCACTCATCAGGAGTTCTCCAGGGTGTGGTCGGGGGCTGTGGTGATCATGCGGGGGTGGTGTCGGGGGCGGGGATGCGGCGCGCCCAGAGGCCGAACAGGAGCAGGCCGGCCAGGGGGAAGGCGGCGGTCGCAAGGAAGGTTGCTCCCAGGCCGTCCTCCAGTCCGCCGGTGGCGGAGAGCACGCTGGTCAGGACGGCCAGGCCCATGCCGCCGCCAAGCTGTTGCAGGCCCTGGTTGAGGCTGGCGGCGGCGCCGATGTGCTCGGCGGGAGCTTGGTGCATGATCACGGCGGTGACGGGGGCGAAGGTGGCGCCTGCGCCCGCGCCGAGCAGGATCGAGGGCAGCAGCACGGTGACGATCGAGGTGTTCGCGTCGGCGTCGGCGGCCACCAGCGCCATCCAGGCGATGCCCAGCACCAGTCCGGCAAGGCCCGTACTGCCGATGATGCGCTCGCCCAGGCGCGGAAGCAGCCGGGGGGTGAGCTGATTGGTGGCGATCAGGCCGACGGTGAAAGGCACCAGGGCCAGACCGGTCTGGATCGGTGTGAAGCCGAGCACCTGCTGGGTGAGCAGGGTGGTGAAGAACAGGAAGCCGACCTGCCCGGCCGGGACGACCAGCATCGACAGCGGCGGGCCTGCACTGCGCACGGAGGAGAAGAACGCCAGCGGCATCACCGGATGCGGATTCCTGCGCTCACAAACGACCAGGGCCGCGAGCGCGAGTGCGGCGACGGCGAACGCCCCCATCACCAGGGCGCTGTTCCAGCCGCGGTCGGCGGCGGAGGTGAAGGCGAACACCAGGGCCACCATCGCCAGGATCGAGGCTGCGGCGCCGCCGAGGTCCAGCGAGGTGCGCCGACGCTCCATCTCCGGCAGATTGCGCACCGCGCCCAGCAGGACCAGCACCCCGATGGGGGCGTTGACGAACATCACCCACTGCCAGCCCAGCGTCTGCGTCAGCACACCGCCCGCTAGCAGCCCGACCGCGGCTCCTGCGCCGACGGCCAGGACGAACATCGCCATCGCACGCGACCGTTGTGGGCCCGGCGCGGTGATCCCCACCAGCAGCACCATCACGCTGGGCGCCGCCATGGCCGCGCCCACTCCCTGCAGTGCTCGCGCCGCCACCAGGACCCCAGCTGAACCCGCGAGACCCCCGGCGACGGAGGCGACCACAAAGACGATGACGCCCAGGACCAGAGCGCGGCGCGGGCCGATCATGGAGCCGATCTTGCCGCTCAGCAGAATTAGGCCGCCGAACGTCAGTGCGTAGGCGGTGACCACCCAGGACAGACCCGCGCTGGAAAAGCCCAGCTCGCGGCCGATGTCTGGCAAAGCCACATTCACGATCGAGGTATCCACGACGAACATCAGCTGCGTCAGCACCAAGATCACCACGGCCAGCGCCACCGAACCACGGCGCACCGCCACCGCCGCTTCGGGCGGCGCCACGGCCCGCTGCGCGTCCGGCACCTCGGTTCCGCTGTCCTGGCTCATCGCGTCTCTCCCATCCCGTGCGGCGAACCCGGGCAGGGCGCCTGCCTCCACAGTCAGGCCGCCCACGGCAACGCGCAAAGATCCTTGCTGCGGTGGCAAGGTGAAGGGATGGACGAAGAGACACAGTCGACGATGGCGGCGGTCGGCCCTCGCCTCAAAGGGCTGCGGACCCATCGCAGCCTTTCCCTGACAGCCTTGGCGGAGGCCACCGGGATCTCCCTCAGCACGCTCTCGCGACTGGAGTCGGGCCAGCGCCGCCCCACCCTCGAACTGCTCCTGCCCCTGGCCCGGGAGCTACGCGTGGACATCGGCCAGCTCATCGGCGCACCGCAGACGGGCGACCCCCGCCTGCACCTGCAGCCCATCACTCGCCACGGCATGACCATGCTCCCGCTCACCCGACGGGCGGGAAGTCTGCAAGCGCAAGTAGACATTTCGTTTCCTACTTGTTTGATACGATGAGCTCATGTCCGAGACGACTTACAGCATCGGTGAGGGACCGGCGACGCGGGTCAGCCTCTCTCTGCCCGAAGGGACCGCTGAAGCGATCCGTGCCCGGGCCGGTAAGAGGGAGTTCTCCGCGTTCATCGCCGCAGCCGTCGAGCGGGAGCTTCGGGGGCAGGTGCTGGATGAGTACCTGGCGGACTACGAGAGCCGTAAGGGTCCGGTCTCCGAGCAGGCGCGGCAGCGGGCGCGGCAGGTCCTCGACGAGGTGTTCGCCGAGGAGGGGCAGTGGCCCGCCGCAAGCTGAACCACGAAGGCACACTCGTCCTCGACAGCGAGGGACTCTCCAAGCTGCTCAACGATGACGAGACGGCGGTGGCACTGGTCGCGGAGGCGCGGTCCAGGGGGATGGAAGTGGTCATCTCCGCGCTCACCATCATCGAAGCCGTGCATGCCCGCACCAACAAGGCCCGGCTGGCCTGGGTGCTGTCCGGTCTGCGCACCGTCCCGGTGGGCGACGAAGAGGCGAAGGCGGCCTCGGTGCTGTTGATGGCGGCCGGACTGCACGGCCACGAGTACGCCATCGACGCGGCAGTGGCCGAGGCCGCTCTGCGGCAGCGACGTCCTGTTGTCATGCTGACATCGGACACTGACGACATGGGCAAACTGTGCGGCGACAGGGTGCGCCTCGTCGTGGTGTGAGCGGGTTTCGACGCCGCGGCAATCCAGCCCCTTCAGGATCCGGCGCCGTCCATGGGCCCCGCCCTACGACGCGCCGGACGGCGTCGACGGCGTCCACGGCGCCCCCGGCACCACCAGCGGCGCCCCCGTCACCGGGCACGGGACGATCACCGCCTCCAGGCCGAAGACCTCGCGTACGAGCTCGGCGGTCACGATGTCCTCCGGGTGGCCCTCGGCGACGATCCGGCCCTCCTTCATGGCGACCAGATGGTCCGCGTACCGGGCGGCCTGGTTCAGGTCGTGGAGCACGGTGACGACGGTCCGGCCGCGGGTGCCGTCCGCCGCCGGGGCGGTGAGCCGGCGCACCAGGTCCAGGACCTCCACCTGGTGCGCGATGTCGAGGTACGTGGTCGGCTCGTCGAGCAGCAGCAGATCGGTCTCCTGGGCGAGCGCCATCGCGATCCAGACCCGCTGGCGCTGCCCGCCGGACAGCTCGTCGACCGACCGGTCGGCCAGCGCGGTGACGTCCGTGCGCTCCATGGCGTCCGTCACCGCCCGCTCGTCCTCCTGGGACCACTGCTGCCACCAGCGCTGATGCGGCTGGCGGCCGCGGGCGACGAGGTCGCAGACGGTGATCGCCTCGGGGGCGACCGGGGTCTGCGGCAGCAGCCCTATCGACTGGGCGATCTTCCTGGTGGGGATCCGGGACAGCTCCGTACCGTCGAGGAGTACCGCCCCGCCGCGCGGCTTGAGCAGCCGGCCGAGCGCGCGCAGGGTGGTCGACTTGCCGCACGCGTTCGGGCCGACGATGACCGTCACCCGGCCGTCGGGAACGGCGAGGTCCAGCTCGTGCACGACCGTGCGGTCCTCGTAGGCGAGGGTCAGCTCCCGCACCGTGAGCCGGCTGGTCGCGGTCGCCGTCGTGTCGGACGTACGGGTCGAGCTCATGCAGTGCCTCCACTACGGCCGCGACCGCCACCGTGACCGCGGATGATCAGCCAGATCAGATACGGGGCGCCGACCGCCGCCGTCAGAACGCCCACCGGCAGCTCGGTGGGCGAGAAGAGCTTGCGCGCCAGCAGATCGGCGAAGACGACGATCAGCGCGCCGAGCAGCGCCGAGCACAGCAGCGGGATCTGCGCGGTACGGGTCATGCGGCGGGCGATCTGCGGGGCGAGCAGCGCCACGAAGTCGACCGGACCGGCCGTCCCCGTCGCCACGGACGCCAGGATCACACCGAGGGCGACCAGCCCCAGCCGTACCCGTCCCAGCCGCACCCCGAGCGCCGTCGCGGTGTCGTCGTCCAGCGAGACGGTGCGCTGGGCACGGGCGGCCCACAAGGCGGCGGGCAGCAGGATCAGCAGCGTCCAGCCGATCGGCGCGGCCTCGGACCAGCCGCGGCCGTTGAGCGAGCCGGTCATCCAGATCTGCGCCTGCTGGGCGACCAGATAGTCGCCCTTCGTCAGGAACAGCGTGGTGACCGACCGCAGCGCGATGGCGAAGCCGATGCCGATGAGGACGAAGCGGGTGGCGTGCAGCCCGCCGCGCCAGGCGAAGACGTACACGAGGGCCGCCGCGGCCACTCCGCCGATGACGGAGAGATACGGCAGCACGGTGTACGAGGTGACGCCGAACGTCATCGCGCCGACCGTGAGCGCACCTGCCCCCTGGCTGATGCCGATGATGTCGGGGCTGGCCAGCGGGTTGCGGGCGACGGTCTGGATCAGCGCACCGGCGATCCCGAACGCCGCGCCGACCAGCAGCCCCACGACCATCCGCGGCAGCCGCAGCGTGCCGACCACCAGCTCGTCGGGGGACGGCTGCCCCAGGATCACCTTCACGACCTCGCCGGGCGCGACGAAGCTCTCGCCGACGCAGAGGTACGCGACACAGACGGCGGCCAGCAGCACGACGAGGACGGCGGCGACGACGGCCGCCCGCCGGTGCAGCAGGAACCGGCCCCGCGCCCCGATCCGCAGGACGTGGTACCCGGAGGGCCGCACCCGCAGCGTGGTGTCGCTCATGCGGGCACCGCCTTCCGGCGTACCAGGGTGACCAGGAAGGGAACCCCGATCAGCGCCGTCATCACGCCCGCCGGGACCTCGCTCGGCGGGAAGACGATGCGGCCGATGACATCGGAGACCAGCAGCATGACGGGCCCGATCAGCGCCGCCATCGGCAGCACCCAGCGGTGGTCGCCGCCGACGATCGCGCGGGCGATGTGCGGGACGGCGAGCCCGATGAACGCGATCGGCCCGGCCGCTGCTACGCCGACACCGGTCAGCACGGTGGCCCCGACGCCGCCGACGATCCGTACCGTCGCGACCTTCTGTCCGAGCCCCTTCGCCACGTCCTCGCCGAGCGCCAGCGCGTCGAGCCCGCGGGCGACGGACAGTACGAGCACGGTCCCGATCAGCACGAACGGCCAGATCTGCTGGGCCACATCGGCCTCGCGCCCGGCGATCGAGCCGACCTGCCAGAAGCGGAACTCGTCCAGCGCGGACGCCTTGGTCGTCAGCACCGCCATCGTCACCGACACCAGCAGCGCGTTGATCGCCGCGCCGCCGAGGGCGAGCTTCACGGGGGTGGCGCCCCCGCGCCCGCTCGATGCGATCGCGTACACGGCGACGGAGGCGATCGCCGCCCCCGCGAACCCGAACCACACGTACCCCGTCAGGGTGTGGACTCCGGCGTACGCGATGGCCAGCACCACACCCACCGAGGCGCCCTGGCTGATGCCGAGGATGCCGGGGTCGGCGATGGGGTTACGGGTGATGCCCTGGAGCACCGTGCCCGCGAGGGCCAGTGCCGCGCCGACCATCAGCCCGATCAGGGTGCGCGGCACCCGCATGTTCCGGATGACTTCGGCGGCGTCGGAGTGCCCGCCGTGCAGCAGGGCGTCGATCACCTCGGACGGGGGTATGGAGCGGGCCCCCACGGCGAGGCTGAGAAGTATCGCCACCAGCAGCGCCGCGACGGCCGCCGCCGTCGCGAGTGCGCGTCTGGGGCGGCGTGGTGCGGCGGCTGACATCGGACCCAATCGAGAGCGAAGCAAAGTTAGGCTCGGCTAAGTCTAAGCACCGGCGTTGCGGGGCCCCGGGCCCCGGGGCCGTATCCGGGTGGGTCCGGCGTCCGGCCCCGCGACAATGGATCCCATGCCTGCGCACTCACTGACGGTCGGCTTCGACCTCGACATGACGCTCATCGACTCCCGGCCCGGTATCAAGGCCGCCTACCTGGCACTTTCCGCCGAGACGGGCACGCCGATCGACGCGGATCTGGTGGTGAGCAGGCTCGGGCCACCGGTCGACCACGAGCTGCGGAACTGGTTTCCGGCCGATGCGGTGGCCGCGACCGCCGACCGCTACCGGGAGATCTATCCCACACACGCCATCGTGCCGAGCCCGGCACTGCCGGGTGCGCGGGAGTCGATCGCGGCGATCCGTGAGCGGGGCGGCCGGGTGATCGTCGTCACCGCGAAGAACGGGCCGAGCGCGGAGCTCCACCTGGCGCACCTCGGGATCGAGTCCGACGCGGTGATCGGCGGCCTGTGGGCGGAGGCGAAGGGGGTGGCGCTGCGGGAGCACGGGGCGGATGTGTACGTGGGCGACCACACCGGCGACGTACGCGGCGCCCGCACGGCCGGGGCGCTGTCGGTGGCGGTCACCACGGGACCGTGCGACGCGGAGGAGCTGCGGGCGGCGGGGGCGGATGTCGTCCTGTCGACGCTGACGGAGTTCCCGTCGTGGCTGAACGGGTACGTGCAGGCAAAATCGAGCCCGTCCGGCGTCTGAGGACGGAGCGGCCGCCGGACGAGCCCGGTGTCACCGCTTCGGCGACCCCGCCCGTACCGACCGCACCACGCCTGCCGCGGCGATCAGGAAGCCCACACCCATCAGCATGCACAGTGACCATGCGATGGACGGAAGCGGACGGGTTCCGAGGAACAGCGGGGCCACCGTGGCCAGCGTGGCCAGTGCTCCGAGGAAGAAGACGATCGCGCCGATCCGGACGAGCCGGTCACCTGCGCCAGAGGGAGAAGTACTCACCCCGCCAGGGTAGTTCCCGCCCGTTTCCGGACACAGTCCGGATGACCAGGCTTGACGAGGGGTACTTCACCTGGGGAGGCTTCTGCCAGCAGGGGAGCACCACCACTGGATAGCCTGACCTGCTGAGGCTTTGTTCCGGCATACGGGTTGAGATGGGGTGCGTACTTTGCCGACTGGCAAGGTCAAATGGTTCAACAGCGAGAAGGGCTTCGGCTTCCTCTCCCGCGATGACGGCGGCGACGTCTTCGTGCACTCCTCCGTGCTTCCCGACGGTGTCGACGCACTCAAGCCCGGCCAGCGCGTCGAATTCGGTGTCGTCGCAGGTCAGCGGGGAGATCAGGCACTGTCGGTGGTGATCTTGGACCCGACCCCGTCCGTCGCGGCCGCCCAGCGCCGCAAGCCGGACGAGCTCGCGTCCATCGTGCAGGACCTGACCACCCTGCTGGAGAACATCACGCCGATGCTGGAGCGCGGCCGCTACCCCGACAAGGCGGCAGGCAAGAAGATCGGCGGCCTGCTGCGCGCGGTCGCCGACCAGCTCGACGTGTGACCTGCGCGAAAAGCGAAAGCGGCAGGCGAAAGCCGTAAGCGGAAGCGGAAATCAGACGAACGACAGTGCGTCGGGGCCGAGGGGCGGTACCAGCCCCTCGGCCGCCGCGCGGGTCAGCAGTCCGCGGATCGCCGCGTAACCGTCCTCGCCGAGGTCGGCGGTGAACTCGTTGACGTACAGCCCGATGTGCTGGTCCGCCACGGCCGGGTCCATCTCCTGCGCGTGCTCCAGGACGTAGGGCCGTGACGCCTCCGGGTCGTCCCAGGCCATCCGTACCGAGGTGCGCACCGACTCGGCGAGCAGCTTCAGCGTGTCCGCTCCCAGCGAGCGCTTGGCGATGATCGCGCCGAGCGGGATGGGCAGCCCGGTCGTCTCCTCCCAGTGCCGGCCCATGTCGGCGAGGTTGTGCAGCCCGTAGTTCTGGTACGTGAAACGGGCCTCGTGGATGACGAGACCGGCGTCCACCTTCCCGTCGCGCACGGCGGGCATGATCTCGTCGAACGGCATGACGACGATCTCGCCGACCCCGTCCGGCACGACTTCCGCCGCCCAGAGCCGGAACAGCAGATACGCGGTCGAGCGCTCGCTCGGCACGGCGACGGTCTTCCCCGTCAGGTCCGTGCCCGCCTCCTTCGTGAGGACGAGCGGTCCGCAGCCCCGTCCCAGCGCCCCGCCGCACGGCAGCAGCGCGTACTCGTCCAGCACCCAGGGCAGCACCGCGTACGAGACCTTGAGTACGTCGAGTTCGCCGCGCTCGGCCATTTTGTTGGTGATGTCGATGTCGGCGAAGGTGACATCGAGGGCGGGCGCGCCGGGGACCCTTCCGTGCGCCCAGGCGTCGAAGACGAACGTGTCGTTCGGGCAGGGCGAGAAAGCGATGTCCAACGGGCGCGACTGGTTACCAGTTGTGTCGGTCATGGTGGGTCCAACCTTCCAGTACGGGGACGATCTTCCCGAACGCCCCGGTGAGCGCGGCCAGCGCCTCGCCGATGCGCCAGCCGTCCCGGTCGCGCGGGCCGACGGCGTTCGAGATGGCCCGCAGTTCCAGCACCGGTACGGCCGTGCGCTCGGCGGCCTCGGCGACGCCGAAGCCCTCCATGGCCTCGGCGGCCGCCCGCGGGTGCGCGGAGAGCAGGGCGGCGGTGCGCGCGGCGCTGCCGGTCACCGTGGAGACGGTGAGGATCTCGGCGGTGAGCGCACCGGTCGCGGTGGCCACGTCCGCCACCTGCGCGGGCGGTGGCGTGAACCGCTCGCGCCCGAAGCCCAGACCGGTGACGGGCACGAAGCCCTCGGGGGTCTCGGCGCCCAGATCGGCCGCGACGATGCCGCTCGCGACGACGAGCGAGCCGACCGGGGCTTGGGGCGCGAACCCGCCGCCGATCCCGGCAGAGATGACCAGGTCGTACGGTCCGGGGGCGGAGGCGAGGGCGAATGCGGTGGCGGCCGCCGCCGCGGCCGGTCCCACGCCGCCCGCGAGGACGTCGACCACGGCGAAGCCACTGTTGCAGGCCACGCGGTGGACCTGCGAACCGGGCACCTCGTGCCCGGCGGGACCGGACACCTCCCCGAAAGCACGCGTGACCGCGTCCCGTTCTGCTGGGACAGCGGTCACGACGAGCACACGCACGGGGGAATCCTCCGAGGTCAGGAGGTCAGGAGGTCTTCTTCAGCTCGAAGTGCCAGATGCCCGTGAGCTTCTTGCCCTTGGTCTCCACGATGCTGATCTGCGTCTTGTCCGTGGTCTCGCCGGTCTGGCTGGAGAAGAAGGCGCTGCCCGGGATGGACCGGTAGGTCCTCTTGTACGGCTCCTGCTCGGCCTGCTGACCGTTGATGAACAGCGTCCAGCCGTTGTCCGCGATCTCCGGGTCGACGCCGAAGCGGACCTTGTCGTCCATCGCGACCTTGACGGACTTCTCCGCCTTCTTGTTGAGGCAGCCCTGGATCTCGGACGTCTTGAGGGGCTCGCCGTCGTTGTAGCAGGCCGCCTCGGTGCTCACCGAGTTGCCGCCGACCGTTACGGTCGCGAGCGGCGTCGGCTTGTCGCAGGCGGAGAGGACAAGGAGTCCCGCGGACACGGCACCAAGAGCGACGCCGATTCGGCGGCCCTTACCGGAGAAGAACGCAACGGTCATGGGCCGAAGGCTATCGGTCGCTCCGGCTCACGCCACGCGGGGGTGCGGCGAGCCGCGCCGCGCGGCGCTCAGCAGCCCCCGTACGGACGTGGCGGCACCCAGCGCGAGGATGCCCGCGGCGACCGACATGCCCAGTACGCCGTTGAGGGGGAGGGCGATACCGATGCCGCCGCCGACCACCCAGGCCATCTGGAGCACGGTCTCGGACCGGGCGAACGCGGATGTCCGTACCTCTTCGGGCACGTCGCGCTGGATCATCGCGTCCAGCGAGAGCTTCGACAGGGCCTGGGTGAAACCGGCGGTCGCGCTGAGCGCGGCGACCATGACGGTGCTGAAGAAGAGCGCGGCGAGCACGGCGACGCCCAGGGCCAGGGCCAGCACCGAGGCGACGATCACCTCGGGGCCGCGGGCCCGCAGCCAGGAGCCGACCGCCGTGCCGAGCGCGTTGCCGACACCGGCCGCCACTCCGACGATGCCGAGCGAGACGGCGGCGCTCTGCCCGGCGAGCGGATGCTCGCGCAGCAGGAACGCCAGGAAGAAGATGAGGAAGCCGGAGAGCGCGCGGTGCGCGGTGTTGGCCTGGAGGCCGTTCAGCACGGACGGCCCCACGGACCGCAGCCCCGGCCGCTTCTCACCGTTCCGCTCGCGGGCCTTCGTCTTCCCGTTCGTCCTTCCGCCGGCTTTCCCGTTCCGCTTTGTCTCCGGGCGGGGGGTCGTCACGCCGTGCGGCGTCACCAGGTGGGCCTTCCGCTCGCCCTTCGCGGAGTCGACCTTGTGCGGCAGCGTGAAGGCGAGGACGGTCCCCCCGATGAAGATCACGCACGCGCCGTACAGCGGCCAGGGGGACCCGATGGTGTGCAGCCCCGCCCCGATCGGGGCGGCCACACCGGTCGCCAGGAGCCCGGCCAGGGTGACCCGGGAATTCGCCTTCACCAGGGAGAAGCGGGGTGGCAGCAGGCGCGGTACGACCGCGCTGCGTACGACTCCGTACGCCTTCGAGCAGACCAGGACGCCCAGCGCGGCCGGATACAGCTCCAGGCCGCCGGTGGCGACCGCGCCCGACATGGTGAGCGCCAGCACCGCACGGGCCAGCATCGCAGCGGCCATCGCGGCGCGGCGGCCGTGCGGAAGATGGTCCAGGAGCGGGCCGATCACGGGTGCGAGGAGGGTGAAAGGCGCCATGGTGACGGCGAGGTAGAGGGCGACGCGGCCGCGGGCCTCGTCCGTCGGCACGGAGAAGAACACCGTCGAGGCGAGCGCGATCGTGATCATCACATCGCCCGCGCCGTTCACCGCGTGCAGTTCGATCAGCTTGCCGAGCCCGGATTCCCCGGCGCCGTGGGCGTGCGTCGCCTTCCGGATGCCTTTCGCGGTGCCGGTGAACGGGGTGTGGAGGGCATGACCGATCGTCCGGCCCGTCCTGCGGAGCGGGCCGGAATCCTTGTGCGACCTGACGGAAGTCACTTCGTCATAGTGCCCCAGTCGCGGCGGCGGTGAACCGGGAACGGCGCGGGGCGCGGTGCACTCCGCCCTGTCGGGTCAGTGGCCGGCCCGGCCCGGGCGGGACAGGCCGGGGCCCGGCCGGCCGGCATTTGCGACGGTTCCGGGGCCGCCCTCATACGGGATGCGGCGTCGTATACGGCCTTGTTTGGGACGTGCAGGTGGGCGGGGGGCGGCGGAGAGGGTAGCGTGCGTAGCGCGCCACCGGCGGTTGTTCTCGGCCGCGCGCCTATCGGCGATCCCGCAGAATGGATAGCAGAAGGTGCGCCCGAGGAAGGCACAACGGGTGTGGACGTCGACGCGGCCCCCAGGTCCGCTCCGCCCGCATCCGTCATGGCCGGAATCGATGGATGTGCTGGCGCGCTCGTGAGACTGGCGTAGGAGAGAAGCGAGACCTGTGAGTGCTGCGACGACGCGAAGCCGTACGGCCCGTACCCCTGTCCCGGACCGTCTGTGCGCCGAGGCGGTAGACCTCGCACGCGCGGCGGCCGAGGAGGCAGCCGCGCCGGGGGTCGTCGGTGAGCATGTGGGCCTGGTCTCCGAGGGGGACCGGGTCGTCACGCACTTCTTCGAGTGCAAGGAGCCGGGGTACCGGGGCTGGCGCTGGGCGGTGACCGTCGCGCGGGCGTCCCGCGCGAAGAACGTCACCCTCGACGAGACGGTGCTGCTGCCCGGCAGCGATGCGCTCCTCGCCCCGGAGTGGGTGCCGTGGAGCGAGCGGCTGCGGCCCGGGGACATGGGGCCGGGCGATCTGCTGCCCACCGAGGCGGACGACATCCGCCTGGAGCCCGG
Organism: Streptomyces sp. NBC_01217; assembly: GCF_035994185.1. NCBI lineage: Bacteria > Bacillati > Actinomycetota > Actinomycetes > Kitasatosporales > Streptomycetaceae > Streptomyces > Streptomyces sp. NBC_01217. The sequence goes on from NZ_CP108538.1 coordinate 5,171,345, forward strand.
CTACTCCGGCGAGGACGAGCCGGCGCCGAACTCCGCGGTTTCCGAGGTGTCCGGGGAGCTGGCCGACCTCGTCGACGCGGAGGACGCTGAGCTGACGACGCGCCCCGCGGCGACGAGCCGGGGCTCGATCGAGGCGGTCGCGGAGGAGCTCGGCATGCGCCGGGCGCGGGTGCTGTCGCGGTACGGGCTGCATACGGCGGCCGACCGGTGGGACGAGGCGTTCGGCGCGAAGACGCCGATGGCCCAGGCGGCTCCGGCGTCGTGCGTCACGTGTGCGTTCCTGGTGCCGCTGGCGGGGTCGCTGAAGCAGGCGTTCGGGGTGTGCGCGAACGAGTTCGGTCCTGCGGACGGGCATGTGGTGTCGCTGTCGTACGGGTGCGGTGGGCATTCGGAGGCGGCGGTGATGCCGAAGCCGCCGAAGCCGGCGCCGCATGCGCTGGACACGATGCAGGTGGATGAGTATCCGTTGCGCCCGGCGCGGGATTCCGGGTCGGTTCCGGCGGAGCCGGACGGTCCTACCGAGGATCTCGGCCACTCCTGACGGGGAGGGGTGCGGGGATTCCGGGTTTTCCGGCGCGCCCGGCCGTCGGGCCTGCGGGTTCTTATGGCGGACCGGTTTTGTCCTCAATCGCCGGGCAGGCTGGTTCTTCGCCGGACGGGCCGGTTTTCGGCGTTTGAGGACGGAACCGGGGCCGTGGTGCGTGGTGCGGCAGAATCCGGCCTTGCCGCGGGCAACCCCGCAGACGTGGTTCCCCCTCAGGCGTGAGGACCCGGTAGCTTCGGGCGCACACTGGCGGCACGGGCAACGCGTAACCGGAAAGAGCGGAGTCAGAGCGTGAGCATGAATGCGACCGAGGGGGCCGACCCGTTCGGGACCGCACGGCTGCGGCGCGGTGTGCTCGACGCCTGGGGCGCGGGCCCCGCCAGGTTCCGGGAGGACGCCAACGCCGAGGAGGACCTCGCGCTCGGCGGCTACCGCGACCGCCTCGTCGTCGAGCTGGCCCAGAACGCCGCCGACGCCGCCGCCCGCGCACAGGTCCCCGGCCGGCTCCGTCTCACCCTTCACCCGGCGACCGCGGACGCCCCCGCCGTGCTCGCCGCCGCCAATACCGGCGCCGCCCTCGACGCCACCGGCGTGGAGTCGCTCTCCACCCTGCGCGCCTCCGCCAAGCGCGAGGGCCACGAGGGCGCCGTGGGCAGGTTCGGCGTCGGGTTCGCCGCCGTGCTCGCGGTGAGCGACGAGCCCGCCGTCGTCGGCCGGCACGGCGGCGTCCGCTGGTCCCTCGCCGAGGCCCGCGACCTTGCCGCGCGGACGGCCGTCGCCAGCCCCGGCCTCGGCGACGAGCTGCGCCGCCGCGACGGCCACGTGCCCCTGCTGCGGCTCCCGCTGCCCGCCGAGGGCACCGCACCCGACGGGTACGACACCGTCGTCGTCCTCCCGCTGCGCGACGGCGGCGCCGAGGACCTCGTGGTCCGGCTGCTCGACGCGGTCGACGACGCGCTCCTGCTCACCCTGCGCGGCATCAGCGAGATCGTGATCGAAACCCCGGACGCCGTACGGACGTTGCGCCGCTCGCAGCACGGCCCGTACACCCACGTCGAGGACTCCGCGCACGGCACGCACCGCTGGCGGACCGTCACCCACCACGGCCCCGTCGAGCCCGCCCTGCTCGCCGACCGGCCCCGCGAGGAACGGCTGCGACCGCACTGGTCGGTCACCTGGGCGGTCCCGGTGGACACCGAGGGCGCCCCGGTACGCCCCCGTACCGTCCCCGTCGTCCACGCGCCGACCCCCACCGACGAACCCCTCGGCATCCCCGCGCTGCTCATCGCGTCGCTGCCGCTCGACACCACCCGCCGCCACCCCGCGGCAGGACCGCTGACCGACTTCCTGGTGCAGCGCGCGGCCGACGCGTACGCCGAACTGCTCGCCGACTGGCAGCCGGTGTCCATCGACACCATCGACCTCGTCCCCGGGCCGCTCGGCAAGGGCGAACTGGACGGCGCCCTGCGCGGCGCGATCCTGGCGCGGCTGCCGCGCGTCGCCTTCCTGGAGCCCGCCGCCCCGCGCGAGCCCACCACCGAGACGGACCGGTGGGACAGCTGGGACGCGGAGGCGGACGGCATCCGCGCTACGACCACCACCGCGCTGCGCCCCATCGAGGCCGAGGTGCTGGAGGGCGTCGGCGCCGAGACCGTACGGGTGCTCGCCGAGGTCCTGCCGTGCCTGCTGCCCGCCGGACTGGAGCGCCGCAGCGAACTGCGCACCCTCGGGATCGCCCGCGTCCCGCTGACCGAGGCGATCGACCGGCTCGCCGGTCTGGAGCGCGACCCCGGATGGTGGCGGCGGCTCTACGAGAGCCTGTCCGGCATCGACCCGGACCGCCTTTCCGGCCTCCCCGTCCCGCTGGCCGGGACAGATCTCCCCGTCCCGTCGGCCGGGGCCGAGCCGTCGGACTCCGGGATTCCGGTCGCCCCCCGCACCACCATCGGCCCCCGCCAGGTCCTCCTCCCGCTCCCGGGCGCGCTCACAGGCCCCGTCCTGGAACGTCTCGCCCGGCTCGGGCTGAAGGTCGCGCACCCGGACGCCGCCCATCCGCTGCTGGAGAAGCTCGGCGCCCTGCCCGCCACCCCGCGCGCCGTGCTGACGACCCCGCAGGTGCGGGCCGCCGTCGCCGGATCGCTGGACGCGGGCGAGATCTGGGACGAGGACGCGCTGGACGCCGACGAGCTCGCCGAGACCGTCCTCACCCTCGTACGGGACGCCGAACTGGCCCCCGGCGACGAGCCCTGGCTCGGTGCGCTCGCCCTCCCCGACGAGGACGGCGAACCCGCGCCCGCCGGTGAACTCGTGCTGCCGGGAAGCCCCTTCGCATCCATCATGCGGGAAGGCGAACTGGCGCTCTGCGACCAGGAGTTGACCGACCACTGGGGCGAGCAGCCGCTCACCGCCTGTGGAGTGCTCGCCACCTTCGCCCTCGTGCGGGCCACCGATGTCGTCCTGGACCCGGACGAACTGGAGCCCCGCGAGGGCGACTTCGCCGAGCCCGACGACGCCGGACTGCTCGACGCCGTGGACGTGTGGTGCGAGGACATCCTCGACCGGCTGCCCGACACCCCGGTGCCGCCGGTCGCCACCGAACTCGTCGCCGTACGCGATCTCGACCTCGTCGACGACGACGCGTGGCCGCAGGCCCTCGCCCTGCTCGCCCGGCCGCCGCTGCGCGACGCGCTGACCCAGCCGGTGCGGGTGCTGCTGCCCGACGGCACGACGCAGTCGGTCCGCCCGTACACGGCCTGGTGGCTGCGCGACCACCCCGTGCTCGACGGCCGCCGCCCCGCCGGTCTGCGCGCGGCGAGCGGCGACCCCCGGCTCGCCGGACTGTACGACTCCGCCGACGCGACGGGCTTCGACGACGCCCAGGTGCTGCGCGCCCTCGGCGTACGGACGTCCGTGGCCGCTCTCCTCGACGAGCCGGGCGGCGCGGCCGAACTCCTCGGCCGGCTCGCGGACGAGGACCGCGAGGTCGGTCCCGTACAACTGCACTCCCTGTACACGGCCCTGGCCGATCTGGATCCCGAGCAGGTCACGCTGCCCGATGAACTGCGGGCCGTGGTCGACGGCGAGGCGCGGGTCGTCGACGCGGCGGACGCCGTGATCGCGGACGCCCCGGATCTGCTGCCGCTCACCGGCGGGCTCCCGCTGCTGCCGGTCGCCCCGACGCGCGCGGCCGAGCTGACCGAGCTGTTCCAGGTGCGGCGGCTCGGCGAGAGCGTCGAGGCGCAGGTGACGACGGAGGGCGAGGAGCACCGGGTGCCGGACTCGGTACGGGTGCTGCTCGGCGCCGGAACCCCGGAGGCGTACATCGAACACGGCGAACTGCGCGCGGGCGGCGTCGAACTGGACTGGCGCCGCACCCCCGACGGGACCGTGCACGCCGCCACGCTGGAGGGCGTCGCCGCGGGCCTGGCCTGGGCGGCCGGGCAGTGGCCGCGCCGCTTCGAGGTCGCGGCACTGCTGGAGGACCCGTCCCGTACGGAGGAACTGGCCCGGGACCGCTGGTTCGACTGACGGCGGTTCGTGGCCCCGTGCGTCGACCGTCCGCCGTGGGGCGGCACGCGCGGGGCCGCAGGGTGACGTGCAAGAGAACACCGGATTGCGTACAACCCTTCACCTGCGTAAGAGGTCTGGTCTGTGGAGTCAGCAGACTCACAGACCACACGAGCCCGGCCGGGTCGCACCACGTACTCGCCGGGCCTTTCTCCACTGGGGAAACACATGCGTATTCGCGCCACTGTCGCAGCCGCCTCCGGCGCCCTGGCTCTGTCCGCTCTGGCCGTTCCGGCCGCCCACGCGGGCGACCACTCCGCTGCGAACCTGAACAAGCCGACGTCGGCCTCCGAGGTCTTCGGCATCACCGCGCAGCGTTCCTCGAAGGCCGCCGCGGCCACCACCGCGGCCGCCGCGGAGCCCGTCATCTCGAAGGTCGTCGTCAACGGCGGCAAGGACATCGTCCTGGGCACCACGAACGCGAAGACGATCTCCATCTCGGTCACCGCCTCGCACGCGTCCGGTGTCGTCGACGCCTACGCCGACCTGTGGCACGGCACGGACCCGTCCTCACCGGACACCATCGACGGGGCGATCCTGCCGAACGAGGACGCCGCGTCGTGCACCAAGGCCAGCGCGACGACCTCGACCTGCAAGCTGACCTTCACGATCTACCCGCGCTACGACCTGTACAAGAACGCCCTGGCCGGCACCTGGCACGTCTCGGCGGGTGCGCTCGCCGGTACCGGCGCCGACGTCGCCTACACCGACTTCTACAGCACCGCCCGTGTGCAGCGGCTGTCGAAGCTGACGGTCAACGCCTCCCCGGAGCCCGTGAAGAAGGGCGCCACGATCACGGCCACCGGCAAGCTCACGCGGGCGAACTGGGAGACCTTCAAGTACCAGGGCTACACCGGCCAGTCGGTGAAGCTCCAGTTCCGCAAGAGCGGCAGCTCCACCTACACCACCATCAAGACCATCAAGACGAACAGCACCGGCAACCTGAAGACGACCGTCAAGGCCTCGGTCGACGGCTACTGGCGTTACAGCTTCGCCGGTACGTCCACCACCCCGGCCGTCACCACCGCGGGCGACTTCGTCGACGTGAAGTAACCCGCGGGCATCAGCACAGGGTTACGACGGGAAGCGGCGGCCGACCAGCCGCCAGGCGTACTCCAGGCCGGCCGCCGCCACCACCGCGATCCCCACCGCGGCCCACGGCATCGTCGCTCCCACCAGCTTCAGCGCGAAGAAGTCCTGCAGCCACGGCACCACCAGCACGACGAGGAACGCCAGTCCCATCGTCGCCACCAGGCAGATCCGCCACCAGGTGTACGGGCGGGCGATGATCGCCAGGACCCACATCGAGACCAGGAACAGCGTGAGTGTCGCCGCGCTGGTCTCCGCGTCCAGCGCACCCGTACCGGAGTAGTGGTGCCGGGCGATCAGATACGTCACGAAGGTGGCGACGGCCGCGATGACGCCCGACGGGATCGCGTACCGCATGACACGGCGCACGAAGTGCGGATGGGCGCGTTCCGTGTTGGGGGCGAGGGCCAGGAAGAACGCCGGAACGCCGATCGTCAGCGTCGACAGCAGGGTCAGATGGCGCGGCAGGAACGGGTAGTCGACCTGGAAGCAGACCACCAGGATGGCCAGCAGCACCGAGTAGACGGTCTTGGTCAGGAACAGGGTGGCGACCCGGGTGATGTTGCCGATCACCCGGCGGCCCTCGGCGACGACGGACGGCAGCGTCGCGAAGCTGTTGTTGAGCAGCACGATCTGGGCGACGGCCCGGGTCGCCTCGGAGCCCGAACCCATGGAGACGCCGATGTCGGCGTCCTTGAGCGCCAGTACGTCGTTGACGCCGTCGCCGGTCATCGCGACGGTGTGGCCGCGGGACTGGAGCGCGCCGACCATGTCCCGCTTCTGCTGAGGGGTGACCCGGCCGAAGACCGCGTTCTCCTCCATGGCCGTGGCCATGGCGTCCGGGTCGGTGGGCAGCCGGCGCGCGTCCATGGTGTTCTCGGCGCCCGGCAGGCCGAGCTTTCCGGCGACCGCGCCGACGGAGACCGCGTTGTCGCCGGAGATGACCTTGGCGGCGACCCGCTGTTCGGCGAAGTAGGCCAGCGTCTGACCGGCGTCCGGCCGCAGTCGCTGCTCCAGGACGACGAGCGCGCTCGGTACGGCCCCGGCGGCGATGTCCGGCCCGTCCAGTCCGCCCCGCGCCCGGGCCAGCAGCAGCACCCGCAGCCCCTGCTCGTTGAGCTGCTCGATCTCGGTGAGCGCCGGGTCCTGTTCGGGCAGCAGCACATCGGGGGCGCCGAGCAGCCAGGCCGAGGCCCGGCCGCTGCCCTCGTCGAACGCGGCGCCGCTGTACTTGCGGGCCGAGGAGAACGGCAGCGACTGCGTGCACCGCCACTCCTCGCCGTCCGGGTAGGCGTCGAGGATGGCCTGCAGGCTGGCGTTGGGCCGGGGGTCGGAGGCGCCGAGGGCGCCCAGCACACGGCGCAGATACGCGTCGTCCGCATCGCCCAGCGCCCGCACCTCGGTGACGTCCATGCCGCCCTCGGTGAGGGTGCCGGTCTTGTCCAGGCAGACGACGTCGACGCGGGCCAGGCCCTCGATGGCGGGGAGCTCCTGCACCAGGCACTGCTTGCGGCCGAGCCGTACGACGCCGATCGCGAAGGCGACCGAGGTGAGCAGCACCAGCCCCTCCGGGATCATCGGGACGATGCCGCCGACCGTCCGGGCGACCGACTCCTTGAAGTCGTTGTTCTTGACGACGAGCTGGCTGATGATCAGGCCGATCGCGGTCGGCACCATCATCCAGGTGACGTACTTGAGGATGGTGGAGATGCCGGTGCGCAGCTCGGACTGGACGAGGGTGAAGCGGGACGCCTCCTCGGCGAGCTGCGCGGCGTAGGCCTCGCGGCCGACCTTGGTGGCGGCGAACGAGCCGCCGCCCGCGACGACGAAGCTGCCGGACATCACGGGGTCGCCGGGCTGCTTCAGCACCGGGTCGGCCTCGCCGGTGAGCAGCGATTCGTCGATCTCCAGGCTGTCGGCCTCGGCGACCGTGCCGTCCACGACGACCTTGTCGCCGGGGCCCAGCTCGACGAGATCGCCGAGGACGATCTCGGAGGTGGAGATCTCGGCGGAGACGCCGTCGCGCCGCACCGTGGGTTTCGCCTCGCCGATGACCGCGAGGCTGTCGAGGGTCTTCTTGGCCCGCCACTCCTGGACGATGCCGATGCCGGTGTTGGCGACGATCACGAAGCCGAAGAGGCTGTCCTGGATCGGCGCGACGAACAGCATGATCAGCCAGAGCACGCCGATGATCAGGTTGAACCGGGTGAAGACGTTGGCGCGGACGATCTCGGTGACGGAGCGGGAGGAGCGGACGGGTACGTCGTTGACCTCGCCGCGGGCGATCCGCTCGGCCACCTCGGCCGCGGTCAGCCCACGGGTGTCGACGGCCAGGGTCGGCAGCTTCATCGGATGGACCGGGTCGAGCTCGGACCCGGCGTCGATCATGGCCGGCCCCGGGGGGCCGCCTGGACCGGATGACTCGGGAGTCTGTTCGCCGGAGGAATGGGGTGCCCGCTGCGTCATGGTTCCGACGGTACGGGTCGATGGTCCGATTCACCCACCGAGGATCGGAAGATCAGACCGGGGGAGGAGGGGGATGGTCCTGCGGTGGTAGGAGACGGTTACGGGAGACCCTGATGCCGGACGGCGTCAGTCGGTGTCCGTACCGGCGCCGGGCGCCGGAGTTCCGGCCGGCTCCCCGGCCGCCGCCCGCTTGATCGCCGCGTCGCGTCCCCGTACGTACCAGATGCCGATCAGGCCGAGTCCCGCACCGGCCAGGCATGTCCACACCCACCACAGATGCCCGTGGTCGTCGAACCAGCCGTAGAACGGGAGCTGGACCAGGAAGAGGACGAACCAGAGGATCGTGCCGCCGGTGATGGTGGCGACGACGGGCCCCTCCAGGGGCTCGGGTGCCTCGTGCTTCGGTGTCCACTTCGCCATGGGGTCAGTGTATGCGGCCTCCATGTAGAGCAGGTCGGACCAGTCGGCCCAAGGGTCTACGCGCGGAGATAGCGATCTTCGCCTTATGTATTCATACTGAAACTGCTTGCGGCTGGCTCGATTCATTCGTGTGAAAGTCCAAGGCTGGCTGTTTTTCTCCCCCCACTACGCACGACTGAGGTCTTACATGTCCCCCTCGGCCACCGCTTCGGTCGACTCCAGGCAGCCCATAGCTCCACAGCCGCACAACGGCCTGGACCGTTTCTTCAAGATCTCCGAGCGGGGGTCGTCGGTCGCGCGCGAGATCCGCGGCGGTTTCGCCACGTTCTTCGCGATGGCGTACATCATCGTGCTGAACCCGATCATCCTCGGCAGCGCGAAGGACATGTACGGGCACCAGCTCGACAGCGGCCAGCTGGTCACCGCCACCGTGCTGACCGCCGCGCTCTCCACGCTGCTGATGGGCGTCATCGGCAATGTGCCGATCGCGCTGGCCGCCGGTCTCGGCGTCAACACCGTGGTGGCCCTCCAGCTCGCCCCCAGGATGAGCTGGCCGGACGCGATGGGCATGGTCGTCCTCGCGGGCATCGTGGTCATGCTGCTGGTCGCGACCGGACTGCGGGAACGCGTGATGCACGCCGTGCCGAAGTCGCTCCGCAAGGGCATCGCGATCGGCATCGGCCTCTTCATCCTGCTGATCGGCCTGGTCGACTCGGGCTTCGTCTCCCGTATCCCGGACGCCGCGCACACCACCGTTCCGCTGCAGCTCGGCAGCGACGGTCATCTCAACGGCTGGCCGGTCCTCGTCTTCGTCATCGGCGCGCTGCTCACGCTCGCGCTGATCGTCCGCAAGGTGCCGGGCGCCATCCTGATCTCCATCGTGGCGATGACGGTCGTCGCGCTGGCCATCGACGCGATCGCCGATCTGCCGGGCGAGGCGTGGGGCCTGACCGTCCCGCAGTGGCCGGGCAATCCCGTCGCCACCCCGGACTTCGGGCTGATCGGCAAGGTCAGCCTGTTCGGCGGCTTCGACAAGGTCGGTGTGCTCACCGGCGTCCTGTTCGTCTTCACCGTGCTGCTGTCCTGCTTCTTCGACGCGATGGGCACCATCCTCGGCGTCGGCGACGAGGCGAAGCTGACGGACAAGGACGGCAACTTCCCCGGCATCAACAAGGTGCTGTTCGTGGACGGCATCGCGGTCGCCGCGGGCGGTGCGAGCTCCTCCTCCGCCTCCACCTGCTTCGTGGAGTCCACGGCGGGTGTCGGCGAGGGGGCCCGCACCGGCTTCGCGAGCATCGTGACGGGTCTGCTGTTCACGGTGGCGCTGTTCCTGACGCCGCTGGCGACCATGGTTCCGTCGCAGGCCGCCACCCCGGCGCTGCTGGCGGTCGGCTTCCTGATCATCGCGGGTTCGGTGCGCGACATCGACTGGAGCGACTACACGCTCGCCATCCCGGCCTTCCTGGCCATGCTGATGATGCCGTTCACGTACTCGATCACCAACGGCATCGGCATCGGCTTCATCGCCTTCTCCGTGCTGCGGATCGTGGCCGGGCGCGGGCGCGAGGTGCCCGTGGCCATGTATGTGGTCTCAGCGGTCTTCGTCTTCTACTACGCGATGCCGGCCCTCGGCCTCACGTGACCTCCTCGGCCCTGATTCCCGCGGTCCCTTCCGCGCCGTAGAACTTCTCCGTCTCGTCGACGGCCGCCTTGAAGCGCTCGTCGAAGTCATCGCGAATGAGCGTCCGGACGACATAGTCCTGGACGCTCATTCCGCGTCTGGCGGCATGCTGCCGGAGCCGGTCGAGCAGCTCACCGTCTATACGCAGGCTGAGCACAGTCGATCCCATGGCAAGCAGGGTTACGGCCCCGGAGGCCATTTCGCGTCACTTTCCGGATCCGACTCACTCGTTTGGGTGATCGATTGGGTGAGGTGGCTCTCGTGCGCGTCACACGAATGGTCTTTAGGGTAGGTAATGAGTTACTCTAATAAACATGCCTGACCTGATCCACGACGGCGACAGTGCGGCCGCCGTGAGCTCCCTTCGTTCCGCCGTGATGCTGCTCGGCCGGCGCCTGAAGCACCAGCGCGTCGACGAGTCGCTGAGCCCCACCGAGATGTCGGTGCTGGGCACGCTCGCCCGTTGCGGTTCGGCCACGCCCGGTGAGCTGGCCCGCAAGGAGCATGTGCAGCCCCCTTCGATGACCCGCATCGTCGCGCTGCTGGAGGCAAAGGGACTGGTCAGACTGGAACCGCACCCCGATGACCGTCGCCAGAAGATGGTCAGCCAGACCGAACAGGCGGAAGCCATGCTCGAAGAGAGCCGCTCGAAGCGGAACGCCTGGCTGACCACCCTCGCCGAGGGCCTGGACGAGGACGAGTGGGAGACGCTGCGCAAGGCGGCGCCCGTGCTGGAGAAGCTCGCCCATCTGTAGCGGCAGCGGCCGCGCCGGACGACAGCCGGCGCACCGTCCATGCCGCCGCATCCCCGTCAGTCAGCGAAATGTATACGCCCGAGGAGGCGAACCCTTTTGAGTACGGGACCCGGAGCAGACTCCGCCCCCGCACCGCAATCCACCTACGAGAGCAAGCCCGGCGGGACCTTCTCGTCGCTGAAGATCCGTAACTACCGCCTGTTCGCCACGGGCGCCGTGATCTCCAACACCGGTACCTGGATGTCCCGCATCACGCAGGACTGGCTAGTCCTGAGCCTCACCGGGTCCGCCGCCGCCGTCGGCATCACCACGGCCCTCCAGTTCCTCCCGATGCTTCTCTTCGGCCTCTACGGCGGCGTCATCGCCGACCGGCTCCCGAAGCGGAAGCTTCTTCTCGTCAGCCAGGCGGCGCTCGGCCTGTGCGGGATCGCCCTCGCGGTGCTCACGCTCTCCGGTGTCGTCCAGGTGTGGCACGTCTACCTCATCGCGTTCCTGCTCGGGATGGTGACGGTCGTCGACAACCCGGCTCGTCAGTCGTTCGTCTCCGAGATGGTCGGCCCCGCCCAGCTGCGCAACGCGGTCAGCCTCAACTCGGCGAACTTCCAGTCCGCCCGGCTCATCGGCCCCGCCGTCGCGGGTGTCCTGATCACCACGGTCGGCAGCGGCTGGGCCTTCATGTTCAACGGCCTGTCCTTCGCGGCGCCGCTCATCGGCCTGATGCTGATGCGCACGAGCGAACTGCACAAGACCACCGTCGTGCCGCGCGCCAGGGGCCAGTTGCGGGAGGGCCTGCGTTACGTCTCCGGCCGCCCCGAGCTGATCTGGCCGATCGTCCTGGTCGGCTTCGTCGGCACGTTCGGCTTCAACTTCCCGATCTGGCTCACCGCCTTCGCCGACGAGATCTTCCACGGCGGCGCCGGTATGTACTCCTTCTTCAACATCCTCATGGCGGCCGGTTCCCTCGCGGGCGCCCTGCTCGCCGCCCGCCGCCGCTCCTCGCGGCTGCGGATGCTGGTGGCCGCGGGCACGGTGTTCGGTCTGCTGGAGATCGTCGCGTCCCTGTCGCCGTCCGTCTGGCTCTTCGCGGTCCTGCTGGTACCGATCGGCATGATCGGCCTGACGACCAACATCAGCGCGAACACGAGCGTCCAGATGGCCGCGGATCCGGCGATGCGCGGCCGGGTCATGAGCCTGTACATGATGGTCTTCGCCGGTGGTACGCCGGTGGGCGCCCCGATCGTCGGCTGGATCAGCGACGCCTACGGGGTCCGTACGGCCATGGCGGTCGGCGGTGCGTTCTCCATGGCGGCCGCGCTGGGCGTCGGCTTCATGCTGGCCCGCGTGGGCGGCCTCCGCCTCAAGGTCGACCTCCGCCCGGGCCACCGGCACGTGCGGTTCGTCCCGCGTGAGGAGCTGGCCACGGCGGCCTGAGGGCCGTCCACGGAGCACGTGACGCGGCCCTGTCCGGTGGGTACCGGTCGGAGCCGCGTCACGTATCGGGAGTTTCAGTCGCGGGGAAACCAGTCCGTCCTGAGCGTCAGGTCGACGACGGTACCGGTCAGGTCGATGTCCAGACCGAAGTCCATGGACACCTGCTTGTGGTACGTGCCGTCCTTGGGCTCGCTGTGGATGAGGCACTGGCCGGTGTACGGGTCGACGATCAGGTAGACGGGCACTGCCGCGGCCGCGTACGCGAGTTTCTTCGGACCGTAGTCCGAGGCCGCCGTCCCCTTGGAGATCACCTGGGCCACGAACTCGATGTCCCGCGGCAGCCAGCGCCCCCGGATGTCCTTCTTGGCGCCTGCGGCGAGTTTGACCACGTCGGGTGCGAAGCCGTTCTGTTCCCCGAAGTCGATCCGGACATCCGACAGCACTCGGACGTCCATACCGAACCGGTCCTCCAGCTCGCGGACGATCCTGCGGATGATTTCCCAGCGGACGTCCCGCTGCGGCGACATCGTGATGGCCCCCTCGACGATTTCGACCTTGTAACCCTCGGGGACAGGCATCTGCTTCAGCCGCTCGAACCATTCGTCCAAGCTGAACCCGTAGCTGTCGGCCATGTCGGTCCTGTCGTCGTCAAGTGCGATGGTCACCGTGGCGCTCCTCCCCGCTGCCGCACGGGCGCGCGGGCAGCCGCCCGGCACAACGATACGCACGGAGCCCGGGACACGCCGTCACGGTGCGACACTCGGCCCATGAGCCGCCTCAGACTCTTTGTCGCCGTTCTGCCGCCCGACCACGCGGTCCAGGAGCTGCGCCGTGCCGTCGACCCGCTGCGCGCGCTCCCCGGCGCCGGGAAGCTGCGCTGGACCGGTACGCCCGGCTGGCACTTCACGCTCGCGTTCCTCGGCTCCGTGGACGAGGACGTGCTGCCCGAGCTGCATGAGCGCCTCGCACGGGCGGCCCGCCGCACCGAGCCCTTCCCGCTGCGCATCCACGGGGCGGGCAGGTTCGGCGGGCGGGCGTTGTGGGCGGGGGCCGCGGGAGCACTGGATACGCTGCGCCTTCTCGCCGAACGGGCGGACGCCGCCGCCCGCCGCACCGGCATCCCGATGGAGGAGCACCGCCGCTACGCCGCACACCTCACCCTCGCCCGCAGCCGCACCGAGGCCGACCTGCGCCCCTACGTCGAGGCGCTCGGCGGCTTCGAGGGCACCGTGTGGGAGGTCGGTGAGATCGCCCTCGTACGCAGCAATCTGCCGGTCGCCGGGGTGGCCGGCGAGCAGCCGCGGTACGAGGTGACCGCATCCTGGTCGCTGGGCCGCTGAGACCGGCGGTTACGCTCGGGGGGTGGATCCGAAGACCAGAAACCGCATCATGGCCTCCGTGCTCGTGCTGATGTTCGTCGTCGTCGCCGTGGCAGCCGCCGTCGGCGGGTGACGCGTACGGCGGCCGCGTACCTCCCCCGTCAGGCCCCGACGGCCAGTGCCGTCTGCCTGGCGAACGCCTCGGGGTTGTCCAGCATGATGTTGTGCCCGCACTCCGGGACCGCCACGACCCGCACCCCGTTCTCGATCAGCGCGTCCTCGCCGGGCAGTGGTCCGTTGTCCAGGGGGCGCAGATACGTGCGCGGAATCTTCAGGTCCAGCAGCAGTTCGCGCATCGTCGGCGTCGTCCCGCGCGCGAGATTCACCGCGGTGCGGTGCAGCGCCTCGGGGCCCGCGAGGCGCATGGTCGCCCACCAGTGCGGACCCACCCGCTCGCGCACCTTTGCCAGGCCGCCGGTCAGGAACTCCTCCTCCGTGTAGGCGGCGATGCCGCTGCTGCCCGGCCGCGCCGGACCGGGGGCGACCGGGTCCAGATTGGCGTCGACCAGCACCAGCCGGGCCACCAGGTGCGGATGGCGCGCCGCGAGCACGATCGCCACCGCGCCGCCCATGCTGTGCGCGACCACATCCGTGTCGTACGCGTCGGCCGCCTCCAGCGCCGCCGCCACCGCGTCGGCGTGCTCTTCGAGGGTGTAGCCGAACTCCGTGGGGCGGTCGCTGATCCCGAAGCCGAGCAGGTCCATGAGCAGCGACCGGCTGTCGGCCAGCAACGGGTGGACGGCGCTCGCGGTGAAGTACGGGCCGGACGAGGCCCCGAGCCCGTGCAGATAGACCCGGGTGCGGGTCGTGCCGGGGCGGCCGGGGAGCTCCACCCAGCGGATGCGTGCGCCGTCGGCCGTCACCTGAGCGTGTCGCATGTTTCCTCCTCGTCGCCGTGCACGGTTAAAGCATCGGTGAGACTATACATCGGCATCGATGTATAACGCCATCGGAGATGATAGAGGCATGCTGGAACTGGCCATCCTGGGATTTCTGTACGAACAGCCGCTGCACGGCTACGACTTGAAGCGACGGGTCGCCCAGCTCACCGGGCACGTCCGCCCCATCGCGGACGGCACGCTGTACCCGGCGATCAAGCGCCTGGAACGGTCCGGCTGGCTGGAGCGCCGGACCGAGCCGGGCAGCAGGGCCGCCCCCCGCCACACGCTGACCCTGACCGAGCCGGGGCGCGAGGAGCTGCGGCGCCGGCTGCGGGAGGCCGGGGAGCTGGACATCAGCGACGAGAACCGCTGGTTCACCGTCCTCGCCTTCCTGCGCCATCTGGCGTCCCCGGCCGAGCAGGCGGAGGTGCTGCGGCGCCGGCTCGCGTTCCTGGAGGAGCCGAGCAGCTTCTTCTACGAGGGCGAGCAGCCGCTCGGCGCCGAGGAGTTCGCGGACCCGTTCCGGCGGGGGCTGCTGAGGATCGCCCGTGCGACCAGCGAGGCGGAGCTGAGCTGGCTGGGGGAGACGCTGAGGGGACTCGAAGCGTCGGCCGTCTGACGCGCAAACGGGCCGCCACTGCCCCGCCCCTTTCGGGAGCGAGAGCAGCGGCGGCCCGTGACCGCAGAACCTGACGGACCGTCGGTCCGTCGGTCCGTCAGGTGATTCTCACCAGGCGAATGCCTCCGGCGAAGGACCCGGACCCGGGAAGATCTCGTCCAGCGACGCCAGCAGCTCCGCGGACAGCTCCAGTTCCAGCGCCCGCAGCGCCGAGTCCAGCTGCTCCTGGTTGCGCGGTCCGACGATCGGACCCGTCACCCCCGGCTGGGCGAGCAGCCACGCCAGGCCGACCTCGCCCGGCTCCAGCCCGTGCTTGTCGAGCAGGTCCTCGTACGCCTGGATCTGCTCGCGCTGCTCCGAGTTCTTCAGCGCGTCCCCGCTGCGGCCGGAGGCCGAACGCGCCGCCGTGCCCTCGCGCTCCTTCTTCAGCACACCGCCCAGCAGGCCGCCGTGCAGCGGGGACCACGGGATGACGCCGAGGCCGTACTCCTGCGCGGCCGGGATGACCTCCATCTCGGCGCGGCGCTCGATCAGGTTGTAGATGCACTGCTCGCTGACCAGTCCCAACGAGCCGCGCCTGGCGGCCGCTTCATTGGCCTGGGCGATCTTGTAACCGGCGAAGTTCGACGAACCCGCGTACAGGATCTTGCCCTGCTGGATCAGGACGTCGATCGCCTGCCAGATCTCCTCGAAGGGGGTGTTCCGGTCGACGTGGTGGAATTGGTAGAGGTCGATGTAGTCGGTCTGGAGCCGCTTCAGCGACGCCTCGACCGAGCGCCGGATGTTCACGGCGGAAATCTTGTCGTGGTTGGGCCAGGCCTCGCCGTCGGCGGCCATGTTCCCGTACATCTTGGTGGCCAGGACCACCTTGTCGCGGCGTTCGCCGCCCTTGGCGAACCAGGTGCCGATGATCTCCTCGGTGCGGCCCTTGTTCTCGCCCCAGCCGTACACATTCGCGGTGTCGAAGAAGTTCAGGCCCGTGTCCAGCGCCGCGTCCATGATGGCGTGACTGTCCACCTCATTGGTCTGCGGGCCGAAGTTCATGGTGCCGAGGACGAGGCGGCTGACCTTGAGTCCGGTGCGTCCGAGCTGCGTGTACTTCATGGACACCAAGCCAACGCCTTCGAGTCCGCTCGAAGCAAGGATGGCCGGTAGGAGTCTTGCCCCCCGGACAGCTGCCGGGGGGCAAGGGCTCGTTCTACGGATGCTGCCGTGCGCCGGTCACTTCAGGTACACGATGCCGTCGGTGGTGATGGTCGGCCGGCCCGAGGTGGCCACGACGACGATCTTGACGGTGTGCTTGGCGCTGCTGGACCAGCTCTTCGTCCAGAGCGCGTCGCGGTACTTGGTGGTGCTGGACTTCAGATCCACGGTGGACACCTTCACGCCGTCCACGTAGACGTACACCTGGCCGGAGCTGCTGGCCCTGGAGGCCACCAGGGCGACCGAGCGGCCGGTGAACGTCCAGCTCAGGCTCGCGCCCTTGGACGAGCTGGAGTACGACTTCCCGCCGAGGTAGCTGGTCGAGGACTTCGTCGTCCATGTGCCCGTCTTCGTCGCCGAGCTCTCCTGGACGATGACCGGGGTGCCGGAGACCGATGCGGCGGCGGTGTTGCCCGCCTGGTCGTACGCGGTCATGGCCCAGCTGGTCGCGACACCCGACTTCGCGGTGTGCGAGGCGCTGGTGGTCGTCGGGCCGTAGGTCTTGGCGAGCGGCGCGGTGAGCCTGACCTCCTTGAGCGAGGCGGCGTCGGTGGCCTTCCACTTCAGGGTGACCGGGACGGCCGTGGTGTTCACCGTGCCGGTGCGCAGGGCCAGGTTCGGCTTGGTGCTGAACGTCGGCGCCGTCTGCTCGGCGACCACGGTGGCCGCCGTGGACGTGGTGACCTTGCCCGACTGGTGCGTGGCGCGGACCGCGACCTGGTGGCTGCCGATGGCGAGCGCGGCCTTGGCGGAGGTGGCGGTGCCCGTGGTGGTGGCCACGGACTTGCCGTCGACCAGCAGCTCGTACTTGGAGATGAACACGCTCGGGGTGCTCGCCGACCAGCCCACGGTGACCGAGGACTTGGTGTAGTACGTCGTGCCCGCGAGCCCGGCGCCGGTCACCGACTTGATGGCAAGCCCGGTGACGGGGCCCGCGGCGAGGCTGCGGATCGCGGGCAGCTGCCCGTACAGCTTGGTGCCGGGGCACTCGGTCGCGAAGCCGTCGCGGTGGCCGGAGATCTGCTTGAAGGAGTACTGCTGACCGGCGGTGAACTTCGTGCCGGCGAGGTTGCTGCCGGTGGCGCCCGCGGTGAGCATGGTGCTGCCCGCCGGGTCGCCCTTGTACTGGCCGAGCTTCCACGCGGCGATCCGGGCCACCGAGGTGGTCACCGCGCTTGGGGCGGCCGTGTCCGTGTAGGTGCCGAGGACGGAGATGCCGGTCGACTCCCGGTTGAAGCCGTAGGTGTGCGCGCCGAGGACCGGCCGGTCCACCCCGCCCTTACGGCCCTCGAAGATCGTCCCGCACTTGTCGACCAGGAAGTTGTAGCCGATGTCCTTCCAGCCGTTGCTGTTGACGTGGTACGCGTACACGCTGCGCACCATCGCCGCGGAGTCGGCGCAGGAGTAGTCGTTCGTCCCCGCGGTGTGGTGGACGAAGACCGCCTTGATCGTGTCCAGGTACTCCGGGGCCTCCGGGCTGATCGACTCGTCGGCGCCCCAGCCCGCACGCGAGGTGATCGGAGGCTTGGGCACGGTGGAGGTCGGCGCGGGCGGCAGGGTTTCGGACGGGGACGGACTCGTGGGCGCCGTGGTGCTCGCGCTCGGCGCGGGTGTGGTCGGCTCCGTGGTGGGAGCGGACGGGGTCGGCGACGTGGTGTCGGCCGGCGTCGGCTCGACGGGCGGCTGCGTGCTGTCGCTCGGCGCGGGCGCCTCGGGCGTGGCCGTGTCCGTCGGATCGGTGGCGGGTGCGGTCGTTTCGTCGGCCGCGGGGATGTCGGCGGCGAAAGCGGCCGGGTCCGCGTTCACGGTGCTGCCCCGGCCCGGGTCCACGGTGTCCAGCCGCAGCCCCGCGGGCAGCTTCGCGGAGACCTTGCCGCCCGCGTTGATCCGGACCTCGACACCGTTGGACGGGCCCACCCAGCGCGGTTCGGTGCTCCCCCGTACGCCGGACCTGCCGGTCTCCGTACGCCCGTCGACATCGGTTTCGAGCGGCAGCCAGGACGACCAGTCGCCCTTGGCGGCGGACCGGGTCCGCACCTCCACGGCTCCGGTGACCTTGGCCGCGGGGTCGGTCCAGGTGATGCCCAGCATGCTGAACGGCTCGGTGTCCTGCTTGCCGAGGACGGCGGACGTGCCGTCACCGTCCACCTTCAGCGAGGTCTTGTGCACGGCGGCCTCGACGGGGCCGGACTTGGCGTCGGAGTCCACCGAGGAGTTGCCCGTCACCCCCTCGAAGACCAGGACACCCGCCACGGCGGACGTGGCCAGGGCAGCCGTGACCCATATTCGTTTCTTCGCTCTCAAGTCGTACCCCACGGGTCGTGTCGGACAGCGGCTTCGTCAGGTGCTGCGTGCGGCGACAGCACTGGCTCATGACGAGACCAGTGGGGGGTACGAGTGCTGGCGCGTGCGCAACGGAGGCACAGCTTGCCATGTCCCGGTGACAACAGGACCCCCACCCCTGTCTCCGGCCCGTCCTTTCACCGCTGCCGGGCGAACCGGTCCAGCGCCGCCAGCACCGCCCGGCTCGTCGCCGCACCGCCCAGGTGCCCCGCGTCGCCGATCACGGTCAGCTCCGCGTCCGGCCATGCCTTCGCCAGCTCCCACGCGGTGATCAGCGGCCCGGCCAGGTCGAACCGCCCGTGCACCAGCACGCCCGGAATCCCTCTCAGCCGGCCCGCGTCCCGGATCAGCTGCCCCTCCTCCAGCCAGGCGCCGTGGGAGAAGTAGTGCGAGCAGATCCGCACCAGCGCCTGCCGGTCCCGCCCGGGGCGCCCGCTGTACGGCGGCGGTCCGGTGTACGTCTCCTGGGAGAGCACCGCGTCCTCCCAGGCGCACCAGTCGGCAGTCGCCCTCTCCCGCACTTTGGCGTCGGGGCTCTCCATGCGCCGGGCGTACGCGGCGAGGACGTCCGGCGTAGCGTCCCCCTCGGCCTCCGGCACCCCGGCCCGGAACAGCTCCCGGGCCTCGGGGAAGATCCGGCCCACGCCCCGGTACAGCCAGTCGATCTCGGAGCGCCGGGTCGTCGTGACGGCCGGGATCACGATCTGCGAGACCCGCTCCGGGTGCTGCTCGGCGTACGCCAGGATCAGCGTCGAGCCCCAGGAACCGCCGTACAGCAGCCAGGTGCCGATGCCCAGGTGGTTGCGCAGCCGCTCCATGTCGGCGATGAGGTGGGCGGTCGTGTTGTGCCGCATGTCGGTGGCGGGGTCGCTCGCGTGCGGGGTGGAGCGGCCGCAGCCCCGCTGGTCGAAGAGGACGACGCGGTAGCGGTCCGGGTCGAAGTACTGCCGGGGCCGCTCGGTGCACCCCGACCCCGGACCGCCGTGCACGACGAGGGCGGGTTTGCCGTCCGGGTTCCCGCACACCTCCCAGTACACGAGGTTGCCGTCCCCGACATCGAGCATGCCGTGCTCGTACGGTTCGACCGGCGGGTACTTCTCGTCGGGCTCACGGTCCATGGCGAGGCGCCTTTCTCGGCTCGGCGGGCAAAGGGGCCAGCGTAGGGCGGGCGTAGCCTGATTGCTGTGAATTCCGCACCCCGGGTACTGGCCGTGCTCGACGACCTGCTGACCGCCGCCGCCCACGACGAACGCGGGGCACTGTGGCAACTGGCCGAACAGGGCCGGGAGCTGGACGCCAATCTGGTACGCCTTCCGCCGGGTGCGGAGGTCGGCGAGCACCAGGAGGACGTCCTGGACGTCCTTGCCGTCGTCATCGCGGGCAGCGGCCGGGTCGTCGTCGCCGGGGGCGGAGACTCGCTCGACCTGACCCCGACCACCGTTCTCTGGCTGCCCCGCACCTCCCGCCGCGCCCTCGTCGCGGGACCGGACGGGCTGGCCTATGTGACGGTCCACCGCCGCCGTCCGGGCCTGACGATCAAGCCCTTGGCCAAGGCTTCGGCCGCGGCCCCGGTCGCGCCTTCACCGGCGGACGAGGGCGGCGAGGCGCCCTGCATGCTGGACCGGGTCTGTCCCGGATGCGGCCGGCTCTCGCAGGACCCGGAGCCGGTGTTCTGCAGCCGGTGCGGGGAGCGGTTCCCGGAGCGGTGAGCGCTCCGCGGTCCACTCCTCGGCGACTGAGCGGCAGGAAAGGAGACCGATGGGTATCGCGTACGTCCTGTGGATCCTGATCCCGGTGGCCTGGGCAGCGCTGCCGTGGCTTCTGTGCTGGAGCCGGGCCCCGGAGGGAAGGGAAGCGCAAGGCTGACAGGGAGCGCGACACGGCCCGGCTCTTCGTGACGGCTCGCCTCGCCTCGCCGCGCGGGTCGCGATGTCCGAAAGGTCCGGTCGCTCGCGTTCCGGGGGCGGTGTGCTGTAGAACCGGCCCGGCTCCCCGGGACGGGTGAGCGCAGGAGGCGGAGGAAGTCCATGGAGTCGGCTGAACTGGTCGATGTCGTCACGCGGTTGGTCGGAACCGGCGCGCGGCGCTTCAAGTGCAGCGAGCGCAGGCACGGCGCCGGGCACGTGTGCCTCGCCTCGTCCGGGGAACTCGACCTCGTCGACGTGATCGACGGGATCAGCAGCCGCTTCGGCTCCTCTTGCAACCTCGCCACGCGCGGCCATGCGGACCCCACCGTGGACGCGACCACCGGGCTGCCCCTGCTCACTCCCTTCGGTGCCGACGTCGTCGACATGAGGGCCTGGGCGCACGCCGACCAGTGGATCGGGGCCGGGACGGTACGGGTGCGGGGCGACGTACGGCATGTGGTTCTCGTCGCCGAGCGGGCCACGCCCGACGTGGCGGGGCTGCCGGCCGACGCCACATGGGTGGAGCGGGTGGTCGCCGTGACCGGGTGGGTCGGTGAGGCCCATGCGGTCGACTGGGCCGCCGTCGAGGCACGGCTCGGTATCCGGCTGCCCGGCGACTACAAGCAGCTCGCCGAGATCTTCGGATACGGCGCCTCCACCGACCCCGCCATGAAGAACAAGATCGAGGACTCCGTCGCCGCCATCGACGCGTACCGGGGATACCTCCAGGCGGGGAACGACGACGTCACCGTGGTGCGGAAGGGCGCCACCGTCGAGCTTCAGGTCAAGCTCGTATCAAGGAAGTTGACCGAGGTACAGGATCGCGCCTATGTGAAGAACGCCGTACGGGAACTCGATCCGGTCCTCACCCAGCTCCGGGGCGCCGGAGTCGCCACCGGCAAGGATCAGATCACTCTCTCCCGGCTCACCGAGACGCTGACGCTGGATGCCGGGACCGGGCGGATCCAGGCCCACCGGCTCACGTTCGGCTTCCTGATTCCGTACAACGGCGGGAACATCACCTACCGGCAGAACGTGGGCGAGGAGAACCGCGGGGTGTTCAAGGGGAGCATCGGTCTTCCCGCGGGCCTGGGGTGAGGCGAGGCCCGAGCACGTGCGTCAGCAGGAGACCGTGGCGGCCGGCGGGGTCCATCGGCGGGACCGGGGCACCGTGTCGGAGATGTCGTACTCCTTTTTGAGGTGTTCGGGGATGGCGTAGTGCATGACGCGTCCGCGGGTCAGTGAGGACAGCTCAAGGACGGTGGTGAGATGGCCGAGGCGGTCCAGGGCCCAGGCGCCGAGGGGTGACCTGTCCTCGATGGTCTCCAGGATGCCGAGGAGGTGGGGCACAACCTTGACGACGGTGTCCCACGAGGTGCGGGGCACGTGGAGCCAGTCGGCGCAGGTGTCGCCGACGAGATGGCGGATGAGCGCGGAGACGATGGGGTCGAAGACGGTCCCGGGCACGACCTCCTCGTAGAGGTCGATCAGCTGCCGGGTCAGGTGCGCGCCTTCTTCGGACGGCCCCATGTGCCGGATCATGTACAGGTCGAGGAACCGGCGGGCCTCGTCGAGATCTTTGGGAACGGAGTCCTGTTCGATGCCGAGCATGGCACCGACCACGCGCCAGGCGTAGTAGTAGGCTTCCGCGCCTTCCGTCGACATGTGAATGCCGAGGCGGTGCAGGCTGTCCAGCACGAGCAGGGAGAAGAACATCTGCCCGCCGATCATGTCCTCCTGACAGATCGGCGTTCCGAGTACGTCGGTGTCCCACCGGTTCTCGCGCGTGAGGTGGTGGCGGATGGAGGCGTGCAGGAGGCGGACCTTCTGGGCGGCGGGGATGAAGCGGCTGCCGGCCTCGAACGCGCCGGGCTGCATCAGGTGGACGGTGAACTGGCCGGTCTCCGCCATCCGTTTGGAGGGGTACTTCAGCCCGTGGGTGGCCGACAGGAGCTTCGCCACGTGCGGGACGACGTAGCAGGCGGGCATGGAGGCGAAGGACAGGGCGGTGGAGATGTGCACGTTGTTGTCGATGAAGAACAGCCGGGCCCTCTCCATCTCCCCCCAGTCGACCCAGGCCGGCGGAGCACTCGTGGCTTCCAGGTACTCCCGGGCGACATCGGGCAGCCCGTCCGGCAGGGGAGCACCTGCGGTGGAGACGTAGCGCATCAGCGTGTTGAACTTGCCCACTTCCCCGCGGTCGAACAGTGCGGCGACGGTGGCGTCGGCGAGTTCGTCACCGGCTTGGCGCAGGCTGTCCATCGATGTCTCGGTGTAGGTCATGGCAGGCTCCTCGTCTTTGCACGGGGTGGTCCACGGCAGGGGCTTGCGCCGCCTCCGGGCGGGTGTTCAGGACAGGCGGACCGCCGCCGACTGCGCCAGGGCGGTCAGGGCGGCGGCCGCGTGCGCGGGAACGTCCAGCTCGTGGAGAGCGCCGAGAGCTTCCTCGACCCGAGCGGTGATCATGTCTTCGACGCGTTCGGGTGCCTTCAGTCGGCGCATCACCTCGCGCACCGCGTCCAGACCTTCCCCGTCCAGGTCGCGTCGGCCCAGGAGGGTGCGGAGCATTGCCCGGTCGTCATCACCGGCGACACTCCAGGTCTCCGCCAGCAGGGCCGTGGGCCGGTGGCCGCGTACGTCGTCGGCGTTGGCCTTGCCGGTGCGTTCCGGGCTTCCGAACAGGCCGAGGACGTCGTCCCGCAGCTGGAACGCCTCGCCCAGCGGCAGCCCGTACGCGGAGTAACCCTCACGCAGCCGCCCGCCCGCCCCGGCCAGGGCGCCGCCGATCAGCAGGGGCTGCTCGACGGTGTACTTGGCGGTCTTGTACCGGATCACCTTCAGGGACGCCGTGGTGTCCGGCTCGGCTCCGGTCCGCAGGATTTCCAGGCACTCGCCCGCGATCAGCTCCCGGGCCAGCACCGACCACAGCGGGCGGGCCCGGACGAGATACGCCGCGGGCAGACCGCTGGTGGCGAACATCTGCCCGGCCAGTCCCATCAGCAGATCCCCCACCAGCATCGCCAGCGACCTGGCGGCCGCGACGGCGCGCGGGCGACGGCGTAAGGCACCGCGCAGGGCGATGTGTGCGGTGGGCCTGCCGTGCCGCAACGGGCTGTCGTCGATGAGGTCGTCGTGCACGATCGCGGCGGCATGCACCAGCTCCATCGACGCCGCCGCCCGCACCAGCGCATCGCTGTCCGGCTGCCCCACCGCGCGCCAGCCCCAGTAGCAGAACGCCGCCCGCAGCCGCTTGCCGTCCGTGACCGCGGCCTCCAACTGCTCGGCCACCGGGCCCAGCACCGGATCGATCGCCGCGAACTGCTCGGCCTCCTGGGCCACGAACCGATGGAGTACCTCGTCGACGCGGGCCTTGAACACGGCCGGCTCCCATCGGTCAGACGTCATCGGCGGCCCGCCGAGCCAGGGTGTGCCGGGCAAGGGTCTCCAGATGCGCAGGGGGCACGGCCGCGTACCGGTCCAGCACCAGGCGCCCGCGCGCCATCAGGTCATGTTCGGCCTCCGCCGCCAGCTCCGCGGCGTCCGAACGCCGCAGCAGCCCCCGCACCGCCCCCAGGGCCGAGCCCACCGTGCTCACCGCCAGATCGGCCAGTCCGGCCACCACCAGGACCGCCCGCTCGTCCAGGCCCCCGCGTCGTCCCGCATCGTGCGTCATGCCACTCCCCACCCACAGCCCGTCCGGGCGGCGCCGGTTGCACGCCGTCCTTGCAGGATCGCGACACACTGGGCACACGAGGGGAGAAACTCACGATCGAGTGATCACATCGCTTGACCGTACGGATCACGGCCCCGCCGAGTCGGGCGGGGTGAGCGACGGTGAGGCGTACTTATCGCGCGGCGTACGGGAGGAAGTCGGCCCATGCGGCGGGGGAGAGGACGAGGGCCGGGACGGCGAGATCCTTGGAGTCGCGGACGTGGACGGCCTCGGGGCGCGTGGCGACCTCTACGCAGTTGCCGCTGTCGTTGCCGCTGTAGCTGCTTTTGAACCAGTTGAGGTCGGTGGTCATGGTTCCTCTGCCGCCTGTTCGATCAACTTCACGGACGCTTCCGGGCTGAGCGCCTGCGCCCGCAGAATGCCATACTTCCCGAACAGGTTTCCCAGGTCCGGCTGTTCGCTGATGAAGAAGCTGCCGCCCTGCCCCTCGATGTAGGCGAGCTGGCGTCGTTGCTTGGTCTCCAGCAGGACGAATGGTCCGTCCAGACCGGCATGAGTCTTCCGGTTCGGAGACATCACCTGCATCTGTACATGTCGCAGCTGCGCGATCTCCAGGATGTGGTGGAGCTGTTTTCTGCGCACCTGGTGGCCGCCGATAGGACGGGTGAGAGCGCTCAGCTCCAGAACGAAGCCGATATCCGGAACGGGCTTGCGAGAGAAGAGACGTTGGCGCTCCAGACGGGCCGCGACTCGCCCCTCGACTTCTTCGTCGTCGACCGGCGGGTACGTATGGCTGAGTACTGTGCGGGCGTAGTCCTCGGTCTGAAGCAGACCAGGCACCACGTGTGTCTCGTACTCATGCCGACTGGAAGCGCGCGACTCTTCCTTGGCGAACGCCGTGAACCACGAGGCCAAATGGCTGACTGGCAACTTGGACGCAGCAGCCACCAGTGCACCTTGTGCAGCCAAAACCTTGTCCGCACGTGGTACGAAGTTCCCCTTCGGCGGTCGCTCCCCCCGCTCCACCATCGCCACCTGCGACTTGGAGAAACCAATTTTCAGGCCCAGGGCCTCCTGGGACAGCCCGACTCGGTCCCGGAAGAAACGCATCAACGCCCCGAACATCTCAGCGTTTTCGCTCCCTTGGCCACCGGAGTACACAACTCCACCTCCCGAGTACACAACAGTGCACAGACGCCCTGTATCCCTGGTCACATTAGGTGTCGACCGCAACGCTTTCCGCATGGAACGGAAAACTTCACTCACCCCGGCCCCTTCGTGGATTCCCGCGTCCGGGCATGCCCTTCGGCACGTCGGCGTTCACTTCGACGCCGTACGGATCACGGGCGTACTGGGCGAGCAAGTCGCGTACGAGATCATGCAGTTCACGGGTTTCCGGGCGGGCCCGATCGTGCGGTCGGGGATCGGGGAGCGCAGCATGTACTTCCTGCTGCCCCCGCGAAGCGCCCGCGCACACCAATGGCCGCCGGGGGCGCAGATGATGGGGTGCTACGGGCAGAACGCGGCGTTCGTCGGGGTGCCGGCGCTGAACGGGCTGACCTGGCCGCTCGACTGGCGCTCACTGCCCACGGCCGAGACGCCGTTCGTGGACGCTGATGTGCTGCACGAACTGGTTCTGGAGGTGACGGCCAGGGAGGGGTAGAGATCCGGCAGCGGGCACGGCTCCGCAGGCGCAGGGGGTGGGTTACACGCCGCGGCGGCAGACCTCGCCGCGGTGCGCGACGGTCAGCACCCACAGGATGAGCTGACCGTCCTCAAGGGTGTACACGGCGCGGTAGTCACCGATTCTCAGCCGCCACCGGTCCGCGTGCCCCTGGAGAGCCTTGATGTCGAAGGTCGCGGTGTCTCCCGCGTCCAATGCCTTCTGGAGTTCGGTGAGACGGAACAGAATGCGCAGCGCGTCCTGACGGGCAATCTTCAGCAGGTTCCGTTGTGCATGCGGAGTGAACCGCGTGACGTATCCCATGAGTTCAGGGCGCGGATCGGAGTAGTGCGGCCATCTCCTCGATGGAGACCGAGCCGTCGGGGCCCTCGGATTCGGCCTCGTCGGCCAGTTGGTTGAGCCACTCGTCCTCGTATTGCTCCGCGACCTGCTTCAGGCGTCGGTATTCGTCGATGTCGACCAGCACGGCTTCGCTCTTGCCGCGGCGAGTGATGATCGTCGGGGTCTCGTCCCGCCGCGCGCGGTCGATGACGTCGGCGAGGTGGCGGCGTACCTCTGCCATGGATTCAGTGACAGGCTCGCTCATGTAGCGAATGTATCAGGTGTACATCTGTTACGCGAGCGATGTGCGCGAAGGAGGCGAGGCTCCTCGTGGTGTGCGGTACGGTGATCGCGTCATCACGCTCTGTCCACACCTGTGGATGGGGCGGCCCCCGGGGGTGCTACCAACACCACTCCGAGGGCCTTCACCACGAGTGGATACCGAGGTCCACCAGGATGCTTCGGCATGCTATCGCGCCGTCTCGGCGCTTCACGAAGGCTTCGCACGATGTTGTGCGCCATCCGCGTCTGGGCAGTGACGCGAAGATCCTCCTCCTTTACGTACAGGGGCTTCCCGAAGACCGGGCCGGGCGGGCGCTCAGTGAGCACGCGGGGCGGCTCGGGATCACCGGGCGGGCGTACCAGAAGGCCAAGAAGCAGCTGGTGGAGCACGGTTTCGTGCATGAGCGGCGACGGCAGGCGGGACGGGGCCACTGGGCCACCGACCAGCTCTGCTCGAACGTACCGCTCACGGAGGAAGAGGCCCGACGGGTCCAGGAGGGGCCGGTGGTGGCGCATGCGCCGCAGCCGAGTGCGCAGGAACGGACGGTCGGTCGGCCGGGGGCTCGGCCGGTCGGTGACTCACCACCGGTAGAAGAAGAACGTGAGAAGAACTGTCCCCACCCACCCTCCGAAGCCGAGCCGGAAGTTGAGCCCGACAGCGCTCCTGACCCCGAACTGAGCGTGTCGGGAAGGCTCTTGCTGTCGCTCCGCCACGCAGCACCTCAACTGCACCTGGGAGTTCGCGAGGCCCAAGGCCTCGCCGAGCTGGCTGCGGAGTGGATTCGGCGCGGCATCACGACCACCGACTTACGCCGGGCCCTGACCAGCGAACTGCCCCCGGACGGTGTGCGATCGGCGGTCGGTTTCCTGCGCCACCGCCTCGTACAGAAGCTCCCGGAACCCCCGGCACCCACCGCTGCCCACGCCGCCGCGCCATCCCGCGTCAGGGAACTCGTCCCGTGCGCGGGCCCCGGAGAGGACCACGTCTTCCGGGCGGTGGGCGACGAGACACACTGCGCCCCGTGCCGTCAGGAGGAGGCGCGGGCATTCTGGGCCGCCCACGCAGCCGCGTACGCAGAACAGCCTCCTCACGTCCCGTGGCGCGAACGCGTCGCTGCCCTCGCGGTGAACTCGGCCGAGTCCACGTGAAGAGCGCGCGAGTGCGGTGACGGCGTGGAGTCGTCCCGGATCTCTGGACGCCCCTCGCGGGCCGTCCCCTCGGACTGGAGCGTGCCGTCCTCGCACCACTCGCGGCTGGGGCCGTGCTGCACTCCCGCCACGTAGGAGTCCAGGCTGACGACGGCACCGCCCAGGCGCTCCTCGACCTCGCCGGTGAAGAGTTCGTCCCCGTACAGCAGGCGCTGCCCCTGGTCCATGTCGACATCGAGGTCGTCGATGTCGACCCGGCCCGGCGTCAACCGCGCTCGGCGCGCCACTCCTTTGTCAGATTCCCCTCGTCGTCCCACTCGGTGATCTCCAACTGCCGCAGCCCGTTCTCGCTCATGAGTACACGCGCGGCCAGCCTCCCGTTGGGGTGCCAATCCTTGGACTCACCGACCGGGAACCCTCCTCGCAACACTCCGTCGGACCTCAGGGTTCCATCCATGTACCACTCCTTGGAAGGGCCATCCTCCAGCCCATCCTTGTAAGTGACGAGGCTGACGAGCGCACCCTTCTGGTATTCGACCACCTCGCCGGTGAAACGCTCTCCTCGATAGAAGACGACCTCGCCTTCATCCATTTCGAATTCCGGGTCGTCGATGTCGATCCGTGGGAGTGTCATTACGGAATCCAGTTCTCAGGTCCGGGCGGGTCCTTGAGGAAGCGCCCGAAGCTACTGGGCACGCCTTCCAGCATATGGTTGCAGTTTCCGCAGAACGGTGCGGGGCGGGGAGGCTTTCCTGTGATGTCGTCGATCATGAAGGGGAACTGCACCGATGCGCGCATCTCCGTCAGGGCTGCCGCGTCGTCGGGCAGGCCGAGTTCCTTGCGCGCCCAGAGCAACTCGTTGGCGGCCTTGACCTCGGCGTGGGCGAGGATCGGGGCGTGGTGAGGGGGAGCGTCGGCGATCTGTTCGTAACGCTCCAGGAGCGTCGGGTGCAACTGGTCCATACCGATCAGCTGGGGAGCCTTCTTCGGACCGTTGATTCCCTCGATCACCTTGCCGGTCCGCAGGTCGATCACCGACCCGACGCAGGCTCCGGTCTGCGAACGGGGGAAGGTCCCTGCTTCCTTGGCTCTCAGGTAGTCCTCGGCGCGTTGGTGCGACAGCTGGTCCATGAATTCGCTGACTGGCTGGTCGCCGACATGGGAGATGAGGCCGTCCTCCGTGCGGCGGACGAGTTCCTCGGGCAGAACGCCGAGAACCTTCTGCCCCGGCCCCGGTGGAGGCATGGGGGTGTCCCCGATCTGGATCGGCTCCGGATTGCTCCCGCCGTCGTGATGACTCCCGCCGTCGGGCCGACCATCCGATCCGTTGCCCTCGTTGCCATGGTTTGAGCCGGGGTCGTGGCTGCCGCCGTCGTGGTGCGGGGCACCTTCGTCCGCACCGTGGTGCGCGGCGTCGTCGGCATGGCTGTTCGGGGTGTGGTCATTGTGGTGGGGCGGGGGCGGGTCGTGCGGTCCGTTCGGTCCGTCGCCCCCGTGGCCACCGTGCCCGCCGGTGGGCGGTTCATGGCTTGCGGAGGGGCCGTGGCCGAGGTCGTCCGCGTGGCCGCCGGGGAGGTTGTCTCCCGTGTGACCGCCCGGCAGGTCGTCGCCGAGACGGCCGGCGTCGCCGAGGTCGCTGCCGAGGTGGGCGGCGTTGTCACCGATGTGGGCCGAGACATCGACGGTGTGGGCGCCGACACCGACCAGGACCGGTTCCTTGACCGGGGAGTTGGTGTGCGGGGTGGTGGGGTCCGTGCTGTCGGTGCGCGTGACGTCGGGGGAGGGCTCGACGGGGGCGTCGTCGGCGTGCTGGACGATGCCGCCGTTCTCGTCGAGGAGGTTGCCGTCGTGGTCGAAGTACTGGACGGGTACGTCGGTGTGGGTGGGGAGCTTGGTGGTGCCTTCGGGCAGGAGGGGGGCGTCGTCGGGGAATTTGATGTTGCCGTCGGGGAGTTTGATGCCGCCGTCGGGGATGGCTGCGCCTTCGGGGAGGTGGACGGTGCCGTCGGGCAGTTTGAGGGAGCCCTCGGGCAGCACGATCGCGTCGTCGGGGAGTCTGGGGATCTCGATGTTGCTGATGCCCCTGAGGCCCTTGGTGATGTCGCCGATCTTGGAGAGTCCGGCGCCCGCGCCCTTGGCGATGTAGGTCATCGGGTCGATGACCTTGCCGGCCTTCCCGGCGACGGAGAGGACCTTGGCGACGGCTCCGGCCTTGCCTGCTCCGGCTGCTGCGCCGCCTGCGCCTCCGGTGAAGACGGTGGTCAGGACGTTGAAGGTGACGGCTCCGGCGGCCCGTCCGGGGTTCTTGCCCCACTCGTCCCAGGCGACCAGGGCCTTGCCGGTCTCCTTCATCGCGGTGCGTGAGTCGCGCAGCCAGGAGGGGAGTTTGTCGTCGGGCAGGGCCCAGAACAGGGTGCCCGCGCCGGGGATCGAGGTGATCACGAGGCCGGTGGCGAGCTGGGCCAGGCCCTTCCAGGCCTGTCCCATGGCGTCCCAGCCGCCGAACCCGACGAGGGTGCCCAGGCCCTTGATGGTGCCCCAGACCCCGTCGACGATCAGCCCGTCCCACACGAACGACTTGACCCAGTGCCCGACTTCCCAGGCGTGGTGCTTCTCCTCGACGGGGTCGCCCCAGGGGAGTTTGGCGTTCTTGAGGTCGTCGGCGTTGAACCCGTACTGGTCCTTGCGTTCGGAGCCGTCACCGGCGACCATCTGCGTCCCGCCGAACAGGGCGGTGATCTTGTTGTGGCAGGTGCGCTCGGCGGCCCAGAACGCGGCGACGGCCGCGGTGATGTCGTCGCGGAGCTGGTTGTGCTCCTCGACCTTGTCCTCGTCGTACTCCCACTCGTCGTCGTCCTTGTTCGCGTTCACGAACGTCGCCGCATCCGTCTTGAGCTGCGCGAGCCTGGTGACGAGGGGGCGGATCTCGGTCGCGTAGTCCGACAGCGAGGAGGCGACCTTCTCCAGGTCGTCCGCGAAGCCGTCGGCCCGCTCCTGGACCGGCTTGGTGCTCGCGAACAGCTGCTCGGCCTCGGGCGCCTGGTAGTAGGCGGACAGGCCCTGGAAGTGGGTGTGGACGGAGGAACCGGTGTCCCGGATGTGACCGGCATCGGTCTTCAGGCTTGCGTGGTCCTTCTCCAGCTGGCCCAGATCACCGGTGAACTGCGGAATCGCCTCGGGCTTGATCACCGCTCCTGCACCCCGGGCTTCTTCGGATCCAGGTCCACCGCACCCAGCGCCTTGCGCTGGGCCTCGGCGGCCATCTCCAGATCACCGTTGAGGTAGGCGGTGGTCGCATCAACCGCGCCCTGGAGGGACTTGCCCGCCCGCGCCGCGACGTACTTCAGATCGGACGTCGTGTGCTCCGCGAACTGCGACAAGGCGAGCGCGACGAGCCCGCCCGTGGCCTTCTCGCCGCCCTCGCCACCGCCCTCGGCGGTGATCGTGCCCGCACTCGACGCCGCCGACGTCAGATGATCCCCGTACGCCGTCGCATACGTCTGGATCTTCCCCGCCGCCTCACCCGTCGTCCTCAGCACACCCGAAATACCCTGCGGCTTCAGATCCCACCCAGTCATCAGAACACCCCCGTGAACTTACGAACCGAACACCGGACACAACGCCAACCAGACCGGTGTCAGCCGATGTTGTCGACCGCGGCCTTCGCGCGCGTGATCGTGTGCTGCGCCGTACCGTCGTTCTTCTCCAGCGTCGTCTTCAGCAGCTGGATGATGTTCTTGACCTCCTGCGACGAACGGTTCCACCGCAGCTCCTTGCCGTGGTACTCATCCGCCACACCATCCGCCGCGAAGTCCGCCATCGCCGCCTTCACCTGGGCATCACGCGCAGCGATCACTGACTCCAGCTGCGCGATCACCACCTGGATGTTGCCCTGCGCGTCCGCGGACGCACCCGTGTCGTACGAACGACGATCACTCTGACCAGCCATCAGAAACCCAACCCCCGTCTGTCAACGGCCGCCGAAGCGCGCCGCGTCGAAGTTCGCCGCCGACATCTGCTGCCGCGCGTTGTCACCCTGCTCCTGATCACCCGAACTGAACGCCGACTCCATCCCCGACTGACCACCCAGAAGAGCCGACAACGAACCGTTCAACGCCGCCGTGATCTCATCCGACCGACCCTTGAACGAATCGAACGCCGCACGCCCCGCACCGTTGAACTTCCCCTCCAACGGCTGCGCAGCCTGCACCAACTGCCGAATCAACGTCCCCAGATCAGTGCTCGACCCACGCGACTTCGACGACAACGTCGAAAGAACCTGCGCCCCCATGTCGAACTTCATGCCGGTGTTCCCCCGTCCATGCATGCGTTCACGCCATATTGAGCTGACGATCCTACCAACATGCACGGCGGAGTGGAGGGGCGCACTCTCTGCGTCCGTTCGAAATCACGTGGAGGTGTGCGGCGCCGACGGTGATGATGGCGGCCATGAGCAGTCGCGCGTTGCCCGTAGAGGCCCTGTTGGTCGTGGACGTTCAGTCGTCCGCCGTCTCCGGTGCCAGGGCGGTACCCGAGGTGGCCCG
This sequence comes from Streptomyces sp. NBC_01217, assembly GCF_035994185.1. Taxonomy (NCBI): domain Bacteria; kingdom Bacillati; phylum Actinomycetota; class Actinomycetes; order Kitasatosporales; family Streptomycetaceae; genus Streptomyces; species Streptomyces sp. NBC_01217. The sequence goes on from NZ_CP108538.1 coordinate 5,203,283, forward strand.
GCTCCTGGACCGTACGACGGACCTGATCGCGCGGGCGCGCAGGAGCGGGGCGCTCGTCGTCCACATTCAGAACGACGGGAAGGCCGGAGCGGGCGACGAGCCCCACACGCCCGGCTGGGAACTCCACCACCCCGTCGAGGCCGGCCTCACGGAGACCGTGATCCGCAAGACCAAGGACGACGGCTTCGACGAGACGTCCCTGGGACGCCTGTTGACCGACTCGGGGGTGCAGGCGCTCGCCATCTGCGGTGTGATGTCCGAGATGTGCGTACAGGCAACGGCGCGTACGGCCCTGGCGCTGGGGTACCGGGTCGTCATGCCGCACGATGCGCATGCGACGCAGGACATCCCGGCGGCGCCCGGAATCAGCGATGCGGTACCGGCCGCCACGGTCTCGCGGGTCGCCGAGTGGGCCCTCGGCAGCGATCTCGAAGTCATCGCCCGCGCCACCGACGTCACGTTCGCGGGCTTGCCCTCACGGTCTCACTGAGGCTGCGCCGGGTTCCGGCGGAACAGGGCCGTCCAGAGGAAGGGCTCACCGAAGCGCGGGGACTCCGGGGGTTCGCTGTGCATGCGGCGGAGTTCGATCTCTGTCAGGTCGGAGAAGATCCAGCGCAATGACTCCGGCGTGTACGCGAGGCCGCCCTGGAGGCCGGCGCGGTCGTAGAAGGCGGCGTCGGGGAGTTCGGATCCCACGCCCGCCTCCCCGGCTGCGAAGCAGGTGAGGGCGAGTTGGCCGCCGGGTGCCAGGCAGCGGTCGAGCAGGGCCAGGTAGCTGATGCGGCGGTGGGGCGGCAGGTGGTGGAAGCAGCCGGAGTCGTGGATCAGGTCGTACGGGCCGGTCAGCTCGGTCGCCGTGAGGGTGAAGGCGTCGCCGCAGTGGAAGCGGACATCCGCCCCCGCCTCGCGGGCGCGCTCCTCGGCCCAGGCCAGGGCCGCCGGGGAGAGGTCCACCGCGTCGACCTCGAAGCCCAGGGAGGCGAGGTGGAGGGCGTTGCGGCCGGGGCCGCAGCCGAGGTCGAGGGCGCGGCCCGGGGTGATCAGGCGGCGGTCCGCGTAGGAGACGAGGCTCTCGTCGGGCTTGGCCACGAAGAACGGGACGGGCTTCGTCCGGTCCGCGTAGAAGCCGTCCCACCAGGAGGCCCCGTCGCCCGTCCAGCGGTCCGCCTCCCGGGCGAACAGGCCGTCCAGGAGGCTGAGTACGTCGTCCACCGTGCGTATGTGGCGGTCCATGGCGATCCCCTTTCCAGGAGGGAAATCGTAGATCCGCCCGGCACTGGAGACCGGTTCGGGAGGTGTTGGGGGAGACCGCAGGGGGAGGCCGGTGGACCGTGGAGTGGTGGGGCGGTAACCCCCCTCGTGTGCGGGGTCTTTGGGTGCGTGCGACCCCACGGAGGGGTGTTACGGGGGTTGTTTCAGGGGTGCAGGGGGCTGTTTCTTTTTTGTGAGCGTGGACGGGGGTGCGGCGCGGGAGTCTCCCGTAGATCCAAAATTCAGACGGTAACAGCAACGGTTCGATGGGCAATCGGACTTGCTCGGGGCGCGGCCCTGCGCGTGCCCGAGCGCGTGGCGGAAACCCCACCGGCGTGGTGGAGCGGGGAGAGTGGGGGCAGCGGTACGGACGACTAAGGAGGACCGATGGCGGGTGTCGTGGCGAACCAGCGGAACAGGGCGGTCGGGCAGGCAGTGAGGGGCCCGGGAGCACGGGACCGACTCCTTTGGGCCGGGCGCCAGTTGTTCGCCGCGTACGGATACGCACACACGAGCGTCGAGGATCTGTGCGATCAGGCGAAGGTGCCCGTCCACGTCTTCCAGCAGGAGTTCGTCTCGCGCGAGGTGCTTCTGATGACGATCTACGACGAGGTGGTCACCCACGGGCTGCGCGCCGCCGAGAACGCCCTGATGGCGGAGGGCATGGAGGACTGTCCGACGGCGGAACGGGTCCGGCTGCTCTTCGACGCCTATGTGAAGGCGGTCACCGAGGATCCGTGCGCGGCGCGGGTGGCGTTCGTCGAGGTGCTGGGGGTGAGCCGGGAGGTGGACAACCACCTGGCGACCTGGCGGGCGATGTGGATCGAGTTCCTCAGCTCCGAGGCCGAGCGTGCCGTGCGCCGGGGCGAGGCGGTGGCGAGCGACCACACCGTGACCGTCACCGTGCTGAACCACTCGGTGGACGAACTCATGGCACACCACGGCCGCCGCCCCCGCCAGGTCAACGCCCAGTGGCTGACCGATGAGCTGACCCGGCTCTCGCTGGCCATGATCCTGCCGTCCTGACACACCCCGTTGCCGGTACGGCAAACACCGGACGCGAATAATGGGGGGATGACGGACGGTGGCGGGCACGGAGTACGTGCAGAGCACGGAGAACGCGCAGAACGTACGGACGACGACGAGATCTCGGCCGTCCTGACAGGCGTCGGGCCGCGGCTGCGCGCCCTGCGTCTGGAACGCGGTACGACGCTGGCGCGGCTCAGCGAGAGGACCGGGATCTCCCTCAGCACCCTCTCGCGCCTGGAGTCGGGCGGCCGCAGACCCACGCTCGAACTGCTGCTGCCCCTGGCCAAGGCGTACGGGGTGCAGCTGGACGAACTCGTCGGCGCCCCCGCCACCGGCGATCCGCGCATCCACTTCCGCCCCTTCACCCGGAACGGCATGACCTTCGTACCGCTGACCCGGCATTTCGGCGGGCCGCACGCGTACAAGACGATCCTGCCCGGTGGCCGCGGGGCGACGGGTCCGCTGGAGCAGCGGGTGCACGAGGGGTATGAGTGGCTGTACGTACTGGCGGGGCGGCTTCGGCTGGTGCTGGGTGAGCACGATCTGGTGCTCACGGCGGGTGAGGTCGCCGAGTTCGACACGCGCACGCCGCATGCGTGGGCCAGCGCAGGGCCCGATCCGGTCGAATTCCTCAGCCTGTTCGGGCGCCAGGGCGAGCGGATGCATGTGAGGGCCCGGCCCTCGGGCCGGGACGGTGAGACGGGGCCGTGAGGTGCCCGCGGGCCGGGTGAGGCCTCCGTGCGGCCTGTTACGGGTGGGCCGCGTACGGGGCGCCCAGGCCCCACGCCTGGTGCATCGCGTCGGCGAACGTGGCCGCCAGTTTGTGTTCGCCGCTCGGGCCCGGGTGCGTTCCGTCGTAGGTGTCCCGGTGGATGTCGTAGCCCGCCGGGCGGGAGGCCAGCAGGATCGGGGACATCGGGTCGTCGAGATCGGCGACGGCTTTCGCCAGGAGCTCGTTGAAGCGGTCGCACTCGGCGGCGAACGGGGCGTCCGACTCGGCCCGTACGTTCGGTATCACGGGCAGGAGCACCATCTTCACGTGCGGGTTCGCGGTGCGGGCCGCCGTGATGAACGCCCTTGCGTTCAGGGCGGTCTGGCCGCTGTCCGTATAGAAACCGAGGTCTATCAGGCCGAGCGAGACGAGCAGCACGTCCGTGCGGTGCTCGGCGACCGTACCGGCGATCACCGGGGCCATGTGCAGCCAGCCCTCGCCCCAGCCGGCCAGATGGGTGCGGGCCTCGACGGGGAAGTCCGGTGCGCCGTACTCGTACGAGACAGGGGCGTTCTCCCCGGTGTCGTACAGCTCGCTGCGCGGGCCGACGATCGCGAACGGGGCACGGGAGGCGGAAGCGAGGTGCTGCCACATCCGGTAGCGCCAGGTGAAGTCGCCGGCGCGGCCGATGGTCATGGAATCGCCGACAAACGTGAAACGCATGGCGTCATCATCGCGGATCACCGCTTCGGCCTGCGACGTGACGATGGACACTTGGGCCATGCGTTCGTACCTGACTGTGTCCGCAGCCGCCGTGCTGCTCCTCCTCGCCGGGACGGCTCCCGCCGTCGCGTCCGGGGACGGAGCCGACCGGAGCTTCACGATCGAGGACCCCCGGATCACCGAGTCCAGCGGTCTCGCCGCCAGCCGCGCCCACCCCGGCATCTACTGGACGCACAACGACAGCGACGACGGGCCGTACATCTTCGCCGTCGACTCCCGGACCGGGAAGACCGTGGCGACGATCACCATGCGCGGGGTGGGACAGCCCCGCGATGTGGAGGCCATCTCGATCGGGCCCGACGGCAGTCTGTACGTCGGTGACATCGGCGACAACCTGGACGGCAGCTGGGACCACGTCTGGATCTACCGCTTCCCTGAGCCGAAGCAGCTGAAGGACGCGACGGTCCGCGCCACCCAGTTCGATGTGAAGTACGCGGACGGCCCGCGCAACGCCGAGGCGCTGATGGTCCACCCCACGACCGGGCGCGTCTACATCGCGTCGAAGAACGAGGACGGCGGTGGACTCTACGAGGGCCCCGCGAAGCTCACCACCGGCGCTGCCAATGTCTTCCGGCGGGTGGGGGAGGTGCCGTGGGTGACGGACGGGGCGTTCTCGCCGGACGGCAAGGAGCTGGTGCTGCGCTCGTACTTCAGCGCCCGGGGGTACGCCTTCGAGGACGGCAGGCTCGGCGCCGACCACGCGGTCCAGGCGCCCCTCCAGCGGCAGGCCGAGTCGGTGACGTACACGGCGGACGGCTCGGCGCTGATGTTCGGCTCGGAGGGGGAGCGGAGCGATGTGGTGCGGGTGGATGTGGACGGAGGCAGCGGAGGCGACGGGAAGCCGCCGTCCCGGGGCGGCGACTCGTCGGCGTCGTCCGCCGGAGCGGAGAGCGGAGACGGGGGCGGGGGCAGCGGCGCGGAGGTGAAGGGTACGACCCTGACCGGTGTCCTGGTGCTCGCGGGGATCGGCCTCCTGGTGTTCATGGGGCGGCGCCGAAAGGGGAACTGACGGTCCGGCGCGCCGCCCGCCGGGCCCGGGCCGTAGGGTCGGGCATCTATGGAGAACCGAGTGATTCCCGTACGGCCCGAGCCTTTTGCCACCGCCCGGCTGGACGCGCTGCCGCTGCGGGTCGCGTACGCGGACGAGATGGCGGCGGTGCTGGCCGACCCGGCCCTGCACGCGTACACCGGCGGGGCTCCGGAGACCGCCGATGAGCTGCGGGCCCGCTACGAACGCCAGACCGCCGGTTCGCCGGACCCCGACGTGGGCTGGTGGAACTGGGTGCTGCGGGTACGGGACGAGGACCGCCTCGCCGGATACGTACAGGCGACGGTGAACGCGCGGGACGCGGAGGCGGAGATCGCCTGGGTGGTCGGGGCGAAGTGGCAGGGCCGCGGGTATGCGAAAGAGGCCGCGGTAGGGCTGGTGGCCCATCTGCTGGGGGCGGAAACCGCGGTGGTGCGTACCGTCGTCGCCCATATCCACCCGGACCACGCCGCCTCCGCAGCCGTGGTCGCCGCGGCGTGGCTGGTGCCGACGCAGGAGTGGTGCGACGGCGAACGGCGCTGGCAGCGCGGCTCCAGAGCCTGACGCCGGACCCGCCGTGGTCAGCTCCGGGGGCGGCCGGCCCGGATGAGTTCGTCGACGTCGAGCGTGACCGGGGCGCCGATCGATTCGGGCAGAGTGACCGTCTGCCCGGGGGCGTACACCTCGTGACTGTCGTAACCGCCGCCCATGGGTTCGGTCAGGACGTGCACCCGGTCGTGCTTGCGGTCGACGATCACATACACCGGGATCTTGGCCTCGGCGTAGGCGGCGACCTTGTTGCGCAGGTCGTTCCTGTAATTGCTGGAGGTGACCTCCAGGACGAGGCGGAAGACAGCGGGGTCGTAGCAGCTGTTCTCGGCCAGGTGCTCGTCGAGATCGGCGTCCACGATCGCCAGGTCGGGGATGGCGTAGTCCTCGGGGCCGCTCGGCAGCCACAGGCCGATTCCCTGGAGGACTTCGGTCTCACCGTCGTCGAGACCGGCTGAGATGAAGGGGCGCATGATCTTGGTCAGCAGTCGGGCGTGCGGGGCATCCGGGGACGGGGCCACGGTGATGACGCCTCCGATGATCTCGACGCGGTAACCCGGATGCTGCTCCATCAGGCTGTTGGCCGTGTCGAGCAGCGATTCCGGCTCACCGTCACAGGGGTGCTCGACTGCTGCTGCAGACATTGCGGGCCTCCTGAGGGGGTGTTGTCGAGGTCATCATCGTAGGACGATCCGGCCGCCCGTGCTCGAAAGCCATTCCGCCACCCGGTCGAGTGAACGACAAAGGGCCCCGCGCACGGCAGATTCTCGGGGTCCTCGCAACACCTGATGGCTTACGTGGTCGTCAGTAGATCACGCAGACGCTCGGCTGGAGTTTTCCAGCCGAGCGTTTTGCGTGGGCGGCCGTTGAGTTGCTGAGCGACGTGTTCGAGGTCTTCGGGGCTGTGCACGGACAGGTCGGTGCCCTTGGGGAAGTACTGCCGTAGCAGGCCGTTGGTGTTCTCGTTCGATCCGCGCTGCCAGGGTGAGTGCGGGTCGCAGAAGTAGACCGGAACACCGGTGGACACGGTGAACTGCTTGTGCGCGGCCATCTCGCAGCCCTGGTCCCAGGTCAGCGAGCCGCGCAGGTGCTCGGGAAGGGTCTGGATCAGGGGCACCAGCACGTCACGGACTTCCTCGGCGGTGTGCCCGCCGGGCAGGTGGCCGAGCATGACATAGCGGGTGGAGCGCTCGACCAGGGTGACGATCGCGCTCTCGTTGCGGGTGCCGACGATCAGGTCGCCTTCCCAGTGGCCGGGAACCGCCCGGTCTGCGACCTCGGGCGGCCGCTCGGAGATCATCACCATCTCGTCGACGAACCGGCGCGTTCGCTGGTCCGGGCTGCGGTGCGGCTTGCGGCGGGTGCGCCCGGTGCGCAGCGCTGCCGCGACTTCACGGCGCAGTCCGCCACGGGCCTGCACGTAGATCGCCTGGTAGATCGTCTCCGGACTCACGCGCATGCTCTCGTCGTCGGGGAACTCGGTGACCAGAGCGTGACAGATCTGCTCAGGTGACCACTGCTGCTGCAGCTTGTGGGCGACGTAATCACGCAGCGGACCGTCCGTAGCGAGCTTGGACGCCTTGGGCCTCGGACGGCTCTTCGCCCACGCCCGCTGTGCCCGGTGCGGCTGATAGACGCCCTCGACCGAATGGGCGTCGATCTCCCGCTTGACCGTGGAGGCCGGTCGGCTCAGCGCTCGCCCGATCGCCCGCAGCGATTGACCCTCACGACGCAAGTCAGCGATCAACTCCCGCTCCGCCACCGTCAGGAACCGGTGGTGCAGCTCGGCCTCGACCGCCGCAACGGACGGCTCCCGCGATGCGGCACTGGTGGTTGTCACACCGGTCTTGTAATCGATCCGGCGCCCGTCCGGGTGCAGGCGCGCGCCGTTGCTCTTCCTGATACCACGGTCCCAGTCCCGCGCAGTGCGTTCATGGACCCCGACCAGTGCCGCGGCCTCCCGCTGCCGGACCCCGGACGCGCGAAGCCTGTCGTACTCCACTCGCCCCGGATGCCCGGCCGCGCCCGGCTTCCCACGCCCACGCACGCCGGCTTTCCGCGCCCACCCGGCCGCCGTGTGACGGCTCACCCCGACCACCCGAGCAGCCCCCGCGACACTGCCGTTCTCCCGGTCCAGCGCCTCGAAGAACCTCACCTTCAAGCCCTCAAAATCCACGATCCCCGCAACTCCCTGAAGACCAGGGTGTTGCGGGGATCGCTAGAACCCGCCCACCGGCGCGGGGCCCCTCTCGTATCCGTACGCGTTACAGCTTCTCGATCACGTAGTCGATGCAGGCCGTCAGCGCCTGGACGTCCGACGGGTCGATCGCCGGGAACATCGCCACGCGGAGCTGGTTGCGGCCCAGCTTGCGGTACGGCTCGGTGTCGACGATGCCGTTGGCGCGCAGCACCTTGGCGACGGCCGAGGCGTCGATCTCGTCCGCGAAGTCGATCGTGCCGATGACCTGCGAGCGCTTCGCCGGGTCGGTGACGAACGGGGTCGCGTACTTGGACTCCTCCGCCCAGCCGTACAGGTTCCGCGCCGAGGTGGCCGTGCGGCCGACCGAGAAGTCCAGGCCGCCCTGGGTGTTCAGCCAGGTCAGCTGCTCGTTCAGGAGGAAGAGCGTTGCCAGGGCCGGGGTGTTGTACGTCTGGTTCTTGAGGGAGTTGTCGATCGCCGTGGGCAGGCTGAAGAACTCCGGGATGTGACGGCCCGAGGCGTGGATGCGCGCGGCGCGCTCCAGGGCCGCCGGGGAGAACGCGGCGATCCACAGGCCGCCGTCGGCGGCGAAGCACTTCTGCGGCCCGAAGTAGTAGACGTCCGTCTCGGTGATGTCGACCGGCAGACCACCGGCGCCGGAGGTGGCGTCCACCAGGACGAGGGAGCCCTCGTCGGCACCCGCGACGCGCTTGATCGGCATGGCGACACCGGTCGACGTCTCGTTGTGCGTGAACGCGTAGACGTCGACGCCCGCCTCGGCCTGCGGCTCCGGGTGGGTGCCCGGGTCGGAGGCGATGACGCTCGGGTCGGCGAGCCACGGGGCGAGCTTGGCGGCCTTCGTGAACTTCGACGAGAACTCGCCGAAGTTGAGGTGCTGGGACTTCGTCTCGATGAGTCCGTGCGTCGCGATGTCCCAGAAGGCGGTGGAGCCGCCGTTGCCCAGGATCACCTCGTAGCCCTCGGGGAGGGAGAAGAGGTCGCGTACACCCTGACGCACCTCGCCGACCAGGTTCTTGACCGGGGCCTGGCGGTGGGACGTACCGAGAAGAGACGTACCGGTGGCGGCCAGCGCGTCGAGCGCCTCCGTCCGCACCTTGGAAGGACCGGCGCCGAAGCGTCCGTCGGCGGGCTTGATGTCAGCGGGAATCTGGATATCGGCCACGAACCGGAGCGTAGTACCTCATGGACACGGTCGAGCACCGTGTCCGTCGGATGAGACACCCGCTCCGGCGTGTGGACCAACCCGGACGGCGGGGTCAGCGCAGTTCGACCGGCAGGTCGTACAGGTCGTTCTGGGTGACGATCGGCTTGTTCCGCAGCTCGGACGCCGGGACGGCGAGGTCCAGCTCCGGGAACCGCTCGTACAGCGCGGGCAGCGCCACCCCCGCCTCCAGCCGGGACAGCGCCGCGCCCGGGCACACGTGCGGGCCGTGGCCGAAGGCGATGTGGCGGTTGGGGGAGCGGGTGATGTCGAAGTCACCGGCGGTCGGCCCGTACTGTGCCTCGTCGCGGCCCAGCGCGCCGAAGGAGACGATCAGCGCCTCGCCCTTCGGCAGCACTTTGTCACCGACCTCGACATCCTCCGTGGCGAACCGGATCAGCACGTGCGAGGTGGGGGTGTTCCAGCGCAGGGTCTCCTCGATCACGTTCTCCCATGGCACCTCCCCGTTCAGCACCTGCTTGCGCTGCTCCGGGTGTGTCTGGAGCGCGACGACCGCGTTCACGATCAGGCTGATCGTGGTCTCGTGGCCTGCCGCGATGATCAGCTGGAGGGTGTTGACGATCTCCTCGCCGGTGAGGCGGTCGCCGTCCTCGGAGGCGGCGATCAGGGCGCTCGTCAGATCGTCGCCCGGGTTCTCCCGCTTGGTGTCGACGATCCTCGTGAAGAGGGCGCCGAGGTCCGCCATCATCTGCGGGACCTCCTCCGGCGGCGTCTGCGTCGAGAAGAACTTCTCGAACAGCTCCTTCAGCCGCGGGTGGTCGGCGCCGTCCACGCCCATCAGCTCGCTGATCACGTTCATCGGCAGCGGGTACGCGAACTCGGCCTTCAGATCGACCTGCTCGCCCCGGGGCAGCGCCGACAGCCGGTCCAGGCTCGCCGTCGTCAGTGCCTCGATACCGGCCCGCAGCCGCTCCACCCGCTTCACGGTCAGTGCCTGCGCGACCAGAGTGCGCAGCCGACGATGGTCCGCGCCGTCGACCGTCAGCATGGAGCGGCCCGGGTTGGCAAGGCCGATCAGCGGCCAGTCCATCGGTATCTCGCCGCGCCGCCAGGCGCTCCAGACGTTGATGTCCTTGACCACCCGGCTGTCGGTGAGCAGCTGCCGGGCCTCGGCATGGTGGGTGACCGCGTAGCAGTGCACTCCGCCCGGCAGCTCCACCTCGGCGAGCGGGCCCGCCGCGCGCAGCCGGGCGCTCTCGCCGTCGAGATCGTTGACGAAGGGGTCGAGGGTGATGCGGGTCATCTCTGGCCTCCAAGGGCGGGGGTGGGAGTGAACGTCACGGGCAGGTCCGTCAGGCCCCGCAGCCAGGGGGACGGGCGCCGGGTCAGTTCTTCGGCGGGGACGGCGAGGTCGATGTCCGGCAGCCGGTCCAGCAGCACCTCGATGCCGGTGCGGGCGATGACCTCGGCGGTCTCCTGGGCGGGGAACGGGCAGCGGTGCTCGCCGTGGCCGAAGGAGAGAAACGCGTTGTTGCCGCCGGTAAGCGACGAACCGTCGGTGCGGACCTGCGGGTCCCCGTTGGCGGCGGCGATACCGAGCAGCAGCAGGTCGCCCGCCTGGATGTGACGTCCGCCCAGGTGGGTGTCGCGCGACGCCCAGCGGCCCGCGACGTTCTGGGTCGGGGTGTCCTCCCAGAGCACCTCGTTCATCGCCTCGGCGACGCTGTGCCGGCCGCCGGACAAGGACGCGGCGAACCGGTCGTCGGTGAGCATCAACCGCAGCGAGTTGCCTATCCAGTCGGCGGTCGGCTGGTGGCCCGCCGCCATCATGACCATGAGATCCTGGGCGACCTCTTCGTCGGTGAAGCCGCCGGTGTCGGCGAGCATCCGGGTGGCGACGTCGTCACCGGGCTCGGCCTGTTTGTCGGCCAGCAGCTGGAACATCGACGAGGCGAGGTGCTGCTGCCCGGCGAGGGCCCGCTCCCGGCCGTCGATCATGTCGTTGATCGAGCCGACGAGTGCGTGGCCGATGGTGTCGCTGAAGCCGTAGATCTTCGCCAGTACGAGGGCGGGGAGCAGCATTGCGTAGTCGGCGATGATGTCGGTCCCGCCCTTGGTGCAGAACCCGTCGATGAGAGTGTCGGCGAACTCCTCCGCGTACCGTTTGAGCGCGAACGGGTCGACGGACTCCAGCGCGTTGCTGATCATCGCGGCGCGCTCGGTGTGGCGCGGGCCGACGGTGTAGAGGATCGACGGCTGCTTGTGGCCGATCATCGGCAGCAGCGGCCAGTCGTCCGGGATGCGGTCCCACTGGTTCCACAGGTCGGAGTCGCGACTGAACAGCACCGGGTCGCCGGTGAGCTGGTGCAGTTCGCGATAGCCGAGCACCAGCCAGGCCGGGACGTCGCCGTCGAGGACGACGGGTGCCACGGCCCCGTGGTCGCGGCGCATCTCCCGGTACAACCGGGTCGGTTCGGTCTGGAACCGGGGGCCGGACAGCGGCGCGCGGCCGTGGGACACGGGGCAGCCGGCGGGGGGCGCCGGGGGCTGGGTCACGAGGTGGGCTCCGGGGTCTTCTCCGGCGTGATCTCCGGACGGGCGGTGGACGGGGCGGGAACCTTGCCCTGCGAGAGGGCGTAGAGGTGCTCGACCAGCGTGATCAGTACGTACTTGCTGGACGAACGGTCCCGGGCGTCGCACTCCACCAGGGGCACGTGGTCCGCGAGGTCGAGCGCCTCCCGTATCTGCTGTTCGGTGTGGAGCGGGCCGCCGAAGTCGTTGCACGCCACGATGAACGGCGTGCCGTGGTGCTCCAGGCGGTCGATCGCGTACCAGGAGTCGGCGAGCCTGCGGGTGTCGACGAGGACGACGGCACCGAGCGTGCCCGAGAACAGCCGGTCCCACAGGAACCAGAACCGTTCCTGGCCGGGGGCGCCGAAGAGGTACAGCACGGAGCGTTCGTCGAGCGAGATCCGGCCGAAGTCGAAGGCGACGGTCGTGGACGTCTTGGACTGCACGCCGTCGAGGTGGTCGACGGCCTCGCCCGCGCGGGTCATGGTCTCTTCCGTGTTCAGCGGACGGATCTCGCTGACGGAGCGGACCATGGTGGTCTTGCCGACCCCGAAGCCGCCGACGACGACGATCTTCAGTCCGTTGTCGGCCGTCGCCTGCAGGGCGGCACGGTCAGAGGTTGCGGAGTCCAACGAGCACCTGTTCCAGGATGTCGGGGTCGGGGAACCGGTCCGCGACACGGGCGGTACGGGGGTGGCGGGCGCTGATCCGGCCGGTGTCCAGCAGATCGGACAGCATGATCCGGACGATGCTGAACGGCAGGCCGAGGCCCGCCGCGATCTCCACGACCGCGGTGGGGCGCTCGCACATCCGCAGGATGGTGACGTGCTCCGACTGCATGCCGGAGGACGGTTGGCATTCGGAGACCACCAGCGTCACCAGGTCGAACGCGTCCGAATTGGACCGGCTGCGGCCACCGGTGAGGGTGTACAGGCGGTCCGGATCGTCGTCCCGGCCGGGACGGGGGCGGGTCATGCGTCGGCTGTCGCGTCGACAATCACGGTGGCCGCGGGGTCCGGTGAGGAGCGCGGCGGAGCGCTCAGGTGCTCGCCGAGCTGCTCGACGAGTTCGCTCATGTTGTGGCCGACCAGGCTGACATCGGCGTCCTCGGTGGCGACGACGGCGAGATGGGCGCCCGCGCCCGCCTCGACGATGAACAGCACGCCGCCGTAGAACTCGGCCATCGCCGACCGTACGCCGCCGGTGCCGTCACCGAACTCGACGGACGCGCCGTGCGACAGGCTCTGGATGCCGGCCGAGATCGCGGCCAGTTGGTCGGCCTGGTCGACGGAGAGCTCGGGGGTACGGCACAGCTTGAGGCCGTCCCTGGACAGGACGAGGGCATGGCGGGCGCCGGGGGTGCGCTTGAGGAGCCCCTCCAGCAGCCAGTTGAGCTTCTCGTCGGTGGTCGCGGTCATCGGGTGTTGCCTTCTTCCGGGTGTGGGGAGTTGGCCCGAACAGCCTGGCGGAAGCTGCTGAAGCGGGCTGCCTGTTCCTTGGGGTCGGCGGTACGGGGCCGGGGAGTCGCGGTGGCGCCTTCGGCGTGGGTACGGGCCTCGGCGGCGGCGAGGGTACGGCCTCGGGTGCGCTTGGGGAGGCCGCTCTCGCCGAACCGGGGGAGGTTGCCGGTGGTCTCGGAGGCGGGGGAGTCCGAGAGGGTGCCTGAGGGGCCGGGTGCCGCCGGGGCCGCCGTTTCGTGCGCGGGCTCCGGCTCGGGAGCTGCCTGAGGCTCCGGCGCGGGCGCGCGCCGAGGCGCCGGGGCTCGGGTGAGGAGCTCCTGCGGGAGCATCATGAGGGCGCCCGTGCCGCCGCGCGCGGACGGCCTGAACGACACGGTCAGACCGTGCTTGCGGGCCAGCCGGCCGACGACGGCGAGGCCGAGCCGGGTGCCGGACAGCCCCGTCAGGCCCTGGTCGGTGGCCGACACCGCACGCTCGGCGCGGCGCAGCTGCACCTCGCTCATGACCAGGCCGCTGTCCTCGACGGTCAGGACGATGCCGGCCGGCACCTCCTCGACGTACACATGGACCTCGGCCGTGGGCGGCGAGAAGTTGGCTGCGTTGTCGAGGAGTTCGGCCAGCGCGTGCATGACGCCCTCGGCCGCGTGGCCCGCGATCGCGACATCGCTGGTCGAGTGGAGGCGTACCCGTTGATAGCCGCTGATCCGGCCCATCGCGCCACGCAGGATCGACTCCATCACGATCGGCTTCGCCCAGCGCCGCCCGGAGCGCGCCCCGGTCAGCACGGCGATGGAGTCGGCGAGGCGGCCCGCCTGGGCAGTGCGGTGGTCCAGATGGAGCAGGTCGCCGAGCACGTCCTCGGCGGAGTGCCGGTGCTCCATCTCGCGCAGGTCGGCGAGCATGCCGGTGGCCAGGGCCTGCATCCGGCCCGCGGCGTTGGCGCAGGCGGCGACCGCGGCGGAACGCTCGGTGTCGCTGCGGGCCGCGCGGGCGGTGAGCCGCTCGACCTCGGCGGTGAGCCGTTCGGAAGCGGCGGCGGCCTGCGCGGTGACACGGGCGGTCTCGGCCCCGGCCGCGGCCTTGATCCGGGCGGTCTCGGCGGTGAACCGCTGGCCGTCGGCCGCGGAGGCGGAGACGAGCCGGCTGATCTCGCCGGTGAACCGCTGGGACTCCGCCGCGAGCCGGGCGCGCAGGCGGTTCGCGTTGGCACGGGCGTGGACGGCGGCGGCCACGGCGGCGGACAGCAGCACGGCAACGGCACCCGCGCCCCAGGCCAGCGCGGGCCGTACCGTATCGGGGGCGGCGACGACCGCCCACAGGCACAGGGATCCGGTGACGGCCAGTGAGATCAGCAAGGCCAGTGCGGTCGGCCGGGATGAGGCGCTCAATTGGAGTCCTTGGAGGCGGACGGGTCGGGCAGGGCTGGCGGTACTGGCAGAGCCGACGGTCAGATCGGGACAGTTCGGTACGGCGGGGGTGAACGCGACAACTGGAGCTGATAGTTCCTGAGCAAGTCGTGTTCACTATATGAGAATTGACGCTCTAATTGGGAAGCACTTGTGGCGTTCTCCGTCACGTATGTGACTACGCGTCCGACGTATTCCGACGTATTGACGTATTCGGGGGGACTCGCGCGGGCGCGGACCGCCGAGCGACCGGATCAACGGCATCCTGGGCTCCATGGCCGCACATCGGAAACCGGCGGAACGCGCCGCACTCGCACAGGCACTGAGCACCGCGGTCCGCGGAGAGGTCGACTTCGGCACCACCGTACGGGCGTTGACGACGATGGACGCCTCCAACTACCGCCGCGTCCCGCTCGGCGTCGTCACTCCGCGCGACGCCGACGACGTGGCCGCCGCGCTCGCCGTCTGCCGCACACACGCCGTACCCGTCGTCCCCCGCGGCGGCGGAACCTCCATCGCCGGGCAGGCCACCGGCACCGGTGTCGTCCTCGACCTCACGCGCCATATGCGAAAGATCGTCGAGCTGGACGCCGAGTCCCGTACCGCGGTCGTCCAGCCGGGCGTGATCCTGGACGACCTGCGCACCGCCGCCGCCCCGCACGGTCTCACCTTCGGCCCCGACCCCTCCACACACAGCCGCTGCACGCTCGGCGGCATGATCGGCAACAACTCCTGCGGCGCGCACTCGGTCGCGTGGGGCACCACGGCCGACAACGTGCACACCCTGGCCGTGGCCCGCTACGGCGGCGACACACTGCACCTGGACCGGGGGTCCCGGCCCCCGGTCGGCCTCCTGGGCCTGCCCGAGCTCATCGGCGCGAACCTCGCCCTCCTGCGCACCGGATTCCCCGAACTCCCGCGCCGTATCTCCGGATACGCCCTGGACGCGCTCCTGCCCGAGCGCGGAACCGACCTGGCCCGCGCCTTCTGCGGCAGCGAGGGCACGCTCGGCGTGGTGACGGAGGCGACGCTGCGACTGGTCGAGGCACCGGCGGCCCGCGCCCTCGCCGTACTCGCCTACGCCGACGAGTCCGCGGCCGCCGAAGCCGCCCCCGGTCTGCTCCCGTACCACCCCCTGACCGTGGAGGGCATGGCCGCCGATCTCGTACGGGAGCCGGCCGGGCTGCCGCGCGGGGGTGCCTGGCTCTTCGTCGAGACGGGCGGCGCGACCCCCGCAGAGGCGCGGGCGCACGCCGAGCGCATCCTGCGGGCGGCCGACGCTCTGTCCGGCGCGGTCGTCACCGACCCGGCCGGGCAGCGCGCCCTGTGGCGCATCCGCGAGGACGCCGCCGGGACCGCCACCCGGATGCCGGACGGCACGGAGGCCTGGCCCGGCTGGGAGGACTGCGCTGTACCACCCGCCCGCCTCGGCCCCTACCTCCGCGACTTCCGCGCCCTGCTCGCCGCCCACGGGCTGCGCGGCACCCCGTACGGGCACTTCGGCGACGGCTGCATCCATGTACGGATCGACTTCGACCTGCTGACACCCGAGGGCGTGGCCCGCTTCCGCCGCTTCTCCGAGGAGCTGGCAGACCTGGTCGTCGCGCACGGCGGTTCACTGAGCGGGGAACACGGCGACGGCCAGGCCCGCGCCGAACTGCTGCCGCGGATGTACGGGGACGAACTGGTCGCCCTCTTCTCCCGGTTCAAGGACATCTGGGACCCGTACGGCGGCATGAACCCCGGCATTCTCACCCGGCCCGCACCGCTCGACGAGAACCTTCGCTTCGAGGTGCTTCCCGGGCGCCCGGTGGACGTCACGTTCGGCTACCCGCACGACGGCGGAGACTTCTCCGCGGCGGTACGCAGATGTGTGGGCGTCGCCAAATGCCGTACGGCGGAGCCGCCCGGCGCGGGCGTGATGTGCCCGTCGTTCCGGGCGACCGGCGAGGAGGCCCACTCCACCCGCGGCCGGGCGAGGCTGCTGCACGAGATGCTCGCGGGCGAGGTGATCACGGACGGCTGGCGGTCGACGGAGGTGCGCGACGCGCTCGATCTCTGCCTGTCCTGCAAGGGCTGCCGCAGCGACTGCCCGGTGGGCGTCGACATGGCCACGTACAAGGCGGAGTTCCTGCACCACCACTACCGGGGACGGCTGCGCCCGGCCGCCCACTACGCGATGGGGCGGCTGCCGCAGTGGCTGCGCCTCGCGTCCCCGTTCGCACCCGCCCTGAACGCCCTGGGCCGGGTGGCTCCGGCGGCGTCCCTGGCCAAACGGCTGGCAGGCATCGCTCCGCAGCGGACGCTCCCGCTCCTGGCGCGCGAGACGTTCACCCGGTGGCTGCGGCGGCGCCGGGGCAAGGGGACGGTGATCCTGTCGAACGACCAGGTGGTCGCCCTCTGGCCCGACACGTTCACCGACCACTTCTCGCCCGAGGTGGGGAGGGCGGCGGTCCGCGTCCTGGAGGCGGCGGGCCGAAGGCCGGTGCTGCCCGGCCGGGGCGTGTGCTGCGGCCTCACGTACGTGTCCACGGGCCAGCTCGACAAGGCCCGCAAGGTCATGCGCCGGACCCTGGACCGGATGGCCGTCCTCCCCGGCGACCCGCTGGTCGTCCTCGAACCGAGCTGCGCCGCCACCCTCCGCACGGACCTGCCCGAACTCCTCCCCGATGACCCCCGCGCCGCCGAACTCGCACGCTCGGTCAGGACGTTGGCGCAGTACCTGGAGGAGTACGCCCCCGACTGGCAGCCACCCCGCCTGGACCGGCTCGCCGCCGGCCAGACCCACTGCCACCAACACGCGGTCCTGGGCGACGAGGCCGACCGCCGCCTGCGCGAACGCGCCGGACTCACGGGAGAGCTGAGCGGCGGCTGCTGCGGACTGGCCGGAAACTTCGGCTTCGAACGCGGCCACTGGTCGGTATCGGCGTCCTGCGCGGAGGAAACCCTCCTCCCCGCGGTACGGGCCGCACCCCCCGGCACGGAGTTCCTGGCGGACGGCTTCTCCTGCCGGACGCAGTTGGAGCAGCTGGGCGGAGTGAGGGCACGGCATCTGGCGGAGCTGCTTGCGGAGGGCCTACGGCCCGAACCAGCGAGCCCGCCCACCGAACCAACCAGCCCGTCCGGCAATTCCAGCCCGTCCGGCGTTTGAGGACATCTTTTCAGCCCCTCCGGCGCTTGAGGAGCGGGGTCCGGGGCAGAGCCCCGGTTTCGGGAAGAGTGGGGTCTCCCGTGCTCGAACGAAGTTGAGAGCTTGGGGATGGGTAGGGGACAAGCCCGCCGCAGGCGTCCCGCCCCCCCGCACCCGCACCCCGCCCCCCGTCACACCCCCCGCACCGCCCCCAACACCGCCCCCACCAACCGCCCGTTCTCCGGCGCCGCCCCGCCAGGAAACGCATACCGACGCCGCGTATACCCATACGCAACCCCACTCACCGGATCCGCGAACGCCTGCGCCCCCGCCGCACCGCAGTGCCCGAACGCCCCCTCGCCCACCCCCGGATACCGGATCCGCGGCCGCTCGAAGCCCAGCCCGAAGTGGTCCTCCTCGCCGGTCACCAGGTCGGTGCCCACCGCGTGCGGCCGGGCGAACTCGGCGAGCGTCTCCGCCTTGAGCAGCGGGGCCCGGCCGTCCATCTCCGAGATGGCGGCCGCGTACATCCCGGCCAGCCCGCGGGCCGAGCCCACACCGCCCACCGAGGCGGGGCCGAGCGCCCGCACGGACGGCTTGTTGATCCACGCGATCAGGTCGGTCGGGTAGTTGAAGGCGATGGCCCTGAGGCTCTTCGGATCGATCGGGTCGAGCGCGAGCGCGGCCGTCTGCTCCGGGGTGGGCACCATCGGCCGGATGGGGACGTAGCGCGCTTCGAGCGCCTCGGGCTGTCCCAGAAAGAAGTCCAGCCCGTACGGAGCCCTGATCCGCTCCTCGAAGAGCTCCTGGATCGAACGCCCGGTGACCCGACGCACCACTTCACCGGTGAGGGCCCCGATCACCAGGCCGTGGTACCCGTACGCCGTACCGGGCGTCCAGAACGGCTTCTGCTCCGCCAGCCGGGCGGCGAGCAGCCGGTCGTCCGCGAGCTCCTCGTCGCTGAACCCGCCCTCCACCCCGATCGCTCCGGAGGTGTGCGCGAGCAGCTGCCGCAGTGTCAGCGCCCCCTTGCCCTCGGCGGCGAAAGCGGGCCAGTAGGAGGCGACCGTACGGTCCAGGTCGAGAACCCCGTCCTGGACCAGCAGCGCGACGACCAGGTGCGCGGCGCCCTTGGTGGACGAGTACACGGCGGGCAGTGAATCGGCCTCGATCCCGTCCCCGGACCAGAGATCGACGACCGTCCGGCCGTGCAGCCGCACCGCGAGCTGGGACCCGGGCTCAGTGGTGTCCTCGGCGAGTACGGCGGCATAGGCGTCCCGTACGCCTTCGAAGCCCGGCGCGACCGTGCCGTGCACGGTGATGTCGTTCGTCAAGGTGATCCCCCAGGTGTCGGCCGGTCCGTATCCGGCTTTCACGGCACCCCAACTCCCGCGCTTTGCACGGAAATTCCCTCACCCGGTGATGTCGTCCCCAATGATCTCGCGGGCCATCGCGGCGAGCTTCGGCAGCGCCGGATGGCCGGGGCCGTCGCGCCGGGCGAGCAGGACCTGGACGGTCGGGGCGTCGACGAGCGGGCGGTAGGCGACCCCGGAGTGCGGGTGCATATGGGCGGTGGACGCGGCGGAGACCCCGACGCCTCGCCCGGCCGCGATCGCGGTCAGCCAGTCGTCGGTGTTGGCGACGGTGAGGGTCGCGGCGGGCCTGCCGTACGGCGGCCACAGGTCGACAGTGGTGATGCCGGAGACGGTGTTGAGGACGACGGTGCCGCCCGCCAGATCGGCGAGCCGGAGCGTGGCGCGGGCGGCGAGCGGCCCGTCCGCGGCCACCGCCGCCACCCGGTCCTCCTCGAACAGCACCTCGGTGACGAGCCCGGGCGCCTCGACGGGCCCGCGCAGCAGCGCGGCATCGACCTCGCCGCGGGTGAGCCCGGCGGTGCGGTCGTCGATCCGCAGCAGTTCGAGCGGGGTCTGCGGGTACCGCTCGTGCCAGCGGCGGAGCAGGGGTGTGGTGTACGGGCCGAACGCGGACCAGGCGTGCCCGAGCCGCAGCGGCCGGTGGCGCAGCCCGCCCGGGTCGAGCGCCTCGTCGAACGCGTCGACCGCGGCGGCGGCCCTGTCCCGGAAGACGACGCCTTCCGGGGTGAGGACGAGATGGTGGGTGGACCGGTCGACGAGCCGGATGCCGAGGTGCTGCTCCAGGGCGGCGAGGGTGCGGGAGACCGCGGGCTGGGTGAGGCGGAGGCGGGCGGCGGCGCGGGTGACGTTGCCCTCGTCGGCGATCGCGAGGAAGGCACGCAGATGGCGGACCTCGATACCGCGGCCGGAACTCCGCCCCATGCCACCCATGCTCATGCGCCACAAGCATAACGGGAGCCCAACAGGCATTTCACGCGCCGCGCGGAGGTGCCTACGGTAAGCGGAGGTGCCAGGCGTTGAGAGTGCATTATATTCAATCGTGCAGTGCATTGAAATGAACTAAATGGATTCGGGAGGAACACCGCAGGTGAACGACCAGCGCAGTGCAGCAGGGGTGGCGGCCATGGAGCGGGCCGCAGCCGTCGCCGTACCGGAGACGGTGGCCGTCCCGGGCGCGGCCGGCGAGGCTGTCCGCCCCAAGGGCCGAGGGGCGGCGCTCGCCCCGGTCGCGCTGGTGGTCGCGGGCGGCCTCTCCGTCCAGTTCGGCTCCGCGATCGCGGTCCTGCTGATGCCCCGGGCCGGCGCGCTCGGTGTCGTCACCCTGCGCCTGGCCGCCGCCGCGCTCGTCCTGCTGGTCGTCTGCCGCCCGAAGCTGCGCGGCTATGCACGCGCCGACTGGGGCACGGTCCTCGCGTTCGGGGTGGTCATGGGCGCCATGAACACGCTGTTCTACCAGGCCGCCGACCGCATCCCGCTGGGCGCGGCCGTCACCCTTGAGGTGCTGGGCCCGCTCGTCCTCTCGGTGGTCGCGTCCCGCCGCCTGGTCAACGTGGTGTGGGCGGGCCTCGCGCTGGGCGGCGTCGTGCTGCTGAGCGGGGGAGGCTTCGACCGCCTCGATCCGGTGGGCGCCGCGTACGCACTGGGCGCGGGCGCCATGTGGGCCGCGTACATCGTCTTCAGTGCCCGCACCGGCCGCCGCTTCCCCCAGGCGGACGGCCTCGCCCTGGCCATGGTGGTCGCCGCGCTCCTCTCGCTGCCCCTCGGCATCCTGGAGTCCGGCTCGAAACTGCTGGTCCCGTCCACTCTGGGGCTGGGCGCGGCGGTGGCGATGCTGAGTTCGGTCCTCCCGTACACCCTCGAACTCATGGCGCTGCGCCGCCTGCCCGCGCCGACTTTCGCGATCCTGATGAGCCTGGAACCGGCCATCGCGGCCACGGCCGGCTTCCTCATCCTCGATCAGGCCCTCTCCACGACGGACGCCCTGGCCATCGCTCTGGTCATCGGGGCGAGCATGGGTGCGGTACGCAGTCAGGTGCGGGGCGGGAAGGGCCGCAAGCGCGCCTGACGGTCCGCCATCGCCCCGCCGGGCAGAAAACAATGCAAGCACGCTTGCTTGTTTATGGAGCCGCTGCCATGCTCCTGGGCACACCGCCTTGCCCCGAGGGGAGCGCACCGTGCCCGATGTCGCCGCCGTGATCGACGACATGCGCGACGAGAGCCAGGAACTCGACCTGCTCGTACGGGAGTTGAGCGCCATGCAATGGTCCGCTCCGACCCCCGCCCCCGGCTGGGGCATCGCGCACCAGATCGCCCATCTCACCTGGACCGACGAGGCCGCGCTGCTCGCCGCCACCGATGCCGAGGCCTTCGCCGGAGAGGTGACCAAGGCTCTGGAGGCGCCCGAATCCTTTGTCGACCGGGGCGCCGAGGAGCTGGCCGCGCTCACCCCGGACGCGCTGCTCACGCGGTGGCGGGACGGGCGGCAGCGGCTGGAGGCGGCCCTGCGCAATGCCCCGGCCGGTACGCGCATCCCCTGGTACGGGCCGCCGATGGGCGTCGCCACCATGGCGAGCGCCCGGATCATGGAGACCTGGGCGCACGGCCAGGACATCGCCGACGCCCTCGGGGTCACCCGGCCCCCCACCGCCCGGCTGCGGCACATCGCCCGGATCGGGGTGCGGGCCAGGGACTACGCCTATCTGGTACGGGGCATCAAGGCGCCAGGGGAGGAGTTCCGGGTGGAACTCACCACCCCGCAGGGCGAGTCGATCGCCTTCGGGCCCGAGGACGCGCCGCAGCGCGTCACCGGACCGCTGGTCGACTTCTGCCTCCTCGTCACCCAGCGCGCCCACCGCGACGACCTCGCCGTCCGGGCCACCGGGCCCGACGCCGACCAGTGGCTGGACATCGCCCAGGCCTTCGCCGGGCCCGCCGGACCCGGCCGCGCACCCCGCGGAGGCGGCAAGTGACCGCAGTGCTGCGGATCGGCAACGCCTCCGGGTTCTACGGCGACCGCTTCGACGCCGTGCGCGAGATGCTCACCGGCGGACCGCTCGACGTCCTCACCGGGGACTATCTCGCCGAGCTGACCATGCTCATCCTCGGCCGGAGCCGCCTGAAGGACCCCGCGCGCGGCTACGCCACCACCTTTCTGCGCCAGCTCGAAGAGGGCCTCGGGCTCGCCCACGAACGCGGGGTGAAGATCGTCGCCAATGCCGGAGGGCTCAACCCGGCCGGACTCGCCGACGCCGTACGGGAGCTGGCGGCGAAGGTGGGGGTGCCCGTGCGGGTCGCCCATGTGGAGGGCGACAGCCTCCCCGTACCCGAAGGGTTCCTCACCGCGAACGCCTACCTCGGCGGTGCCGGGATCGCCGCCTGTCTCACCGCGGGTGCCGATGTCGTCGTCACCGGGCGGGTCACCGACGCCGCCCTCGTCACCGGCCCCGCCGCCGCCCACTTCGGCTGGGGGCCGGACGACCACGACGCCCTCGCCGGGGCCGTCGTCGCCGGACACGTACTGGAGTGCGGCACCCAGGCCACCGGCGGGAACTACTCCTTCTTCCGCGGCCACGACCTGCGCCGGCCCGGCTTCCCCGTCGCCGAGATCCACGCCGACGGCTCGTCCGTCATCACCAAGCACGACGGCACGGGCGGCATCGTCGACATCGGCACCGTCACCGCCCAGCTGCTGTACGAGACCGGCGGGGCCCGGTACGCCGGACCGGACGTCACCGCCCGGCTCGACACCGTACGGCTGACCCAGGACGGCCCCGACCGGGTCAGGATCTCCGGTGTGCGCGGCGAGGCGCCGCCGCCCACCCTCAAGGCCGGGCTCACCCGGCTCGGCGGCTGGCGCAACGAGGTCGTCCTCGTCCTCACCGGGCTCGACATCGAGGCCAAGGCGCAGCTCGTCCAGGACCAGTTCGCGGACGCGCTGAGCCGGACCCGTACCCGACCGGACGAAGTGCGCTGGGAGCTGGCCCGGACCGACCGGGACGACGCCGGCACCGAGGAGACCGCGAGCGCGCTGCTCCGGCTCGTCGTCCGCGACCAGGACCCGGACACCGTCGGCCGCGCGGTCTCCGGCGCCGCGATCGAACTCGCCCTCGGCAGCTACCCCGGCTTCCACGTCACCGCCCCGCCCGGCAAGGGCGAGCCCTACGGGGTCTTCGAGGCGCGGTACGTACCGGCGGCGGAGGTTGCGCACATCGCCGTGCTCCCCGACGGGCGGCGCGAGCGCCAGAAGCCTCCCGTGCGGACGCAGCCCCTGCGGGAGGCCGGGGAGCCGCCGCTGCCCGACCCCCTGCCGTCCACCGCACCCACCAGGTCCGCCCCGCTCGGCCGGATCGCGGGCGCCCGCAGCGGTGACAAGGGCGGGGACGCCAACGTGGGGGTGTGGGCCCTCGGCGAGGACGCCTGGCGGTGGCTGGCCCATGAGCTGACCGCTGCGCGGCTGAAGGAACTGCTGCCGGAGACCGCGGGCCTCACCGTCGTACGCCATGTCCTGCCCAACCTGCGCGCCCTGAACTTCGTCGTGCACGGGCTGCTCGGCGAGGGCGTCGCCGCCCGGCACCGGTTCGATCCGCAGGCCAAGGCGGTGGGGGAGTGGCTGCGCTCCCGGCATCTCCCCCTTCCCGTATCGCTGCTGGAAGCCGTCCACGCACCGGAGGTGACCGCATGACCGTCCTGCCCACCGGGCTCGACACCGCGAGCCCCGAATATGCCGCGAACCGCGCGGCCATGCTCACCAAGCTCGACGAGCTGGCCGGTGAGCACACCAAGGCGCGGGCGGGCGGCGGCGAGAAGTACACCGCACGGCACCGCGCCCGCGGCAAGCTCCTGGCCCGCGAACGGATCGAGCTGCTGATCGACGAGGACACCCCGTTCCTGGAGCTGTCGCCGCTCGCCGCCTGGGGCAGCGAGGCCCCCGAGTACACAGTGGGCGCCTCGCTCGTCACGGGCATCGGGGTGGTCTCGGGCGTGGAGTGCCTGATCACCGCCAACGACCCGACCGTACGCGGCGGCGCGTCCAACCCCTGGACCCTGAAGAAGGCCCTGCGGGCGAACGAGATCGCCTTCGCCAACCGGCTGCCCTGCATCAGCCTCGTCGAATCGGGCGGCGCCGACCTCCCTTCGCAGAAGGAGATCTTCATCCCGGGCGGGGCGCTGTTCCGCGACCTCACCCGGCTGTCGGCAGCCGGAATCCCGACCGTGGCCGTGGTCTTCGGGAACTCGACCGCCGGTGGGGCGTACGTCCCCGGCATGTCCGACCACACCGTCATGATCAAGGAACGGTCCAAGGTCTTCCTCGGCGGACCGCCCCTGGTGAAGATGGCGACCGGCGAGGAGAGCGACGACGAATCGCTCGGCGGCGCCGAGATGCACGCCCGCACCTCCGGCCTCGCCGACCACTTCGCCGTCGACGAGCAGGACGCGCTGCGCCAGGCCCGCCGGATCGTCGCCCGTCTCAACTGGCGCAAGGCACAACCCGATCCGGGCCCCGCCGAGCCGCCGAAGTACGACGAGGACGAGCTGCTCGGCATCGTGCCCGGCGATCTGAAGGTGCCCTTCGACCCGCGCGAGGTCATCGCCCGGCTCGTCGACGGCTCCGGCTTCGACGCCTTCAAGCCGCTGTACGGGACCAGCCTGGTCACCGGATGGGCCACGCTCCACGGCTATCCCGTAGGCATCCTCGCCAACGCCCAAGGGGTGCTGTTCAGCGAGGAGTCGCAGAAGGCCGCCCAGTTCATCCAGCTCGCCAACCAGCGCGACATCCCCCTGCTCTTCCTGCACAACACCACCGGCTACATGGTCGGCAAGGAGTACGAGCAGGGCGGCATCATCAAACACGGCGCGATGATGATCAACGCGGTGTCGAACTCCAAGGTCCCGCATCTGTCGGTGCTGATGGGCGCCTCGTACGGGGCCGGGCACTACGGAATGTGCGGACGGGCCTACGACCCCCGCTTCCTCTTCGCCTGGCCCAGCAGCAAGTCCGCCGTCATGGGGCCACAGCAGCTCGCCGGGGTGCTGTCCATCGTCGCCCGCGCCTCCGCCGCCGCCAAGGGACGTCCCTACGACGACGAGGCCGACGCCGGGCTGCGTGCCATGGTGGAGCAGCAGATCGAGTCCGAGTCGCTGCCGATGTTCCTCTCCGGGCGGCTCTACGACGACGGGGTCATCGACCCGCGCGACACCAGGACCGTCCTCGGGATGTGCCTGTCCGCGATCCACACCGCCCCGGTCGAAGGCGCCCGCGGCGGCTTCGGCATCTTCCGGATGTGAGGACGAACATGATCAGCACCCTGCTCGTCGCCAACCGGGGCGAGATCGCCTGCCGGATCTTCCGCACCTGCCGCGCGCTGGGCATCGCCACCGTCGCCGTCTACTCGGACGCCGACGCCGACGCGCTGCACATGAGGGAGGCGGACACCGCCGTAAGGCTGCCGGGGGCCGCGCCCGCCGACACCTATCTGCGCGGCGACCTCGTCGTGCGCGCCGCGCTCGCGGCGGGCGCGGACGCCGTGCACCCCGGCTACGGATTCCTCTCCGAGAACGCCGGATTCGCCCAGGCCGTGCAGGACGCCGGTCTCGTATGGGTGGGGCCGCCGGTCAAGGCCATCGAGCTGATGGCGTCCAAGACCCGGGCCAAGGAACTCATGGCCGCCGCCGGGGTGCCGCTGCTCGCCCCCGTCGACCCGGCGCAGGCGACCGCAGGTGACCTGCCGCTGCTGCTGAAGGCGGCGGCGGGCGGGGGCGGACGCGGGATGCGGATCGTACGTCGACTGGCCGATCTTCCGGGCGAGTTGACGGCCGCTTCCGCCGAGGCAGCCGCCGCGTTCGGGGACGGCGAGGTCTTCGCGGAGCCGTACGTGGAGCGCGGCCGACACGTCGAGGTCCAGGTCATGGCCGACGAACACGGCGGCGTCTGGGCGCTCGGCACCCGTGACTGCTCACTCCAGCGCCGCCACCAGAAGGTCATCGAGGAGGCCCCCGCACCCGGTCTCGACGACGCCCTGCACACCCGGCTGCACGAGGCCGCCGTGGCCGCCGCCCGCGCGGTCGGCTACCGGAGCGCGGGCACCGTCGAATTCCTCCTCACCGCCGACGGGCGGCCGTACTTCCTGGAGATGAACACCCGCCTCCAGGTCGAACACCCCGTCACCGAAGCGGTCTTCGGGCTCGACCTCGTCGCCCTGCAACTGCGCATCGCGGAAGGCGAACCACTGCCCGCCACCGCACCCCCCGCCCCCCACGGACACGCCGTCGAGGCCCGCCTCTACGCCGAGAACCCCGCCCGCGACTGGCAGCCGCAGACCGGAGCACTGCTCACGCTGGACGTACCCGACGAACCCGGACTGCGCCTGGACACCGGGTACACCGGCGGCGACACCATCGGCGTGCACTACGACCCGATGCTCGCCAAGGTCATCGCCCACGCCCCCACCCGGAGCGAAGCCGTACGCCTCCTCGCCCGCGCCCTGGAACGCGCCCGCATCCACGGCCCGGTCACCAACCGCGACCTGCTCGTACGGTCCCTGCGCCACCCCGACTTCCGCGCCGCCCGCCTCGACACCGGCTTCTACGACCGCCACCTCGTCGCCTTCACCCCGCCCCCGGAGGAAGCGGACCAGCGCCTCGCCGCCCTGGCCGCCGCCCTCGCCGACGCCGCCACCCGCCACCACGGGCCCGGACCCGGCCCCGCCCGCCTCGGCGCCTGGCGCAACATCCCCTCGCAACCCCAGGCCAAGCGCTACCGCTCGGAGCCCGACGGCACCGAACACCAGGCCGCCTACCGCACCACCCGCACCGGACCCGTCCCCGAAACCGGAGAACGGGTCATCGCCGCCCGCCCCGGCCACGTCACCCTCGAAGCCGGCCCCGTCACCCGCCACTTCGCCATCACGGTCCACCGGGACACGGTGTACGTGGACACAGCCACAGGCTCGTACACCTTCACCGCCCTGCCCCGCTTCACCGACCCCACCGACCGGACCGAACCCGGCTCACTGCTCGCCCCCATGCCCGGCACCGTCGTACGCATCGCGGAAGGGCTCGGGCCCGGGACGGCGGTCGAAGCCGGGCAGCCACTCATCTGGCTGGAGGCGATGAAGATGGAACACCGCATCCTCGCCCCCGCCTCCGGCACCCTCACCGCACTGCATGCCGCACCCGGCCTCCAGGTGGAGGTCGGCGCCCTGCTCGCCGTCGTGCAAGACGCACAGGAGGAACCGACCCCATGAGCACCGTTCTCGAAACCGAAGAGCACCAGGCCCTGCGCGCCGCCGTCGCCGCACTCGGAAAGCGGTACGGGCGCGACTACATGACCTCCGTCGTACGCGAAGGAGCCCACCCCCGCGAGCTGTGGGCCGAAGCCGCCAAGCTCGGCTACCTGGGGGTCAACCTCCCCGAGGAGCACGGCGGCGGAGGCGGGGGCATGACTGAACTCTCCATAGTCCTCGAAGAGTTGGGGGCAGCAGGATCACCCCTCCTCATGATGATCGTCTCCCCGGCGATCTGCGGCACCGTCATCGCCCGCTTCGGCACCGACACCCAGAAGCAGCAGTGGCTCCCCGGCCTCGCCGACGGCTCCCTCACCATGGCCTTCGGCATCACCGAACCCGACGCGGGCTCCAACTCCCACCGCATCACCACCACCGCCCGCAGGGACGGCGAGGACTGGCTGCTCACCGGCCGCAAGGTCTTCGTCTCCGGCGTCGACATCGCCGACGCCACCCTCATCGTCGGCCGCACCGAGGACGCCAGGACCGGCACGCTCAAACCCTGCCTCTTCATCGTCCCGCGCGACGCCCCCGGCTTCGGGCGCTCGCAGATCGACATGGAACTCCAGGCCCCGGAGAAGCAGTTCGAGCTGGTGCTCGACGACGTACGGCTGCCCGCCGACGCCCTGGTCGGAGGGGGCCCCTCCCGCTCGAGCGAAGCCGAGAGTGGGGGAGAGGACGCCGGGCTGCTCCAGCTCTTCGCCGGACTCAACCCCGAACGCATCATGACCGCCGCGTTCGCCATAGGCATGGGCCGATACGCACTCGCCCGCGCCGTCGACTACGCGAAGACCCGCCAGGTGTGGAAGGAACCCATCGGTTCCCACCAGGCCATCGCCCACCCCCTAGCCCAGGCCCACATCGAACTGGAACTGGCCCGGCTGATGATGCAGAAGGCCGCCCGGCTGTACGACGAGGGTGACGACATCGGCGCGGGCGAGGCCGCCAACATGGCGAAATACGCGGCGGGCGAGGCCTGCGTCAAAGCCGTCGACCAGGCCGTGCACACCCTCGGCGGCAACGGCCTCACCCGCGAGTACGGCATCGCGTCCCTGATCACCGCGTCCCGCGTCGCCCGGATCGCACCCGTCAGCCGGGAAATGATCCTGAACTACGTTTCCCATCAGTCCCTGGGTCTCCCCAAGTCGTACTGACACAGGGGACTCTGTCCCTCCACCCGCCGTTCGAAGGGATTCGCCATGGCGAACGTGTTCCGCAGCGAGTATGCAGACGTCCAGCCGCTCGACCTCCCCATCCATGACGCGGTCCTCGGACAGGCCGCCGACACCTACGGCGACACGGTCGCCCTGATCGACGGCACCGACGGGGCCACTACGCTCACCTACCGGCAGCTCGACACATTCCACCGCCGGATCGCGGCGGCGCTCGCCGCCACCGGGGTCCGCAAGGGTGATGTCGTCGCCCTGCACAGCCCCAACACCCTCGCCTACCCGACCGTGTTCTTCGGAGCCACCCGGGCGGGTGCCACCGTCACCACCGTGCACCCCCTCGCCACGGCGGAGGAGTTCGCCAAACAGCTCCGCGACTCCTCCGCCCGCTGGATCGTCACCGTCTCCCCGCTCCTCGAAACCGCACGCCGCGCCGCCGAACTCGTAGGCGGCATGGAGGAGATATTCGTCTGCGACCGGGCCGACGGACACACCTCCGTACTCGACATGCTGGGCTCCACCGCCCCCGAACCGCGGATCACCATCGACCCTGCCGAGGACATAGCCGCACTGCCGTACTCCTCCGGCACCACCGGCACACCCAAGGGCGTCATGCTCACCCACCGCTCCATGGCCACCAACCTGGAGCAGCTGCGGCCGGTCATCCCGATGAACCCCGGCCACCGGATCCTCGCCGTCCTCCCGTTCTTCCACATATACGGCCTCACCGCCCTGATGAACGCCCCGCTGCGGCTCGGCGCCACCGTCGTCGTACTGCCGCGCTTCGACCTCACCCAGTTCCTCGCCGCGATCGAGAAGCACCGGATCACCGGCCTGTACGTGGCCCCGCCGATCGTCCTCGCCCTCGCGAAGCACCCAGCGGTCGCCCAGTACGACCTGTCCTCACTGCAGTACGTCGTCAGCGCCGCCGCCCCGCTCGACGCCGAACTCGCCGCCGCCTGCTCCCGGCGCCTGGGACTGCCGCCCGTACGTCAGGCGTACGGAATGACGGAACTCTCACCCGGCACCCATGTCGTCCCCCTCGCCGCCGAGAACCCGCCGCCCGGAGCCGTCGGCAGACTCCTGCCCAGCACCGAGATGCGGATCATCTCCCTCGACGACGCCGGCCAGGACGCCCCCGCCGGGACCGACGGCGAGATCCTGATCCGCGGACCGCAGGTCATGAAGGGCTACCTCGGCCGCCCCGAAGCCACCTCCGACATGATCGACGCCGACGGCTGGGTGCACACCGGCGACGTCGGACACGTCGACACCGACGGCTGGCTGTTCGTCGTCGACCGGGTCAAGGAACTCATCAAGTACAAGGGCTACCAGGTCGCCCCCGCCGAACTCGAAGCCCTGCTGCTCGGCCACGAGTCGATCGCGGACGCCGCCGTCATCGGGGTGTACGACACCGACGGCAACGAGGTCCCCAAGGCATACCTGGTCCGCCGGCCCTCCGCGGCGGGCGAGGACCTCACGGCGGACGCCGTCATGGCATACGTCGCCGAACGCGTCGCCCCGTACAAGAAGGTCCGCCAGGTCGAGTTCATCGGCGCCGTACCGCGCGCGGCCTCGGGCAAGATCCTCCGCCGCGAACTGCGCGACAGGGAGAAGTCCCGCGAGATGGAGACCAACACATGACACCGCCGCTGGCCGGACCCACCCACGACCGGGGCATCACCACCCTCGCCCTCGACTCACCGGCCAACCGCAACGCGCTCTCCGCCCGGCTGGTCGGCGCGCTCTCCACCGCCCTGGACGCGTGCGCGGCCGACGACACCGTACGAGCGGTCGTCCTCACCCACACCGGCAACACGTTCTGCGCGGGAGCGGACCTCACCGGACCACCCGACTCCGCGGCCTTCGTCGCCCTGATGCGGCAGATCGTCGCCCTGCCCAAACCCGTCGTCGCCCGCGTCACCGGACACGTCCGCGCGGGCGGCCTCGGACTGCTGAGCGCCTGCGACATCTCCGCAGCGGGCCCCGACGCCTCGTTCGCCCTCACCGAATCCCGGCTCGGCCTCGCCCCCGCCGTCATCTCCATGCCACTGCTGCCCCGCACCGACCCGCGCGCCGCAGCCCGCTACTACCTCACCGGCGAACGCTTCGACGCGACCGAAGCGGCCCGCATCTCCCTGATCACCCTTGCCGCCGAGGACGTGGACAAGGCGCTCGCCCCCGTACTGGACGGACTGCGCAGAGCCTCACCCCAGGGGCTGGCAGCATCGAAGGCACTGGTCACAGCTACTGTGCTGGAAAATTTCGACCAGCACACCGAAGACCTCATCGCCCGCTCGGCAGCACTCTTCGCCTCCGCCGAGGCACGGGAAGGGATGACGGCCTTCCTCGAACGGCGGGACCCCGCATGGGTGTTGTGACGCCCCCCACCGACCGGACCCCCAAACAGGACCGCAGCCGCGCCACCCGACGACGGCTCCTCGAAGCCGCGGTCGCCTGCCTCGCCGAACACGGCTGGGCAGGCTCCACCGTCTCCGTCGTCGCCGAACGCGCGGGCGTCTCGCGCGGCGCGGCTCAGCACCACTTCCCGACCCGCGAGGACCTGTTCACCGCAGCCGTCGAATACGTCGCCGAAGAACGCTCCGCCGCCCTGTGCGCCCTGCCCGTCCAGGGCCGCACGGCCGTCGTCGCCGCCCTCGTCGACCTCTACACCGGCCCGCTCTTCCGCGCCGCGCTCCAACTCTGGGTCGCCGCGTCCAACGAGGAACAACTCCACCCCCGCGTCACCGAACTCGAAGCCCGCGTCGGCCGCGAGACCCACCGCATCGCCGTCGAACTCCTCACCGCCGACGAGACGAGACCCGGCGTACGCGAAACCGTCCAGGGCCTCCTCGACATGGCCCGCGGCCTCGGCCTCGCCAACGTACTCACCGACGACACCGCCCGGCGCCGGAAGGTCGTGGCCCAGTGGGCGACACTCCTGGACAACGCCCTGGCTTGAGCCCCGGGGCCGGCAGGCCCGCCGCCGGCCCCGCACCCCACCGGCGGTTCAGGCCTTCAGATCCGTGATCTGCTCGTACCCCTCGATCTCCCGCGGATCACGCGACCCCGGCCCCACGTACCTCGCCGAAGGACGCACCAGCCGCCCCGTCCGCTTCTGCTCCAGAATGTGCGCCGACCAGCCCGCCGTACGCGCACACGTGAACATCGACGTGAACATGTGCGCCGGAACCTCCGCGAAGTCAAGCATGATCGCCGCCCAGAACTCCACGTTCGTCGCCAGCACCCGGTCCGGGCGCCGCGCGTGCAGCTCCTCCAGCGCGGCCTTCTCCAGCGCCTGCGCCACCTCGAAGCGCGGCGCGCCCAACTCCTCGGCCGTACGCCGCAGAACGCGCGCCCGCGGGTCCTCCGCCCGGTACACCCGGTGCCCGAAGCCCATCAGCCGCTCACCCTTGTCCAGGGCCCTCTTCACATACGCGGTGGCGTCCCCGGTCCGCTCGATCTCCTCGATCATGCCGAGCACCCGGGACGGCGCACCCCCGTGCAGCGGCCCCGACATCGCACCCACCGCACCCGACAGCGCCGCCGCCACATCGGCGCCCGTCGACGCGATGACCCGGGCGGTGAACGTGGACGCGTTCATGCCGTGCTCGGCGGCCGACGTCCAGTACGCGTCGACGGCCTTGACGTGCTTGGGGTCCGGCTCACCGCGCCAGCGGATCATGAACCGCTCGACCACGGACTGCGCCTTGTCGATCTCGCTCTGCGGAACCATCGGCAGCCCCTGCCCGCGCGCCGACTGCGCGACGTACGACAGCGCCATCACGGCGGCCCGCGCCAGATCGTTGCGCGCCGTCTCCTCGTCGATGTCGAGCAGCGGCTTCAGCCCCCACACGGGAGCGAGCATGGCCAGCGCGGACTGCACATCGACCCGGATGTCCCCGGAGTGCACCGGGATCGGGAACGGCTCGGCGGGCGGCAGACCGGGATTGAACGCCCCGTCGACCAGCAGACCCCACACGTTCCCGAACGACACACGGCCGACGAGATCCTCGATGTCGACACCGCGGTAGCGGAGCGAACCGCCTTCCTTGTCCGGTTCGGCGATCTCCGTCTCGAACGCGACGACTCCCTCTAGTCCCGGCACGAAGTCGGACATGGCGGCTCCCTCGGTCAGCGGCTCTGCGGAGGCCACAACGGCCTGCCCAAGATACTGGCGGGTTCCCAGGACGCGGGGAAGCGTGACATCCGGCACAGCCCCCCGAATCGCCGGTGACGGGTTGACGCCCCTCGTTGACGGGCAGACTCGGCCACTGCGGCAGGATGGCCCCGTGCCCACAGCAGATTCCCCCTCCGATTCCACCATCGACCCGGCCGCGATGCGCGAGCAGTACCGCTCCGAGGGCTTCACCGAGGACACGCTGGCCGCCGACCCGATGCAGCAGTTCGCCCACTGGTTCCGGCAGGTCGCCGTGGGCGGGGTGCTCCATGAGCCCAACGCGATGGTGGTCTCCACCGCCACCCCCGAGGGCCGGCCGTCATCGCGCACCGTGCTGCTGAAGAAGTACGACGACCGCGGCTTCGTCTTCTTCACCAACTACGAATCCCGCAAGGGCCGCGAACTGACCGCCAACCCGTACGTCTCGCTGCTCTTCCCCTGGCACCCCATGTCCCGCCAGGTCGTCGTCACCGGCACGGCGGCCCGCGTCGGCCGCGACGAAACGGTCGCCTACTTCCGCTCCCGCCCGCACGGCTCCCAGCTCGGCGCCTGGGCGAGCGCCCAGTCGACGGTGATCGACTCCCGCGACGAACTGATCGAACGCTACGAGGAACTGGCCGCCCGCTACCCCGAGGGCGAACACATCCCCGCACCCCCGAACTGGGGCGGCTTCCGCGTCGTCCCCGACACGATCGAGTTCTGGCAGGGCCACGAGAACCGCCTGCACGACCGGCTGAGGTATGTACGCGAGGGCGAGAAATGGCGCGTGGAGCGCCTGTGCCCGTAACCCGCCCCATTCCCCTCCGGACATGCAGAAACCCGCAGGCTCTGGTTCCTCCGTGCACGAAGGAGCCGGCCGGACTTACCGGCGAGCCTGCGGGTCGGTGACTGCTTGGGTTTCGGCAGACAGCCTGCCGAGGTGCACTGTGTGCGACGACGGGCTGTCAGCCCGCAGCCACCTCACGAATCCGATAAGACTGCACTTTTCGGATCACCTCCTTTCATCGCTGGCAGCAGCCTATGAACTCTCGGAGAACGGCTCAACCCATTTATTCGGTGACTTCCTGCCGGTAGCTGTACGCGTATCCGTCGGCACGCTGCAGTAGTCGAAGATTCCTGTGGGACACGGTGAAGCGGCCCACCGGCGTGCTGAGACTGTGTTTTCCGGAAGCGCGGACGGAGATGCGCCCGGTCCATGTCCCTGCCCCCTTGCCCTTGGAAATAGAGGCGCGGACCAGGTCGCCGGTGGCGAACCGTGATGCCGCTTCTGGCGCGCACGGACGAGCCGGGGGAATCCGTACCGGTCGGGGGTGGTGCGGGCGTAGCTTCCGCGGCCCGTTGCCGCAACGATCTGGACGTGCTGGGGGACGCGGACGACCGCAGCGCCCGCCTGGTGGACGAGCTGTCCGACGCAGAGGGCGTCGAGTGTGTGTCTTGGGCAGGCTCATGGCGGTGCGGTTCCACTTCGTACGGCCTCCCGACCAGGTCCTCACCGGTTTTCCGAGGGCTGTGAGGGCGTCTGTGAGCAGTTGCCGGGTCGCGTTCATGACGGCGGCGTCGCGGAGTGTTGCCTTGCTCTGTGCACGGATGGCCGCGAGGCGGGCGGGGCGGTGGGCCAGGAATTCTTCGACGCGGGTGGAGCCCTTGGCCTGGTTGCAGCTGATGCAGGCGAGAGTGAGGTTGGAGATGCGGCTGGAGCCGCCGCGGCTGAGGGGCTGGATGTGGTCGATGTTCAGGGGGATGCCGGAGGCTCCGCAGTAGGCGCAGGTGCGTCCCCATGTGGCGAGCAGGTATGCGCGGATTTCGGTGCCCGCGAGGGTGCCGTTGCGGTACTCGGCGGTGGTGAGGTCGTGGCCCGCGCTCATGACGTGGGTGTCGAAGGCGACCTGTTCGATGTGGATCTCGGTGACTGGTGCGTATCGGGAGAGACGGTGGGCGGTCGCCAAAGTGGTGTCGACCCGGTGTTGCACCGAGGGCGGCAGCCAGCCTTTCGGGCGGGTGCGGTTGTGTGATCTGCGGGCGCGGTAGCGGAGGTTCGCCGAGCGCCGTCTGCGGCGTTCGGCGTGTTAGGCGGCCGGATCCTGTATCGGATGGGGAGTGGATTTCCGGGAACTCGATGTGCGCTGGGTCACGTTCGAGTTGAATGGTCTGACGTGCGGAAATGCCGGATGCGTCCTGCAAGGGGGTACGGGATGAGTGCGTCCACGAGCAGCGGAACGACCGATGCGCTCGACCCCGACGAGGGGCCGGGGACCGGGCCCGGGGCCGAGTTGCTCGCGGCGCTGCTCGACGGGATGGACGCGGCGCTCTGTGCGTTCGACGCGGACGGCACGATCACCCACTGGAACCGTGAGGCCGAGCGGATTCTCGGCTGGTCGGCACGGGAGGCCGTGGGGCGGTCCGGGCTTGCCGGGTGGGCGGTGCGGCGGGCGGATGCGGGGGAGGTGCAGGGGCGGCTGATGGCGGCCATGGACGGGGGCGGTCGCCAAGTCCATGAGTTCGCGTTGCTGCGCAAGGACGGCGGGCGGGTGCTCGTACGGACGCAGTCGGCGGGGGTCCGGGGTGCGGACGGGAAGCCGGCGGGGGTGTACTGCGCGTTCGGCGAGGTGCATGCGCAGATCGATCTGGAGCGGTCGATCGCGCTGAGCGAGGCGCTGTTCGACGACGCGTCGTGGGGTGTGGTGCTCGTCGACGCCGATCTGCGGCCGACGGTCGTCAACGCCCATGCGGCGCGGGCGCTGGGCGCCGGCCGTACGACGCTGCTGGGGCGCCCGCTGGGGGAGCTGGTCGTGCAGGGCGTCGAGGACCTGGAGGGCGCGTTGCAGCATGTACTGGCCGAGGGCGCACCACCGGCGCCCGCCGAGTTGTGGGTGACGCTGCGGACGGTGGAGGGGGATGGGCGGCGCTGCTGGCGCAGTGGCTTTCTGCGGCTGGCGTCACCGCTGACGGAGGAGCCGGTTCCGCTGGGGGTCGGGTGGCTGTTCCAGGACGTGACGGCGGAGAAGCTGGCGGCGCAGGAGTCGGACCGGGTGCGGTTTCGTTCGAACCAGTTGCACCGGGCCTCGCGGTCGGCGTCGGAGTGCGAGGACCCGATGGAGGCGGCGACGTCCTATCTGGACTACGCGCTCGCGGGGTTCGCCGACCATGCGCTGATCGATCTGGTGGCGGGGGAGCGGCTGGTGCGGGTGGCGGCGACGCCGGCCGGTGAGCCGGGGCCGTGCCTGCCGGTGGCCGGTGGTGGCATCCCGTTGCGGTACGCACCGGGGCATCCGGCCCTTCAGGCGGTGGACCGCACGGGTTCGGTGCGCGCAAGTGCGGGCGCGGGGTCCGGGGCCGGGGCATGGGCCGCCGAACGGCAGTGGCCGGCCGATTCGGCGCATGCACTGTGCGCGGTACTACGGAGCCGGGCGCGCACGCTGGGCGTGGTGACGTTCCTGCGCTCCGCCCACCGAGCCCCTTTCGTACGCCCCGACGCGGCGTACGCGGAGAGCGTGGCGGTCCGTGTCGCGGCGGCGGTCGACCTGGCGCAGGTGCTGGACCGCTCCTAGCCCGCCCGACGGCACTCCGAGCCCGTGCGGCGGTACCACCAGCCCGTCCGGCGTTTGAGGACGGAACCGTTCACCGACGGCCCCGGTCACCCCCCGTGGCGGTAGAAGATCCGGTCCCGGTACTCCGTCATGACGCGTCCGTTCCACTCGTGGCCGCCGTCCACGTTCCCCGACCGCAGCATCGGGGGCTCGACCCCCCGCTCCACGAGCTGTTCGACCGCCGCGGCCATCATGGCCTGCATCACCGCGCTGGTGACGACCGTCGACGCGGGCGCGAACGGCGCCTCGATCCCGTCGGCGGTCAGCTCCGCGTCGCCGATGGAGATCTTGCTGTCGAGCACGATGTCGCAGTGGTCGCGCAGGAAGCCGCCCGAGCCGTGCCGGGACCGGGTGCCGTCCGCGTACGCGACCGAGGTGACGCCGATGACCTTCAGGCCGAGCGCCCGCGCGTTCATCGCCATCTCCACCGGAAGGGCGTTGCGTCCGGAGAGCGAGATGATCACGAGGACGTCGCCCGCCTTCGCGGGGCTGGAGTCGAGCACCGCGCCCGCGAGCCCGTCGACCCGTTCCAGTGCCGAGCCGAGCGTCGCGGGCATGACGTCGACGCCGACCGTGCCCGGCACGGCCAGCAGGTTCATCAGGGCGAGCCCGCCCGCCCGGTAGACGACGTCCTGGGCGGCGAGCGAGGAGTGCCCGGCGCCGAAGGCGAAGAGCCTGCCGCCCGCGGCGACGGTGTCGGCGATCGCGGCACCGGCGGCCGCGATGGCCCCGGACTCCTCGTCGCGCACGCGCTCCAGCAGGCCGATCGCTGCGTCGAAGAACTGACCGGCCAGCTTGCTGTCGCTCATCGAGGAGGCCCTTTCCGGCGGGGTGGGATGTCCGTGCCGCGGATCACGTTGCGGTCTGGACCAGTGACATGTCAATACCGCCCATGCGGCTTCGCTGCACGGTGTTCGGTCGGCGCGGCACGGTTGTCGGCGCTATGCGTCAGAATTGAGTCAGGGCCAGCGGTACGACGTTTTTCATGTCACAGCATCGAGGGGCACGAATGTCCGGACTGATCGACACAACGGAGATGTATCTCCGCACCATCCTCGAACTCGAAGAGGAAGGCGTGGTCCCCATGCGCGCCCGGATTGCGGAACGGCTGGACCAGAGCGGTCCGACGGTCAGCCAGACGGTCGCGCGCATGGAGCGCGACGGCCTGGTGCAGGTCGCGGGCGACCGTCACCTGGAGCTGACCGACGAGGGGCGCCGTCTGGCGACCCGTGTGATGCGCAAGCACCGGCTCGCCGAGTGCCTGCTCGTCGACGTGATCGGTCTGGAGTGGGAGCAGGTGCACGCCGAGGCATGCCGTTGGGAGCATGTGATGAGCGAGGCCGTGGAGCGGCGGGTGCTTGAGCTGCTGCGTCACCCGACGGAGTCCCCGTACGGGAATCCGATCCCGGGCCTGGAGGAACTGGGCGAGAAGGCGGAGGCCGACCCGTTCCTCGACGAGAGCAT
This sequence comes from Streptomyces sp. NBC_01217, assembly GCF_035994185.1. NCBI lineage: Bacteria > Bacillati > Actinomycetota > Actinomycetes > Kitasatosporales > Streptomycetaceae > Streptomyces > Streptomyces sp. NBC_01217. The sequence goes on from NZ_CP108538.1 coordinate 5,240,642, forward strand.
GGTGAGTCTGTCGGAGCTCGATCCGGGCGCCGAGGGCAAGACGGTGGTCGTGCGCCGGATCGGTGAGCCGATCCAGACGGACGCCCAGCTGATGTACACGCTGCGGCGGGCGGGTGTGCAGCCGGGCTCCGTGGTCAGCGTGACCCAGTCGCCCGGCGGGGTGCTGGTCGGCAGCAGCGGCGAGGCTGCGGAGCTGGACGCCGAGATCGCCTCGCACGTGTTCGTGGCCAAGCGCTGAGGGGCTTCGTCACCCGAGACCCGGCGAGCGTGGCGTTGAACCGTAACGTCCGCTTTCCGTTTTTCCGTCCGGAATCGCAGCGCCCGGGCGGATCGCATGCCAGGCTGTGGCTGAGGCATACCTGAGAGTGTCGGCCGCCTGGCCGCGCGGTCGGGGAGGGAGCAGGCGCATGCGCCCGTCGTACTGGCGTATCCGGCATGTCCGGCACGCGTGCCGGAAGGTCGCTGCCATGGCCCGGGCCGCCCATGCGTCGCCGTCTTTCGCGCGGTCCTGTGCGGCGCCCCGGACGACAGAGTGCCCCGGCGCCTCGCGGCGCCGGGGCCTGTCCTCCCCTGCTTCGACCTGGAGCCCCGAGCTCTCAAGGTCGATCCCCACGAGCCCTCATCCCCGAGTGGCCCGCCTCCCGGAGAAGATCTCCCCGCCGCGGACGCCGTCAATCCTTGAAGGCGGTCACTCGAACGAGGGGTGTTGGGTGCCGGAACCCGGTTTTCGAATAAAGGTTCGATAGTCTGGCGTGACGCGACCACACGGCGACCACACGGCGATCGAGCGGTGATCAATCGGTGATCGAGGACCAGAAGGGGGTGCCAGAACATATGGTGCGGCGCATTGATGTGACCGGGACCGACGGCGTACGCCTCGCGGCCTGGGAGTTCGCCGACCCGCCCAAAGGGCGCACGGAGGGCGAACGCGCTCCCGGGGTCTTATTGCTCCACGGCTTGATGGGCCGGGCCTCGCACTGGGCCTCGACCACCCGCTGGCTCGCCGAGCGGCACCGCGCCGTCGGTCTCGACCAGCGCGGGCACGGCCGCAGCGAGAAGCCGGCCGAAGGCCCGTACACCCGTGAGGCGTACGTCTCCGACGCCGAGGCGGCGATCGAACAGCTCGGCCTCGCCCCCGTCACCCTCGTCGGGCATTCGATGGGAGCGCTCACAGCCTGGCAGCTCGCCGCGAAGCGCCCCGATCTCGTCCGGGCTCTGGTCATCTGCGACATGCGGGCCTCCGCGCTCGGCGCGGCCTCGCAGCGCGAGTGGGAGGACTGGTTCAAGTCCTGGCCGGTGCCGTTCGCGACGCTCTCCGACGTACGGAAGTGGTTCGGCGAGGACGACCCCTGGGTGGAGCGGCCCAACCCGGCCCGCGGCGAGTTCTTCGCCGAGGTGATGGCCGAGCGCGCCGACGGCTGGCGCCCCGTCTTCTCCCGCCGCCAGATGCTCCAGTCCCGCGCCACCTGGGTGTTCGACGCGCACTGGGAGGAGCTGGCACAGGTCCGGTGCCCGACCCTGGTGCTCCGCGGGCTCGACGGCGAGCTGGGCCGGGCGGAGGCCCAGGAGATGGTCCGCGTACTGCCGCGCGGGCAGTACGCGGAGGTGGCCGACGCGGGCCATCTCGTCCACTACGACCAGCCGGAGGGCTGGCGCGCGGCGGTCGAACCCTTCCTGGAGCAGTTCGCCGAGGACCACAGGGACGAGCGCGAACCCGTATCCCCATAAGGCCTGCCCAGGTCTCTCTCAGCCCTTGCTGACCGCCGCCAGGATCTCCGGGAGCCGGTTCGCCGTCCGAGGAGCGGCGATCCGCAGCCCCGCCCAGGCGATCAGCGCCCCGTACCCGGCTCCCGCGGGCAGCAGCAGCCACAGCCACCGCTCCAGGTCGGCCAGATGCAGCCAGACCGTCACCGCGATCACGGGTGCGCAGAGCAGCGCCGCCGAGGCCATGCCGCCGAAGATCGAGATCCAGGCGAGCCCGACCTGACCCGGTGCGACGTTCTTGAACCCGTCCTGCGGGATCGAGTACGGGAAGGTCGCCGACGCCACCGCACCCGTCGCCAGCATGGCGCCCAGCATGGCGAACGAAAGGCCCATGACCTTCGGCAGCGCACCCCAGTCGCCGAGCAGGGCCGCCGTCACCGCCGTCACCAGAATCGTGTACGGCAGTGTGATCAGCAGCAACGCCAGCGCCCGCGCCCGCAGTTCGAGGTATGCGTCCCGGGTGGAGGAGATGGTCAGCGCCACCATCCAGAACGCGGAGGTGTCCTGCCCGAACTGGTTGTACATCTGCATGCCGAGCATCCCGGCGGCGAAGCAGGCGAAGTAGAGCGAGCCGGTGCCCTGCAACGCGTTGAGCATCGGCACGATCAGCCCGATCGCCAGCGCCGTGACCCAGGAGGCCTTGGTCTTCGGATCGCGCGCGACGTACCGCAGACTGCGCTCCAGCACCGGTCCCGTACGGCCCTGGGACAGGCGCGCCAAGAGCCCGGAACCGCCGCTCCTGCCGGCCTTGCGGCGGGTCGGCTCGGCGGCGGCCAGGGTCGACCCGTCCGGCGCCGTCATCAGCTTCACCAGACTCCGCTGCCACAGCCACAACAGCGCGAGCAGCGCTGCCACGGACACCAGCAGCTGTACGGCGGCCTGCCCGTACGAGCCCCGCGACGCCGAGTCCACCGCCCCGATCGCCGAGGCGGGCGGCAGCCAGCGCACCACGTCCGCGGCCGGATCGAGCGGGGCGAGCCCGCCCGCCCGGCCCAGCCGCTGCGCACCGAAGTTGACGAGCTGGAAGCCCACCGCGATCACGAGCCCGCTGAGCACCGCGAGATCGCGGCCCTTGCGCGAGGTGAGCAGCCGGGTGTTGGCGGTGGCCACGGCCCGTGTCAGCGCGACGCACACCAGCAGCGTGAGCGGCACGGCCACCACGGCGAACACCGCACCGGCCGCCCCCCGCGCCACCGCGAACACCGAACCGGCCGCCAGACAGAGCGTGAACAGCGGGCCGGTCCCGATCAGTGACGACACCAGCAGCGCACCGATCAGCGGGCGCGGCCGCAACGGCAGCATCGCCAGCCGGCTCGGGTCGAGGGTCTCGTCACCGCCCGGGAAGAACAGCGGCATCACGGTCCAGCCGACCGCCAGCACGGCGGTCAGCAGGACGACGAGCGAGCCGGCGTGGGCGTTCCCGCGCAGCGCGATCAGCCCGACCAGCTGACCCGCCGCGAAGAGCAGGGTGAAGACGACGGACGTGAGGTACGCGGCCCGCCGGCCGGCCGACTGCCGCAGCCCGTTGCGCAGCAGGGCCAGCTTGAGCCGTACGAAGACGGCGACGAGCCCCTCGCGCCCGCTCGTGCCGTCCCGCCCCGCGGCGGTTCCCACGGGGGCGTCGAGCACGCTCATCGGTCGCCGCCCAGCCAGTCCAGGGAGTCACCGGTGGTCCGGGAGCCCGCGCCGACGAGTTCGAGGAAGGCGTTCTGCAGCGAGGACGCCTCGCCGCGCACCTCGGCCAGGGTGCCCTGGGCCCTGATCGTGCCCGCGGCCATGACGGCCACCCAGTCGCAGAGGGACTCCACGAGCTCCATCACATGGCTGGAGAAGACGACGGTCGCCCCCGAGCGGGTGTACCGCTCAAGGACCTCGCGGATGGTCTGTGCCGACACCGGGTCGACGCCCTCGAACGGCTCGTCCAGGAAGAGCACTTCGGGGTTGTGCAGCAGCGCGGCCGCGAGCCCGATCTTCTTCCGCATACCGGTCGAGTAGTCGACGACCAGCTTGTGCTGGGAGCCCGCCAGATCGAGCACATCGAGGAGCTGGGTGGCCCGCTTGTCGACCTCGGCGCCGGGCAGCCCGCGCAATCTGCCGGTGTACGCGAGGAGTTCGCGCCCCGAGAGGCGTTCGAAGAGCCGCAGCCCTTCGGGGAGCACGCCGATCCTGGACTTCACCTCGACCGGGTCGCGCCACACGTCGTGGCCGCCGACCTCGATCAGGCCCTGGTCGGGGCGGAGCAGGCCGGTGACCATCGACAGCGTGGTGGTCTTGCCCGCGCCGTTGGGCCCCACCAGACCGATGAACTTGCCCGCGGGCAGCTCCAGATCGATGCCGGCGACCGCGATCTGGTTCCCGAACCGCTTCCACAGCCCCTGTACGCGAACGGCGGGCGGCGCCGTCGGCGCTCCGCCCGCCTCTTCCGCTTCCCCCGCCCGCGCCGCTCTGTCGGTCTCTGTCCGGTCCCGCATGATGCACAGCCTTTCGGTGACCCCGTGTCTGGGGACAGCCTACGAAAGGCGTGCTCGCGCGTCGGCTGCTTCCCTTGCGCAGGCGTAGATGAGCGGGCTGATCAGCTCCTCCGCGTCCGGCAGCCACCGGTTGGCGCGGGTGGGGCTGCGGGCCCACTGCACCGCTCCGCGGGCACCGACCCGGGTCGGCGGTCCCAGCACGTAGTGGCCGTCGCCGAGGCCCACGAGGCCGATCGATGCGGCGGACCGTCCCGACTTCCTCACGAGCTCGTCCAGTTCTGCCGCCGCGCCCGGCAGGACGAAGAAGAGCACCCGCCGGTCGGGGGTGCGGGTGACGGGTCCGAGCGGCAGGCCCATCCGCTCCATCCGGGCCAGGGCGAGGAAACCGGCGGTCTCCGGTACATCGATCGCGTCGAAGGTGCGGCCGGTGGGCAACAGGACGGCCGCCCCGGGGTGTTCGGACCACATCCGGCGGACCGCGGCGCCGCTGCCGGTCGCCCGGTCCGCCCAGTCGGCTCCGGTCGGATGGGCGCCGGGGGAGGCGCAGCCGGCGTCACCGCACGAGCACCGCTCGGCCCCCTCCAGCCAGGTGCCGGGGCACACGTCCCAGTGCCGCTCCTGCGCGTACCGCACCGCGGCGTCGAGCGGTTGCTCGCCCCGCTGTCGGGGGACCTGCGCGGCTTCCATGACTCCGATGGGCTCTTTCACGCACAACACAACTACCGCCGCCATCGGGGGTTACGGGCGTGGCGGGCAGGTCACGGCGCATCGCTCCGGCATGCGGGGCGCATGGATGCATGGGCGGGGGCGCGCGTGAAGCGCCGCCCGGCCGGGCGGGTAGCCATATACGGGTAACTCCGGAACGGTCGGCCTCTGTCATATGCCGACACCAATAGCAAGGAACATGACGGACGTGACGAACACGATGAATGTGTGCATTTTCCGTGCATTTGCCGGGCAGTGATCCGCTCATCGATCACTGCGGCCTCAGGGGGAAACATGGCAGCCAGGCCTCTCGTCGCCCGCCAGCCGAACGAACGGCTCCAGGCGCTCATTCAGGAAGCCGGGTGCTCCAACGCCGGCCTTGCCCGTCGCGTCAACATGGTCGGCGCCGAGCGCGGGCTCGATCTGCGGTACGACAAGACATCCGTGGCCCGTTGGCTGCGTGGGCAGCAACCACGCGGCAGGGCACCGGGAATCATCGCCGAGGCGCTCGGCCGCAAGCTCGGCCGTACGGTCACGATCGACGAGATCGGCATGGCCAACGGCAAGAATCTGGCCTCCGGCGTCGGCCTGCAGTTCGCCCCGACCGTGATCGGGGCGATCGAGCAGGTCTGTGAGCTGTGGCGCAGCGATGTCGGCCGCCGCGACTTCCTGTCCGGTTCGACGATCGCCTCGTCGGCGCTGGTCGAACCCAGCCGTGACTGGCTGATCACCGGTGCCGACCCGCAGGTGGCCCGGGCCGCCGGGGCCCGTGTCGGGATGTCGGACGTGGCGGCGGTACGGGCGATGACGGCCGCGCTCGTCGACCTCGACCACCGGTTCGGCAGCGGACACGTACGGCCGGTCCTGGTCCACTACCTGAACAGCGTGGTCTCCGGGCTGCTCTCGGGCGCGTACCGCGAATCGGTCGGCCGGCAGCTGTTCGCGGCCGTCGCGCGGCTCACCGAACTCGCCGGGTACATGGCGATCGACACGGGCCAGCCGGGGCTCGCCCAGCGCTACTACATCCAGGCGCTGCGCCTGGCGCAGGCGGCGGGCGACCGGGCGTACGGGGGGTACGTACTGGCCGCGTCGATGAGCCACCTCGCCGCGCAGCTCGGCAATCCGCGCGAGATCGCCCAGCTGGCACGGGCCGCGCAGGAGGGCGCGCGCGGGCGGGTCACGCCGAGGGCGGAGGCCATGTTCTACGCGGCGGAGGCGCGCGGACACGCCCTGCTCGGCGACGCCCGCACCTGCCAGGCGGTGGCGGGCCGGGCACTGACGGCCATGGAGCACGCCGAACCGGGCACCGGGGACGACCCCGACTGGATCTCCCACTTCGACCACGCCTACCTCGCCGACGAACTGGCGCACTGCTACCGAGACCTCGGCCAGGCGGAGGCGGCCGCACGCCGGGCGAAGGAGTCCCTGGACGGCCACCCGGAGTCCCGGACCCGCCGCCGCGGCATCGGCCTGGTGCTCCTCGCCGCCGCGCAGGTCCAGATGCGCGAGGTGGAGCAGGCCTGCCACACGGGCACGCGGGCGATGGAGCTGCTGGGATCGGTGCGCTCCAGCAGGGGAGCGGAGTACCTGGACGATCTGCAGCAGCGGCTCGTGCCGTACGGGGACGAACCGGCGGTACGGGAGTTCGGGGCGCGACTGGAGCTCCAGGCGGCCTGAGCCGCCAGGCCGCCCGTTAACAGCGTCTTCAGGACGCCGGGTGTTACAGCGCATGTGAAGGGGTGGTGAGTGACAACACGCGCTTGGCGAACGGTGGCAGCCACCCGATAGCGTGAGCCGACGATTCCATAGGTTTACACGTAGGAGTCCCGGTGACGCAGAGCGGACAGGGTGACGAGCAGCAGCTTCCTGCTGTACGGCCCGCGCACGAAGGTGTCGTGCTGCCCGCGGGTGGCGGCGAGCCCTGGATACCCGGGGGGCACGCGGATCAGGCCGCCCCGGCGGGCGGCCAGCCGTGGGGGCAGCCCTGGGGGCCGCAGGCGGCGCACCAGGACGCCTCGTCCCAGCAACAGGCACATGGCCAGGGGGCGTACGGCCAGGAGCAGTACGGGCACGAGCAGTACGGACAGCCGACGCAGATGTACGGGCAGCCGCGGCAGCCGCTGCCTCCCGTACAGCCCCGGCAGCCCCAGCAGTCCTACGCGCAGCCGCTGCCGCCCGAGGCCGTGCCCGGCATGGGCATGGGCGGGGACGCGGATGCCACGCAGTACATCGCGCCGGTGCCCGCCGGGCCCGCGCCGAGAGGTCTGCCGCCGGAGAGCCCCGCGGAGGCCACCCAGTTCCTCGCCCACGGAGCACCGCAGGGGTACCAGCAGGGCGGTGACGCCGAGGCGACCCAGTACATCCCGCCGGTTCCCGGCGGCGCCCCGTACGGCATCAGGCCGGGGATGCCCGGCGACCGGCAGCCGCCCGCCGAGTTCGACAACCTGTTCCGCAACGACGGGCCCGCGGGCGCCACCCAGCAGATGCCCCAGGTGCCCCGGACGCCCCGGTTCGACTCGCAACCGCAGCCGCAGCAGCAGGCCCCGTACCAGCCAGTGAACGAGGGGCCGTACGGGCAGCCGGAGCAGCCGGTGCAGCGCAAGAAGCGGGCGCACGTCACGCTCATCGCGGCGGTCGTCGTCGGCTGCGCCGTCGTCGGCCTCGGCGCGGGTGCGCTGATGAGCGGTGGCGACGACAAGGGCGCGGACAACAAGGAGCCGGTGGCGGCCGCCAGTTCACCCGCGGGTCAGCCCTCCACACAGGGCGCCGATGCGGCGAAGCCGCAGGCCGAGGCGCTCGACAAGCTGCTGGCGGACAGCAACAACAGCCGTTCCGCGGTCATCGGGGCCGTGGAGAAGACCAAGAACTGCACGGACCTGGACCAGGCCAGGACCGATCTGCAGGGCGCCGCCCAGCAGCGCCGCGATCTGGTGACCCGGCTCCAGGAGCTGAACGTCGACAAGCTGCCGAACCACGCGCAGCTGACCGCCTCCCTCACCAAGGCCTGGCAGGCGTCCGCCGCCGCCGACGAGCACTACGCCGCGTGGGCGGGCCAGGCCAAGGACGGCAAGAAGGTCTGCAGGCACGGCAAGGCCCGTCCGACCGCCGAGATGCAGAAGGCCAGCGCGCAGAGCGTCGAGGCGAGCAAGGCGAAGCAGGAGGCGTCGGGGCTGTGGAACTCGATCGCCTCGAAGTACGGCCTGACGAAGCGCACGGCAACCGACCTCTGACGGGCGTGGGCCCGGGGCTCCGCCCCCGAACCCCCGTTCCTCATTCGCCGGAGAGGCTTGATTTCGCCGGGTCCCCGGGGGTTCCTTCCCCGGGGACCCGGGGACTCGGGGACTTGACGAACCTCAGCCCTTCGCGCTCGCGTTCGACAGTGTCCTCGTGACGTCCACGAACCCCTTCTTGTCCGCGACGAGCCGCCCGTTGCGCACCACCTGGAACGTCACCTTGCCGTTGACGATCCGCGGATAGGCGGACGACCCCAGCATGTCCTTCAGGCGCCAGCGCAGCACCGGCGTGAGGCCGCCGGTGTCGACCTCGGTGCCTTGGTTGAGGGCGGAGACGAGTTTCCCGGCGGTGATCTCCGGGGCGTTGACCGCCTTCACGAGTTCGTTCAGCACGGTGTACGCGATCCACGTGGTCTGGACGCCCGTGTCGTCCGGGTCGATCCGGTTGTCGCCGAAGGCGTGCTTGCGGATCATTTCGCGCATCCGGTCCCAGCGGGTATTGCTCGAGTCCGGGTACCAGCCGGTGACGTAGGCCCCCTCGAACGGGCTGTTGCGGCCGCCGGTGCTGTCGATCAGCTGCTGCCCGACGCTGCCGAGGACGGACGAGATCCGCACGTCCCCGTACGACGGTTCGAGACGGCGGAAGGAGTCGAAGAAGGTCTCCGTACGGTCCCCGAGCACGGCCGTCACGCAGCCGCCGCTCGATCCCGCCGCCTTGAGCGCCTGCCCGGCCGCCTTGTCGTACGAAGTGGCCGACTCCGCAGCACGGATGTCGGCGGGCTCGGGTGCGTCGGCCTCGGTGAGGCCGGTCTTCAGGAGCCAGGCCTGGCCGTCGCCGCCCAGGGTGTCGGGCCGCACCACGGACACCTTCTCGCAACTGCGGGCGAGCTGCCGGGCGTTGCCCGCGAGCAGCGCCGACTGGCCGCCGTTGACGGGGTAGGAGTCGTAGCTGCTGAACTCCTCCTCGGAGGCGCCGTAGCCGCCGATGTAGGGGATTCCGGCGGTCTCCAGCGGCGCCATGAACGACGATCCGTGCCGGCTGTACGAGCCGACGACCGCGACCGCGTTCTCCTTGACGGCCATCCGGGCGCAGTTCCCCGCGCCGATCGAGGTGTCCGCCTCGTCACAGGTGACGACCCGCAGCTCGTGTCCGTCGAGCCCGCCGTTGCTGTTGGACCAGCGGGCGTACGCGCTCGCCATGGCGGTCACGCCCGACATGTTCAGCGCGTCGGGTCCGTCCTTGCCGCCCGGCGCCCACGTCACGACGGTGATGGGCTCCCTGGAGCCCCCCGAAGCCCCGGGGAGCGCACCACAGCCGGTGACCAGCAATGCCCCGACCGCCGCCGTACTTGTGAGGAGCTTGTAGGGACGGGGGGAGGTGAGGCGTCGCCATCCGGTCATGGGAATGAACATTTTCGCGTCCGGGGTAACGCCACTGTGTGCTCCGCACAACGCTCGGTGACATCCAAGAGAATTGCGGGGGCCGGTGCGGGAAGCCGGAAAGGGAACGTACGATCGACAACCGTGCAGCAAGGTTCGGAGAACTCTTCCCGTCGCGGCCGTCGCTCCTCCACCATGGGCGGCATGCCGCTGAATGACATGCCTTGGTGGCGCTGGCGCAGCAACGTGCGCTCGGCGCTGCACATGCTCTCCGACCCCGCCTTCCATCACGAGTGCTGGCTGGCCGGCCGGGAAGGGTACGGCGACGTCACCGACGCCGTGTACCGCCTGGTCGAGGACACCTGGCTGGACAACTGGTCCGCCGAGAAGTACGTCGGGACGATCTTCCGCGACTCCGGCGAGTCGGCCCTCGTCGACGTCGCCGTGCTCCGGGTGCTGCGCATCATGCACCAGGTCGGCGCGGACGCCCCCGTGTCGGCGTATCTGGAGCACCACGGCTGGCCGGAGGCCGTACGGGCCGCCCGCGAGGCCCATGTGCTCCTCGCCGCCAACGACGGCGAGGATCCCGACACGCCGCCGCGGTCCCTGGATGTGCTCCGCATCATGACCAGGTCGGCCTGATCGGGGTCCGATATGGCACGCTACGGGGATGACCGAGCCGCAGCCTGCTGAGACCATCCCGGAGCAGTACGTCCTCACGCTCTCCTGCCCGGACAAAAAAGGCATCGTGCATGCCGTGTCGAGCTATCTCTTCATGACCGGCTGCAACATCGAGGACAGCCAGCAGTTCGGTGACCACGACACGGGTCTGTTCTTCATGCGCGTCCACTTCTCGGCGGACTCCCCGGTGACCGTGGAGAAGCTGCGGGCCAGCTTCGCCGCGATCGGCGACTCCTTCCGGATGGAGTGGCAGATCCATCTCTCCTCGGAGCGCATGAGGGTCGTGCTGATGGTCAGCAAGTTCGGCCACTGCCTCAACGATCTCCTCTTCCGCGCCAGCATCGGGGCGCTGCCGGTCGACATCGCGGCCGTCGTCTCCAACCACACGGACTTCGCCGAGCTCGTCGCCTCCTACGACGTGCCCTTCCGGCACATCCCGGTGACCAAGGACAACAAGGCCGCCGCGGAGGCGGAACTGCTGGAGCTGGTCCGCGAGGAGGACGTCGAACTGGTCGTCCTCGCCCGCTACATGCAGGTCCTCTCGGACGATCTGTGCAAGCAGCTGAGCGGCCGGATCATCAACATCCACCACTCCTTCCTGCCGAGCTTCAAGGGCGCGAAGCCGTACCACCAGGCGCACGCGCGGGGTGTGAAGCTGATCGGCGCGACGGCGCACTATGTGACGGCCGACCTCGACGAGGGGCCGATCATCGAGCAGGAGGTCGAGCGGGTGGGCCACGGCGTCACGCCGGACCAGCTGGTCGCCATCGGCCGCGACGTGGAGTGCCAGGCGCTGGCGCGGGCGGTGAAGTGGCACGCGGAACGCCGCATCCTGCTCAACGGCCGCCGCACGGTGGTCTTCTCGTAGGGGAGCCGGAGCCCGGAAGCCGGACCCCGCCGCTACAGCCGGCTCAGCGACGCCGCCGCGGACAGCACGTCACGGATCGCCTCGCGGTCGCCCTCCTGACCGGCCGCGGCCTCCACCGGCGGCACGTGCCCGGCCACCAGCCGGCAGAACTCGACGCCGTCCAGCGCGACCTGCGCCACCGCGTGCGCGGGCGAGCCGACCGCGGCCGGGGAGTCCAGCGGGATGTACCAGTCGCCGCCGCCCGAGCCCTCGATCTCCAGATGCAGCGAACGGCCCGGTGAACCGGCCGTCACCAGATGGTGGGCGGGCCCGGCCAGCCCCGACCTGCGGCGCTCGGCGAGAGCTGCGGGCAGGAGCCGGGCCGCCAGGTCGATCATCCGGTTGAGATGGGCGGGCGACGGCGCCTCGTACGGATAGTCCACCGCGTCCGCGATGTCGCCGCCGTGCACCCAGGTCTCGAAGGCCCGGTCCAGCAGCGAGTCATGCATCGGCAGGGCGAAGTCCCCGTACGAGACGGAGAGTTCGGCGACCCTGCGGCCTGCGAAGGACACCGTGCGGATGAGGGTGTGGCTCTGCTCGCGCCATGGCTCGCGGATCGCACGGGTGGGCGGACGCCGGGCGGCCGACCAGTACCTCTCCGTGCGCGCGGCGGGCGAGAGCGGCCAGTCGGCGCCCCGGCCGGTGACGCCGTCGCCGAGCGGTACGTCGATGCCGAGGGCGGTGCCCACCAGGCCGTCGACGGCCATGAGATGACCGATGACGCCCGCGACCGTCGTCTTGCGGTTGACCCCCTGCTCGCCCTCGAACCACTTCAGCCGCACCGGGGCGTGCCACTCCGAGCCGCCGATGTCACGCAGCAGCGCATCGAGCCGAGCGGTCTCCGCGTCGTACGGGGCGGCCCAGTCCGGTACCGGGATGTCGGCCGGGCGGCGGCTCAGACAGGCGTCGATCACCCGGGAGCGCAGCGACGGATCGAGATCCAGGCTGCGGTCGGTCTGCAGCAGGCCGACCGCGTCGCGCAGCCGCAGGGCCTCCTCCGCACACGCGGCGCACTCGGTCAGGTGCGCCTCGACAGCCTCGGTCTCCTCCGCCGAGCAGGCGGCCAGGGCCCAGGCACCGAGGAGGGCCTTGAGGACGCGATGGGGCAGCACCGGGGCCGGTGCGGTGGGCGGGTCCGGTGGTGCCACGGCGGATTCCGGTTCGGTCGTCGTCGGTCGCGGGGCCGCGGGCAGGGGCAGGGCACCGAGGTCGAAGTCGTCCGCGGCGGCCCGGGGTCCGGGTATGCGCGGCGCGCCCCGCACATCGTCCTCTCGGCCGTCGTCCTCTCGGCCGTTCGCGTCGTCGTCACCGCTCACTGCGGCCGTCCGTATCCGGGCGGCGAGGACCCCTCCAGCGGGCGGGTGTGCGCGGTGGACAGCAGTTGCAGCCCGAGCCGCAACCGGCGGCGGGCCTCGTCCTCCGTGACCCCGAGGTCGGCCGCCGTCTGGCGGTAGTCCCTGCGCTGGATGTACGCGAGCTCCAGCGCGTCCCGCAGCGGGGCGGGCATGGACGCCACGATGTAGTCGGCGCGTGCCGCGGCCGTGGCCCGGCGCACCCGCTCCTCCAGCTCGGCGGCCCCGGTCCCCTCGCCCGTACCGTCGTCCTCGCGCAGCCGCCGCACGGACTGGCGGTGCGTGAGCCGGGCCACCCAGGACCGCATCGAGCCCTGCTTGGGGTCGTACGCGTCCGGGTTCTCCCACACGTGGGCGAAGACCTCGCGGGTCACCAGGTCGGCGGCAGTCTCGTCGTCGAGCATCCGGTGGGCCTGGCTGTGCACGAGCGAGGCGAACCGGTCGTAGAGCTCGCCGAGAGCGGCCGCCTCACCGCGCGCCAGCCGCTGCTGCATCTTGCGGTCCCAGCGGGGTGGTGCGTTCTTCGCCATGCGACCCCCAGCCCTGTTCACCTCGTCACATCGAATGTAGTCGGCGCCACCGATGATGCACGACCTTTGCGGCAAGTACGCCCCTGATGAGGCCCGGGATGATAGGGAATGCGCCACCCGGGTGTTTCATGGGTCCGTGGCGGGGGCAGCCGCGAGAAGGAACGGAAACTTCCGGATCGTCGGAATCCCCGGAACGAAAGGCCCAGGCGCGTGACACTCAACGTGGCCGAGACCGTGCAGGGCGACTGGACCGTGCTGCGCATACGTGGCGAACTGGATCTGATGACGTCGCCGGCCGTGCGCCAGTCCGTCCATGACGCGGTCGCCGTCGGCCGCCACGACGTCGTGCTCGATCTCTCCGAGGTTCTTTTCTGCGACTCCAGCGGCGTCGGCGTACTGGTCGCGGCCCGCCGTCTGATGCGCTCCTGCGGGGGCCGGCTGCGGCTGATCCTGCCCGCCCGCGGCGCGGAGGAGGGCTCCCACGTCAACCGGGTGCTCGCCGCCCTGGGCGTACGCCGTCTCTTCGACGTCTACCCCGACCGGTACGCGGCCGTCGACGACGAGGCCCGCCCGCTCTCGGCTTGAAGCCGTCCATGACCAGGTTGTAACACCGGTGGCGCGCGTAAGTGACACGTGACGCCTGTCGGCGTCGTACGCTCCCCGCATGGACAGCGCAGAGTATGAGCGCAAGATCGCCTTCCGCTTCGCCGCCTTCGACCAGGACGGCAACGGATACATCGATCGCGCGGATTTCAGTGCCGCCGCGGCCCGTCTGCTCGCCGAATTCGGTACGACGGCCCGCTGCGACAAGGGCCAGGCGCTCTACACCGGGGCCGAGGCATTCTGGCAGGGCATGGCGGGCATCGCCGACGTCGACGGGGACCAGCGCGTCACCCGTGAGGAGTTCGTGGGCGGGGCCGTGAAACGGCTGCGCGACAACCCGGAGCGCTTCGCGGAGATCGCCCGCCCGTTCCTGCGCGCCGCGATCGCCGTGGCCGACAAGGACAACGAGGGCGCCGCCTCCGTACCCGCTGTGGAACGGGCGCTGAAGGTGCTGGGCGCGAACCCGGAGACGGCAGCCCTGGCGGCGCAGAACCTGGACGCGAACGGGGACGGCAGGGTGGCCGAGGCCGAGGCGGTGACGGCGTTCGCCGCCTACTTCACGGTGATCGCACCGGACGCGTAGCGCCGGGTCCGTCCGGCGGCCGTTTCGCCCTCGATCGCCGGTCGGGCTCAAAAGACACCCTCAGTCGCCGGACGGACCGGGTGGTGCCGGCCGGCCGGGGGTGGAGAACCGCTCCCGCAGCCGGTATTTCAGCACCTTGCGCAGCGCCTCGTTGCGCGGCAGCTCCGTCACCACCTCCAACTGCTCCGGCAGCTTGTGCACGGACAGCCCCTCGGCCCGCAGATACCCGGTGATCTCATCCAGCGTCGGAACAGCCGCCCCCGCCGGCTGTTCCACGACCGCGCAGACGCGCTCGCCGCGCTCCGGGTCCGGAAGCCCGATCACCGCGACGTCCCCGACGTCCGGGTGCCGGTGCAGCAGATCCTCTATCTCCTTGGCGGAGATGTTCTCGCCCTTGCGGATGATGACGTCCTTCAGCCGCCCGGTGAGCACCAGATGCCCGCTCGCCCCGACATGGCCGACGTCGCCGGTGATCAGGAACCCCTCTGCGTCGAAGACCGCCGCCGACGCCGCCGGGTCCAGATAACCCTTGCAGACGGCCTCCCCGCGGAGCCGTACCTCGCCGTCCGTGCCGTACGGCAGTGGTTTGCCGTCCTCGTCGGTGATCCGTATCTCCATGCCATCGGGCGGGCGCCCCTCCGTCCCGGCGAGGTGTTCCGCGGTGTCGTCGGGGGCGCCCATCGTGATCATGGGGACCTCGGTCATGCCGTAGCCGTGGGTGAGCTGGACGCCCATCTCCCGTACCACCGCGTGGTAGAGCTCCGCGGGCTTGGGCGCCCCGCCCCCCGCCAGCAGCCGCAGCGTGGGAACCACCTTGGCCGCCGGGTCCTTGCGCTGCTCGGCCAGGAACATCGAGTAGAACGCCGTGGACCCGCCCGCGACCGTCACCCCGTGGCGCCGGTAGCCCTCCAGCGCGTCCGGCATCGCGAAGTGCTCGAACAGGACGGCCGGGAACCCGTACAGCAGCAGCATCACCGCGTAGTCCACCCCGCCGACATGGGCGAACGGGAACGCCACCGAACCGATGTCGTCCGCCGACAGACGCAGCGCGTGGGCCAGACAGGAGCCCCCCGCGATCAGGCTGCGGTCGGTGTGCAGGACCCCTTTCGGGTCGGAGGTGGTGCCCGAGGTCCAGTAGATCCAGCGCACCGCGGTCCCGTCGGCGGGCGGCGGCGGCAGCACGGACGGATCGCCGTCAGGCAGCGACGCGTACGCCTCGAAGACCACCAGCGCACGCCCCGCCCCCGCCTCAGTCGCCAGCCGGTGCGCCATCGCCGTGTGGTCGAAGCCGCGCCAGACGCCGGGTACGGCGAAGAACCCGGCCTTCGACTCGCGCAGCGCGAACCCCACCTCACGGTCCCGGTAGAACGGGATGACGGGCGACTGAACGGCCCCGATCCGGGTCAGCGCGAACGACAGCAGCACCGTTTCCAGCCGGGTCGGCAGCTGCCAGGCGACCACGCTGCCGGGGCGCACGCCCATCTCCCACAGCCCGGCCGCGACCCGCTCGCAGCGGCCGCGCAGCTCGCCGAACGTGAGCGTGCGGTCGTCCTGGATCAGGACGGGGCGGTCCGGTGTCAGGGCGGCCCGGCGGCCGATGAGCTCCCAGAAGGTGCCCGATGCGCCCAGCGCGTGTGCGGTCTCGTTCACGGCGAACCCCTCACAGCTGACGGGTAGTCAGATCGTGCGGAGAGCGTAGAGCGCCGCGCCTTGTCGGTCCAGGGGCGCGGGGCTAGCCTGAATGCCGGAACTGAATCTGACGAACCATCAGATGCGTGCTGTGTGCGCCGAAGGGGACACCATGACGGAACTGCCTCGGATCGTCAGCGTCGACGACCATGTGATCGAGCCGCCGCACCTCTTCTCGGCCTGGCTGCCCGCCAAGTACCGCGAGCGCGGCCCGCAGTCGCTCACCGCCGGCATCGGCGAGCTGGCGTACACGGGCGGCAGGTACGTCATCACGATGGACCCGGACGGGCCGCCCACCGACTGGTGGATCTACGAGGACCTGAAGTTCCCGTACAAGCGGAACATCGCCGCCGTCGGCTTCGACCGCGACGACATGACGCTGGAGGGGATCACCCGGGCCGAGATGCGCCGGGGCTGCTGGGATCCGGTCGAGCGCCTCAAGGACATGGACCTCAACCACGTCGAGGCGAGCCTCTGCTTCCCCACCTTCCCGCGCTTTTGCGGCCAGACCTTCGCCGAGGCCAGGGACAAGGAGGTCGCGCTCGCCTGTGTGCGCGCCTACAACGACTGGATGGTGGAGGAGTGGTGCGGCGACAGCGGCGGCCGGCTCATCCCGCTCTGCCTCATCCCGCTCTGGGACATCGACCTGGCGGTCGCCGAGATCGAGCGGAACGCCGCGCGCGGGGTGCGGGCGGTCACCTTCTCCGAGATCCCCACCCACCTCGGCCTGCCCTCGATCCACACCGGCTACTGGGACCCGTTCTTCGCGGCCTGCCAGGAGACCGGCACGGTCGTCAACATGCACATCGGCTCGTCCTCGCAGATGCCCGCCGCGTCCCCGGACGCCCCGCCCGCCGTACAGGCCTCGCTCTCCTTCAACAACGCCATGGCCTCGATGATGGACTTCCTCTTCAGCGGCGTCCTGGTGAGGTTCCCCCGGCTGAAGCTCGCCTACAGCGAGGGCCAGATGGGCTGGATCCCGTACGCCCTGGAGCGCGCCGACGACGTCTGGGAGGAGCACCGGGCATGGGGCGGGGTGCGCGATCTGATCCCCGAGCCGCCGTCCTCGTACTACTACCGGCAGATGTTCTGCTGCTTCTTCCGCGACAAGCACGGGGTCGCATCGCTCGACGTCGTCGGGCGGGACAACGCCACCTTCGAGACCGACTACCCGCACGTCGACTCGACCTTCCCGCACACGAAGGAAGTCGCCCTCGACCACGTCAAGGGGCTGGACGAGGAGACCGTCTACAAACTGATGCGCGGAAACGCGATCCGGATGCTCGGCCTGGACCTCGACAGGTAGGCGCGCGATGGACCTCGCGTACACGGAGGCCGAGGAGGAGTTCCGGGCAGGGCTGCGCGAGTGGCTGGCCGCCGTGCTGCCCTCGCTGCCCGCGAAACCGGGCCCCGACGACTGGCCGGGGCGCCGCGCGTACGACACCACCTGGCAGCGGATGCTGTACGACGCGGGCTACGCGGGCCTGCACTGGCCCGTCGACGCGGGCGGGCGGGGTGCCACCCCGAGCCAGCATCTGATCTTCCTGGAGGAGACGGAGAAGGCCGGAGCCCCGTACGTCGGCGCGAACTTCGTCGGGCTGCTGCATGCCGGGCCGACGATCGCGGCCGAGGGCAGCGCCGGGCAGCGGGCGCGCTGGCTGCCGCCGGTGCTGCGCGGCGACGAGATCTGGTGCCAGGGCTTCAGCGAGCCGGAAGCGGGCTCCGACCTCGCCTCGCTGCGGACCCGGGCGGTGCGCGACGGCGACCAC
The DNA here is from genome assembly GCF_035994185.1 of Streptomyces sp. NBC_01217. Classification (NCBI taxonomy): domain Bacteria; kingdom Bacillati; phylum Actinomycetota; class Actinomycetes; order Kitasatosporales; family Streptomycetaceae; genus Streptomyces; species Streptomyces sp. NBC_01217. Next base: position 5,258,309 of record NZ_CP108538.1, read on the forward strand.
TACGTGGTGAGCGGGCAGAAGATCTGGACCTCGCACGCGGAGGTCGCCGACTGGTGCGAACTGCTGGTGCGTACGGACCCGGGCGCTCCCAGGCACCGCGGAATCAGCTGGCTGGCGATGGAGATGGACGCCCCGGGCGTCACCGTCCGACCGCTGCGCACCCTCGCGGGGTCCACCGAGTTCGCCGAGATGTTCCTCGACGAGGTGCGGGTGCCGGTCTCCCACCGCGTCGGCGCGGAGAACGACGGCTGGCGCGTCACCATGGTCACCCTCTCCTTCGAGCGCGGCACGGCGTTCGTCGGCGAGGTCGTCGCCTGCCGCCGCACCCTGGCCGCCCTGGCCGCCGGGGCGCGGGCGAACGGCCGCTGGGACGACCCGGTCCTGCGCCGCAGGCTCGGCAGGCTGAACGCCGAATTCCGGGCGCTGTGGCGGCTCACCCAGTGGAACGTCAGCGAGGCGCAGCGCAGCGGCGGCGTCCCCGGCGCCGGAGGCTCGGTCTTCAAGCTGCGCTACTCGCACGCACGCCAGGAGCTGTACGAGGCGGCCGCCGAGGTGCTCGGCGCGGACAGCGGGGACCTGGACCGGGAGTGGGTCCTGGACCGGCTCTCCTCGCTCTCCTACACCATCGCCGCGGGCACCTCGCAGATCCAGCGGAACATCGTCGCCGAGCGGATCCTCGGCCTGCCGAAGGGGCGCTGACACGGCCATGGACTTCCAGCTCTCGGACGACCAGCGGGCCCTGCGGGCAGGGGCGCGGGAACTCCTCGCCGGGCGCTTCGGCAGGGACCGGATGCGGGCGGCCCTCGACAGCGGGACGGGTCTCGACCGGGCCCTGTGGCGGGAACTCGGCGAGGCCGGGTTCTTCGCGCTGCGGCTGCCGGAGGCGCAGGGCGGTGTCGGACTCGGGCTGCCCGAGGCCGTCCTCCTCTTCGAGGAGGCGGGGCGCTCGCTGCTGCCCGGACCGCTGATCGCCACCCACCTCGCCGCCGGTGCGGTGAAGGGGGCGGCCGAGGGCGGGGCGGTGGTCGCCGCGCTGGACGCGGGACAGCCGGTGGGGCACCTGGGCGACGCGGACGGCCTGCTGCTGCTCGGACCGGGGCAGGCGCGGGCGGTGACCGCCGGGCAGATGCTGCGCGATGCCGTACGGGATTGCGCGGAGCCCGTACGGTCGCTCGACCCGCTCACGCCCCTGTGGCGGGTCACGGGCCCCTTCGGGCCCGGGGAGCCCCTGCCCGGCGGCGGGGCGAGGCTGCGTGACGAGGGCGCCCTGCTCGCCGCCGCCGAACAGCTCGGCAGCGCCGCCCGTACGACCGAGATGGCCGTCCAACACGCCGGTGAACGTGAACAGTTCGGTTCGCCGATCGGCTCCTTCCAGGCGGTCAAACACCTGTGCGCCGGAATGCTGGTCCGGGCCGAGCTGGCCCGCAGCGCCGTCTACGCGGCGGCCGTGACCGCGGACCGGGCCGAGATCGCGGGAGCCAAGCTGCTCGCCGACGACGCGGCGGTCCGCAATGCGCGCGACTGCCTCCAGGTGCACGGCGGTATGGGCTTCACCTGGGAGGCAGACGTTCATCTGCACCTCAAGCGGGCGTGGCTGCGGTCCGGGCAGTGGCTGACCGCGGCGGCGGCCGAGGAGGCGCTCGCGGCCGACCTGTGCTGATTGCGCGCGGATCCGGTGGAGACTCCGGACGCCCGCCCGCAGGCGGATGCCGGGTGCACGCATGTGACAGGCGGCCCGCTGGGCCTCACGCTGCGGAGTTACGCAGTGCAGTCGGAGGGGTCCGATGCCGTCTTGTGTCCTTTGCGTGATTCGTCACGGGGTGGAGTCGGCGCCGGGCTCGGGTACGCTCCGTTGGATGCGAGAGGTTCTGGAATCGGACGATCCGGATGTGGCCCGTGCGGCGACTCCGGTCCGGACGAGGTGCCCTGCTCGTGATCCACGCAGAAGCGCCGGGCCTGCCCGGGAGATGATTCCCGCGGCCTCGATGCGCCTCTGTTCGACTCCCCGCAGCGTGCGTCGCACAGTATGCACCACGCGTACTCCTTCGCGCTGGAATATGCCCGAAGCGCTTGTTGCGGTGACTGTACGTCAACCATGCTGTCTCGTAAGGGAATCACGTTCCGTGACCCTGAGGAGGCGCGAGGCGATGTGTCCGCCGGTTCGGATGGTGTGAGCGGTGCAGGTGCTTCAGGTTCAGCTGGAGGTCGGGCCGGATCCCGCAGAGGTCGGGAGGGCCCGCAGGTGGGCGCGATCGAGACTGGTCGGGTCCGGGATAAGAGACGACGAGCCGCTGGCCGAGACGCTCATCCTGCTGATCTCGGAGCTGGTCACCAACGCGGTGGTCCACACCGGGTGCCCGGCCGTGCTGCGCATGCTGTTCGGCGCGACGGGAGCGGCCGGTGCGGCCGGGACCGTGCGGGTCGAGGTGGCCGACGCCAGCGGTCGCCCGCCGCAGCAGCGCCACGCGCAGGGTGAGGACACCGGCGGCCGGGGCCTGGAGCTGGTGGACGGCCTCGCGGACCGCTGGGGCTGGCAGCCGGAGGGGGCGGGGAAGCGCATCTGGTGCGAGGTCGACCGCGGTGTCCCGCTGATCCAGGTGGTGCCGGTGCACCCGGGCGTACCGGGTGCGGCCGATCCGTCCCGCGAGGCGTACGGCTCGTCGCACACCCTTGCGAATCCCGCCTAAAGGTTAAAGCAGTCGGTCCGGGGCGCGGTCCGGCGCCGGTCTGAGTCCCTTCACCGCCCCGAGCCCTTTCAGAGGACGGCGACCGGTGCGACCGGAGTGCCGGTCGCACCGGTGAACGGTTCGGGCATCGCGGAGAGCAGGAAGCCGTACCGCTTCTCTTGCGCACAGGCTGTGGACAACTTCTCCAGGTTCCAGTTCTGGCCCTGCAGCATGCCCATCTCCACCAGGTCGAGCGCATGCACCCCCAGCCACAGGTCCTCGATCTCGGGCGGGAAGATCTCGAAGGTCAGGGTGTCGTTGGCGACCGCCGCCACATCGCGCGCGCGGAACCACTCGGGCGTCCGGATCGAGAGACCGGGCGACGGATAGGCGTACGCGTGCTTGTCGCCCGCCAGAAGGACCTGCACCTGCCCCGTCCGTACGAGCGCGATGTCCCCGGCCCGGACCCGGACCCCCGCCAGCTCCTCGGCCGCGTCCAGGTCCTCGGGGGTGACGGCGTGATCGCCCGGCAGCCGGTCCACGCCGTGTGCGCGGGCCACATCGAGCAGCACCCCGCGCGAGACGATGTGCGGCGCCTTGTCGATCCCGCTGTACTGCGCGCCGCCGTGCGCAGTGATGGTGCCGGCCGGGCGGCCGTTGTAGATCTTCCCCGAGTGCGAGGCGTGGGTGAGGGCGTCCCAGTGGGTGGCCGTCTGCAGGCTCAGCATGGCCGTGTCGTCGCTGGTGGCGACGGTGCCGGGGCCGAAGAGCTCCTGGTTGATCTGGACCATGGTGTGCAGCGGATTGATTCGCCCGGGGATCAGCCCGCTCTGGACGCCGTCCTGCTGGAGGGGGAGTGCGAGCGGTATGCGCAGCCCGGTGCGGACGGTGGCGGCCGCGTCCCGTACGACCGCGTCGGTGATCAGGTTGAGCGTGCCGATCTCGTCGTCGGCGCCCCAGCGTCCCCAGTTGTTGACCCGCTTGGCGATGTCGTGGAACTCGGACGGCAGTGACATGGGACCTCCCGGGGCTTGTGCTCGCGGAGCTGATGGCCCATAAAATCTAACGGTCCGTCAGAAACCGCGGGAAGGGGCCGGGCATGGGGAACTTCTTGGCAGGCAAGGTGGTGGCCGTGACGGGTGCCGGGCGCGGCATCGGCAGGGCGGTCGCGCTCGCCGCGGCGGCGGAGGGCGCGAGAGTCGTCGTCAACGACTACGGCGTCTCCATCGAGGGCGGCGAGCCGAGCAGTGAGATAGCCGAGGCCGTCGTCAAGGAGATCGGGGCGGCGGGCGGCGAGGCGGTGGCCGTCGCCGACGACATATCCACGATGGCGGGCGGACAGCGGATCGTGGACACGGCGCTCGCGCGGTACGGGCGGATCGACGGAGTCGTGTGCGTGGCCGGGATCCTGCGCGAGCGGATGCTGTTCAACATGTCCGAGCAGGAGTGGGATCCGGTGGTCGCCACCCACCTCAAGGGCACGTTCACGGTGTTCCGGGCCGCGTCGGCGGTGATGCGGAAGCAGGAGGGCGGCGGCACGCTGATCGGCTTCACCAGCGGCAACCACCAGGGCAGCGTCGCCCAGGCCAACTACAGCGCCGCGAAGGGCGGAATCATCTCCCTGGTACGGAGCGCGGCGCTCGGCCTGCACAAGTACGGCGTCACGGCGAACGCCGTCGCCCCGGTCGCCCGCACCCGGATGTCCGCCAAGGTGCCCATGGAACTCAAGGAGATCGGCGAGCCGGAGGACGTGGCGTCGCTCGTCGTCTACCTGCTCAGCGAACGGGCCCGCAAGGAAAGGATCACCGGCCAGGTGTACACGATCGCGGGCCCGAAGATCGCGGTCTGGGCCCAGCCGAGGGAGTTGCGGGCGGGGTACGCGGAGGGGGCCTGGACGCCGGAGCGGATCGCGGACTTCCTGCCGGGGACGGTGGGCACGGACCCGATGCCGATGCTGGCGCGGCTGGAGGAGATGGCGGCGGCGGCCGCGGCGAGGGCGCGGCCCAACGCGTGACGTCCCACCGGGGCTCCGCCCCGCACCCCGCTCCTCGAACGCCGGAGGGGCTGGAATTTCCACCCGACCCCAAGGAGGGGACGTGGACTTCGCGTTCGACGCAGCGGACGACGCCTTCCGCCAGGAGGCCCGGTCCTGGCTGGAGGCCCGCCTCACGCAGCCCTGCGCCACCGAGGGCGGCCGCGCGTGGGAGCGCGAACTCGGCCGTGGTGGCTGGATCGGTCTCGGCTGGCAGAACCACGGCGCCGGCCACGGCAACCGGCACGCGAGCCTCACCCAACAGGTCGTCTGGGCCGAGGAGTACGCCCGCGCCGAAGCCCCCGCCCGCGTCGGCCACATCGGCGAGAACCTCCTCGCCCCGACCCTGATCGCCTACGGCACACCGGCGCAGCAGCAGCGCTTCCTGCCCCCCGTCGCACGCGGCGAAGAGCTGTGGTGCCAGGGATACAGCGAGCCGGGCGCCGGATCGGACCTCGCCGCGGTGCGGACGGCCGCCGTACCCGACAGGGACAGCGGCGGTCACCGCGTCACCGGCCAGAAGATCTGGACATCGCTCGCGAGGGACGCCGACTGGTGCTTCGTGCTCGCGCGCACGGAGCCCGGCTCCAGCCGCCACCACGGCCTGTCGTTCCTGCTGGTGGCGATGGACCAGCCGGGCAGGATCGAGGTGCGCCCGATCCGGCAGATGTCGGGGACCAGCGAGTTCAACGAGGTCTTCTTCGACGGGGCGCACGCGGCGCAGTGCGTCGGCGGCGAGGGCAACGGCTGGGCGGTCGCCATGGGCCTGCTCGCCCTGGAGCGCGGCGTCTCCACGCTCGTCCAGCAGATCGGGTTCGCCGCCGAACTCGACCGGGTGGTCCGGGCGGCCGTCGACGGCGGAGCCGTCACCGACCCGGTGCTGCGCGCACGCCTCGTACGGCAGTGGGCGGAGCTGCAGACCATGCGCTGGAACGCCCTGCGCACCCTGGGCTCCACGGGCGATCCGGGCGCACCCAGCGTGGCGAAGCTGCTCTGGGGCGGCTGGCACAAGCGCCTCGGCGAGCTGGCGGTGGAGATCAGGGGCGCGGCGGGCGCCGTCGGCCCGGACGAGTGGTCGGCGCGGACACCGTACGGACTCGACGAGGCACAGCGCCTGTTCCTGTTCAGCCGGTCCGACACCATCTACGGCGGCTCGGACGAGATCCAGCGGAACATCATCGCCGAGCGGGTGCTCGGCCTACCGAGGGAGCCGAGATGAGAGGCGTCGTCTTCGACGGCAAGCGGACCGAGGTCGTCGACGATCTGGAGATACGCGATCCGGGCCCCGGCGAGGTGCTGGTGGCGGTGGCCGCGGCCGGGCTGTGCCACAGCGATCTGTCGGTGATCGACGGGACGATTCCGTTTCCGTCGCCGGTGGTGCTCGGGCACGAGGGCGCGGGCGTGGTGGAGGCGGTCGGCGCAGGCGTCGGCCATGTGACGCCCGGCGACCACGTGTCGCTGTCGACGCTGGCGAACTGCGGGGCGTGCGCCCAGTGCGACCGGGGCAGGCCGACGATGTGCCGCAGGACGATCGGGATGCCGGGTCAGCCGTTCTCGCTGCGCGGCAGGCCGCTGTACCAGTTCGCCTCCAACTCGGCCTTCGCCGAGAGGACCCTGGTCAAGGCAGTGCAGGCGGTGAAGATCCCCGCAGACCTGCCGCTCACCTCGGCGGCCCTGATCGGCTGCGGGGTGCTGACGGGAGTCGGAGCCGTACTGAACCGGGCGAAGGTCGACCGGGGCGACACGGTCGTGGTGATCGGCACGGGCGGCATCGGACTCAATGTGATCCAGGGCGCGCGGATCGCGGGCGCGCTGACGATCGTCGCGGTCGACGCCAACCCGGCGAAGGAGGCGGTGGCACGGCAGTTCGGCGCGACGCACTTCCTGCCGTCGGCGGACGGCGTGCGTGAGATCCTGCCGCACGGCGCCGATCACGCCTTCGAGTGCGTGGGGCGTACGGAACTGATCCGTACCGCGGTCGACCTGCTGGACCGGCACGGCCAGGCGGTCCTGCTCGGCGTCCCGGCGGCGACGGCGGAGGCGTCGTTCCTCGTCTCGTCGATGTTCCTGGACAAGTCGATCCTGGGCTGCCGGTACGGCTCCTCGCGCCCGCAGCGGGACATCGCGCTCTACGCGGCCCTGTACCGCGAGGGCAGGCTGCTCCTGGACGAACTCGTGACCGAGACCTACCCGGTGGAGGACTTCGCCAAGGCGGCGGACGACGCACACCACGGACGGGTGGCGCGGGGCGTACTGGTCTTCTGAGCGCGGGTCCTTCCGGTTTCAGGCCTTTGCGGCCCGGTCCTCAGGCCTTTGCGGGGTCCTCAGGCCTTTCCGGCGCGGAACGTACGCCGGTACACCGTGGGGGACACCCCCAGCGCCGCCTGCAGATGCTGCCGCAGGGACGTGGGCGTACCGAAGCCCGCGTCCCTCGCGACCTGGTCGATCGACAGGTCCGTCGACTCCAGCAGCTGCCGGGCCAGTTCGACCCGCTGCCGGGTCAGCCACTGGACGGGGCTGACGCCGACCTCCTCCCGGAAGCGGCGGGTGAACGTCCGTACGCTCATCGACTCCTGCTGCGCCATGTCGCGCAGCAGGATCGGGCGCTCCAGCCGGCCGAGCGCCCAGGCGCGCGCGGAGGTGGTGGTCGCGAACTGTGCCTCGGGCACGGGGCGCTGGATGTACTGCGCCTGCCCGCCGTCCCGGTGCGGGGGCACGACCGTGTGGCGGGCGACGTCATTGGCGACGGCGGCGCCGTGGTCGCGGCGCACGATGTGCAGGCAGAGGTCGATACCGGCGGCGACCCCGGCGGAGGTCAGGACGTCCCCGTCGTCGATGAACAGGACGTCCGCGTCGACCCGGACCTCGGGGAAGAGCTGCTGGAAGTGGTCGGCGTGCGACCAGTGGGTGGTGGCGGGGCGCCCGTCGAGATACCCGGCGGCGGCCAGGACGTAACTGCCCGTGCAGATGGCGACCATCCGGGTGCCGGGCCTGATGTGCGCGAACGCGGCGGCGAGCTCGTCGGTGAGCCTGCCCTCCGTGAAGACGGGGCCGAGTTCGTACGAAGCGGTGATCACGACCGTGTCGGCGGTGGCCAGTGTCTCGGGGCCGCGTTCGACGGCGATCGTGAAGTCCGCGTCGGTACGGACGGGGCCCGGCGGGCGTATGGAACAGGTCACGACTTCATAGAGTTTGCGGTCCTTGTCGTGCGGCCCGGAACCGAACGACCGGCCGAATATCCTTTGGGGGATGCCCAGTTCGAAGGGGAACAGCCCGTCGAGGGCCAGGACGACGATCCGGTGCGGCATTGGCGGACTCCCTTCACCTCTAGCTGGTATAGACCTCGAACTGATACATGTCACTTCCGTGAAGGAAAAGTCAGCAGAGCACGTGCGCATTCCCGCCGCGGACCGCGAGGGCGTCGCACCGCCCGGCGGCTGGCCGGCCGAACTCTGGAACCGTAACTTCCGGCTCTTCTTCGTCGCCCGTACCGCCGCGCTCTTCGGCGACGGCATGATCCCGGTTGCGCTCACCGCGGGCCTGCTGGGGGCGGGCCGGCCGCACTCGTCGGTGGGGTTCGCGCTGGCGGCCTGGATGGGCCCGCTGGCGGTCTTCGTGCTCTTCGGCGGCGTGCTGGCGGACCGGTTCACCCCGCGCCGGATGATGATCATCGCGGATGCGCTGCGGCTGGTCGGGGCCTCGGTGCTGGCGGTCTCCTTCGCCACCGGGAACCCGCCGCTGTGGGCGGTGTACGCGCTCAGCGCGGTGGCCGGTGTGGGCGCCGCGCTCTTCCAGCCGGGCGTCGCGTCGACCGTGCCCCGGGTCTCCTCGGACGTGCAGCGGGCCAACGCTGTGCTCCGGGTCTCCGAGGCGCTGATGACCATGGCGGGCCCGGCCTTCGCCGGGATACTGGTCGGGCTGGCGAGCGCCGGAGCGGTGTACGCGGCGAACGCGGCCACGTTCGCCGTCTCCGGCGTCTGCCTCTTCCTGCTGCGGCTCGCCCCGGCCCCCTCGGACACCGCGCCGCGCGGCACCTTCGCCGCCGAACTGGTCGACGGGTGGCGGGAGTTCAGGGCCCGCAGCTGGCTGTGGGGGGTGATCGCGGTCTGGACGGTGTACGGCTTCGCGGTGCTCGGCCCGATGCTGCCGCTCACCGCGGTCCAGGTCACCGAGGCGCACGGCTCGGGGACGTACGGCGTGATGATGGCGGTGAACGGCGCGGGCAGCGTCGTCGGCGGGCTGCTCGCCCTGCGCCTGAGACCGCGCCGCCCGCTCGCGGCGGGGGCCGTGGCGCTGACCGCGGTCTGTGTGAACCTGGTGGTGCTGGGCCTGGGGATGCCGGTGGCCGCGCTCGGGGCGGGGCAGTTCGTGGCGGGCGCGGCATTCGCGTTCTGGCTGGTGATGTGGTCGACGACGGTCCAGACACACGTCCCGCCGGAGGCGCTGAACCGTCTGCACGCCTACGACGTCGCGGGCTCCCTGCTGATGCTGGCGGCGGGCCGGGCCCTGGCGGGCCCGGCCGCGGACCGGCTGGGCGCGCCCGAGGTGCTGCTGGCCGGGGCGGTGATCAACATGGTGGTGGTGGCGGTACTGCTGGCGGCCCGTCCGATCCGGCGGCTGGAGAGGGCCGGGTGAGGTGGGCTGCCCCGGCTGCTTGTTCCGGGAGCGCTCCTCGGACGTACGCGCATATGCAGCCTGCCGGGCCGGAAGCCGACGATCTTCGTGGCCCGATTCCTGCGAAGGGTGACCCTCCGGCCACTCGTGATCGGATACGCCCGGCCCCAAGCTGAGTGACGTGACCGAGACAACCGAAAGCGCCGCCCGGGACGACGACCGGCAGGCCATCCCCGCGGCCCCCGGCCGACGCCCCCGACGGCGCATTCACCGCGCCTGGATCGTCGCCGTAGTCACCTTCGTGACGATCGTCGGCGGCGCCGCGTTCAACTCGCTGCCCGGTCTCCTCATCGACCCGCTCCACACGGAGTTCGGCTGGTCGCGCGGGGAGATCGGACTCGCCGTCTCCATCGACATGGCGCTGTACGGGCTCACCGCGCCGTTCGCCGCTGCGCTGATGGACCGCTTCGGCATCCGCCGGGTGGTGGTCGTCGCCCTGTCGGTGGTCGCGGCCGGGGCGCTGGCCAGTGTGTGGATGACGGCGTCCTGGCAGCTGATGATCTACTGGGGGCTGCTCGTCGGCCTCGGCACCGGCTCCATGGCGCTGGCCTTCTCGGCGACGGTCACCAACCGCTGGTTCACCGCCCGGCGCGGCCTGGTCACCGGCATCCTCACCGCGGCGGGCGCCTCCGGCCAACTGGTCTTCCTGCCGCTGTGCGCCTGGATCGTCGAGGAACACGGCTGGCGCCCGGCCTCGGTGACCGTGGCCCTCGCCGCCCTGATCGTCGTCCCGTTCGTCTGGCTCCTGATGCGCGACCACCCGGCGGATGTGGGCCTCGCCCCGTACGGCGGCTCGTACGTGGAGAAGCCGGCGCCCGCCCGGGGCGCGGCGGCCCGTACCGTACGCGTCCTGTTCGACGCCGCCCGCACCGGACCGTTCTGGCTGCTCGCAGGCACGTTCGCGATCTGCGGCGCCTCGACCAACGGCCTGATCCGTACGCACTTCGTGCCGTCGGCCCACGACCACGGCATGCCCATCACGGCGGCCGCCTCGCTGCTCGCCGTCATCGGGGTCTTCGACATCATCGGCACGATCTTCTCCGGCTGGCTCACCGACCGCTTCGACGCCCGCCGGCTCCTCGCCGTCTACTACGCGCTGCGCGGCATCTCACTGCTCTTCCTGCCGATGCTGATGGCGCCGACCGTGCATCCGCCGATGGTGTTCTTCATCGTCTTCTACGGCCTCGACTGGGTCGCCACCGTCCCGCCGACGCTGGCCCTGTGCCGCGAGCAGTACGGCGAGGACAGCGCGATCGTCTTCGGCTGGGTCCTCGCCTCGCACCAGGTGGGCGCGGCGCTGGTGGCATTCCTGGGCGGCGTGGCGCGCGATGTGTTCGGCTCGTACGACATGGTCTGGTACGCGTCGGGCGCACTGTGCGCCACGGCTGCCCTCATGTCACTGGTGATCCGGCGCCGCCCCGAGACGGCGGTGGCGGCGGCCGTGGCGGCCGTCCGGTGACGGACCCGGCCTTGCCGGTCACTCGGTGAACCGGCCGAACACCCCCCGGTGGAACAGCAGCGGCCCCGCCCCGTCCGCCGCTCCCAGCGCCTCCACCCGGCCGACCACGATCAGATGGTCGCCCCCGGTGTGGACGGCCTGGATGCGGCAGTCGATCCAGGCCGGTACGGAGTCCAGCAGCGGCGACCCGGTCGCGGGAGCCGCCCCGTACGTCACCCCGGCGAACTTGTCGGCCCCGCTCACCGCGAAACTCCGGCACAGCGCGCCCTGATCCGCGCCCAGGATGTTGACGCAGAACGCTCCGGCGCGGGCGATGCGCGGCCAGGTCGTCGACGTACGGGCGACCATGAAGGTGACCAGCGGCGGGTCCAGGGAGAGCGACGCGAACGACTGGCAGGCGAACCCCGCGGGGCCGTCGGGGTCGTCCGGGTCGTGGGCGGTGACGACGGTGACGCCGGTCGCGAAATGGCCGAGCACGCGCCGGAAGTCGGCCGGATCGACCGGCCGCCGCTCGTTGTCGGCGACGGCCCGCAGAGCCGGGCGCGGCAGCGGCTCGACCGGCGCCGGCCCTGCGGTGGTGGCGGCGCCGACGGACCTGAGGTACCGGACGGCGGTGGCGGCCATGCCTGCGTGTCCCATCACGCCTCCCATTGAAACTGACGGAGCGTCAGACAGGAAGAGTGGGGGTGAGGGTTCCGCGCGAGGGACAGCGAGGGACAGCGTGCGGCGGTGAGCCGGGCCGCGGTCGGGTGCGCCTTGCCGGTGCGTCTTGCTGGTGCGTCTTGCCGGTGCGCGAGGATGCGTGCAGGGAAGGGGAAGCACATGCCGAGATCAGCAGGGGGAGACGCCGAGGCGACACCCGGAGGCGCGGAGGCGTCCCCGGGACTGCCGGACCTGTGGACAGGACGGTCGATCCTGGCGGGCGCGGGCGCGCTGTTCACGGGGACCGTGCTCGGCTTCGAGATCGCGGGGTTCGCGGAGCTGGCCGTTCAGGCGCCCGCCCCGCCGGACGGCCCCGCAAAGGCCTTGCTGGTCTCGCCGTTCCTCGTCTGCTTCGGCGGCCCGTTCGCCCTGCTGGCGAGCCTGCTCGTCGTGCTGCCCACGGCCTCCACGGCGCGCTGGGCGAGCGGCCGGTTCACCGGCCGGGACGTGTGGTGGTGGGTGCCGGTCGTCGCCGTGGTGCCGGTGACCGCAGGAGCGGCGGCCTTCGGCATCACCCGCCGTCCGGGCCCCGGCCTGCTGACCCTGAGCTGGCCGGCCGCCGCGGTACTGCTGACGGGTGCGGCCCTCCTGGCGCGCGACGCCGCGCTGCACGGAGGCCGGCTCCGGCGCACCCTCGGCCGCGGCGCGCTCGCCGCCGTGGTCGTGTTCGGGATCGGCGCGGCCGTGTTCGCCACCGGACTGGTCGCCGAGTACCGCCCGCCGAAGGTCGACGCCGCGCAGCTGGTCGGGAACTGGACCGACGGGCAGGGCGGCACGCTGCGGCTGGCCGCCGACGGCACGGCGCGCGCCGACACGCTGACGGACCACGACTCCGCCGTCGAACACGGTGCGGCGCTGGAAGCCGGGAAGCACCCCTGCTCGGGGCGGGGGACATGGTCCTACGAGCCCGGGGACACCACCACGTGGGGCCAGAGCGTGCGGCTCGACATCGAGGGCTGCTCCTTCAGCGGTGACTCCGACGGCTGGCGGATCAGCGGCACGCCGGACCGGCCCGAACTCAACCGGGAGTACGGCGATCCGGACTCACCGGACTGGTACACGCTCAGCCGCTGACCGGGATCGGGGCGTACGCCGACGGTCAGCTCCCGGCGGCGTACGTCACGAGTGTGGGGTGTCTGTCACGGGCTCTCCCCCTCCCTTCCGCAAGACTGTCTGGGTCGAGCTTGTCCTCGCACGTACTGCCGCCACTGAGCGGCGACATGGCGTTGCGTGCCGTCAAAAGCCCTTAAATAGCAGGGCAATTGCCCTGTTGGGGTCCACTCTGCCTCTCACCACCCGCAAGGATGAGATTTGCCAACTGGGTAGTAATTAAGGCGGGTTGTCCGGCATATGCTCACGGCGGTGATCAACTCCGGACCTGCGACGGCCCCTGGCCGCCGGAGCGGCCACTTCCCTCCGGCAGCTCGACAACTCTAGGAAACCCACATGGTCAGCTCGTCCCACGAGGCGATGCATCGCATCTTCCAGGAGTACCCGGGACTGTTCTCCCGCGTCTCCGAGGTATTGGGGGTCGAGATCGGCCCACCCGCCTCGGCGACCGTCATGCCCACGGATCTCACGGAGAACCGGCCTCTCGAACGCCGTGTCGACACCCTGTTACGCATCGACATGGAGGACGACCGGTCCTACCTGCTGGCGATCGAGGCCCAGGGCAAGAAGGACCCGGAGAAGCCGGCGAGCTGGATGTACTACCTGTCGTACCTCCAGGCGAAGTACAAGCTGCCACCCATGCTGCTGGTCGTCTGCCAGGACCGGGCCACCGCCGAATGGGCGGCGCGCCCGTTCTCCGTCGGCCACCCGCAATCGCCCGTGCTCACGCTGCAAGCCCTCGTCGCAGGCCCGCACAACATGCCGGTGATCAAGGATGTGGCCGAAGCCCGCAAGGACCTGGCTCTGGCCACGCTGGCCGCGATTACACACGCGGGCGATCCGGACATCGATGCCATACTGAAGACGCTGTCGACTGCTCTGCGTGACGTACCGGAAACCATCGCCGACCCCATCGTCGAACTCACCGCACAGGGCCTGGGCAACCGCCCGGCCGCACAACAGTGGAGGAACCTGGTGGCCGTGGACCTTTCTTTCTACAAGTCGTCCCTCTCGGAAGAGATCCGGGACGAGGGCCGTGCGGAGGGCCGCACAGAGGGCCGCGCGGAGGGCCTTGCGCAGGCAATCCTGCTCTTCCTTGCTCAGGCCGGCATCGACGTACCCGATGAGGCTCGCGAGCGCATTACAGGATGCACCGACCTCGACACCTTGAGCCGCTGGCTTCTGCGCGCCCCCACTGCCACGTCCATCGAGGACGTCTTCGCCGAAGGGCGATGAGGCGGGGGCGAGGACGTGAGCGGCTCCGGAGCCCTCACAGCCCCCGGTACTTCGGCGTACGCCGCTCCATGAAACTCGCCACGCCCTCGCTCGCGTCCTGTGTCGTCATGTTGATCTCCTGGGCCATCGCCTCGGCCGCAAAGGCCGTCGCCCGGTCGGAGTCCAGGGAGGCGTTGACCAGCTGTTTGGTGAGGGCGATCGCACGGGTCGGGCCGTCGGCCAGGCGCTGGGCCCAGGCGTGGGCCGTCTCGGTCAGTTCCTCGGCGGGGACCACCCGGTTGACCAGCCCCAGGCGTTCCGCCTCCGACGCCGGGAGCGAGTCGCCGAAGAACATCAGTTCCTTGGCGCGTTGCGGTCCGATCAGGCGCGGCAGCAGATACGTGCCGCCGCCATCCGGTACGAGGCCGCGGCGTACGAACACCTCGATGAACTTCGCCGAGTCGGCGGCCAGCACCAGATCGCAGGCGAACGCGAGGTGGGCGCCGATGCCCGCCGCGGTTCCGTTGACGGCGGCGATCACCGGCTTCTCGCAGTCCAGGACCGCGGCGATCAGGCGCTGAGCGCCGAGCCGGATGGTGCGGGCGACATCGCCGGGCACCCGGTCGCCCGTCGTCCGGGCGCTGGTTGCCGCGGCGCCGCGCAGGTCGGCGCCCGCGCAGAAGCCGCGGCCGGTGGCGGTGAGGACGACGGCCCGGACCGCCGGGTCGGCGGAGGCTTCGGCAAGCAGGGCGATGACGCGTTCCCGCTGGTCCCAGGTGACGGCGTTCATCGCTTCGGGGCGGTTGAGCGTGATCCAGGAGACGCCGTTGTCAGTGGCGTGGAGTACCAATGAATCAAGCGGGTCGGCGGACCCGGTGGTGTCTTCGGGGGAGGACGGCATGAGGTGGCTCCTTGGCAGGTGGCGTGGCCGGTCAGCGGCAGACGGCGAGCGCGTCCAGCGCGACCGCGCCCTGCCCCCGCCCCAGCACCATCAGCGGGTTGATGTCCAGCTCGGAGAGGTCGTCGCCGAGTTCCAGTGCCATCCGCTGCACCCGCAGTACGACCTCCACGAGCGCGTCCACATCCACCGGCGGACCGCCGCGTACGCCCTCCAGCAGGGCCCGGCCACGCAGTTCGGCCAGCATCGACCGCGCCTGGTCCTCGCCGAACGGCGGCACGCGCACCGCCGCGTCGTGCAGCACCTCGACGAGTACGCCGCCGAGGCCGACCGTCACCGTCGGCCCGAAGAGGGCGTCGTGCGTGACACCGATCATCATCTCGACGCCCCGCTCGACCATCTGGCAGACCAGGACCCCGTCCAGCTCGACGTCCTCGTACCGCGCGATGTCGGTCAGCTCGCGGTACGCGTCCCGCACCTGGCTGGCGGAGGTGAGCCCGACCTTGACCAGGCCCAGCTCGGTCTTGTGCGCGAGCCGGGCGCCCGACGCCTTCATGACGACCGGGTAGCCGACCAGCCCCGCGGCCCGGACGGCCGCCGCGGCGCTGGTCACCAACTGCTCGCGCGGGACGCGGATTCCGTACGCCCGCAGCAGCTGCTTCGCCGCGTGCTCGCTCAGCTGGTGGCCCGGGCGCATCAGGGCCTGCGCCTTGCGGAACGAGGGCGACGGCGTGCGCGGCGCCTCGTCGAAGGGGGAGCGGTAGGAGGCGGCGAACCGGTGGTGGTTCAGATAGGCCTTCACGGCACCGATGCAGTTGCCGAAGGTACGGAAGGTGGCGACGCGGGACGAGCCGAGCAGCGTCGTGCGGTACGCGTCCTCCGTACCGACGGGCGAGCCCCACACCACGCACACCAGCTTGTCCGTGGTCTCCGCAGCGTCGACCAGATCCTGCGCGAGCCGGTCGCTCATCGGGGGGAAGGGGCCGGTGATCGGACAGATCAGCACTCCGACGGCGGGGTCGGCGAGGATCGCGTCGATGATCTTCCGGCCGCGCCAGTCGCCGACCGGATGCCCGCCGTTGTCGACCGGGTTCGCCACGTTCAGATAGCCGGGAATCCACTCGTGCAGCTCACGCTGCTTCTCCTCCGACAGGGTGGGCAGCTTCAGCCCCGCCCCGGTCGCCAGGTCCGAGAAGTGCGCGCCCGTGCCGCCCGAGATCGAATACACGACGACGCCGTCGGCCTGCGGCTTGCGCGCCCGGGCCAGCAGGGCCGCGGTGTCCTGGAGTTCGTCGAGCCCGTCCACGCGGATCACGCCGAACTGCCGCATCGCCGCGTCCACCACCTGGTCGGCGCCGGTCAGCTTGCCGGTGTGTGACGCGGCGGTCCTGGCCCCCGTCTCCGTACGCCCCACCTTGACCGCCACCACCGGAACCCCGGCCCGCGCCGCCCGGTCCGCGGCCAGCAGAAAGGAGCGCCCGTCCTTGAGCCCTTCCACGTAGCAGGCGATGGCCCCGACCTCGGGGCGCTGCGAGAAGTACGAGATGAAGTCGGCGGTCTCCAGATCCGCCTCATTGCCCGTGGGTGCCCAGTGGGACAGCCGCACGCCCAGCTCCTGAAGGGCATAGACGGGGCGCCCCTGGTGGCCGGACTGGGTGATCAGCGCGATCGCCGGCCCGTCGAGATCGTCCCGGAACTGCTGGAAGGCGTTGAGGTTGGTGTTCGGCCCGAGCAGCCGCAGCCCGGACCGCTCCACCGCCGCTGCCAGCCGCGCCTGGGCGGCGGCGCCCTCCTCACCGGTCTCGGCGAACCCGGAGGCGAAGGCCACCGCGAACTTCACCTTGGCCTGCGCGAGCTCCCCGATCACCGGGAGCGGGTCGCCGACCAGCAGCACGGCCAGATCGACCTGCTCCGGCAGATCCGCGACGGAAGGAGTACAGGCCCGCCCGAACACGGACTTCCGTCCGGGATGCACCGGATACAGCCGCGCCCCGACCCGCTCGGCCCAGCCGATCAGCTGCCGTGTGATCCCGGTATTGGGCCGCCCCTCGGTATCGGACGCGCCGACGACGGCCACGGACTCGGGCCGGAAGAACCGGTCCAGATCCGGCACGGGTGCGTGCAGCGGGCGGCCGCTGACATCGAGATCGCCCTCCGCGGCGGCGGCCGCCATGCTGTGGACAATGGCATGCGGCTCCTCGCCGCAGGCCACCACCCTGGCGCGGAAGTGCGTGGTGAGGGTGCCGTGAGTCGATCCAAGCATCGTTCCGCCCACTCCTGCTCGAAGTCCGTCGGGTGCCCGTGCCCGGCCAGCCCGAAGCTGACGCCATGTCAGATTACTGAACTGACGCCCCGTCAGGAATGGGCGTGCAGGCAAAGGCTGGTCGGAGCGCACGGAATCGCGTAGCGGGGCGGGGAACGGCCGACTTTCCCACCCCGTGCCCCGTGCAAGTGGTTCGAGGGAGGGCCCGTTTCGCCCGTCCCTTCAGCAGCCGAAGGAGGTCAGAGCAGAGCCCAGACCGGGCCGTCCGGCGCGCGATACCAGGCGTGCTGGCCGTCAGGGGTGATCGTGAGCCCGAAGTCCTCGCGGTCGGGGGCGCTTTCCGGGAAGACCGAGGCAAGTTCCTCGACCATGTCCCAGAGCCGACGAGCGCCGATCTGCCTCACCTTGCCCCCGACGTGGGCCGTGGCCGTGGAGCCGTCGTCCGTCCACAGCCCCACACCGGTCAGGTCGCCCTGGTCATCACGCCAGGAACACGAGCGGTATCCGGGGAGTGCGAGCGACAGCGGGAACTTCAGCCGGTCGAGCACGTCTCTGGCCGGAACCGCGGTTTTCTCGACCGGCCGAACTGCCAGCCCCGCGAAGTCGGGCTGCACTTCGGACGTACGGCGTGGCATGAAGAACGCGGGTGTCGAGAGGAACCGTCCGGCCGCCTCGCCGTTGTCCGAGACAACCACCCTCGCCACACCGAAACCGATGGGGGCGACGATCACCGCGTGCTCACGTACCTGGGAGAGGAGCGGGGGCGGGATGCACCGAAGCCCGGCCGTAGCGATGATGCGGTCATACGGTGCGCGAGCCGGGTAGCCCTCGGTGCCGTCCCCGGCGAACACGAGCGGGTGGAGGCGGCTTTGGGCCAGCCGCTTGCGGGCGAGGACCACCAGGTCGGGATCGACGTCCACAGTCACCACGTTGTCATTGCCCAGGCGCGATGCGAGCAGAGCAGCGTTGTACCCGGTACCGGTGCCCAGCTCGTACACCGTGTCGTCGACCTGCGCGTCCAGTGCGTCCAGCATGGTCAGCATCAGCTGTGGCGCACTCGACGACGAGGTGGGGACGCCGTGCTCATCGAGTTGCGTCGTCAGGGCAGTGTCCGAATACACGGCCTCCAGATAGCCCGGATCGGCGGCAGACACTTCGTTCCACTGCCCTCGCTCGTCCTGTCTGTGGAAGACGGGGATGAAGCGTTCCCGTGGCACGTCGGCGAACGCGGTGAGCCATTCGTTTGAGCGCCCCTCGCAGAGGGCCGCAGCGAACTCGGCGCGCAATTCGGCCGCTGCGATGGTGTTCCGTGCGCTCATGCAGTGGTCCCTTGCAGATAGTCGGCGTGTGCCGCCGCGATGGGTAACCCGGTGCGATTCTCGACCCATGACCAGGTGCCGGCCGGGTTGTTCTCGAAGAACACCCACTCGTCCTCGGGGGTTACGGCGAAGTCGAACGAGCCGAAGACGATTCCGTACGAGGTCATGAAACGGCGTACGGCTGTCGCCACCCCCTCGGGCACGGCAGTCGTGCCGTACTCGATCGACTCATAGTCCGTTCGCCAGTCCGTGCGCGCCTTCACGGACGTGCCGACGAGAGTGCCCGCGAACATGTTGCCGTCCACGACGACGAGACGTACTTCGTACTGCTTCGGGATGGCTTTCTGTATGTAGTGCGCGGTCAGGCGAATGCTGTCATCGAAGTCGGCGGCGTCGATCCGGTGGGTTGCGACCATCAGTTCTCGCCCTTCGCCCGTGTTCAGGCGACCGCCGAGGACGGGCTTGCAGATCAGCGGGGCGTTGAGCTGCTCGGCGAAGGCGCGGGCCGCCTCCGGGTCATTCGTAATGATGCTGTGCGGCACCCTGAGCCCCGCGCGCGTGGCTGCGACGAGTTGTTGCGGCTTGTGAACGGCGATGCGGTCGGAGTGCGGGTTGTTGATCCAGCGGACAGGGAGTGCCGAGAGCAGGTTCAGCATCGCCGCGTCCGCTTGGTTCTGCGCCCAGGTCGCGTACGGCTCATTCACGGTGTCGGCGATGACGGGACGCCCGGGCCGCCTGTAGTAGACGGACCGGACGTCCTCCAGCCGCACCGATCGGTGCCCGTCGTCCAGCGTTCCCTCCCACCCCGTGACTGCCGGATCGTGCCTGGCGGTCACGGATACCTTCTGCGGGAAGTCGGCGGAGTCGAAACGCATCACGGGGACGTCCCGCTGATTCAGTTGGTCCACAACCATGTCGGCGGAGGCATCCAGCTGTTCAGCGACGACGAGCACAGGTCGGGCGGCCGTCATCAAGAGGCCGGTGCGAAGTAGGGGTCGGACACGTCGTCGCCCTTGCCGTCCAGGTTCGTGTCCGTGGTCGAGGCGGCATGGTCGGCGGTGTGCCAGGGCGTTCCATCTGCCTGGACGTTGAGCTGGCGCCCTTCGTCCCAGACGACTCCTTCAATGGACGTGGTGACAAGGCACGGGCGATCCGCCGCGCGGGCGGCGAACGGGATCGTTGCTGTGGTCATTGATCCTCTCCTTTTGTGTTTCCGACCTCACCGGCATTGGCTCGACGAGGAGTTGCGGAGCCTGCCCGATCGCGGGCTGCCACGCGATCCGCCGCTTTCGGGCAGGAGTCTTTGTCAGTCACACACTCGTGAGCGGTGCGCGGGGCATGCCTGAGCCTCGTCACCGCAATACCGCCATGACCAGCGAGCCGCCGAGGACGGTGAGGCAGATGATGTACGCGATCTGCCGGGAGAGTTCGCTCACGCCCCGTCCTTCGGAGGCATGGCTTCGCGTTCCGGCGCGAGGCAGTGGCGGTTCAGGTCGGCCCTTCCGTCTTCGGTGCTGTGGGGGAGTACGTCCAGCGGCGCCCGAACGGAGAGGTGAGCGGGGCCGGCAGTCACCGCCTGTGCCTTGTACTCGGCGACCAGTCGTCGCAGCATTCGGGCAAGGTCGCGCAGGTACTGGTAGGCGCCGAAGACGAGGACGCTGTCCCGTGGAGCGGCTGCGAGGAGCTGGTCAACCTCCCATCGGCAAGCGCGTGTCGCGGTGGTCTGCTCGCGGCCGAGAGTCTTTTCGGCGAAGAGGCTGATTCGCCCGCGCAGCTTGGCCGTCCACTCGTCGATCTCTTGGCGAGTGGTGGTGCCGAGGCGGAGCTTGAGGGCGTCATCGGCTGCTTGGTCCGCGGTTTCGACGTCCAGGGGGAGGTCGGTTGTGCTGGGACCAGCGGCGGCGTTCGCGGCCGGTCCCAACGGCCGACTTGTCGTGGTATCCGTCATGGGGGCGGGCTCCTGGCGCTGGGGTATCGGGGGGTGGGCACGCACGGGGGCGTTCCGCGCGCTGTCGGTTGCTCGGTGCGCTCTATGGGCAACTGCTAGTAATCGTGGCAGCGGAGCCGATACCGTGGAAGTGCTGCAGCGGTTTTCTGCGAGCGACTTTCTGCGTGAAGTCCTGTGCTGTAGCAGCCTGTTCGCGTTCCCGGGTGGAGTCTTCTGCTGCGACGCAGAACGCTCCTTGCGGCAGCGGGACATTCTCCGTCACACTGGGTAACACGCGCTGGGAGGCAGAAGATGATCACGGATGCAGAGTCGGCGACGCCCGCCCTCTGCCGTCTGCAGTTAGGGCGCGAGCTCCGTCAACTCCGGCAGGAAGCGGAGCTGACATCTACTCAGGTAGTACGCAAGTTGCTGTGCAGCCCGTCGAAACTGACACGGTTGGAGATGGGCGAAAACGCGGTCGTGGAAACGGCTGATGTGATGGCGCTCTGCGAGATCTACCAGGCGGCCCCGGAGAAGCGTGCCCTGCTGCTCGGGTACGCCGCGGTGACCAAGACGAAGAAGGACTGGTGGCAGTCGCCTGAGTATCGGCCTGCCATCGCACCGAGTTTCAAGGCGTACCTGGGGCTGGAGGCAACGGCTCAGGCACTGCACAACTACGAGGGCGAGTTCGTGCCGGGCCTGCTCCAGACCGAGGACTACGTCCGCGCCATCCATCAGCGTGCGCACGAAGGGTTGTCGCACGACGAGATCGACCGGCTTGTCGCGGTGAGGATGACGAGGCAGGAGGCACTGCATCGGGAGTCAGCGCCGTTGAAATTTGCGGCGATCATCAACGAGGCGGTTCTGTACCGTCAGGTTGGCGGGGCAGCGGTCATGCGTGCTCAGGTAAGGCACATGGCGGAGCTGGCCACACATCCGGCGGTTCGGGTGCAGGTCGTCCCTTACAAGACCGGCGCCCACGCCGGGATGAACGGCGCCTTCACGTTGCTCCGATTCGACGACGCGCAATCGATCGTCTACCTGGAGAACCTTGGCGGTGCGTCGGTCACGCGCAGGCGTGCGGACGTGACCCTGTATGAGGAGGCGTTCACGGACCTCCAGATTCTTGCCGTGGGCCCACAAGAGTCACTCGGCATGATCAGAGAAGCGATCAAGGAGCATTGATTTACATGACCACTCATGCCGCGCTGACCGGTGCACGCTGGTTCACGTCGAGCTACAGCAACGACCAGGGCGGTCAATGCGTTGAGAGTGCCCGGCTGGGCGGGTCAAGGATGGCCGTCCGTGACTCCAAGGACCCGGAGCAGGGGGTTTGCGTCTTCCCGGCCGCCGCCTGGCTCGCGTTCATCGATGAGGTTAAGGACGGCGACACCGTTGCGTCGTGACTCCTGACAAGAAGGCCTCTGCCAGAAGCTTGAACTTGAGCTGGCGGGGGCCTTCGTTGCGTCAGCGGCCCGGGTTGGTGTGCCAAGGCGTGATCCTGCACGAAGAAGCGTTCAGAGACTGGGCGATGCTCGCCGGCCGCTGAGGCGCCGACTCCGCACTTGTCCCGCGCAAGCCGGTCCGGCCCGGCTCGATCCCGTACCGTGACCGGCTCCACCGGGTCGTGGCAGTCGCGACCCGGTGAGTCACGACGCGGTGGCCCGAGACGTGGTGGGCCGTGACGCGGTCGTGCACGACATCAAAGATCAAGAACCGGGGAAATCACCCTTCCCAACCCCACCCTGCCTCCCTTCACTCACACGGGTGAGGTTTGCCAACTCGGCTGGAATCCCGGCCGGTTGGCTGGCATATGCTCGCCCCACAACCCCAGACATGCGACGGCCCCCGGCCGGGACTGGCATCCCGATCGAGGGCCTGACCAACGAGGAAGAGAAGACCTTCCCGATGGATACCCAGCAGATTAGCGCGCCCTCGCGCACCCCGTCATCCGGTGTCGTGCACAGCAACTCCCGGCACACCAGCCGCTTCACGGTCGTGGGCAATCACCTCACCCAGCACCGCGAGCTGTCCCTCACCGCGATCGGGCTCGCCGCCCACATCCAGTCGCTGCCCGCCGGGGCGAGGATCGGCATCAGGTTCCTCGCCGAGCGCTTCCCGGAGAGCGAGGCCCGCATCGCCGCCGCCCTGCGCGAACTGGAGGCCCACGGCTACCTGGAGCGGACCCGCGAGCGCCTGCCCAGCGGCCGGGTCGTGACCCGCACGGTCTCGTACAACCGGCCCACTCTCGCTGCGGCCCCTGTCGCAACACCGCAGCGGCGGCCGCAGACGAGGCCCATCCGCCGGGCCCCCGAGCCTCTTCCCCCGGCGCCTGCGCCCCAGCCGGATGCGGAGAAACCCGCCGTCACCCACGTACCGCCACGCCCGTCGCTTCCCCAGCCGCAGGTTCCCGACCTCGACCGTCACCGCGCGGCCACCGACCTCCTCGCGGACCTGCGCCGCCACGAACCCCGGCTGCTGCTGGCCGAGGGCGACATCCGCCGGCTGGCTCCCGCCGTTGCCGCCTGGCTCGAACGGGGCGCCCACCCTGACGCCGTACGCCGCACCCTCGCCGCCGACCTGCCCGAGCCACTGACACGCCCGGCGGGCCTCCTCGCCCACCGCCTGACTGCTCTCCTGCCACCCCCGCTCCCCACCGCTCCGGTCAGGGAAGCCGTGCCGCGCCCGGAGCCGCTCCAGAACTGCGGCGACTGCGACCGAGCCTTCCGGGCACCGGAGCCGGGTCGCTGCCGCGACTGCCGAACCGATCTGATGGAGGCCGCTTAGCATGAACGTGACGACCCTTGCCCCCGGGCACAGACGAGGAGCGCACGCCATGGCCATCGCCCCGGACGACGCACAGCGGGACTCGGTCCACTACCTGGCCATGCGCGACATCGTCGAGCAGATGCAGGACAGCGTTCCCGGCAAATTCGAGATCACCGAAGAAGGAATCGTCCACGACATGATGGCGCCCGTCGGACCTCATGAGCTGACGGCGCTGCGCGTTCGGAAACGCCTGGAAAAGGTGATGCCGGAAGAGCTGGTGGCTCATACCGGCACTCCTGACGTGGAGGACACGCCTCGGGGCATTCTGCGTCACCCGGACATCATGGTGATCGCCGAGGCGGACATGGAGGTTGTGAGTTCAATCGATCCCCGTACGCTCATTGCCGCCATTGAAGTCGTCTCACGGTCCAACCCGGACAACGACTGGGTGAGCAAAATGCGGGACTACCCCCTGCTCGGCATCCCCGTCTACGCGATCTTCGACCCCCGCACGGGCACGGGTGCCGTCCTCTCCGACATCCACCCGACGCCGGAGGGCCCGCGTTACGCGGTCCGCAAGGACTTCGTGTACGGCGAGGACGTCACCATCGGCGAGTGGACGATCTCGACGGATGCGCTCCCGCGGTTCGTGTGACGTCCGCGCGGCTTCAGGTGGCGTCGAGGTGGTCGAGGGGACGCCGACGTCAGCGGTGGAAGGCGGAGCCGAAGTGGGCGCCGGGTGCGGGGGCGGCGAGTGTGCCCGGTCCGAAGCTCACCGACCCGGTCGCGGTGACTCCGGAGGCGGCGCCGGGGAAGACCCACATGGACCCGGTGCCGCTGTTCTCCTGCGGTGCCGAAACGGCGACGTACCCGCCGACGACGGCGGTGCGGCTGCCGAACCGGTCGCCGTTCTCTGCCGTACCGGGCACTCCTGCCGTGTTCTGGCTGAGGACCTGGACCCTGGTGCCGGCCAGACCCGTCGCGCTCCCCCTGAGGACGGCGAAGGTGCCGGCGTCGGTCCGGTCGGCGTGGTCCTCGCCAGGGATGCCGGTGACGACGTCGGCGTAACCGTCGCCGGTGACGTCGCCGACGGAGACGTCGGTGCCGAAGCGGTCGCCGTTCTCCCCCGTCCCGGGGACGCCGGTGGTGTTCTGGCCGATCAGCGCGGCCCGGGGCGCGAGCCCGGCCGCCGTGCCCCGGACCACGCCCACGAGACCGCCGCCCGCCGCCGTGCTGCGGCCGAAGACGACATCCTGACGGCCATCGCCGTCGATGTCGCCGAGGGCGATGCTGTCCGCGGACACGGTGTCCGGGTAGGCGATGAACGGCCCTGCCACCAGGCCGTCCTCGGTGCCCTTCAGTAGTTGCAGATGGGGCGGCGGGATCGCTCCTCCATCGTCCGAGTCCCACGAACCGCTGCTGACCACCAGGTCGGTTGTGCCGTCGCCGTCCACATCGCCCGCTTCCATCGCGTGGATGCGGACGTCCAGGCCGACGAGGGGTCCGGTGCGGGCCGGGCCACCGGTACGGCTGAAGGGCCCGTACCGCATCTGATAGGCCGTCGCCAGGTCCAGGTGTCCGTCCCCGTCGAAGTCGCCGGCCCGGGTCCGCGCCCCGCCCTGGCCGATGTCGGTGGCGATGATGAGCCCGCCCACGCTTCCCCACAGGACGGTTTGCCGCCCGACGTCACGCGCGCTGCCGATGTCCTCGCCCGGGGTTGCGACAACCAGGTCGGTGAAACCGTCGCCGTCCAGGTCGGCCGCCGTGAGGTGGCTGCCGAAGTGGTCACCCGTCTCCGCCGTACCGGGGACTCCGTAGCGGTTCTGGCTGATCACCTGGTGCTTGACGCCGTTGGGGCCCTCGGCCATGCCGTAGACGACGGCGAAGTACCCGGCGCCGGACCTGCCGTTGACCGTGCCGCCCGGTGCGGCGACCGCCACGTCGGTGTATCCGTCACCGTCGAAGTCGGCCCGCACGGACGCCGCGGCGTCGGCGGCGAGGGCGCCCACCGGGGCGTTTTCGGCGTAGGACACCGCAGGGGCCGCCCCCGTCACGGCGATGACGGCGGCGACGACAGCGGCGGCGGCCAGGTTGAATCTCCGTGAGGACAAGGCGAACCCCTTGGGACGGCGAGTAGTCGGCCGCGCTTCTCATCTCAAGCACTCGGCAACCAACAAGACCCGCACAAGGCGCCAAGGGTTGTAGGCCGTCTTCACACAAATCAGCCGGTGTGTGCCAGTCTCTTGGCGATCTTCCTTGCGTCCAGGGCCATTTCGCGGAACATGCCGCTGATCGGGTTGGTGAAGCCGGTGAAGTAGAGCCCGGGTGCCTGCTTGGGCGTACGGCCGCCGTGCACCACCGGGCGGCCCCGGGCGTCCAGTACGCCGAGGTGGCCGACCAGCCCCTCCAGGGCCCGTCGGTAGCCGGTCGCAGCGATCACCGCGTCCGGGGTGATCCGGTCCCCGTCGGCCAGCACCACCGCGCCCTCGTCGAAGGACTCGACGGCCGCCACCGGGACCACCCGGCCGGACTTCACCGCGTCGATCAGCCCCACGTCCTGCACCGGGATGGCGCCGTCCTTGACCCGTGAGTACAGGCCGGTTTCCGGACGCGGGAGGCCCTGCGCGGAGAGGTCGGGGACGGCGATCCTGGCCATCAGGTGCCCGGCCCGGTCGACCAGCCGGACCGGCAGCCTGCGTACCAGGATGCCGGTCGCCTGCGCGGGCCAGCCCGCCGTCGAGCGGCGCACGATGTGGGGCGCGGTGCGCACGGCGATCCGTACCCGGGACGCCCCGCCCTCCACCAGGTCGGCGGCGATCTCCGCGCCCGTGTTGCCGATGCCGACGACGAGGACGTCCCTGCCGGCGTACGGGGCGGGGTTGCGGTAGTCGCAGGCG
The DNA here is from genome assembly GCF_035994185.1 of Streptomyces sp. NBC_01217. Classification (NCBI taxonomy): domain Bacteria; kingdom Bacillati; phylum Actinomycetota; class Actinomycetes; order Kitasatosporales; family Streptomycetaceae; genus Streptomyces; species Streptomyces sp. NBC_01217. Next base: position 5,284,240 of record NZ_CP108538.1, read on the forward strand.
TGCACCAGGTCGCCGGTGAAGGTGTCGCGGCCGGACCAGTCGGGGATGCGCGGGGTGTGGTTGTGGCCGGTGGCCACGACGACGGCCCGGCCGGTCAGCACCCGGCCGCCGGTCGCGGTCAGCTGCCAGCCGGTTCCGTCGGGCGCCCGGTCGATCCGGGACACCTCCACGCCTGTCACGACTTCGAGTTCGTGGTGCTCGGCGTACTTCTCCAGGTAGCGCACCACATCGTCCCTGCCCACCCAGCGTCCGAACCGGCGCGGCATCGCGAGCCCGGGCAGCGCGGACCAGCGCCGGGTCGTGTGGAGGTGCAGCCGGTCGTAGTGGCGGCGCCAGGAGGCCCCCACGTTCCCGGACTTCTCCAGCACGACCGCCCGTACTCCCTGCTCGCGCAGGGCCGCCGCGGCGGCGAGACCTCCCGGGCCGCCGCCGATGACGTACACGGGCCGGTCCTCCGTGCGGTCGATGGGGGCTGGGGTGGAGCTACCGGCGGTAGGTGTGCTGTCGGACATGGTTCGGAGCGTAATCGCGCCCTCACTCGATGGGTCTCGGCCGAGACCGGAATCGGTTGCGAATTGATCACGGGTGTGTGGCTCGTGCACGGGTCCTGCGCACCCCTTGCGCAAGCCGTCACCATCAGGTGCACTGACGTACCGTCAGATATGGTGAACGGGAGGCCTCATGCAGACGATCTGGCTCGGCGGCGCCGAGTGGCTCGCCGTCCTCCGGATAGGCCTCGGCCTGTGGTGGCTGGAGAGTTGGCGGCACAAGGACAAGAAGGGCTGGTTCGAGCGCGGTACGGGCATCGCCTGGGCCGCGGACGTGGCGGGCAAGCACCGGTGGACGGCCGTACGCACCGGATTCCAGCGGATCGTCGCCCCGCGCCCCAAGGCCATGGCCTACCTCGTCGTGTACGCCGAACTCGCCCTGGGCCTCGGCCTGATCGCCGGATTCCTCACCCCCGTCGCCCTCGTCGCCGGACTCCTCCTCAACCTCCTCTACCTCGTGCTGATGATCCACGACTGGGCCGAGCAGGGGCAGAACGCGATGATGGCGCTCATCTCGCTCGTGGCGCTGTTCGCGATGTCCTGGCAGGCCTGGTCCCTCGACGGCGCGATCGGACTCTTCCCGTGACCGCGGACGCCGTACGCTTCGACCTCCCCGAGCCCGACGCCTTCACCCGCCCCTACTGGGACGCCGCCGCCCGGGGGCAGTTGCTGCTGCGCCGCTGCCGCGCCTGCGGGCGCGCCCACCACTACCCCCGCGAGTTCTGCCCGCACTGCTGGAGCGAGGACGTCGCCTGGGAACGGGCGAGCGGGCACGCCACGCTCTACACCTGGTCCGTCGTCCACCGCAACGACCTGCCGCCGTTCGGCGCCCGCGTCCCGTACACCGCCGCCGTCGTCGATCTGGCCGAGGGGCCGCGGATGATGACGGAGATCGTGGACTGCGAGGAGCCGGACCTGGCGATCGGCATGGCGCTGCGGGTGGCCTTCCGGCGGGAGGAGGGCGAGGAGGGCAAGGAGACGGTTCCGGTCTTCCGGCCTCTGTGCTGACCGTGTCGGCCGCCCGGCCTCCGGTCACAACCCCGGCGCCCCCCACACCGGGAACCACCGTGCCAGGTCCTTCTCCACGCGGAGATCGTCCCCGAGTACTGCCCGGACCTGCAGCTCCAGCTCGTTGTCGCGCTTCTCGGCGCCGCCCGGCACCGGAGCGAACGGATAGAACGTGCCGCGCTTGTAGAGGTAGACCAGCGCCAGCGGGCGGTCCCGTGCGTTCCTGAAGCCGATCAGGGAGCAGAGCAGTTGCGGGCCGAAGCCGCCGTCCTGGAGCAGGGTGTTGACCGCGTGCAGGTCGTTGACCAGGGCGGCCGTGTCCTCGGTCGGCCGGTGGGTGAGCAGCCAGGTGTAGCCGTACGTGTCCTGGCTGAACTCCACCGGGATGCCGCCCCGGTCGCTGTCGGCGTCGAGCAGTTCGCGTACGTCTTCCTGGATACGGGCGAAGGTGCCGCCCTCGACGCCCGCGAAGCAGACGGAGCCGAGGCCGGTGGGCGCGAACCCGGCGCCCGCCTGGAGGGTGAGGGCTGCGGAGGGCACGGCGAAGAGCTGGTCGAGGTCGGGGCGGACCGGCTTGCTGCGGCCCAGGATGGTGTCGAGAAGACCCACTGCGGACTCCCTGATTCCTTACGACGGGTTCCTGCGGGATATCTACCGGTTCCCTGCGGGAGATCTACGGGTTCCTTACGGGCGGGCGAGGTCGGCGGAGATACGGGCCAGCTGGTCCAGGCGCTGTTCGAGGGTCGGGTGGGAGGAGAGCAGCCGGCTCAGGCTCTCCTTGGAGGAGAACGCGGGGACGAAGTAGAAGGCGTTGTACGGCTCCGCCTTGCGCAGATCCTCGGTCGGGATGCGGGCCATCTGGCCGCTCACCTTCGTGAGGGCGGAGGCGAGCGCCGAGGGGCGGCCGGTGAGCAGGGCGGCGGTGCGGTCGGCGGAGAGCTCGCGGTAGCGCGAGAGCAGCCGGGTGAGCAGGAAGCTCAGGGCGTACACGATCGCGCTGACCAGCGGGATCAGCATGATCGCGATGCCGACCGGGTCATTGCTCCGGCTGTTGCGGGAGAGCCCGCCCCACAGGGCGACGCGGGTGATGATGCCCGCGAGCACGCCGAGGAACGAGGCGATCGTCATGACGGCGACGTCCCGGTGCGCGACATGCGACATCTCGTGCGCGAGCACGCCCTCCAGCTCCTCCGGTTCCAGTCTGCGCAGCAGACCGGTCGTGGCGCAGACGAGGGCGGTCTTCTCACTCCGGCCGGTGGCGAAGGCGTTCGGCACATCGCTCTGGGCGATCGCCACCCGGGGCTTGGGCATGTCGGCCAGGGCGCAGATCCGGTCGACGGTGCCGTGCAGTTCGGGTGCCTGCTCGGGGGTGACTTCCCGGGCGCCCATGCTGAATGCGGCGATGCGGTCGCTGAACCAGAACTGGGCGATGAACAGTCCGCCGGTGAAGATCAGAATGATCGGCCAGGCGCCGCGCAGCACGGCGAGCAGCACGCCGACCAGGACCACGTACAGCAGACCGATCAGGAACATGGTGGTCACCATGCGCGTGGTCAGCCCGCGGTCGGCGGCGTAACGGGAACGGGTTCGGCTCATCGGTGCCTCCAGTCCTCACCTGCCTCCCATAGTGCTCCTTTGCGGTTGAATCCGAATAAACCCGAAGGGCAGGCCTCTACGGCCAGAGCAGTTTGCTCGTCCAGCCCGCTCCGTCCCGGCGGCGGTAGCGCAGCCGTACGTGTCGGCGCCTCGCGTCGCCCTGGAAGAACTCGACCTCCCGCGGCTCGACCACGTACCGCGTCCAGCTCGCGACCTCCGCGTCCGGATCCGCCTGTGCCCGCTTCCAGGCGGCGTCCGAAGCGCGGTTCAGTTCCTCGTACGAGCCGAGCACCTCGCTCTGCCGTCCCACCAGCGCCGATGCCAGCGCCCCGGTCGAGCGGACGTGCAGATCGGCCCGGCTCTCGGCGGGGGTGCAGAGGGTGACCGGACCTCGTACCCGCACCTGCCGTCCCTGCGCCGGCCAGTAGAAGCCGAGCGCGGCGTGCGGGTGGGCGGCGAGCTGGCGGCCCTTCGCGCTGGTGGCGTGCGTGGCGAAGTGCCAGCCGCGCTCGTCCGCGTCGTGCAGCATCAGCGTCCGCAGGTCCGGGTTCCCCTCGGCGTCGACGGTGGCCAGCGTCATGGTGTGCGGCTCGGCCTGCCCGGCGGCCACCGCCTCGGCGAACCAGGTGTGGAAGAGGGGGAGCGGGGTGCGCGGCGCGGCGGCCGGATCGAACGCGGGCAGATCGATGTCCCATACGCGCTGGGCGTGAAGGAGGTTCCTGAAGGTGCGCTGGGCAGAGGTCGGTGCATCCGTCATGCGGCCATTGGATACCAGACACCTCCTGGGGGAAGGCTGTAGCACAGTGAGACACGTCGAGCTACGCTGGTTGCATGAGGACCATCACGCAGCGGGAATTCCGTAATAAATCCGCTGAAGTCATGGACGCGGTGGAGGCGGGCGAGATCTTCCACATCACCCGCAACGGCATAGAGGTCGCAGAACTGCGGCCGCTCACCCGGAAGCGGCAGCTGAGCGCGGAGGAGTTGGTCGCCCGTCACCGGCGGCTGCCACGCGTGGATCACACGCTGATGCGTCAAGAGGCGGACGAGTTCTTCGGTACGCAGGACCGTCTCGGGGACGACGACCCCTGGGAGCGCAACCGTGACTGAGCGCTACCGCACGGGGGTGCTCGACACGTGCACCTATGTCGACCTCGATGTGCTGAGCCCCGGTGATCTGCCGGTGATCCCCGCACTCACGGCTGTGACGTTGGCCGAACTCCAGCAGGGCGTCGCCTTGGCCAGGGATCCGGCGGTGCGGGCTGCACGGATGGAGAAGCTGGGAGCCGCTGTCGCCGACTTCGAACCCCTGCCCTTCGACGGGGACGCCGCCGCCAGGTACGGGACACTCGTGGCCCTGGTCATGGCCGCCGGGCGCGATCCGCGCCCACGGCGACTGGATCTGATGATCGCGTCCGTCGCATCGGTCGGAGGGCTGCCGCTCTATACGCGCAACGCCGACGACTTCAAGGGGCTGGAGGGGGCGCTCACCGTCGTAGGGGTCTGAGCTGCGGCAACTCCTGGTGAGCCGCGTCCGGATCAGGAGCCGCATCGGTCATGTGGCGTCCTCATGCGGCGTCCTCATGCGCTCCGGACAGCCCACAGGGCGTCGGCCGGCAGTGGGTTGCCGGGCGACGCCCTGTGTGGTGTGCGCTCAGAGCGGTTGAGCGCACGGTCATGCGGTCATGCGGTCATACGGTCGGTCGTGCGGTCGGACGGGCCGGATGGCGTGCCGACAGCGGGACCTAGTGGGCCGGGGCGTACTTCGGGTCCGGGCCGTACGAGTTGTCGCCCTGGTTGCCCTCAAGGCACATGAAGACGAGCAGCGTGATCGGGCCCACCAGCGGGATGGCGCCGAACAGCACCCACCAGCCGGAGCGGCCGGTGTCGTGCAGGCGGCGAATGACGACTCCGAGGCCGGGCAGCACGACGGCGAGGGCGTAGATCGCGGTGATGATCGGCAGCGTGCCGATCACCACGTCGAGCACCACCGCGACGATGAGGGCGATGAAGTTGAAGAGCAAGTACATCCAGTACTCCTTGCGACGCGCACGGCCGCTGAACACCGCGTACTTCTTCAGAACATCGAGATACCAGTGCACTTTGTCCCCCCAAGGGCGATGGTGGCTTGTTCCCGCTGGAGCAAGCCTGGACGGCAGAACCTAGATGGTTGAGGTGCGCGGGTCAAAAAGTTATGAAGAGAGCGCTCTCAGCCAGTGTCTGCTCGGATTCGGGCTTTCTCAGCCCCGCCCCAGCACGACCGTGCCCGAGGAACAGAACCAGCCGCCCGTCCCCGAGGCCACGGCCAACTCGGGAAGGCTGCCGTCCACCCTTCTGACCTGCCGTTTCCCCGCCTCGCCGCGGAGTTGACGGACGGATTCCACCAGCAGGAACAGCCCGCGCATCCCAGGATGGCAGGCCGAAAGTCCACCCCCGTCGGTGTTCACAGGAAGTTTGCCGGACCGACCGATCCGGCCCTTCTCGACGAACGCGCCGCCCTCGCCCTTCGCGCAGAACCCCAGATCCTCCAGCGTCACCAAGGTCATGTAGGTGAACGCGTCATAGATCTCGGCGAGTTCGATGTCCGCGGGCCGCACCCCGGCCCGTTCGAACGCCAGGCGGCCCGAGATCGCCGCCGGGGAGACCGTGAAGTCGTCCCACTCGGACATCGCGGAGTGCGAGACGTGCTCGCCCGTGCCGAGGATCCACACCGGGTCCTTCGCCGTGTCCGCTACGTACTCCTCGGCGGCCAGCAGCACCGCGCAGCCCCCGTCGCTGCGGATGCAGCAGTGCAGTTTGGTGAACGGGTCCGCGATCACCGGCCCCGACAGCACCTCGTCCACGGTGATCGGGTCACGGAACATCGCGTCCGGGTTGTCCGCCGCGTTCGCCCGTGCCTGGACGGCCACCTCGGCGAGCTGCTCCAGGGTCGTCCCGTACTCGTGCATGTGGCGGCGGGCTGCCATCGCGTACTTGGCGACGAGCGAGTGCCCGTACGGCACCTCGAACTGGAGCGGACCGCGCGCCCCGAAGGAGAGGTTGGAGGTCCGGCGGCCCGCTTTGATGTCCGCGCGAGCCGTCGATCCGTACACCAGCAGTACGGCGTTGGCGTGACCCGCCGCGATGGCGTCCGCCGCGTGGGCGGCCATCACCTCCCAGGTCGAGCCGCCGACCGCGGTGGAGTCCACCCAGGCGGGTTTCAGGCCCAGATACTCGGCGACCTCGACCGGGGCGAGCGTGCCGAACCCGGCGGAGGCGAAACCGTCGACCACGGACCGGTCCAGGCCCGAATCGGCCAGCGCCCGGCGGGCTGCCTGGGCGTGCAGGGCGTACGGCGTGGCCTCGTCGACGCGCCCGCAGTCGGCGAGGGATATGCCGACGACAGCGACCTTGCGGTGGGAAGAGGGCATAAATCTGACGGTACATCAGATAGGTGGGGCTTGGACCGTTCGGCGGTACGGGAGCTTTCCGGCGCCCCGCCCTCGTCCGGTGCGGGACTCGGTGTGTCCGCTCTGTGCGCCCGCTTCGCGCGCCCGCCTCTGTGCATCTGCCGTAATCGCCCCTAGCATGACGATCCGTCAGATCGGAGGCCGGAGGTCTCCGAGGAGAAGGAGCCCGACGATGGATGCCGCCTTCACCGCGGAACAGGACGAGATCCGCCGCACCCTGCGCGAACTGCTCGCCAAACGCAGCGGACCCGATGACGTCAGGAGCGCCGTACGGACCGCGAACGGGTACGACCACGCGCTGTGGCGCCGGCTCTCCCAGGACCTCGGACTGCCCGGACTCGCCCTCCCGGAGGAGTATGGAGGCGTCGGCTGCGGTCTCGCCGAACTCGCCGTCGCCTGCGAGGAGACCGGCCGCGCCCTGCTGCCGTCGCCCCTGATCGCCACCGCCGCACTCGCCGCGCCCCTGATCGCCGCACTCGGCACCGAGGCCCAGCGCGCCGCCCTGCTGCCACGCATCGCCGCCGGGGAGCTGACCGCGACCCTGGCCGTCCCCGGCGGCTCGCTCGCCACCGCGCTGGGCCTCACCGGCGACGCTGCCGGCGAGGCCATCGGTGACTCCACCGGCGGCACCTGGGCGGGTGGCGGCCGGGCCGGCGGCGTACAGGCGAGGCCGGTCGGCGGCGCGGAGGGCTGGCGGCTGTACGGGGAGGCCGCGCAGGTCCTGGACGGGCACAGCGCGGGACTCCTCCTGGTCGCCGCCCACACCGGCGGCTTCCCGCGCAGCCGTACGCTCCTCTTCCTGGTCCTTCCGGACACAGCGGCCGGAATCGTCCGCACCCGCCGGACCTCGCTGGACGAGACCCGCCCGTCGGCCCGCATCGAACTCCGCGACACCGAGGCCGAACTCCTCGGGGCGGACGACACCGTGGACGTCACCGCCGCACTTGCCGCCACCGGGTGCGGGGCCGCCGCCCTGCTCGCCGCGGAGGCGGTGGGGGCGGCGGCGAGCGCACTGGAACGGACGGTCTCCTACGTCAAGGCGCGCGAACAGTTCGGCCGGGCGATCGGCTCCTTCCAGGCCGTGAAACACCGCCTCGCGGACCTGTACGTACGGGTGCAGGCGGCCCGCTCCGCCGCGTACTACGCGGCCTGGGACCCGGCCACCGCCGGGGGACTCGCCCTCGCCCAGGCCCTGGAGGCGCTGCGGATCACCACCGCCGAGGCCGTCCAGCTGCACGGCGGGATCGGCTTCACCTGGGAACACGAGGCGCATCTCTACTTCAAACGGGCCGCCGTCGACGAACTGCTCTTCGGCCCCGTCCACCGGCTCCGCGACCATGCGGCGCAGCGGGCCGGGCTGTTCGCACCGCCGGACGGCGCACCTGCGTCCGGGGTCGCGGCATTCGTCGCCCCGGGATCGGCCGAGCAGGTGGCGGTCTGATGGCGCCCGGCGTCCGGCTGGTCCAGAAGGTCTCCTCGACCCGTGCGTTCGTGAGGGTCGCCCCGCATGTCATCCCCGCCATGGACCGTACGGTGCACCGGCTCACGCGCGGCAAGGTGCTGCTCAGCGCCCGGATGCTGCCGGGGCTGATCCTGACGGTGCCGGGGGCCAGGAGCGGGCGGCTCAGGACCACTCCGCTGGCCTGCATGCCGGAGAACGAGACGGACGGAACGGAGGGAACGGAGGGGGGCGGGGCGGGGCAGAGCTGGATTCTCGTCGGCAGCAACTTCGGCCGTACGGGGCACCCTGCCTGGACCGCGAATCTGCTGGCCGGTCCCGGAAAGGCCGTCGTCAACTGGCGGGGCCAGGACATTCCGGTGCGTGCCACGCTGCTGGAGGGCGCGGAACGGGATGCGGTGTGGCAGACGGCGCTGAAGTTCTGGCCGCCCTATGCGGCGTACCAGGCGCGGATCGAGAGGGAGATACGGCTCTTCAGGCTGGAACGGCGGGAGGAGCCCGCGGCCTGAGAAAAGTGCCGGTGTGAAGGGCCGTTGGAGCGATGGGCGGGGCGGCCGGTGGACCGTCTGGTGGAACGGTCCGGATACACCGACGGCGGACCACCTGCGTGGTCCGCCGTCGGCGAGACAGGACCTGGGGCGCCCGGAATGGCCGCGCGATGCCCAGTGGGGAAGCGACCCGGTGCGGCGCTACTTCGTCGGCTTCTTGCCGGTGATGCCCAGATGCACCAACAGTGCGAGATTCGGCTTCAGTTCGGCCTGCTTGACGCCCCAGGTCGTGAAGCCCTTCTGGTGCGAGGCGACCGCGGCCAGCATCGCGACCAGCGAGCCCGCCATCGCGGCGGCGCTGACGTCCTTGTCGACCTTCCCCTTGGATTGGAGCTCCTTCACCGAATCCGTAAGGGAGTTGGTGACAGAGTTCAGGATCTTCATGCGGATCTTGTAGAAGCGCTTGTCGCCCTCGGCCGCTCCGAGGTCGACCACGCGCAGGATCGCGTCATGATGTCGCCAGAAGTCGAGGAAGCCCTCGACGAGTTCTTCGGCTGTCTGCCAGCCGGCCTTGCCGACCCAGGAGCGGCCTGCGACCAGTTCTGTCAACCCGGCGCCCTCCTTGGCCATTTCTTCGGCGATTTCGAGGACGGCGCCCTCGACGTCGGGGAAGTATTGGTAGAAGGTCGCGGGTGAAGTCCCCGCCTTCCGGGCCACGTCGATGACTTTGACGTCCCGGTACGGCGAGGAACTGAGCATCTCGCTGAGGCAGTCGAGCAGCTTCTGCCGCGTCGCCTGTCCGCGTCGACCGGCCACGCGGCCGTCGACGGTGCGTACTTGTCCTGTCATGCCGTCAGCTTACCGAGGGGTGATCGGAGCGCGATTCGGCCGACTGCAAATGGGGAGCGCCGCAGGCGCGGTGGGGGGAGTGGCCGGATATCGACGGATGCGCCCCACGGGGCGATAAGTGTTATCAACAGCCTGTGGATAACTTCAGTGGATAACTTTCCGTGATGCCGTGAGCAATGAACTCCTCTATCGAAAATGAGTTCGATGCGGACGGGTCGGGGCGCGGGGCGCGCCACCCGCGGTTACGTTTGCTGTGACGAGCGTCACCGCCGTGAACCGTGAACGGCCGCGAACGACACGGACAACTGCGAGCAAACCGCGAACGAGCGCGAGCGGGCGCGGAGGATCGCGAGGGAAGGGACCCGGGCCCATGGCCGCATTCGCGCATTCCGCGCCGTGCTGGGTGGATGTGCAGCTTCCCGACCTCGAAGCGGGCAAGCGCTTCTACGGCGAGCTGTTCGGCTGGACCTTCCGGGCCGGCGACGGTCCGTACGCGGACGCCCTCAGCGACGGGGAGCTCGTCGCCGCGCTCGCCGCGAAGCAGGACGGCCGGATGCCCACCGCCTGGGGCGTCTATTTCGCCACGGACGACATCGTCGCGTCCGTCGCCCGCATCCGGGAGGCGGGCGGTCAGGTGATCACCGATCCCGTACGGGTCGGCCGGGCCGGAGCACTCGCCCAGGCGGCCGATCCCGGGGGAGCGGTTTTCGGCCTCTGGCAGGCCGGTGACCGCGAAGGCTTCCAGAAGCAGAACGAGCCGGGCTCCTTCTGCTGGACCGAGGTCTACACCCGCCAGAAGGACCGCGTCGACGCCTTCTACGAGAAGGTCTTCGGCTTCCAGGGCACGGATCTCGACGAGCCCGGCGCGGACGAGTCCGTTGCGGACGAGCCCGTTGCGGGCGGCCCCCGCGAGGCCGACGACCGCGAGGCCGGGCCCCGTACCGCCGAGTCCGGGGCCGCCGAGTCCGGGGCCGCATTCCGTATGTGGTCCCCGGCCGGTACCGAACCAGGGCCGGATACCGCGGTCGGTGGGCGGAGTGTCATCACCGATGCGTTTCCGGCCGAGATGCCCAGTTACTTCCTCAGCTACTTCGCCGTCGAGGACTGCAATGCCACCGCCGGACACGCCGTACGCCTCGGCGGCCGCATCTCCGCGCCGCCTTTCGACATCCCGTACGGGAGAATGGCGGTGCTCCAGGACGACCAGGGTGCCGTGTTCGCCGTACTTCAGCCCCCTGTGTCCGAGAAGGGGGCAGAGTGAGCCGGGACACCCCGGTCCGCCCCCGGGTTCGCAACCACGGCCCCAGCCAGGAACAATCGGGGTGCGCACCGCCGGGTGGTGCCCAGTGGTGAGACGCCGTGCAAGGGGCGGGTTTTCGCGGGCTTCTGTTCCTGAGGTCCGTACGGGGAGGTGGCAGGGCAAGTGGTGGAGCAGCTGACGCAGCACGACCCGAGGCGGATCGGCCCGTTCGAGGTGCTGGGACGGCTCGGGGCCGGTGGCATGGGGCTGGTCTATCTCGCCCGCTCGGCTTCGGGCCGGCGGGTGGCGATCAAGACGGTACGTACGGAACTCGCCGAGGACCAGCTGTTCCGGGTCCGCTTCACACGCGAGGTGGAGGCCGCCCGCGCCGTGAGCGGCTTCTACACGGCCGCGGTGGTGGACGCCGACCCGCGGGCCGCCGTGCCGTGGCTGGCCACCGCCTATGTGCCGGCCCCGTCGCTCGAAGAGATAGTGAGTGAGTGCGGGCCCATGCCGGCGCAGGCGGTGCGCTGGCTGGCCGCCGGTATCGCCGAGGCGCTCCAGTCGATCCATGGCGCGGGGCTCGTCCATCGCGACATGAAGCCGTCGAACGTGCTCGTCGTCGAGGACGGCCCCCGGGTGATCGACTTCGGGATCGCGTCCGGGGTCTCCAACACCCGGCTGACCATGACGAACGTCGCCGTCGGCACTCCCGCGTACATGTCGCCCGAGCAGGCGCGGGACTCGCGCAGCGTCACGGGCGCAAGCGATGTCTTCTCGCTCGGCTCGACGCTCGTCTTCGCCGCCACCGGCCATGCGCCCTTCCACGGCGCCAACCCCGTCGAGACGGTCTTCATGCTGCTGCGTGAGGGCCCCGATCTGGAGGGCCTGCCCGACGAGCTGCGGCCGCTGATCGAGTCCTGCATGCAGATGGACGCCGGGCTGCGGCCCACCCCCGCCGATCTGCAGGCCCAGCTCGCCCCGCACCTCTTCGCCTCCGGCAGCGACGACAGCGGTACGGCCTCGGCATGGCTGCCGACCTCCGCCACCGCGATGATCGAGCAGCGCCGCGGCGGAGGCCGCAGGACCTCGGCCCCCGCGCCCGCTCCGGCCCCGGTGCCGCCCCCACCCCAGCAGCCGCCCGGCGCCGACCGGGACACCGCCTGGCGCAGCGGCGCCGACCTGCGCTCCCCGGCCGCCGCTGCGGACCGGCTGCCCGACGGGGCCGGTCCGGTGCGGCTGGCCGGTGCGAAGGTGCCGATCGGTCCCGGCCCGCGCGCCCAGGACGTACGGGCAGCCGCCACGGCCGTCGCGGACGCCGGTCCCGCGACGGCCTGGGTGCGTCCGCCCGCCGGGGTGAACGGCACGATCCCCGCCGCCCCGCCCGCCCCCCTGCCCGCGCCCGCGCACGCCCCCGAGACCGCGCCCCCGGGCCCGGACCGCTGGCGGCCCTGGCGGTTCCGGATGTCCAACGATGTCTGGGGGACGCCCGTCGTCGCCGGTGATCTCCTCTACGTCACGTCCTTCGAGGTGCACGCGCTGGACGTCGGCAACGGGCGGCGCCAGTTCAAGACCCGGGACGTGGCCTGGGTGATGGCCGTCGAGGGCGGTCGTATCCACGCCTCCGACGGTCCCTCGCTGTACGCCCTGGACGCGGCGACCGGCGCCGAGCGGTGGCGGCTGCAGACCGATGCCTGGGTGTACTCCCTCAAGGCCGACCGCGGCACCGTCGTCACCGGCACCCGGGGCGGCGGCGTCCAGGCGTGGGAGGCCTCCACGGGCGAGAAGCTGTGGGAGTCCGGCGGCGTACAGACCGACTTCGAGACGGCGGAGGCCGGGCCCGCGATCCATGACGGCACGGTCTACCTCTGGCAGGACGCCCGGCTGCGTGCCGTCGACGCCCGAACCGGCATCGAACGCTGGTCGTACCCCATCGGCGACGCGGCATCCTGCGGCGGCGTACCGGTCCGGGTGACCGCGGCGCCGGACGGCTTCGTGTACGTCAGCGCGGGGGCCCGGGTCCTGGCCGTCGACACCGCGTCCGGTCGTGTCCGCTGGCACTTCGAGTCGCCCGCGGTCTTCCTCTCGCCGCCCGCGTTCGCACCCGGGCCCGCCGTCGCCGGCGGCGGGGTGTACCTCGCCGACTATCTCGGCACGGTGTACGCACTCGACGCCTCGACCGGCAAGGACCGCTGGCGCATCGCCACGGAGGCCAGGCAGTCGATCGAACCGGTTCTGGTGGCTGCGGGGAACGTCCATGTCGGCAGCGGCAGCGCGCTGTACACGCTCGACGCGGTCACCGGCACCCCGAAGTGGCGGTTCGCGGCGGGCGGTGAGGTGGTGGGGGCCCCGGTGGTCGCCGACGGCCGCGTCCACTTCGGCTCGGCCGACCATGTGCTGTACACCCTGGACGCGGCGGGCGGCCAGCTCCGCTGGAAGCTGGCGACGGGCGGCGAGATCACGGGTTCGCCGGTGGCGCGGGCCGGTGTCGTGTACGCGTGCAGCAAGGACCGCTGCGTATACGCGCTGGACGCCCTGAAGGGGACGGGTACGGGCAACCGCCCCCGGGCGTAGGACCCTCAGGGTCGCGGGGGCCGGCCCTCCTGAGGGCCCTCGTCCGGCACGACGGGGTGCGGCGCCGTGTCCTGGTCCTGCCGGTCGGGGCGGTGGCCGCCTCCCGGAGACGGCCCCGTATACAGATCCGGCTCGGGCTCCGGCAACGTACTCGTCTGCACGGACGGCCCCGGCTCCTGTGTGGGCGGCCATGTGTCCGGATGCTCCGAACCGGGCGCCTCGTACGGCTGATCGTGGCCCCCGCGGGCAGGATGCCGCCCACCCTGCCGCCCCGACATCACCAGCGCACCCAACAGCAGCAGCGCCCCGCCGCCCGCCGCATACGCCACGCCCTCCTGAAGCCCCGAACCGTCGCCCGCGACGGTCAGAGCGCCCATCGCCTGTCCCTGGCGCACCATCCACAGCACGGTGAACCCGAGCACCACCACACCCGCGGCCGCCACCAGCAGCCGTGACCGCAGCACCACACCGACCACCGTCAGCAGGGCGGCGAAGAGGAAGGCGAGGAAGACCGAGCCCATCGGCCCCGACCGGCTGCCGATGATTCCGGTGAACAGCTCGTCGATTTGGTACTGACGCCCCAGACGGCCGTCGTACCAGTCACGGAAGGGGCTCAGCACGGCGGCCGCCGCTCCTGCGAGAGCGAGGACCGACCCGAGGACGTTACGGATCATCATCGGCCTCCTGCCTCGACGCTACGCCCGGCCCCTGACCCCCGCCACCTTGCGCTACGGTGTCGCGCGGTCGTTCGGCAACGAAGGCGACTACGAAGGCGACACGGACAGCGACACGAACGACAACACACGGACAACAACACAAGGGGGGCTGCATCGATGATGCGGCAGCACATAAAACTCTCCGCGGTACTGGTCGTGGTGGTGCTCGCGCTCACCGGTTTCTCGACGTCCAGCCACGGTGGCCGAAGCGGCAAGAGCAAGAGCAAGGGATCGAGCAGCAGCAGTGGCGGTGGCTGCTCCAACTCCAAGAAGAGCAACGGCAGCTACCACCACAGCGACTACGACGACACCGACTACGACTCGTCGAGCGGCTCGTCCGGCAGCACCGACTACGGGACGCCGCCCCCGAGCGTCACCGCCTCCGACGCGCCCCAGGCGTACGTCTTGCGCTGCGCCCAGCCCCGCAAGGGCAAGCGCAAGGCCGTCACTTCCTCCACTGTCCGGCTCACGGCGAACGCCGTCGGCTCGCACACGTACGAAGTCGACGTCACCTTCCTCGACGCGTTGGGCAACACCGTCGACACCGGTGAGGCGAGCGTGGAGGCCGAGGGCGGCGAGACCAGGACCGTCTCCGTGCGGATGGACAGCCCGAGCAAGGTCTCCCGGGTGAAGAAGTGCCGGGTGGAGGCCGAGCTGAGCTACTGACCTCAGCCGCTCACCTCAGCCACTACACACCGCACTTCACCTCACCTCACCGCATCCGGAACCCATTGCCGCCCCGCCCCTGGAACAACTCGGCCTGCCGCTCCGGTGGCAGGTTCCCGAGCGCGATCAGGTGCGGGGCGTGGGCCATGGCCTGTGCCCTGGCCGCCTCCTTCGCGGACCACACCGCCCGTACCGTCCCCTGCACCGCCTGTGTCGGGTACGAGGCGATCACGCCCGCCGCCCGCAGCGCCGCCTCCACCGCGCCGCCGGGCGCCGTCACCTCGCTGACCAGCCCGGTCTCGTACGCGCGACGGGCCGTGACCCGTTCCGCCGTGCCCATCAGGGACATCCGGGCCACCTCCCCGAACGGCATCCGCTGCGCCATGGAGATCGCCTCGTACGCACTGACCATGCCGTACGTGGTGTGCGGGTCGAAGAACGTCGCCTCCTCGCTCGCGATGACGAACTCCGCCTCGCCCAGCAGATAGAACGCCCCGCCGCAGGCCATCCCCTCCACGGCCGCGATCACCGGCTTCCACAGGTCGTTCGCCTTCGGCCCGATCGCGATCAGCGGATCGTCGATCGTGTACGGGGACGAGGGCTGCGGCACCTCCACGCCCCGGTCGATCCCCGTACAGAAGGCCCGGCCGCCCGCGCCGGTGACGACGACGGCCCGCACCCCGTCGTCGAAGCGGAACGCCCGCCAGGCGGCGGCCAGTTCGGCGGCCGTCGCCAGGTCGATCGCATTGAGCTTCCCGGGCCGGTCGAGGGTGACGAGCGCGACCCCGGTCCCCTTGTCCGTCTCCGTCCGCAGAGCCATCGGGTCACCGCTCCAGCTGCCAGCGGACCAGGGTCAGTTCCGGGCTCACCGGCGCGAAGACGGCCTTCACCGGCGCCCCGATCCGCAGCCTCGCCGGATCGACCGAGTTCAACGGCGCATCCGGTCCGCTGACCACATTGCCGACCAGCCGGATGTGCGGGGCATCGGCCAGTTCGACGACGACTGCGTTGTACGGGGCCTGCGCGGCGTACGCGGGCAGCAGCGGCGGATGCGGCACGACGTACGACCAGATGCGCCCGCGCCCGCTCATCGCCCGCCACTCGCTCTCGAACGACCGGCAGTGCGGGCAGCAGGGCCGGGGCGGGAAGCGGAGGCTGCCGCAGCCGGGGGCGGCGCAGGCCTGGACGCGGAGTTCACCCCGGGCGGCGTACTCCCAGAACGGCGCGCCGTCCTCGTCGACAACGGGCAGAAGCAGCGAGTCCATGGTCAGCTCCTCAGCAGTACGGCGGAGGTCGGCACGCCCTCACCTGCGGTGACCAGGCACGTCCCGGCGCCCGGGACCTGGGCGGTGGAGAGACCGCGCAGCTGCTTCACGCCCTCGGTGATGAGGTTGAAGCCATGCACATAGGCCTCGCTGAGCCCGCCGCCCCCGGTGTTGACGGGCAGCCGCCCGCCGCTCTCCAGCGCCCCGCCCTCGGTGAACGCGGCGCCCTCGCCGCGCCCGCAGAAGCCGTAGCCCTCCAGGGAAAGCGGAATGAGCGGGGTGAACGCGTCGTAGATCTGCGCGACGTCCACGTCGTCCGGCCCGAAGTCGGCCTGTTTCCACAGCTGTCGGGCGGCCGTCCAGGCGGGTCCGGTGAGCGGGTCGTCGTTCCAGTAGTTGACCATGCCATGGTGCTGGGCGGGCAGCCCCTGGGCGACGGAATGGATGTAGACGGGCTTCTGCCGGCAGTCGCGGGCCCGCTCGGCGGAGACGATGACGCAGGCCAACGCCCCGTCGGTCTCAAGGCAGTTGTCGAAGAGGCAGAGCGGTTCGCTGATCCATCGCGAGGTCATATACATGTCGCGGGTCAGTGGCCGCTCGTACATCACCGCGTCCGGGTTCTGGTTGGCGCGGTTGCGGCAGGCGAGGGCGACGTTGAAGAGATGGTCGCGGGTGGCTCCGTACTCGTGCATGTACCGCCGTGCGAGCATCCCGATCTCGTCGGCGGGCCGCAGCAGCCCGTACGGCCGGGTCCACTGGGCGGGGGTGGGCAGCTGCGCGGTGGTGTTCCGCCAGGGCCGGGGCCCCGAGCCCCGCTTCCGTGACCGCCAGGCGACCCCGACGCTCGCCTGCCCGGTCGCGACGGCGGCGGCGAGATGCGCGACCGTCGCACACGATCCGCCGCCGCCGTACCCCACCTTGCTGAAGAAGGTGACATCGCCCGCCCCGATGGCCTTGGCGATCTCGACCTCGTCGGTCTCCTCCATCGTGTACGAGGCGAAGGCATCCACTTGCGAAGCGGCGATGCCCGCGTCGTCGAGCGCCGCGACGATGGCCCGGCAGGCCAAGGCCTTCTCGGATTCGGGCAGTTGCTTCGCGAACGCCGTCTGCCCTATGCCGGCTATCGCTGTCACGTCCTTGAGCGCCGCCACCCGCCACCTCCGCGATCGTCATGACTGCTGACAGCCGCAGAGGCTACAGCTAATCTGACGGATAGTCAGCTACTGCGGTTCGGTGGGAGGGCATGCGATGCGCGGCGACGAGGAGTGGGGCAGCATCCCGGAGCTGGTACGGGCGGCGGCGCGGCGGTACGGGGACCGGGAGGCGGTCGTCGAGGGCCGGACCCGGATCTCGTACGCCGAACTGGGCGACCGCGTCGAACGGGCCGCCGCCGCCTGCATGGCCGCGGGCGTCGAGCCGGGGGACCGGGTGGCGGTCTGGGCCCCGAACACCCTCGACTGGATCGTCTCCGCGCTGGGCGCGGTCACGGCCGGGGCGGTCCTCGTCCCCCTCAACACCCGCTTCAAGGGCACGGAGGCGGCGTACATCCTGCAACGCAGCCGGGCGAAGCTGCTCTTCGTCACCGGCACCTTCCTCGGTACGTCATACGTGGCGTCCCTGCGCAGGACGGTGGTACGACTACCGCATCTGGAGCAGGTGGTGGTGCTGGCGGACGCGGCCCCCGAGTCCTACGTCACCTGGAAGGACTTCCTGGCGGCGGGCGAGCGGATATCGCCCGCGGCGGTGCGGGAGCGGGCCGAGGCGATCACCCCGGCCGCCCCCTCCGACATCGTCTACACCTCAGGCACCACGGGCCGCCCCAAGGGCGCCGTCATCACCCACGCCCAGACCCTGCGCTGCTACGCGATCTGGAGCGAACTGGCCGGTCTGCGCGAGGGTGACCGCTATCTGATCGTGAACCCCTTCTTCCACACCTTCGGCTACAAGGCGGGCATCATCGCGTGCCTGATGCGGGGCGCGACGATGGTTCCGCAGCCGGTGTTCAACGTGGACACGGTCCTGGCGAACATCGCCGCCGAACGCATCTCGGTCCTGCCGGGCCCGCCCACCCTCCACCAGTCCCTCCTGGACCACCCGGCGCGCGGCGCCCACGACCTCTCGGCCCTGCGCCTGGTGGTGACGGGCGCGGCGGTGGTACCCCTGCAGCTGGTGGAACGCCTGCGCACGGAGCTGGGCATCGCGACGGTCCTCACGGCCTACGGCCTCTCCGAGGCGAGCGGCATCGTCACGATGTGCCGCCGCGGCGACCGGCCCGAAGTGATCTCCTCCACCTCGGGCCGGGCGATCCCCGACACGGAGATCCGCGTCCTGGCGGCCCCCGGCACCCCCGGAGAGGTCCTGGTCCGCGGCTTCAACGTGATGCAGGGCTACTTCGAGGACCCCGACACCACGACCACCGCCATCACCGCGGACGGCTGGCTCCACACGGGAGACGTAGGCATCCTCGACGAGGCGGGCAATCTGCGCATCACGGACCGGATCAAGGACATGTTCATCGTCGGCGGCTTCAACGCCTACCCCGCGGAGATCGAACAGCTCCTGGGCCTGCACCCGGACGTGGCGGACGTGGCGGTGATCGGCGTCCCGGACCCCCGACTGGGCGAGGTGGGCAAGGCCTACGCGGTCCGCAGACCGGGCGCGACGGTGACGGCCGACGACCTGATCGCCTGGTCGAGGCGCGAGATGGCGAACTACAAGGTCCCGAGAACGGTGGAGTTCGTGAACGAACTGCCGCGCAATGCGAGCGGCAAGGTGGTGAAGGGGGAGCTGCGGGGGCGGGAGTAGAGGGAAGGGCTCAGAGCGACGGGAGGGCGGAGACGGCCCGGATGATTTCGTCGGCGCGATGCTCGACTTCGGCAACGAAGACCGGTGGGGGCGCCGGTGGCGTAGGCCTCGCTGGGGCCGTATTCCCAGCGCCAGTCACTCATGACCGAGCGATTCCCTGGCGGAGGCGTAGAGGCCATGGGCCACGTCCATGGCTTTGCGCCATGAGGGGGCGTCCTTGTCGAGGGGCCGAATCGTGTACTCGGCCGAGTGGAGGCGTGCGGCGAGCGAGGGGAAGCGCGCGATTTCCACGGTGACGGCCCAGCTCTCCAGGAACTGGAGGATCGGCCCCAGGCTGCCGGTCCGCGCAGCCAGCGCGATCACTTCGTCCTTCTGCCGCTCCAGCTCGCCCAGCTGATGTGGCGCCACCTGGGCGATGGCTACCCGCAGGGCGGCAGGAGCACGTTGTGGGCGAGGGGTGAGCGACTCAGGGGGGATTGTGCTGTGCGGTCACTGCTCGTACGGGACAGCGCCTGGCGTCCCGGTCCAGCGCTCGCTCGGTGCGGGACGAGGAGGGCGGCCAGGGCCTACTGCTGATCGGTGCCTGTGCTGTGGACTGGGGTGTGTGCCGGCGTGGGGCGGGCCCCGGTAAGGCGGTCTGGTTCCAGCTGGGAGGCGCGGGCGGATGTTGACCGCGGCGGGTATGGTGATTGGTATGGCAACTAAGAAGTACACGGTCACGCTGCCGGAGGAGCTCGCGGAGGAGATCCGCAGCGAGGTGGGCTCGGGGGCGTTCAGCGCGTACGTCACCCGCGCCATAGAGCGTCAGCGTGAGCACGACCGGCTGGGGGAGCTGGTGGCGTGGATGCAGGAGAAGGGCGGACCGCCCACCGAGGAGGAGCAGGCGGCTGCGGCGTCGGAGATGCGCGACATCGAGCGGTGGTTCGAGGAGCGGGAGTCCGGTGCGCAGGGCGGGGCGACTACTGCGTGATGACCGATCTCTGTTTCGTGCTGGACAGCGAGGCTCTGTCGAGGGCGGTGCGTCGTGAGCGGGCCATGACGGCCATGATCACGAAGGCCCATCAGGCAGGCGCCCGGGCCGTGACCAGCTCTATGACCCTCATCGAGGCGTATCACAGCAAGATCCGGCGTTCGGAGTGGAACTGGGTGACGTCCCGGATCGTCGTCGAACCGGTGACCAAGGAGGTCGCGGACGAGGCGATCGCGCTGCTCGCGGATACCGGCCTGCATGGTCACAAATATGCCATCGACGCGGCACTTGCGGTGATCGCGGGGCGGCAGCGGGGGCGGGTCGCGGTGTTCACCTCGGACGCGGATGACATGCGGAAGTTGTGCGGGGCAGGGGTGCAGATCAGGGGGCTGTAGGGGGATATGCGAGAGGGCCCGAGCCGGCGGCTCGGGCCCTCTTCCGCAGCGGGTGTGGCTCAGGTGGCGTGGATGTCCTGCGGGGTCACCACGGTGGCGTGAACGTCATCTGTGGTGACGGGGGTGTCGCCAGTGGCGTGAATGTCGGCGAGAGCCGGGGTGGCCGAGCCGAGGCCGAGGGCCACGGCGAACGCGGCTGTGACGAGTGTCTTCTTCGTGCGGTTCACTCCAACTCCTGTGATGGGAGTGACCTTTCGGACGTCAAGTGACCGTAGTGACAAGGGGGCAATGCCGGTACCCCTCTGGCGGGAAGCAGCCGAAGGCCGACGCGATTACGCTGACTGTACGTATGCAGACATGCAGCGGCCGCGGCGGCTCCCCTCCGCGCCGCCGCGGCCGCTCCCCCCGTACCCCGTCGAATTCAGCTCTAGTTGGCCGGCTCGCTCGTGGCGTGGGCGTCGGTCGGCTTGATGACCGGCTCGGACGTCGCGTGGGCGTCCAACGGCTTGATCGGCTCGCTGGTGGCGTGCGCGTCCAGGGTGGTGATCTCCTCGCCGGTGGCGTGTGCATCTGCCGGCTTGAGGTTGTCCTTGTCGGTGGCCATGAAGGTCAACTCCTGAAGTGTGGACGTAGGGACTGGGCGGGCCCGCCCGGCTGTTCCCCCGTGGACTGCCGGACGGGCCTTCCGGGGCCGTTCACCTTAGTGGTGAGGCCGCACGCCGATCCGTCTGCCCCCCGACGCGACGGATCGATGAGTAGAGAGTGGCGTGCGGTGATAAACGATTGATGAACGCCGGACGTGAGGTCAGGCCACTGCTGCCGGTTTCAGCAGTTCACGCACCACTTCGGCCTCGGGGGAACGTAGTTCGTCGAAGATTGTCAGTGCCTCACCCCAGCACACCTGCGCGCGGTCCGTCTGGCCGATGGCCGTCAGGGCCCGGCCGAGCACAGTCAGGACGTTGGCGCGGCGCCAGTCCCCGCCGATGCCGCGGAGCATGGCCAGTGCCTGCTCCGCGTGGGCCGCTGCCTGAGCCCCCTCCTTCTCGGCGAGGTGAAGCTCGGCCACGCGGAAGAGGGTCATGCCATGCCACAGCTGCTGACGGCTCTCCCGGAAGATGTGCAGAGCTTCCAGCAGGACGTTCCGGGCCCAGGACGTCTGCCCGCTGCCGCTGAGCGCGAGTCCGAGTGCGTATTTGCCATTGGCGAGACGGAGCGCCAGACCGGTGGTGTCGGCCTCATAGATGGCGACGCCCTGCTGGGCGAGTTGCACCGCGCTGGTGGTCCGACCGGTTGCGAGATGCACGCGCGAGAGATTGCACAGCGCGGCAGCCTCTCCGGGCTTGTTGCCGTCGGCGCGGAACGCCGCCATGGCCTGTGTCAGGTGGGATTCCGCGTCCTCGTGCCGGTTCTCGTAGAGCGCGATGATGCCGCGTTGGTTGGGTGCCTGCCCTTGTGAAACCGCGTCCTGTGCCAGGCGGCCCAGGCTCAGTGCCCGCATGGCCTCTGCTTCGGCCTCGGCGAAACGGCCCGAGACGCTGTGCACATGGGACAGCATGGTGCGTGCCCGCGCCTCGGCCCGTGCTTCGCCTGCGGTCTCGGCTGCATCGCTGACGGCCTTGGCCGCAGTGGCGAACTGGTGTGAGTTCGCTCCTGATTCACCCAGGTCGACCACGGCCATGAGGAGGTCGGAGGCGCGCCCCGGCATGCCGAGGGCGGCCGACTGGCGTGCGCACGCGAGCAATCCACTGGACTCCGTGAACAGCCAGTCGAGCGCGGTCTCGCGGACGTCGAAGGTGAGACCGGGGTACTCGGTACGCGAGAAATGGTCGAGTACGCGCTCCCCCGGCCGCTCCAGCGCATAGACCCCCGCCGCCGTCGCCAGATAGAAGTCCAGCAGCCGCGACAGCGCCGACTCGCGCTCCTGTGGCGGCTGCTCGTCCCGTTCCGCGCAGGAACGCGCGTAGAGGCGTACCAGGTCGTGGTAGCGGTATCGGCCCGGGGCGGCCGATTCCAGGAGGCTGGTGTCGACCAGGGCCTCCAGGAGGTCCTCCGCCGCATGCACCTCCAGGTTCAGGAGTGCGGCCGCCGCGGCCAGGGAGATGTCGGGGCCGTCGGCCAGGCCCAGGAGGCGGAAGGCGCGGGCCTGGGCGGGTTCCAGCTGGCCGTAGCCGAGTTCGAAGGTGGCCTTCACCGCGAGGTCGCCCGCCTGGAGTTCGTCCAGGCGGCGGCGTTCGTCGGCGAGTTTGGCGGCCAGGACGGAGACCGTCCAGGTGCGGCGTGCGGCCAGGCGGGAGGCGGCGATGCGGATGGCCAGGGGGAGGAAGCCGCAGGCGGCGACCACGTCGAGGGCGGCCTCGCGCTCGGAGTTGATGTGCTCCTCGCCCACGATGCGGGTGAAGAGCTGCAGCGCCTCCTCGGGGGACATCACGTCCAGATCGACCAGGTGCGCCCCCGCCAGGTCGACCATGCGGACGCGGCTGGTGATCAGGGCCGCGCAGCCCGCGGTGCCGGGCAGGAGGGGGCGGATCTGGGCGGCGTCATGGGCGTTGTCGAGGAGGACCAGGATGCGGCGCCCGTCGAGCGTGGAGCGGTAGAGCGCGGCGCGTTCGTCCAGGGAGTCGGGGATCGCGGAGTCCGCCGTGCCCAGGGCGCGCAGGAACGCGCCGAGGACCGTCTCCGGTTCGGCGGCGCGTGCGCCCGCGCCCTGGAGGTCCACGTACAGCTGGCCGTCCGGGAAGTGCTGACGGGCCTGGTGGGCGACGTGTACGGCGAGGGTCGTCTTGCCGACGCCGCCGATCCCGGCCAGCGCCGAGACGGCCATGACCGAACCCTCGGCGGTCGCCAGCCGGTCGCCCAGTTCGCGGACGAAGGAGGCGCGGCCCGTGAAGTCGGGAACGGTGGCCGGCAGCTGGGCGGGGCGCACCGGCGCGGGGGCCGGGGCCGGTTCGGCGGCCGGGCGGGCCAGTTCCTCGTCGGCCTGCAGGATGCGCTGCTGGAGCTGGGAGAGTTCGGGGCGCGGGTCGACGCCCAGTTCGTCGGCGAGCAGCCGGCGGGTGTCGGCGTACACCGCGAGCGCCTCGGCCTGGCGGCCGCTGCGGTAGAGCGCGATCATCAGGAGTTCGCGCAGGCGCTCCCGCAGCGGGTGCGCGGCGGTGAGCGCGGTCAGTTCGGAGATCGCCTCGGCGTGGGCGCCGACCTCCAGGTCCAGGTCCAGGCGGGTCTCGGTGAGCTGGAGCCGCCATTCCTCCAGACGGGTGCGCTGGTACTCGGCGTACGGGCCGGGCACGGAGGCCAGGGCTTCGCCGTCCCACAGGCCGAGCGCCTTGTTGTAGAGGGCGCGGGCCTGACCGCGGTCACCACCGGACCGTGCCTTCTCCGCCTCCGCCGCCAGTTCCTGGGCCACCGTCAGGTCGAGGGCGTCGTGCCTGGTCCGGATCGCATATCCACCGGCGTCGCTGACCAGCGTCCGCGGGTCGAGGACCTTGCGAAGCCGCGAGGCGTACGTGCGTACGGCGGCGAGTGCCTGCGAGGGCGGGTCCTCGCCCCAGATGGCGTCGATGAGTTCGGCGGCGGTGGCCGTGCGGCCGTCGCGCAGGAGCAGTGCGGTCAGCAGGGCGCGCTGCTGCGGTGAACCGGACGGCAGCGCTTCGCCGCCGCGCCATGCCCGTACCGGGCCGAGCACGGAAAAGCGCAGGCCGACGCCGTCGGCCGACCGCTGCCCAGGAGCGCGCTGCTCCGGAACATGCATGCGTGGCCCGTTGTCACGGTCCATTGCTGCCCCCTGCCCTGCTCGCCCCGCCGGTCCTGCCGATCGTGCTGGTGCTGTCCGTTCCGGACTGCCCGCCCTGTGCCGGTGTGCCGGTCCGGGACGGATACATCCGGATTGCTCGCTACCGTTGGTATCGCGGTCAACAGTCTGCCTTGTTATGGGCGGACACGTCAGCAGTGGGTGACTCTCTGCACAAGCCCTCGACAACGATTGTGGAACGGGGGCGGGTACGGATGACCGACGGATAGCTGACGGTTCGTCAGATCGGCGCTACCGTGGTGGCCATGGAGACCTTCCCGAAGATCATCTCGGTGGACGACCACACGGTGGAGCCCGCTCATGTCTGGCGGGACCGGCTCCCGTCCAAGTACCTCGACCGCGGCCCGCGGATAGTTCGCGCGCCGCTCAGGGAAATGACCTTCATGGGCGGCAGGTTCGCACCCGTGATGGGTGCGAAGGGCGACGAAGGACCGGTCGGCGACTGGTGGGTGTACGAGGACCTGCACCGCCCGCTCACCCGGCTGGACACCGCGGTCGGCTACGACCGCGACGAGATCAGACTTGAGGTCATCACGTACGAGCAGATGCGCCCCGGTTCGTTCTCGGTCCCCGACCGGCTCGCCGACATGGACGTCAACCATGTCCAGTCCGCCCTCTGCTTCCCCACCTTCCCCCGCTTCTGCGGCCAGACCTTCACCGAAGCGAAGGACCGCGAACTGGGGCTGCTCGGGGTGCGGGCGTACAACGACTGGATGGTGGAGGAGTGGTGCGGGCCCGAGGCGCACGGCCGGCTCATCCCGCTCACCCTGATCCCGCTCTGGGACGCCCGGCTGGCCGCCGACGAGGTCCGGCGCAACGCGGCGCGTGGTGTGCGCGCGGTGGCGTTCTCCGAGATACCCCCGCATCTCGGGCTGCCGTCCATTCATACGGACGAGTGGGATCCGTTCCTGCGGGCCTGTGACGAGACGGGGACGGTGATCGCCATGCACATCGGCTCGTCCTCGAAGATGCCGTCCACCTCGGCCGACGCCCCGCCCGCCGTCGGCTCCACCATCACCTTCGCCAACTGCTGCTTCTCGATGGTCGACTGGCTGATGAGCGGCAAGCTCGAACAGTTCCCGAACCTCCGGATCATGTACGCGGAGGGCCAGATCGGCTGGATTCCGTACATCCTGGAACGCGCCGACGTGGTCTGGGAGGAGAACCGGGCCTGGGGCGGCGTCGCCGACAAGGTCCACCGCCCGCCGTCGGAGCTGTTCGCCGAGCACGTCTACGGCTGCTTCTTCGACGACGCCTTCGGGCTGAAGAACCTGGACGCGATCGGCGTCGGGAACGTCCTGTACGAGACGGACTACCCGCACTCCGACTCCACCTGGCCCAGGTCGCGCGAGGTCGGCGAGGCGCAGATGGGGCATCTGGCCGCCGATGTCGTGGACCGGATCGTGCGCCGCAACGCGATCGACCTGCTGGGGCTGACGGGCGACGGGCTGTGGGCGGGGCCCGGGGCGTGAGCTGACAAGCGGGTAGCGGGTGGTCCCGCTGATGGGTGGTGGGGCACCAACGGGGCCCACCGTTTCCGGGTGGGCCCCGCGGGCCCAGGTCAGGCCTTCGCGACCGGTTCCTGGAGTTCCGTCACCCACTTGTCCTTGTCCTCGGGGCATTCCAGATTGATCTCCCGGGTGTAGCCGAGCGACCGGTATCCATGGGTGTCGAGCCAGCGGGCCAGCGTCTGCTCGGTGGCCAGGACCCCGTCCATCGAGCCGCGGTGGACGATGGTCGCCGCCTCGAACGCGGGCAGCTCCACCACCGTGACACCGGTGTCGCCGACCGGACCCACCGGGGCGCTGACCGTCACCCCCGCGTGCACGGTGATCGCGCCCCCGCCCGCCGGGGCGTCCTCGTACCGGGCGACGCCGGGGCCCAAGGGCCTGATCCCGGCCGCTTCCAGCAGCGGGAACAACCGGTCGTACAGCGGCACGATCACCGGAGTGATGTCCCGCGGCTGATAGCTCGCCGCCGTGCCGGTCAGCTCCGCCACCCGTACGGCCGGAACACTCTTGATCACAACCTCGTCCGCAGACATGCGTCCCTCGCTCTCGATCGACCGGAGCCTCGCCTCGACCTGCGCCAGCCGTGCCGCCGCGGCCGCCATGGCCTCCTCCAGCTCCGCCCGGCGCAGCCGCAGCATTCCGCGCAACTCCTCGGGGCCGACCTGTTCGTCGAGGACGGCCTGCACCTGCTGGAGCGTGAAGCCGAGATCCTTGAGCGCGATGATGCGGTTGAGACGGGCGAGCTGAGCGGCGCCGTAGAAGCGGTAGCCGGTGGCGGGGTCGGTGCGGTCGGGGTGCAGGAGCCCGATGGCGTCGTAGTGACGCAGCATCCGGGCCGACACCCGTCCGTACCGGGCGAAGTCTCCGATGGTGAACATGATGTCTCCCACTGCACTGCTTCACACGGTGTCAAGGTCAAGCGCGTCAGCCCGGCCCGGCGAAGGGTGTTCGGGCCGGGCGGGGAAAAGGCAGGAGCCCCGTTCCTCCGCCGAAGCGGAGGAACGGGGCTCCTTGGGTACTGCTAACCGGCCGCGATCGGCCGACCCGGGCAACTAGGCCGGGGTGACGTTCTCAGCCTGCGGACCCTTGGGTCCCTGAGTGACGTCGAAATTCACGACCTGGTTCTCCTCGAGGGAGCGGAACCCGGACGCGTTGATCGCGGAGTAGTGAACGAAGACATCCGGGCCGCCGCCGTCCTGGGCGATGAAGCCGAAGCCCTTTTCAGCGTTGAACCACTTGACGGTTCCGGTAGCCATAAGCCCTCCTTGGGCCAAAGGGTTGCCCTGCTCCAGAACCTGCAATGAAGTCTGAAAACTACAAAAGCCTGCGGGTTACATGCTCCGCAGGCTCTGTACTGCAAGGGAAACCAAACTGCAACTTGCGTCGAGCCTAGCACGCAGCCTCTGCGGAAGGGTAGAGGGAAAGATCACTTCACCCGGATGTTTGATTGCCGTGCCGATGAGCTGATGAACAGGGTGCGCCGGGGGTGTCGGAGAGGGCCCGGTGCCGTCCGTACGGCACCACGGGTCTAGCCTCGCGATGTGGACAATTCAACCGTCTCAACCGTCGCAGGCGACGACCGTCGCAGCCGGCCGCGCGTCGGCCACATCCAGTTCCTGAACTGCCTCCCTCTGTACTGGGGACTGGCCAGAACCGGAACCCTGCTCGACCTGGAGCTCTCGAAGGACACCCCGGAGAAGCTCAGCGAGCAGCTGATCAGGGGCGATCTGGACATCGGCCCCGTCACGCTGGTGGAGTTCCTCCGCAACGCCGACGACCTGGTCGCCTTCCCGGACATCGCGGTGGGCTGCGACGGTCCCGTCATGTCGTGCGTGATCGTGTCGCAGGTGCCGCTGGACCAGCTGGACCGGGCCAGGGTGGCGCTCGGTTCCACCTCGCGCACCTCCGTGCGACTGGCCCAGCTGCTGCTCGCCGAGCGGTACGGGGTCAGCCCGGACTACTACACCTGCCCGCCGGACCTCGGCGTGATGATGCAGGAGGCGGACGCCGCCGTGCTGATCGGTGACGCCGC
This sequence comes from Streptomyces sp. NBC_01217, assembly GCF_035994185.1. Classification (NCBI taxonomy): domain Bacteria; kingdom Bacillati; phylum Actinomycetota; class Actinomycetes; order Kitasatosporales; family Streptomycetaceae; genus Streptomyces; species Streptomyces sp. NBC_01217. The sequence goes on from NZ_CP108538.1 coordinate 5,311,619, forward strand.
GCTGCGCGCCAACCTGCACGACGCGCCCCGGCTCGGTCTGCAGGTCCACGACCTGGGCCAGATGTGGAAGGACTGGACGGGACTGCCGTTCGTCTTCGCGGTCTGGGCGGCCCGCAAGGACTACCTGGCCGCCGAGCCCCACCATGTGAGCAAGGTGCACGAGGCCTTCCTGGCCTCGCGGGACGTCTCCCTGGAGGAGGTCACCAAGGTCGCCGAGCAGGCGGCGCGCTGGGAGGCCTTCGACGCGGAGGTGCTGGAGCGGTACTTCACGACCCTGGACTTCCGCTTCGGCCGGGACCAGCTGGCGGGCGTGCGGGAGTTCGCGCGCCGGGTCGGTCCGACGACCGGCTTCCCGGCGGACGTGAAGGTCGAGCTGCTCGGCGGCTGACGCGGCGGCGCGGGCGCGGCGGCGTGTTCGTGACGGCGCGTGCGCCGCCGTACGCGGGAATGGCCCGGGGATATGGGTGAACCCTGTACCTCTGCCTCCGGGCCCGATATCCCTTTCCGGCCCTTCTCCCGCCCCGGCCATCGATTCGGGCCAATACGTGCCGAACAGCCGATTCCTGGACGGAGTCCGGGAAGGGTCCGGGTCGTGTACCGGATTCGCTCGGGTGAACGACGCATTCACGCCTTTTGTTGGGTCGAAAGCCGTTGTTCGTTCCCTTGGGGGTGAAATCGGCGGATGGTTTCCCCTGTGACCCGATGACCTTCGCCCCTAGGCTTCGGTCGGAGGTCCGGCCGGTCCACAGGGGGAGTCCATATGAAGCCGCTGGAAGCCGGCGAACCGCTGACCATCGGTGCCTACCGGCTGCTCGGCAGGCTCGGCGCGGGCGGCATGGGCCGGGTCTATCTGGGCCGCAGCGCGGGCGGACGTACGGTCGCGGTCAAGGTCGTGCACCCCCACTTCGCCCTCGACGAGCAGTTCCGGGCCCGTTTCCGGCGGGAGGTGGACGCGGCACGGCTGATCGGTGCGCAGTGGTCGGCGCCCGTCCTGGACGCCGACCCGGACGCCCCCATTCCGTGGGTCGCCACCGGTTACGTCGCCGGGCCCCCGCTCTCCACCGCGGTCGCCGAGCACGGGCCGCTGCCCGAGCACGCGGTGCGCACGCTGGGCGCCGGACTGGGCGAGGCGCTGGCCGCGGTGCACGCGCAGGGCCTCATCCACCGCGATGTGAAGCCGTCCAACGTCCTGCTCGCGCTCGACGGCCCCCGGCTGATCGACTTCGGCATCGCCCACGCCATCGGCGCCACCGCCTCGCTCACCTCCACCGGGGTCTCGGTCGGCTCGCCCGGCTACATGGCACCGGAGCAGATCAGAGGCGTGGACATCTCGGGCGCGGCCGATGTCTTCTCGCTCGGCGCGGTGCTCGCGTACGCGGCGACCGGTACGGCTCCGTTCCTCGGCGACTCCTCCGCCGTACTCCTCTACAAGGTGGTGCACGAGGAGCCCGAGCTGGGGGAGCTGGAGGGGGAGCTGCGGGACATAGTCGCCGGGTGTCTGGAGAAGGACCCGGAGGACCGGCCGACCCCCATGGAACTGGCCCGGCAGCTGGCACCGGGCGGGGCGGCGGCGCTGGTGGCGGCGGGCTGGCTGCCCGGTCCTCTGGTACGTGAGGTCAGCCGGGCGGCGGTCGCGCTGCTGGACCTGGAGCCGCAGGACGCGCCGGTGCAGTCGGGGCCGGTGCCCTTCACCGGCGCGGCGTGGGGCGCGAACGGTGCCGAGGACGGGAACGGTACAGGCAGCGCGGGCGGTGTCTTCGGTCCGCCCGTCGAGCCGTTCCCCTCGCACGATCCGTCCCGGTCGTCCCGGCCCGACGGGCCGCTCTCCTGGCCCGCGACCGCCGGCATGGCCGAGTCGGCCGCGCCGGCGCAGCGGGCCGGGGCGTCCGGGCTGCCGGGGCAACGTACGCCCGACCCCCGTTTCACCGTCACCGTCAGCGCGGACGCCGAGCCGGCCCGTCCCGATGCGAACCGCGGCCGGAGGCTGAGCTGCACCGTCGCCCTGGCCGTGGCGGGGGCGCTCGCCGCCGTGACCGTGGGCAGCGCGTTCCTGTTCGACCTGATGCCGGGCGGCGGCGACCACGACACCGCGGAGAGCGGCGGATCCGCCCACACCCCTCCGGCCGCCACGTCCTCCGCGAAACCCACGCAGCAGCCCTCGCAGTCCTCGAAGCCCTCGCACTCATCGCAGCCCCCGGACCCTTCGGACTCGGGCACGGGCGGTCCGGAGCAGATCACCGAACTGCCGGAGGCGTTCATCGGCACCTGGCAGGGCCCGGTCACCGAGAAGACCACCGGGCAGCCGCACGGCACGCTCACCGCCGTGTTCACGGCCGGGAAGAAGGGCACGGACGTGGTCCGCATGAGCACGGAGTTCACCGCTCTCGGACTGACCGTCCGCTGCAACAGCGTCGCCCGCCTCTCGTCCGGCACCGACAAGGAACTGACGCTCCGGGAGCGCGCCGATCCGGACAGCCCCGGCGACCCGGCCCTCTGCACCTCCACCGAAACCGACGTCCACTTCACGCGCGCCGCCGACGGCACCCTGCGCTTCAGGTCCGACGAGAGAGGCGCCGGACTTCCGTACGGCACGCTCAGCCGGTCCGGCAGCTGACCCCGACAGGGCCTGGCGTAGGCTGAACCGGTCCGTAGATCCGTTGAAAAACCGCCGAAAGGTGACAGCCCGGTGACCGAGAAGGCCGACCTTCAGCCCATCCTCGACCGAGCCGCCGAAGGCGGTCGGATCACCCCGGAGGAGGCGCTCGACCTCTACCGGTCGGCGCCGCTGCACGCACTGGGCGCGGCCGCCGACGCCGTACGCCGCCGCCGTTACGCCGGTACGGAGCACATCGCGACGTACATCATCGAGCGCAACATCAACTACACCAACGTGTGCGTCACGGCCTGCAAGTTCTGCGCCTTCTACGCCGCGCCCAAGGACACCGCCAAGGGCTGGTCCCGCGACCTCGACGACATCCTGCGCCGCTGCGCGGAGACCGTCGAACTCGGCGGCACGCAGATCATGTTCCAGGGCGGGCACCACCCGGACTACGGCGTGGAGTACTACGAGGAGCACTTCTCCGCCATCAAGAAGGCGTTCCCGCAGCTGGTCATCCACTCGCTGGGCGCCTCCGAGGTCGAGCACATGGCCCGGATCTCCAAGGTCTCCGTCGAGGAGGCCATCCAGCGCATCCACACCGCCGGTCTCGACTCCTTCGCGGGAGCCGGTGCCGAGCTGCTGCCGGCCCGGCCGCGCAAGGCGATCGCCCCGCTCAAGGAGTCCGGCGAGCGCTGGCTGGAGATCATGGAGGCCGCGCACAACCTGGGCGTCGAGTCGACCTCCACCATGCTGATGGGCACCGGCGAGACCAACGCCGAGCGCATCGAGCACCTGCGGATGATCCGTGACGTGCAGGACCGCACGGGCGGCTTCCGCGCGTTCATCCCGTACACGTACCAGCCGGAGAACAACCACCTGAAGGGCCGGACGCAGGCCACGCTCTTCGAGTACCTGCGGATGATCGCCATCGCCCGGATCTTCCTCGACAACGTCGCGCACATCCAGGGCTCCTGGCTGACCACCGGCAAGGAGGTCGGCCAGCTGTCGCTGCACTACGGCGCCGACGACCTCGGCTCGATCATGCTGGAGGAGAACGTCGTCTCCTCGGCCGGTGCCAAGCACCGGTCCAACCGCCTCGAAATCATCGACCTGATCCGCAAGGCGGGCCGCGTCCCGGCGCAGCGCGCCACGACGTACGAGCACCTCGTCGTCCACGACGACCCGGCGAACGACCCGGTCGACCAGCGTGTCGTCTCGCACATCTCGTCCACCGCGATCGAGGGCGGCACGGCACACCCGGAGCTGAAGCTCCTCAACGCCAACTGAGGCCGATTTGCTCACCGTTCATGCCGCGCCGCTGGTTCTTCCGGTCGGCGCGGCGGCCGTTCGCGGGGGCGCGGTCGCCGTCGAGGGAGACCGGATCGTCGCCCTCGGACCGTACGACGAGGTCGTCGGCGCCCACCCCGCGGCGCGCGTACGCCAGTGGCCCGGCGTCCTCACCCCCGGTCTGCGGCAGTGGCACGCCCTCTGGCTGCTGACCCGCTGCTACCACCCCGACCCGCGCGAGGCCGACGAACTCGGCGACCGGCCGCTGTGGGGCGAGGCGTTCGAGCGGCTGGCCGCCGGGATGGACGCGACGCGGTGGGCGGGCAGCGTGCGGCGCGGGCTGCAGCAGATGCTGCGGTACGGGACGACGCATGTCGCGGGCCGGTTCCACGACCCGGCCGTCCGCACCGCGGTGGCCCGCTCGGGGCTGACGGAGGTCTCGGCCGTCGGCGCCCCCGGCATCCTCGTCGGCGAACCGGACCTGGACCCGTTCGCGGAGGGGTACGACCTGCCCGGCTCGGTGCACGGCCCGCTCGTCGTCGGCGCCCGCGCGGACCTCGCGGTCTTCGACGTACCGGACGAGGCGGCGCTGTGCGCGGCGGGGGCGGGGCGGTGCGTGGCCACGGTGCTGGGCGGGCGGCTGGTGTACCGGCGGCGGTAGGCGCGCCGTACGGCCGGCCCCGTCAGGGGACGGACGGGCCGCTGATGTACGTGCCGTCGGCCGTGTACGGCCACGCGTTGGCGACGCACCCCTTCAATCCGTCGATCTGCTGCATCATCGCGGGCGCGGGCCGCCCCGGTCCCGGGCACGTCTCGTGGCCGTGCCCCAGCCAGTGCCCGACCTCGTGGTTGATGATGAGCGCCCGGTACTCCGCGAGCGGCCCGTCGAACTGCGGTGAGCCCTGCAGCCACCGCTTCAGGTTCACCACGACCGTGGCGCCGACCCGGCAGTTGACCTCGCCGCGGGTGCGGAGCCCGTACGCCCCGCACAGCCGGTCCACGGTGTCCGGCGTCGCGATACGGATCACCAGCCCGGCCGGTCCCGAACCGACCTGCCGGAAGGCGTCGCGGCCGGTGCGGGTCCAGCCGCGGGGGTTGCCGAACACCCCGGCGACCTCGGCGGCGGCGGGACCGGTGGCCAGCCCGCTGCCCTCCTCGACCTCGACCCGGTAGCGGTGCACGGTGCCGGTGCCCTGGGTGTCCGCGTGCGGTGGTGCGGCGGTGCGGAACTTACCGGAGCCGTGGCGGGGTAGGGATCCGGTCCGAGTCCTGTCCTCCTTCCGCTCCTTCTCCTTCTCGGGTCCGGACCCGGCCGACGGGGACGCCGAGGACGCCGAGGACGCCGAGGACACCGGGGACACCGGGGCCGAAGGCGGCGCCGGAGTCCGGACCGCCAACCTGGTGCGCGCCAGCGCCGATGCTCCCTCGCCGCCCTCCCACGGCCACCACACCAACGCCCCGCAGAGCAACGCGGCCGGCACCAGCACGGCGCTCGCCACCCGTATGCGGGTCCGTCGGCGGCGGGCACGCCGGGCCGCGCCCCGGGCGCGCGGCGCGCGGCCGCGCGCCCGGCGGCCGCGTTCGTCAGCCGCCATCGACGGACTCCTGCTTCGGTTCCATGGGGGACGACTCCGCGTAACGGACCAGGTTCAGGAAGCGCGAGTCACCGGCGACGGCGAGCAGCTGGTCCGCGGTGACCGGCGCCGACACCATGGCGGAGTCGTCGCCGCCGGCCGAGAGGACGACGGTGCTGTCCCCGTACACGAAGTGGACGTCCACGCCGATGATGCTCTTGCCGTCCTTCGTGTTCCCGGCCGCGGTGACGGCGCGGGCGACGATGCCGCCCGGCAGTTTGGCCTTCTTGCACTGGTATTGCTTCTTCGGGTTGTCCTGGCAGGGCTCGTTCTTCATCGAGCCCCCGGGCTTGCTGCTGGGACGTACCGAGAAGATGACGGGGAAGACGCCGTCCTTGGCCGCGCCCTGGTACCGGCTGACCGCGAGATCGACCGGGCGGACCGTACCGAACCCGGCGGGCAGCAGCTCGTCGAACAGGGCCGCGGCCTGCTGCTGGAACTGCTCCTGCCGCTTGCGCTCGTCGGCGGGCAGGTCGGCCATCGACGATTCGCCGGGGGTGGGTTCGAGGTGTACGGGCGTGCGTGTCCCAGCGGTGGGGACCGGTGTCGGCGCTCCGGTGGGCGCGGGGGCCCCGACCTGTCCCGCACTCGTGTCCGTACCCGTGCCCGTATCGCCCCATGTGCCCCAGGACGGCAGCGTCGCGCCGAACACCCCGAGCGCCAGCACTCCGGCCACTGCGGTACCGATGGCCGCGCGGGCCCTGGCGCGGCGCCTGCGTCCCTCGGCGACGGCGACCGGCACCAGGTCCGGCAGCGGCGGCACCCCTTCGGTCGCCTCGGCCATCGCCGCCCTGATCAGCAGCGTCCCGGCCTCTTCCGGCGCACGATCTGAAGGCATGTCCATGACGGTTCTCCTCAGCTGCGAGTGGTGTAGAGGTGCGCGTCGCCCAGCCGCGTACGCAGCGTGGCGAGCGAGCGCGAGCACTGGCTCTTGACGGTGGACTCGCTGCAGCGCAGCAGCTCGGCGACCGTCTGCACGTCCAGGTCCTCCCAGTAGCGCAGGACGACCATGGCCCGGGCGCGGGGCGGCAGTTCGGCGAGCGCGGTCAGCAGCGTCACGGTCAGCTCGGGGCCCACCACGGAAGGCGGGGCGTCGATGTGGCTGTGGGCCAGGAAGTCGCGGAGCCGACGGCGGCGCTCGGCGAGATATGTCCGGGTGAGGACGGTGCGCGCATAGGCGGCGGGATGGTCGGCCGCACTCGCCCGGTGCCAGTGCTGGAAGAGCTTGGCCAGCGTCGTCTGGGTCAGATCGCGGGCGCTCTCCCCGTCTCCGCACAGCAGATAAGCGGTCCGGTACAGACGCCGTTGGTTCGCCCGGGCGAACTCCTCGAAGCCGGTGGAGTCCCGACTGCGGTCTGTGGCCATCTGTCCTCCTCTCCGGTCTGTCGGTGGTCTCACACCTGTACTGAGTGATGCCGGGACGGAAAGGTTGAAGCCGACTTGTCGCGGGTCGGCGTGCCGACCCGCGACCGGTGCAAGGCGTCGTGGGGCGGGCTGCTTGAATGGGCGGGTGACCCGAGCCTCCCTGGACAAGCAGCCGCACGAAGTCGCCACGATGTTCGACGGCGTGGCGGCGAACTACGACCTCACCAACGACGTGCTGTCGCTCGGCCAGGCCCGGCTGTGGCGCAAGGAGGTCGCGAAGGCGGTGGATGCCCGGCCCGCGGAGAAGGTCCTCGACCTGGCCGCAGGCACGGCGACGTCCTCGCTGCCCTTCGCCGCGACGGGCGCCTACGTCGTGCCCTGCGACTTCTCACTCGGCATGCTGCAGGAGGGCAAGAAGCGCAACTCCTGGCTCCCGTTCACGGCGGGCGACGCCACCAGGCTGCCGTTTCGCGACGAGACGTTCGACGCGGTGACGATCTCCTTCGGGCTGCGCAACGTCCAGGACACGGATGCGGCGCTGCGCGAGCTGTACCGGGTGACGAAGCCGGGCGGCCGGGTGGTGATCTGCGAGTTCTCACAGCCGACCTGGACGCCGTTTCGCACGGTGTACACCGAGTACCTGATGCGGGCGCTGCCGCCGGTCGCGCGCGCGGTGTCCTCCAACCCCGACGCGTACGTCTATCTCGCCGAGTCGATCCGCGCCTGGCCCGACCAGCCGGGACTCGCGGCGAAGCTCCAGCGGGCCGGCTGGGCGAACGTCGCCTGGCGCAATCTCACCGGCGGTGTGGTGGCACTGCACCGAGGCGTACGTCTCTGAGGCATCGACGGCGTCAACGGCTCAGGGACATCTACCGCATCGGCTGACGCTCACAAAGCCGGCAGCACCATCCGGAAGCAGTCCACCCGCTGCCTTGTCCCCGGAGCGTCGAAGCTCTCCGCCCGCTCCATCCCCAGCCGCCGGGCGACGGCGATCGACCGCTCGTTGCGCGCGTCGATCGTCGCCACGACCCGCTCCACCCCGGCCGCGCGCAGCCGCTCCAGGGTGAGGCGCGCGGCGGCGGTGGCGTAACCCCGGCCCCAGGCCGTCCGGGCCAGCCGCCAGCCGATCTCGGTCTCGCCCACCGGGCCGTACGCGGTCTGCGGCCAGGGCTGGGCGCCGGTGAAACCGGCGACCTCGCCGTCCTCGCCGAGCACGGTCCACAGGCAGTACCCCAGCTCCGCGTCGTGCAGGCGCTGCCGCGCGGTCCATTCCTCATAGAGCGAGAGTTCCGCCGACCTGCCGCCGAAGAACTCCATCACCTCGGGGTCGTCGAACGCCCGGTGCCACGACAGCGCGTCCTCGTCGGTGGGGACGCGCAGCTGTACGGAGGGGGCGGTGGAAGGCAGGGTCGACATCGGGGAGCCCTTCGGAAGGTTGATCAGCAGGCCCCCATAGACTGCACGGGACAGGTGCCGCGCGGCACGCGATTTCGAGTCTTCGGGAGATCCGACCGTGACCGAGCAGCCCCTCTCCGAGCACAGCGCGGATGTGATCGTCGTCGGGGCAGGCCCGGCAGGCTCCACCACCGCGTACTACCTCGCCAAGGCCGGACTGGACGTCCTGCTCCTGGAGAAGACGGCCTTCCCCCGAGAGAAGGTCTGCGGCGACGGCCTCACCCCGCGCGCCACCAAGCAGCTCGTCTCCATGGGCATCGACATCTCCGAAGAGGCCGGCTGGCTGCGCAACAAGGGCCTGCGCATCATCGGCGGCGGCGTCCGCCTCCAGCTGGACTGGCCGGATCTCGCCTCGTACCCGGACTACGGACTGGTCCGCAAGCGCGACGACTTCGACGAGCAACTGGCCCGCCAGGCGCAGAAGGCGGGCGCGCGGCTGTATGAGCGCTGCAACGTCGGCGCCCCGATCGTCGACGACCGCACCGGCCGCATCACCGGCGTCAACGCGAAGCTCGGTGAGGACAAGACCCCGGTCACCTTCCACGCCCCGCTCGTCGTCGCGGCCGACGGCAACTCCACCCGGCTGTCGCTGGCGATGGGCCTGCACCGCCGCGAGGACCGCCCGATGGGCGTGGCGGTGCGTACGTACTTCACCTCGCCCCGCCACGACGACGACTACCTGGAGTCGTGGCTGGAGCTGTGGGACCGCCGCGGCCCCCAGGACCGGCTGCTGCCCGGCTACGGCTGGATCTTCGGCATGGGTGACGGCACGTCCAACGTCGGCCTCGGCATTCTCAACTCCTCCTCGGCCTTCAAGGAGTTGGACTGGCGCGAGGTGCTCAAGGCATGGTGCGCGTCCATGCCGGAGGACTGGGGCTACACCCCGGAGAACATGACGATGCCGATCCGCGGCGCCGCCCTGCCGATGGCCTTCAACCGCCAGCCGCACTACACCAAGGGCCTGCTGCTCGTCGGTGACGCGGGCGGCATGGTCAACCCGTTCAACGGCGAAGGCATCGCGTACGCCATGGAGTCGGGCCAGATCGCCGCGGACGTCATCGTCCAGGCCCACGCCCGCGCGACCCCGGCCCAGCGCGAACTGGCGTTGAACAACTACCCGAAGGTGCTCAAGGAGACCTACGGCGGCTACTACACGATGGGCCGCGCCTTCGTGAAGCTGATCGGCAACCCGAAGGTCATGAAGATCGCCACCCAACGCGGCCTGACGCACCCGCTGCTGATGAAGTTCACCCTGAAGATGCTCGCCAACCTGACCGACCCGACGGGCGGCG